>CAYRIX010000022.1:0-34038 GCA_964424555.1 uncultured Eubacteriales bacterium
TAACAGTACAAATTTGTAAAGCAAGGAGATTATTATATATTATGAAAGCAACAGGAATTGTACGTCGCATAGATGACCTGGGCAGGGTGGTTATTCCGAAGGAGATTAGGAGGGTTCTCCGCATCAGGGATGGAGATCCGCTTGAGATCTACACGGCAGGTGACGGCGAGGTCATCTTCAAAAAATATTCACCCATCGGGGAGCTGGCTCCCATCGCTGTACAGTATGCCGAGGCCATGATAAAGCACACCTCGTGTCCTGTTATCATTTGTGACCGTGACCACTGTGTGGCGGCGGCAGGAATCACCCGACGTGAGGTGCTCGAACGCCGTATTTCGCAAGCCTTAGAGGAGCTCATTGAATCAAGAGCCTCCTTTTTCTACGGCATCACGTCAGGCGAATGTCCTAAAGCCTTAGAAGGCTTTGACCGCACTGCATCAGTAGTCGTTCCGATTTTAAGCGCAGGTGATATTACGGGTGCAGTGCTCATGCTGACTCCCGAGGACGGTGCCCGTCCGACCGACACCGATGTGTCGCTTGCAAAGGTAGCGGCCTCTTTCTTAGGGAAGCAAATGGAAGAATAAAGGTTAAAAAAGTCCGTCCTGCTTTGATTAGCAAGACGGACTTATCATTTTGTTTACTTAAAGCTTATTGATAGCATCAATGAGCATCGTTCTAAGTGTTTGTGGGTCAACATTGCCCTTCAATTGCTTCATGCACTTGCCAAACAAGGCCATCAGAGCCTTGTCCTTACCGCCCTTAAAGTCGGCAACGGCTTTTTCGTCGGAGGCTATGACCTCGGCAATGACCTTGTCAACAAGACCTGTGTCATTGGACATAACAAGGTCGTTTTCCTCAGCATATTTTACGGGGTCAAGGTCGGTCTGTTCAAACATTGCATCAAGGATTTTCTTGGCATTGGCACGGCTGACCTTGCTTTCAAGCACAAGATTTATCAGCTTGCCCAAAACCTTGCCGTCCAGAGTCAGCATTTCGTAGCTTAAGCCCTTGGCATTAAGCACACGGGTGACCTCCGAAATGACCCAGTTGGCGGCCTCCTTTGCGTTGCCGCAGACCGACAAAGCATCCTCAAAGCACTCTGCAATGGCAATGCTCTCTGACAAACGGGTAGCATCATACTCGGAAAGACCCAATTCAATATATTTAGCCTTTTTGACCTCGGGGAACTCGGGCAAGGATGCCTTAACAGAATCAAACCATTCATCGTCAATAACGACCGGCATAACATTTGGGTCGGGGAAATAGCGGTAGTCACCGGCCGTCTCCTTGGTACGCATTGCGTAGGATTTTCCCTTGATATCATCCCAACGGCGGGTCTCCTGACGAAGCTCCTCGGTGCCGTTTTCGATAGCATCGATATGACGTGCGGTCTCATATTCGATAGCACGCTTGATAGCCTCGACAGAGTTCATGTTCTTCATCTCGGCACGGACACCGAGCTTATCGCTGCCCTCGGGTCTGACTGACAGGTTAACGTCACAGCGCATTGTGCCGTGTGCCATTTCACACTCAGCAACCTTAGCGTAACGGAGAAGGCTCTTTAGCCGTTCGAGATAAGCCTCGACCTCTTCTGCCGAAGACAGATCAGGCTGGCTGACTATCTCGATTAGAGGCACGCTGGTACGATTGAAGTCAACATGGGTGGTGTCCTCACGGATGTCGTGAACCAGCTTACCAGCATCCTCCTCCATGTGTATCTGTTTGATACGGATACCCTTTTTACCGTTCGGTGTATCGATCTCGACAAGACCGTTAACCGCAACGGGAGCAAACCACTGTGTGGTCTGATAAGCGGCAGGCAGGTCGGGGTAATAGTAGCTTTTCTTGTCAAAGGTTGTGACTCGGTTGATGTCGCAACCCAGCATCAAGCCTGCCTTCATACCGTAATCAACAACTCGCTTGTTCACAACGGGCAACATACCGGGCATACCGCAGCAGGCAGGGCAGACGTGCTCGTTAGGGTCGGTTCCAAAGGAATGAGCCGAGCAGGAGCAGAATATTTTGGACTTGGTGGCAAGCTCAACATGTACTTCAAGTCCGATAACGGTCTCGTAATTCATATTATTTGCCCTCCTTTTCCAGTTTTTCGGCAAGGGTGAACAAAGCGTTCTCCGAGAAGGCCTTGCCGACCAGCTGAACACCGCCCGATACTACAGCAGGCAGACCTGTTACAGATGCAGGAGCGGTGTAGAAGTTCTCATTGAATGCCATATATTTATTGCTTCTAACGACATCCTCGGTGTAAACCATCTTGGAGCAGGCAGGCATCAGCACAGCATCAAACTCGCCGAAGAGCTTATTGAACTCCTCAACGATAACACGGCGTGTGCGTAAGGATTTGTCATAAACCTTCATATAATTATCGGTCGAGAGTGTTTCCGAACCAAACAAAATAGCGGTCTTCAAAAGCTCACCGAAGCCTTCCGTACGGCTGTTCATATAAAGCTCATCGAGGTTTGTAAAATTCGGGGTACGGTAGCCGTATTTCACACCGTCATAACGGGAAACGTTGTTGCACAATTCGGCGCACATCAAAATGTTCCATGCAACCTTTGCGGCGGCGATAACGCTGTTTTCAACCTCAACCACCTCGATCCCGTCAGCCTTCAAAACGGCAACGGCAGAGTCGATCTTGGCCTTTACATCAGCGTCAACGCTAACCAGCATATCGGTCAGCACTGCAACCTTTTTGGGTGCTGTCGTATCGGTTACATACATATTTTCAGGCAAACTTGTACCGTCCTTATCGTCGTGACCTACAACGGCTGTCAAAGCCTCTCTTACTTCGGCAACACTCTTTGCCATAAGGCTTACGGTTTCACCCGAACAGGCGACGGGAACGGTGCCGTAACGGGAAACGGTACCGTAGGTGGGTTTAACACTGACAAGTCCTGTTTGTGCGGCGGCACGGCGGCATGAGCCGTTTACATCAAGGCAAAGGGCAACATCGGCCTCGTTTGCTAAAACTATCTCAGCGGCGGCATTTTTGATGACACCGTCCGAAACGCAAGCACCGTTAAATGCGGTCTCGCCCAGCAGGTCAAAGCCAAACTCACCGACCCTTGCCTTACCGACAAGACCGTAGCCCTTTTTCTCAAGACGCACCAAAGCCTCGCTTGAGAAAAGGCTTTTAAAGCCTTCAAGCATTTTAGAGCCTGCGGTGGTTATGATACCTTCAGTGAGTATCATATCATCGGCAATAACCTTTTTAGCGGCGGAGCAATCAAGCTTTACGTTATACATATCTTCCGCCTCCTTATTCCATCACCTTGGGTACGCACCAATAACCCTCGTCGGTCTCGGGTGCGCCCAGTTGCAGGTCTTCACGTTCAAACCTTTTAACAACAACGTCCTCACGAACAACGGTGTCGATCGGCATGACGTGAACCATTCTTTCAATATTTGCAGTATCAATAGCCTCTAAAACCTTGTGTTCGGCCTCACGTGCGGCAAAAAAGGACAAAACATTTTCCTTTTCCGTCTCGGTCAGCTTGAGCTGGTTGAGTAGCTCCAATCTGCGTAAAATTTCTCTATCCATACAAAGGACTCCTTTTTTCGGATGAAAATCAGTCTCTAACCTTGATGTGGACCTCTCTGAGCTGCATCTCGGTTACGTCACCGGGTGCGCCCATCATAAGATCCTGTGCATTACCGTTAAGCGGGAATGCGATAACGTCACGGATGGTCTCCTCCTCGGCGATAAGCATGATCATACGGTCAACACCGGGGGCCATACCTGCGTGCGGAGGTGCACCGTAGTTGAATGCGGTGTACAAAGCACCAAACTTCTGCTTAACATCCTCCTCGCCGTAGCCTGCGATCTCAAATGCCTTTTTCATTATCTCGGGGTTGTGGTTACGCACAGCGCCCGAGGACAACTCAACACCGTTGCAAACAATGTCATACTGATAAGCAAAGATCTCAAGAGGATCTTTGTTAAGCAGAGCATCCATACCGCCCTGAGGCATTGAGAACGGGTTGTGGGTAAAGTCGATCTTGCCGGTCTCCTCGTTCAACTCGTACATCGGGAAGTCGACGATAAAGCAGAACTCAAACGAATCCTTCTTGATAAGTCCAAGCTCGTTGGCGATCCATGTTCTCATCTCGCCCGAAAGCTTGTCGATGACCGACTTGGAATCACTGATGAAGAACAGCGATTCGCCTTCCTTGATGCCGACAAGCTCGGTCAGCTCGGCCTTCTGCTCCTCGGTCAAAAATTTTGCGATAGGTCCTTTATACTCGCCATCCTCAAGGGTGATATAGCCGATACCAAACTTCATACCAATGCTTCTTGAATAAGCATCGATAGCCTTTTCAAAGGCCTTTTTGCCGTCACCGTCGCCGTCCTTTTTGACAAGGTAGTTGGCAACGATACCACGAACCAGCTTGTTCTTGAACGGAACGGTTCTTCCGTTGATGGTCAAGAACTCGTTTTTAGCGAAGAAATCGGTCAGATCCTGAATGATAAGGGGGTTGCGAAGGTCAGGCTTATCGGTACCGTATTTCAACATCGACTCGGCGAAGGTAATGCGCTTGAAGGGTGCCTCGGAAACTTTTTTATCCGAAAACTCCTTAAAGGTGTTGGAAATAACGGTTTCGGCAACCGAGAAAACATCCTCCTGAGTTGCAAAAGCCATCTCAAAGTCAAGCTGATAAAACTCACCGGGTGAACGGTCCTGACGTGCGTCCTCGTCTCTGAAGCAGGGTGCAATCTGGAAATAACGGTCAAAGCCCGAGGTCATCAATAACTGCTTGAACTGCTGAGGTGCCTGCGGCAGAGCATAGAACTTACCCTTGTGCTTACGGCTGGGAACAAGATAGTCACGTGCACCTTCGGGAGAAGATGCGGTCAAAATGGGGGTCTGTATCTCCATAAAGCCGAGGTCCTCCATCTGGCGGCGGAGGTATGACAATACTTTAGAACGCAGAACGATATTATTGTGGATCTTGGGGTTACGAAGGTCGAGATAGCGGTGCTTTAAGCGGACATCCTCTCTTGTTTCGTGGGATGCATCGATCTCAAAGGGGAGATTGTTGTTGCAAGGGCCAAGCACCTCGATTTTTTCGGCCTTTACTTCAATAAGACCTGTGGCAAGCTTCGGGTTGACGGTCTCCTCATCACGCTTGGTGACGGTGCCCTCGACCGAAATAACAGTCTCTTTGGGCATGCCCTGAATCATCTTGTCGTCAGAGACAACGATCTGGGTCACACCGTAGTGGTCGCGCAGATCAACGAAAAGCACGCCGCCGTGGTCACGAACGGTCTGAAGCCAGCCTGTCAGGGTAACCTGCTGACCGATATGCTCAATACCAAGCTCATTACAGTTGTGTGTTCTTAACATATAAACACCCTCCAAATACTATCAATATATTATGCTAAAAATTACTTGATTTATTAGGGGCAAAAAACAAAAAGCCTTTCGTCCCTTAAATGGGACGAAAGGCAATGCTTCCGCGATACCACCCAAATTGACCGAAAACGGTCCACTCGATTACATCTTGACGTGATGAACGGCGGTTCTACTCACCCAAAGGGTTTTCTTCCGCAGGCTCGGGAGTGTTTTTCACTAAAGCTCCTTATCGGCTCACACCAACCGCCGACTCTCTGTAAGGTTGACCTTTGCTACTCGTTCCGTCATAGCCTTTAAAACTATTTTTGCGCCAACATTATACCACCAAAATACCGGATTGTCAATATTTTGTGAAAAATTTTTACCGTTACCCTCTTTTAAAAGCTGCACAGCAGCATATATTTTTCTCTGATAAATCTTAAAAACCCCACATTTCCTCCGATGAGGCTGAAGGAAGAACCCTTTTTCACATAATTTTCGATCTTTAATGCAGGATTCTTTTTCTGCCACTTGGCGCAGTATTTTTTCGGGTCGCTTGATACATATGCTCTAAAGGTGTTATCCTCACGGATACAGTATCTTAGCTCTACGGGACGGTCGGATGTGGCGTATTCAAGTCTTATTTCATGAACGTGAACGCCGAAGCAGCAGGATGCGTCGACCGAGATGTTTTTGACAATTATGTTTTTCTGATTTTGAAGCCAGAGATTGGCTTCGCTTACGGTACGGAATGCACAGTAGTAGGTTCTGCAGCCGTTAAGCTTATTGGTTGCAATGTCAACGGCTTCTGCAATGGCGTCCATTGTACAAAGGGTGCTTTCTTGGGGGCTGAAAATAGAAATGCCGTATTTTACTTCGGTCTGCCTTAATGCGTTAAAGAACTCGTTTCCATAATAATTTACATCACCCATTGTGCGCTTGGCAGTGGTATACTTGTCAGCTGCTCTTATTACCAAAGCCTTGTCATTGGGCTCAAGCTGTTTTAAGCAGATCTTTAAAAACTCTCTTGTTGTGTTGGCTGTCTGTAAATTTAACATAGCGACATCTCCTTAAAAGCAATGTATTTTTATTCCGTACATCCATTAAGGGGAATCGGTTTTGGATTTGGTTTTATGAATTTGAAATTTTTTAAAATACAAAGCGCAAGCTCGGTGAAAGGCATTTATCAATGCGTCAAAAGAAGCATTGCAATGAACAGACCTGCAATGACCCAAGAGCTGCCCTTTATCTTTTTGATATCGCCGCAGAATACACTGATGACGACGTAAGAAATGAGCCCAAAGGCGATACCGTAGGAGATATTGTAGGTGAACGGCATTATACTAAGCGTTAAAAATGCAGGAACGGCTATTTTGTAGTTGCTCCAATCAATATTCTTAATGGAAGCCATCATCAAAAGGCCGACATAGATGAGCGCCGCCGCAGTAGCACAGGAGGGCACAAGCTGTGCGATGGGGCTTAAGAACATAGCAATGAAAAAGAATCCGCCGCAAAATACCGAGGTGAGGCCTGTACGGCCGCCTGCCGCAACACCTGCATTGACCTCGCTGAAGGTGGTGACGGTAGAGGTTCCGCAGATGGCGCCTGCCGTGGTGGCAATAGCGTCGGACAGCATACCCTTGTTCATGTTGAGCGGCTCGCCGTGTTCGTCAAGCAGATCGGCACGCTCACAAGCGGCATAAAGAGTGCCTAAGGTATCGAACATATCGACCATACAGAAAGCCAGCGCCGTTGTCACAATGGTGAGTACAAGATTGGCACTGCCGTGGGTAGCCGTGTAAGCCGAAAAATCAAATCCATCGGTAAACACCTTGCCGAGCGACTGAGAGCCGAAATCCTTAAATGCTTGAACAGGACTGATGAACTCGATGTTGAGGTTAGCGTAAAAACCGTCGACCGTGAGGCCTAAAAGGTAGTACAAAGCCATGCCGCCGACGATACCGATAAGCACTGCGCCACGCATCCTTTTATGAGACATAATAGCAATGGCAAGCAATGTGCATATTGTAACGACCATCGGCATGATGTCGCCCCAGCTCTGTGTCAGCAGGTTGAACGAGGCAAGGTCAACGGCGGTCGACTCATCGGGCACAACAAGTCCTGCATTCTGAAGACCCAAAAGTGCAATAAACAGACCTATACCCGACGGAATAGCGACCCTGACCGCAGTGGGCAGAGCGTCAAAAATCTTTTTGCGAAGTCCCGTAACAGTAAGGAAGATGAACACAAGGCCTTCGATAAGGATGAGCACCAAAGCATTAGCGTAGGACAGTCCAAAGCCGATGCAAACGGTATAAACGAAAAATGCATTAAGTCCCATGCCGCTGGCCTGAGCCAAGGGCAGGTTGGACAAAAGTCCTGCTAAAACGGTGCCGAGTACAGCCGAAATGGCCGTTGCTATGTAGATGGCGCCATATGACACACCCAAAGGATTCGATCCGTCGGAAAAAGGATCGGCAAACATATTAGCGTTGACCATCAGTATGTAGACCATTGCGAAAAAGGTGGTCATACCCGCAATAAATTCTGTTTTAACGCTTGTTTTACGTTCTTTAAGTTTAAACAGCCGTTCCATCCCAAAACTCCCTCAAATCACAAATTATGATTAAACATTATAACACAATTTTTACAAATTTCCACATTTTTCTCAAAAGAAATCGTATTTGGTTTAACACAAAAACAACGGCAGGGGCTGAACCCCTGCCGTTGAAATCATTTATCAGCCTTTTATTGTTAACTCAATGTCTCCCGTGTCGGTGGTTATCTCACATCTGCCGCCTGTCGTGGTTTTAGGTACATTGATATCACCTGTATCCGTTTGTACGATAAATACCTTGTCCGAAAGCAGTGTGCCTTCAACGTCACCGGTATCGGTCTTGACAAACAGCTCGGCGGCATCGCAACCGTCAAACTTCACGTCGCCCGTGCTTCTTTGAACAGTAAACTTTTCTACAGCAATCACACTCTTCAAAGAAATATCGCCCGTACTTCCGCTTGAAACAAGGGTTTTACAGGTCACATCGGTCAATTTGGCGTCACCCGTGCTGACCTTAACCTTAACATCACCCTCGCAGGTTATGGCATTGGCGGTCACACTGCCCGTCGATACCGAGAGGTCAAGCGCATCTGCGCTTACATCTTCAACACGAATATGACCTGTGTTCGTCTTTATTTTGGTTTGCCCCGCCGTTGAGGCCAAGCACTTTACATCACCCGTACTGACCGAAATGTCAATGCCGTCAAATGTGAAGTTTTGGGGTATTTCCACATCGCCCGTGTCGGACTTCACCGAAAGCGAACCATACTCACTCCGGGGCAGGTACACCATTATTTTTGGCGTGCCGAAATTTATGCCTATATGGTTGTACCACTTTCTCGTGTCGACGACCTCGACCGAAAGAGTGCCGTCCTTTAACATGACGGAATGCTTCATATTTTTATCTTCATAGCAACCAACCCTGCAAACGCCGTCATCGGACGGCAAAAGCAACACGTCGGCCGTTTTCGTTTTTATTGATATATTACTGAAATCCTCGTTTATATCATGGAGGTTGGTCACGTATTTATTTGTTGAGAGCTCTGTGAAATCCCAACCGAACACCGTCATCACTCCTGCAAAAATTATTACGCCAACAATTATAAGTGAGGCCGCCGCAATAAGCCATATTTTAAGTTTTCTACTCATGATGCTTCATCCTTTTTCGCAAAGCGTTTTTATGCTTAAGGCAATTTTCTTGGTGAGCCACAAAACACCTTTTGTTGTGGCTTTGCATCCACAGAACATAAAAATCGTCAAGCCTGCGCAAGCCAAACTTGCACCGATCACGGCGATACCCTTAAGGCCTTGGCCGGTAACAACTAAAACAATACCCGATACTATACCTCCGACGGCACAAGCGGCACCCGATCCGAAGACCGCCCATAAGGAAATCACGACAGCCCATATTACAATATAGACTGCAAGTATCACGATCAGTGCGGCGGCCAGCAAAGGCACCCACAAGGGCGACCCGAGGATGAGTAAAACGATGCTCAATGCACTAAATTTGTGCTTAGGCCGCTCGTTGCCGATGGGCTCTGAAGCCACGTGTTCTTCTTCGGTGGGCGCTTGCTCTTCATCCAATAATGCCCCGACCGAGGTCTCAAACACAGCGGCGATATGCACCAGCATTTCGGCATTGGGCGTTGATAATCCCTTTTCCCACTTTGAAACGGTCTGCCTGACCACATTGAGCTTTATGGCAAGCTCCTCTTGGGAAAGTCCTTTTTCTTCTCTTAAATATTTCAGCTTTTCACTCAATAACAGCAAGTCTGACCAACCTACCTTTCAAGCAAAATTATACCCCAAGCCGTCACACAATGCAAGCAACGGAAATTAACATCCGCCCGAAGTGCCGTTTGCAACATAAAATCACAAAGGACCTGAAGATATAACTTCAAGCCCTTTGAATATATCATATTATTCCCACTCTATGGTACCTATCGGCTTGGGAGTGAGGTCATAAAGCACACGGTTGATACCGTTGACCTCTTTAGTAATGCGGTCGGTTATCTTATGAAGCACTGCATAAGGAATTTCCTCAATGGTTGCGCTCATTGCGTCCTTGGTGTTGACGGCACGGATGATAGCGGGCCAGCCCTCATAACGACTCTCGTCCTTAACGCCGACACTCTTAATATCTGGGATAACGACGAAATACTGCCAGACCTTTTCGGCAAGGCCGTTTTTATCAAACTCGTCACGCAAAATAGCGTCGGCCTCTCTGAGTGCTGCCAAGCGGTCACGGGTAATTGCGCCAAGGCATCTTACACCAAGACCGGGGCCGGGGAACGGCTGACGGTATACCATTGCGTGGGGTAACCCTAATGCCTCACCCACAACACGAACCTCATCCTTAAAGAGCAGTTTTATGGGCTCGACAAGCTCGAACTTAAGGTCCTCGGGTAGACCGCCGACGTTGTGGTGGCTCTTTACGGCCTTTTTGCCCTCGGCCTGCTTGATGCTCTCCAAAATATCGGGGTAGATTGTACCCTGTGCCAAGAACTCAACACCCTCTAATTTTCTTGCCTCGTCGGCAAAGACCTCGATAAACTCCTTACCGATGATCTTTCTCTTGGATTCGGGGTCGGCTACGCCTTCGAGCAGACCGAGGAAACGGTCGGTTGCATCGACATATATGAGGTTGGCGTCAAGCTCCTGACCGAATATCTTTACAACATTTTCGGACTCGTCCTTACGCATAAGGCCGTGGTTGACGTGAACGCAAACAAGCTGTTTGCCGATAGCCTTGATAAGCAGTGCGGCAACGACCGACGAGTCAACACCGCCCGACAGGGCCAACAGCACCTTTTTATCGCCGACCTGTGCGCGAACGGCCTTGATCTGGCTCTCTATAAACGCATTGGCAAGGTCGAAATTTGTAATACGAGCCATGGATTCGGGACGTACATTGTTTTCCATATTTATTCCTCCGTATTTAATAGATTATGTACAGCATAATTGCATGAGGGCTATCTCACTAAAGCACCGCACAAAAAGGCAACGCCGTCAACACTCGGCTCCCTCTGTTGAGGGAGCTGTCGAGTGAAACGAGACTGCGGGAGAGAAGACTTGGTTACACACATTGGTGTTTATCTCTCCCTCCGTCACGACTTCGTCGTGCCACCTCCCTCGTCAGAGGGAGGTTCTTCTTGCGCTGATCGTTTCGTGAGACAGCCCTTGAAATCTTAATTAGTATAGTTGTCGAAGTAGCCCTGAACGAGAACGACGGGGGTTCCCTTATCGCCCGAGCCCGAGGTCAGGTCGCACAGCGAACCGATAAGGTCGGTCAGCTGTCTGGGGGTAGTTCCCTGAGCGGCCATGTTGCCGACAAGGCTGCTGCCGTCCTTGGCACGGATGGAATCCGAAATAGCCTTTTTGAGTTCCTCGCCCGAAAGATCTTTGAAATCGTTATCGGCAAGGTATTTTAGCTTCAACTCGTTTGGAGTTCCGATAAGTCCGTCGGTGAATGCAGGAGAAACAACGGGGTCGGCCAATTCCCAGATCTTGCCCTGAGGATCCTTGAACGCGCCGTCGCCGTAGACCATAACTTCAACGTGCTTACCTGTTGCATCGGAAATTCTCTTCTGAATATCAAGAATAAGGTCCTTGCACTCTCTGGGGAAAAGCTTGACCTTATCCTCGGTCGATTTGTTGGAGCCTAAGAGACCGTACTTCTCGTTGCAACCGCTACCGTTAACGGATGCATTGAGTATCTCGTCAAGACCGAGAACGATCTTTGCGCCTGCCTCTTTAAGCAAACGCTTGGTGCGGACGCGTGTGTGAATATCACAGGTCAGCACACAGTCGGTATAATCAAGAATAGCTTTTGCCTGATTTGCGAAGATGACCTCGACCTCACAGCCGCAGTCACGGATGAGATCCTGATAGTACTGAACGTAGTCAACACCTGTAAATTCCAGCTTCTGAACACCGAACACCTCACGGTACTTTTCAAGCGACAGAACATCGGAATACGGGTTGATGCCGTTGGCATCAATAAGATCATAGGTCGCAAGTGAGTTGCCGACCTCATCGGACGGATAGCTCAGCATAAGGACGATTTTCTTACAACCCTTTGCGATACCTTTGAGACAGATAGAGAAACGGTTACGGGACAAAATCGGGAATATGACACCCACCGTCTCTCCGCCGAGTTTAGCCCGAACGTCGGCGGCAATGTCATCCACGGTGGCATAGTTGCCCTGTGCACGTGCAACGATCGACTCGGTCAGCGAAATGACATCACGGTCACGAAGCTCAAAGCCCTCACACTCAGCGGCCTCGAGCACCGAAGTCGCAACGATAGCCGCAAGGTCGTCTCCCTCACGGATGATGGGGCAGCGGATACCGCGAGAAACGGTACCGACTCTGCGTTCTTTTTTGTCCATTAAAAAACACTTTCCTTCCATATATAGAAAGCTTTTTACGCTTTCGGAATAGCAAATATCTATTACTGATATATTTTACCCCAATTAGGACTATATTTCAAGAAAAATTTACACCAATACAATATTTTTTCTTAAAAACAAAAACATCTTCGAAATTTTTCTCCGGTTACCTTTAAATTATACTGCTGTCACAAAAGATTATCAAGTGTAAGGGTGTACAAAACACTATGCATCCTTACAAAAAGATATATAAAAATGAAATAAGTCAATTTGTGTCGTTCGCTTTTGTGGTAAAAGTCGCTGTTTTACATAATTTTAGCGGTTTGTTACATTGTATTCGAACGGTAAAGACGGTTAAATGGTACTGTATACTGATCTTGAAAAGCCGCCGGACAAATTTGTTGAGATGGGTGACTTTGTGTTGACTTTTGTGGCTTGATGTGATACAGTAGAATTACAGATTATTTAAAAGGAGAGAACCAAATGAAACGCTTTTTGTCACTTGTGTTGGTGATTATTATGGCAATGGGATTGCTTGTTGCCTGCGGAGAAGATTCGAAAGGCGACAATGCTTCCAATAACGGTGGCGGCAATGCACCTCAGACCGATGACTCCGTGTTTTCCACTGACGATGTGAAATACTCAGATGCAAACGGTGAGTCGGTGTATCGAGTTGTCCGTCCTCAGTCAGAGGTGGAGGAGTCTTTTAACGACAAGCAGCCCGCTACTGCTGCGGCAACATATTTATTCAAGCAGTTCAGAACTGCTATAGGCCTCAGTATACGAAATGAGACCGATGAAAAGGACGGTACCGATACTTATGAGATACTTATCGGCGATACCAACCGTCCCGAGACGCAAGCTGCAAAGAACTATCTTTTGATAAATGAAGGCGGTTATAAAAGTGACTATTTGATAGGAACTATCGGCAAGAAGATAGTTATTTATTCCCCGAACCCTGATAACCTAATGGCTGCGTGCGAGTATTTTATTGAAAACTATGCAAAGCCTGAGGGAGTTGCAGGCGGAATCAAATATGTATTCAAAGCAAAGGAGTCAAGACCTGCTGTAACCATTAACGGTGTTTCGCTTGGCGGCTTCAAGGTCATACGCAAGCATTACAATGAATCCTACATTACTCAGCTTCAGATTGACGAGCTTGTCAAAATTGCCAATGAGACCTATGACTATCCGCTGGCTTATTATGAGGACGAATATGTAACTGCAGGCGATTACGAGATAATCATCGGTAACGCCAACCGTGAGGACGTGCCCCAAATAACCAACCGTGATGAATATAAAATAACCATATCGGGCAAAAAGGTATACATTAACGGTGGCTCGGTCAATGCAACCTCCATTGCCGTGTCGGAGTTCATAAAGATGCTTAGCAAGGGCGATCTAACCGATGCTGACAGCGTAGACGGAAACTACAGCTCTACTGTAGCAGGCTATGACAAGAGCAAGTATTACACTCAGGTATGGGGCGACGATTTCGACGGTAGCTCGGTCGATGCCACCAAATGGTATCACGTTCCCGAAAACTCATACTCCAGTCAGGGCATGTACGGCAGAACCTCCGTACGTTCGACCGATCCTAACTATGTGTATGTTTCGGATGGAAAGTTCGTCATCAATGCAGGCTATAACGACACACAGTACATTGGCGGTATGCTTATGACCGACCGTACTATGCTGTATAAATACGGTTACCTCGAAATGAGTGCCATACTGCCCGACGGCGACGGCCTCTGGACATCACTGTGGCTTGACTCACGTTGGCACGGTTATACGGGCACAGAGAGTGCAGGTCAGTATTATGATATGGAGATAGACGTAAATGAATGCTTTGGTAATGCTACGATAGTTCAAGCCAACTGTCACAAGTGGCCAACCACTCTTGGAGAATCACTTGAATATGAGCATACCTCATTGGATCAGGCCGAATACAGCAACGCCAAGCGTCGCACAGCCAAGGACGAGGGTAACTTTACCAATGAGTTTCACACCTTCGGTCTTTTCTGGGACGAGGACGAAATGACCTTCACCTGTGACGGCGAGGCATACTTTACCTATAATATCAATACAACATTAGAGGATCTCGACGGATTGCACGTTTTGAGCTACATCCGATTGAGTGCTGCTATCGGTTTTGCAAACAACCCGAGAGGTGTTGTTCTCGCCGATGACGATCCCAGGTGGTTCACCAGCAACAAATTCATCGTGGATTATGTTTATATCTATCAGCTTGATGACGGAGTTCAGCAGCTTGTAACAGGCGACGCCATATTTGGATAAATGATAAATAATTAAACCCTGGCCATAAGAGTGATCTTATGGCCAGGGTTTTTGTGCAGTAAAGTAATTGTATTATTTTAAGGTGACCACCGTTACACCATCCTCACCCTCGCCGTAGACTCCAAAACGGAATTCCTTGACGCTGACATTTGTGCGAAGATAAGAGTGAACGGCCTTTTTCAGCGCACCCGTACCTTTTCCGTGGATGATCCACACGGTGGACAGTCCGCCCATAACAGAGTTATCGATGAAGCGGTCAAGCTCAAGTGCAGCCTCGTCGCCCGTAAGGCCTCTGATGTCTATTTCCGACTGTGCAGTGCGAACATTAGTATCAATGCCTGTCGGACGTTTGACCGTACGTGTTTTGGCAACGGTCCCTTTTGATTTGTCCACGGGTGAAAGACTCGATACCCTGACCTTGGTCTTGACGATACCTGCCAATATCAGCACCTCGTCACCCTTTTGATCCTCTAAAACCGTGGCCTCCTTGCGTATATCGGTGAGCATTACACGGTCGCCCTTTTTGAGCGGTGCCGCAAAGCTGCCGCCTTTGCGTTCGCTTTGCTCTATCGGGTCGGCGGCATCCTGCATTCGTCGGATTCCGCCTTTGACCTCGGCTCGGGCACGGCGTATACGCTCCTCAACATTGTCGTTGCCCTTTTTAAGCGCCTCCAGCTCAGCCAGTAGCCGCTCGGCCTCGGCTCGGGCTCGGTCTACGAGAGCCTGAGCCTGCTCACGGGCCTTTTGCATGGTTTTTTCTTTAGTTTTCTGAAGCTCATCGGCCTGAGCCTTTCGTGTTGCCTTCAAAGCCTCCATTTCGCCTTTTAAATGTGCCGCCTCGGCACGGTCACGTTCTGCATCACGCACAGCCGTTTCAAGTGCTCCCACAACACGCTCAAAGCGTGCATCCTCGTCTTTAACAAGCTCCTTGGCCAAATGCACCGTTTCAAGGTCGAGCCCCAAACGCTCCGAAATAGCAAATGCATTGGAGCGTCCGGGCAGTCCCACATGCAGACGGTAGGTGGGCTTCAAGGATTGCACGTCAAACTCACAGCTTGCGTTACAAACTCCTGCCGTTTCAAGCGCATATGATTTCAGCTCGGCATAATGGGTGGTGGCGGCGATCTTAGCACCCTTTCGGTGTAGCTGCATCAGAATTGCCTGAGCCAAAGCCGCACCCTCAACAGGGTCGGTGCCGGCTCCCAGCTCATCTATCAATACCAACGAATGCTCGTCGGCTGTGCTCATTATTTCAATTATTCTCTTCATATGAGAGGAGAAGGTGGACAGTGACTGTTCGATCGACTGCTCGTCGCCGATGTCGGCCAAGACGTTGTGGAAGACGGCTATCTCGCTCCCGTCAGAGACGGGCAGCATCAAACCGCACATTGCCATCAAGGTCAGCAATCCGACCGTTTTGATAGACACCGTTTTACCGCCTGTGTTAGGACCAGTGATAATAAGCGTGTCAAACTCAGACCCCAACGGAATGGTAACGGGTACGACGGTCTTTTTGTCAAGCAACGGGTGACGTGCGTTTTTAAGATATATTCTGCCCTCGTCATTCAAATTTGGCTTACAGGCACGCATTTCAAACGCCAAGGATGCCTTGGCAAATATGAGACACAGACTGACCGTTGCGTCATAAGAGGTCATTATGTTGGGAGCAAAGGTTGCGACCTCGCCCGACAGCTCGGCCAAAATACGGTCGATCTCTTCCTTTTCTTTTATCAGTAATTCACGTATTTCGTTGTTTATTTCGACTATCGCCATAGGCTCGATAAACAGCGTTGCACCCGAGCTCGAAGTGTCGTGTAAAAGTCCGGGCACCTCTGAGCGGCTGTCGGCACGGACGGGTATGACATAACGGCCGTCACGTTGGGTGATTATGGCATCCTGCAAAAATTTGGAGACCGAGCTCGAGCGTATCATTTTTTCCAAGCGGTCACGTACATTAAGCTCGGACGAATGTATCTTGCGGCGAATATCCTTGAGCTTCGGTGATGCGTTATCATCCATCTCGTCCTCTGAGCGTATAGAGGTCGTTATCCTGTCTTCAAAGTATTTGTTGGGCAACAGCACCTCAAAAAACCTTGCGATATACGGCGCTTCAACGTTTTCACAATGCGCACGCCACTCTTTTAATGAACGGATAATGCGTAAAACCTCGGCAATGTCGAGGAGCTCACGCATTGAAAGTATGCCGCCGTTTTGCGCACGGGCAAGAGGGTTGGCAATATTCTTTGCATTGCCGAATGACGGTGAGCCGTAGCCCGATGACAGACGGACGGCATCGTCGGTCTGAGAAAGCAGCTCGTAGACCTTTTTAAGGTCGGTCTCGGGGCACAGTGACAAGGCCAAGTCTTTTGCGTCCTCCATCGGTGCACGGGCGGCCAGCATTTTTAGTATTTTGTCAAGCTCTAAAGCCTCGGTGTGTTGTGTAAAATTCATTATAACTCCCACTCACAGCCGTGTTTCAAGGCTGTGAAAAAACTCAAGTGTTTTAAATTTTCGGTCGGTCTGCGCCAGTAGGTACCGCTCGGTCACAAAGCTTAAATATCTGGCGTTCTCTAAGGGTATGGAAAAGGAATACAGCTTACCGAAATCAGAGTAAACGATATGGCGCATTGCGGCAAAGGTCGTCTTGTCCAGCTCGGCAAACTGGCCCTGAACAGCGTTTGCTGTCTTACAACCGTTACACAGCATATCACCGCCCGTAAGGTCAAGCCACATGGGAAACACACGGTCGGTGCCGCATTCCCTGCATCCAACAAGGTCGGGCATAAAGCCTGCAATGGCCATCATCCTTAGCTCGGTCAGTGCCTTAACGGAATAAATATCCAATTTGCCTTTAGCAATAAAATGCAGTGAATTTAGCGCAAGACGCAAAAACTCCTCACCCTCAACACCACTGGGCACCAAAACCTGACACAGTTCGCATATGTACTGAGCAAGACTTAAGCGTTCAATGTCCGAACGCAGGTCAAAAAAAACATTTATAGCCTCCGATTCGGTTATTCGGTGGGTGTCCTTGGTTTGGGTAAAGGTGAGATGAGAATAACAAAGCAGTGCCGTTGCGGCGGCATTCTTGGATTTTGGCTTCCTTGCCCCCGAAACGAATGCACTTATTATACCTTTGTCCCGAGTGAGCACCTGAATGACACGGTCGCTCTCGCCGACATTATTCTCTTTTATCACAAGGCCGTCGGTCGTGAACTTCACTGTGCGATTGCTCCTTTTGCTCTTGGTTTTGACGGCAGTATTCTATATAATCGTACACACTGCCCGAGTTTAAAAACTTATTCCAAGCGGTCATTTCCGCCATAATATCACTCCCACAAATATATATTACAATAGTATTTTGTGTGGGAATTTTTTCGATAAACGTGAGAAAATTTGGTGATTTATGTGTCGCAAGGGCTTTCCTGTTTGCTCAAGGCACATAAAACGCCTTTATTTATTATCCAATCCGAACGACCTTATCAGGCCGTCACGGTTGCGCCAGTCCTCCTTGACCTTGACCCACAGCTTCAGGTTGCATTTGCAACCGAAGAACTCTTCGATATCTGCACGGGCCAAGGAGCCTATCCTTTTAAGCATCGCACCGCCCTTGCCGATGATGATGCCCTTGTGTGAATCCCGCTCGCAGTAAATGATTGCCTCAGCCTCGATTATCGGCTCACCCTTGGCAGTGTCACGCTCGAAAAATCTTTCAAGACCCACCGCAATACCGTGGGGTATCTCCTTGTCAAGCAGATGGAGGATTTTTTCGCGGATCATCTCGGTTACCATAACACTGTCAGCCTGATCGGTAACCTCGTCGTCGGCAAAGAAATGCGGTGACTCCTTGGCGTATTTTAATTGTTCTACAAGAAGCTCGTCTACACCGTCACCGGTTTTGGCTGAAATAGGCAGAACTGCCTCAAAGTCATACAGTGAGGTGTAGGCCGAAATTACCTCTAAAAGGTCGCTCTTATCCACCAAAAGGTCTATCTTATTTATACAGAGTATGGCCTTAAGACGGCGATTCTTGAACTCCTCAATAAGTGCAAGCTCGGCCTTGGGCATGTCCTCAGAGTTCAGCTTGAATTTTGGCTTCGCCTCAACCACAAGCGTTACGGCATCGACATCCGAAAGGCCTTGGGACACCGAGTCCATCATTCTTTCACCAAGCTTGTTTTTAGGCTTGTGAAAGCCGGGGGTGTCAATGTAAACCACCTGTGTTTCGTCCAAGGTTTTGACGCCCATTATACGTGTACGGGTGGTCTGAGGCTTGTCCGAAACAATGGCAACCTTTTGTCCCAAAATGCAGTTCATCAACGATGATTTTCCGACGTTGGCACGTCCGACAATGGCTATGAAAGCCGATTTTTGATTATTCATTATTATGTTCCTTGTCTTTTTACTCTAAAAATGTAACCTCACGGGTCAGACCCATCTGCAGAAGCACGGCCTCTTCCTTTTCACGCATGGTCTCGGCCTCTATGCCGCCGTTTACATGGTCGTATCCCAAAAGATGCAGCATTGAATGAACCGTCAGAAAGGCCATTTCACGCTGGAAGGTGTGGCCGTACTCCTCGGCTTGGAGCTTGGCGTGCTCGACCGAAATGACTATGTCGCCCAGCATTTTAGCGCCCGTTGCGGGGTTTTCGTCATAAACTCCGTTTTCGCCCAACGGGAACGACAGCACATCGGTCGAACGGTCGATGTTTCTGAACTCAAGGTTCAACTCATGTATTTGTTTGTCATCAACGAATGATACCTCGACCTCGGCATTGTCATGGAATTCTTCCATTTTCAATACCGCAATACAGGCACGGCGGATCAGCATTCTTATTCCTGTAGGGATCTTTTCCGCTTTTTGCTTGTTGACTATGTTTACCTTGACTTTATCTTTCTCCACTGTGTCTGCTCCTTTGCTTTTTCTCCTCGTATTTTTCGTATGCCTTGATTATCTCTTGAACCAGTCGGTGACGGACAACGTCACGGTCAGAGAATTTTGATATGGAAATATCATCCACTCCGTCTAAAATGTGCAAGACCTCTTTCAATCCCGACTTTTTGCCGTCGGGGAGGTCGATCTGCGTGATGTCGCCCGTGACGACAGCCTTCGAGTTGAAGCCGAGACGGGTCAGAAACATCTTCATCTGCTCGGACGTGGTGTTTTGAGCCTCATCCAGGATAATAAAGCTGTCATCCAAGGTACGGCCTCTCATATATGCCAAGGGCGCTACCTCAATATCGCCACGCTCCTGACATTTTTGGAAGTTTTCAGCTCCCAGCATGTCAAAAAGTGCATCGTATAACGGACGTAGATAAGGGTCGACCTTCTGCTGAAGGTCACCGGGCAAAAAGCCCAGCTTTTCGCCTGCTTCAACGGCAGGTCGGGTCAAAATTATACGGTTGACCGCTTTGGCTCTGAATGCGGCGACCGCCATTGCAACCGCAAGGTAAGTCTTGCCTGTTCCTGCAGGGCCGACTCCTATCGTCACAGTGTTGTCCCTTATGGCCTCAACATACCGCTTCTGGCCGATGGTCTTGGGCTTAATGGGCTTACCCTTTGAGGTGATGCAGATGCAGTCGGTATCAGATAACTTTTGGATGCCTTTTTCGTCACCGTCAGTGGCCAACGACATAATATAGCGGATGTTCTGTTCGGTCAAGGTTTCGCCTCGACTTATCATTGACAAGAGTCCGTTAACGGTGCGCACGGCCTTGTCAACACCCTCGGGCTCGCCCGAAATTTTAATCTCTCCCGAGCGCAGGGCCACCTTGACCGAAAACTCATTTTCGATGAGGCGTATATTTTCATCCAAGTTTCCGAAAAGCCCGTAAACGTATTCAATGCGTTCAATATTGATGGTCTGTTCCGTCAAATTTCATCACACAACCTTTTAAATACTGACAAGTAAGAGTATATACTCATCCACATAATATTCTACATTATTTTTCTCCTAAAATCAACAATAAATCCTTGGTTGCGATGTTTTGTCGGCACTTATACCTTGAAATTAACGTCACACCCTCCGACGTCACCAAAAATTCGGTGCTTTTGTTCAGTATTTCGGCGTCTTTTAACTCGGTTGCTTCAAGCGTTGACAAGCGTTCCTCTGCCTTTTGCTTGGCCTCGACTTCGGATATTGTGTAGCTGACGGTTTGAGTTTTATGGAATTCTGTTTCGGTGAAAGCTATCGGCAGATACATGCCGTTTTTTTCATAGCGCTTGGTTTCGGTCTCGGCTTCATACGGCTTTTCGATGCTCCCGAGATAAAGCGGTACATTAAATCCAAAAAACGACACCACCCTTCGGGTGACAGGCTCTCCGATTCGCACCGTGTCGGTCTGTAAAAAGGGAATAAAGCAGGACAGCTCTCGGTCGGTCTCGGCCAAAATACGTCCTGCCGAGGTACCGAAACGGTAGGTTCCGTCCTTATATTCGGTAATGCCTGAGACCAACAGATCCCCCTTTTTTACCGTCTGGCCCAGCTTGGCTTTTATAGTGCCATCGGTTACCTCAAGAGCGGTTATTATGCCGTCGTGCGAGGCCACAAGGTTGCACGGCTCTTCGGGGTCTTTTTGGGACGGCTTTGATTCCGAAACGTTGACCGTAGCCTTTACCCCTTCAATATTGACCGATGCCCATGCAATGTTGTCAAATTCCAGTGCTAACCGTGTTCTTAAAAGCTCCTGGTCAAGTGATGACCGTCTTACACCCTCACGAAGTCCGAGCCGCTCACATGCGGCAATGAGCTCGGCATCGGTCAGCGTTTGATTGCCGACTATTTCTATATTCCAGATAAAGGTTGACAAAAAGCACAGAATTGCGACATAAAAAACCAGGCCTGCCGCAAATCCGACACGCAATCGGTGACGCTTGAGAATAAAGGGGAGTCCGCACCGCTCGGTCACATGTGTTACCACACGGTTTTTGGCTTTGAAGCTGTGGAATTTCAGATAGTCACGTGCCTTAACCGAGGCCAAAATTCGGTCGTTTTGCCGTTTGATACCCCAAACGCTGACCCCGCCCAAGGCCAACTGATTTAAAAACCGCTCAGGGAATTGACCTGATACGGCAAAGTTTACATAACCCAGAACAAAACGGATAAATCGTATAAGCATATCACATCACCGAAAATTCGACATTTTGCAGCTTACCTGAGATAACGGCCGACGATTCGGTAAAGGCGGTCATGGTAAGTCCAGAGCCCGAAAAGGTTACCGATCCCCCTGCGATACGCAGCTTGATAAATTCTTCACGGTAGTCGATAACACCCTTGCAGCCGTCGATCGACACCTCCTTGTTTGAGCATATGCGAATTATAGGGCCCGACAGCTCGGGCAGATGTTCAAAAAGCCTTAACGAGTGCTTTCGGGGATTGATGTCAGGTTTGAGTTTTTTTGGCATACTGTTCGCTCCTTTGCCTTGAATTATATGAAATGCGTTAAGCAAAAATTCAAGTCAAGACAAACAAAACCCCTTGAGCAATTCGCTCAAGGGGAGTAGAAAAGCTTTATTACGGACGGAGTCGGTCACGGTCACGGGGGAAGGCTGTTGCCTGCTTGATATTGTCAAGGCCTAAGATGTTCTGAACGATTCTCTCAAGACCAAGGCCCATACCACCGTGAGGCGGCATACCGTACTTATGCATGGTGAGATAATCCTCAAACTCTGCAGTATCCATTCCACGAGCCTCCATCTTTTTGATCTGCATCTCATAGTCGTGGATACGCTGTCCGCCTGTTGTGACCTCAAGACCGTTGAGAAGCATGTCGAAGCTCAATGTATACTCGGGATTCTCAGGGTCCTCCATTGCATAGAACGGACGCTTGACGGTGGGGTAGTGGGTAACGAAAACGACAGGTGCGTTGTATTCCTTAAGGAAGTACTCACCCAGCCACTTTTCCTCTTCGGGAGCAAAGTCGGGCTCAAGTAAAGCACGCTTGCCGTGCTCTCCGGGGTGTGCATCGGCAAAGAGCTGCTTGGCTTCGGTAAACTTGATCTTGGGGAAGCAGGTCAGCTCAGGCAAACGCTGGTCACGGCCGAGATACATCTCAAGCTCTTCCGAGTATTCCTCGTTCAAAACCTTAAACATATATTGGAACATTCTGGCCTCCAGCTCCATAAGGTCTTCAAAAGAGTTGATGAAGCCCATTTCAAGGTCAAGTCCCTGAAATTCATTGATATGACGGTTGGTGCTGTACTTCTCGGCACGGAAAACGGGGCCGACGGTAAATACCTTTTGGAAAACACCGACCATTATCTGCTTGTACATCTGAGGGCTTTGGTTAAGGTATGCCTTTTTACCAAAGTAATCCACCTCGAACATATCGGCACCGCCCTCGGCACCCGATTCAACCATTTTCGGCGGAACAAACTCGGTAAAGCCTTCGGAGCGTAAGAATGAACGGAAAGCATACTGTACACCGTCGGCAATCTTCAAAATTGCACGAATTTTGGGGTTACGCAACGAAACAATACGATTGTCTAAAAGGGTGTTGAGGTTAAGCTTCTCCATTTTGCGGTCGTTACCGATCTCAACGGGCGGCACCTCTGCCTTGCCTGAAATACGTACCATGTCATCAATACGGATATCAAAGCCCAAACGGCTACGCTCTTCAACTATCAGAGTGCCGTCGACCACTACGCATTCCTCAACCGAGAAATCCTTGACATCAATATTGGACTTGCCCTCCTCCCAAATACATTGGAAGCACATACGGGCGGTACGGATGATAACAAATGCAAAGCCGCTCATTTCACGGATGCGGTGAATGGTTCCCTTGACCTTTACCTTGTCGCCGTCCTTTATTGTACCTGCCTTAAAGCCATCAATAACATAGGCGATCTCGGTTGTGTCTAACTTTTTTTCGGTGTTCAAAAATTCCATGGTTTCTCCTCCTGAAAGTGATTTTTAAAAATAAAAAAGGCTGTCTCATCCCTCTTGGGACGAAAGACAGCTTCCGCGGTACCACCCAGATTAGCCAAACGGCTCACTTAAAGAAATTAACGCTTGTCTCACGGGCGGGTCTAATAGCTTTGGCTTTCTTCCGCCGGCTCACGGATGTCTTTCGCCTGTCTTCCGCCTGTCGGCTCGCACCAACCGCCGATTCTCTGAAAGCTTCAAATAGACTACTTTTCCGTTCAACGCCTTTTATCGGGGATATTATACGATATTTTTGCCCGTTTGTCAAGAATCAAACTCAAAACACAAGCCACGGCAGACCTCTGAAAAAGACTGCCGTGGCTTTAGGTTATTATCTTATTTTATCGTTGGGCTGAGTGACCTCGATCTCAAGTCTTGCGGACTGGAGTCCGTCAGCATGAGCATAGACCTTCAAGAGCCCTTCGGTGCCGTTGGAGCAGACAAGTGCCGCCACAACACCTGCTCGCATCTGACGTGATGCGTTGGCCATAGAGGTGTGGTCGGCAATGTCCGAGCCCGTGCCTCTGATGTAGCCGTTAGAGGTGCAGTTAAAGTGTACCATCGGTGCGGCATCGGGGACCTTATTGCCGTTTTCGTCTACGCAGTAGCAGTGAACAACTGCGCAGTCCCACTTGCTTGCAAACAGAGCCTCGGTCTGCATCTCCAATTTAAGAGCAACAGGCTCACCCGTGGTGGCGACACGGTCAGAGGCCACCTCGTTACCGCCGATGTAGCCCTTGACAGTTACCTCACCGGGTGCGTAAACTAAGGTCCACTCACCGTGGCCATACCTTTCGATAGTCTTTCTGCCCTGTGACTCGCCGTTGTACCAGAGCTCGACCTCTTCGCAGTTGGTGTATACCCAAACAGGAATATCCTCACCCTCACGGCCCTTTAAATTCCAATGGGGCAAAATGTGTACCATCGGCTCATCCGTCCAGAGTGACTTGTTCTGATACCAGGCATCCTTTTTCTGTAAATAGAGGTCTAAAGCGCCCGACTGTGAGCAAAGTCTCGGCCAAGCGGCTTCTCCTCGGTGCTCGGTTGCGGCCCATTGGAAGCCGCCCATTACCCACTCACGCTCCATAAGGAACTTCCATGTACCTTCACGGCCTCTGAACCAGGCGTTGGTGTCGTGGTCCCATGCATTGATGTAGGCATGCTTGGGCGAGTCGGCAAAATACCATCCTCGTGTAGTACCCGTTGCACAGTTTTCTGATGACACAATCGGAAGATTGGGGAATTTTTCGTGCAGAGCATCAAAGTTCTTGAGGTTGTAGTTAAGACCGATAACATCCTGAGCAACAAAGCACTTGACGGTCTGAGGATTGGCGTCGCTTGCACTCATTACGGGACGGGTCGGGTCAAGACGGCGGACTAAAGCCGACATTCTTTCGGCAAATTTCAGACCGAGCTCGGTTGCGGCCAGCTTTTCTTCATTAAAGATAGACCACATGATTACACCCGGGCGGTTTCTGTCCTTTTTGACAAGGGTCTCAAGCTGTTGGAGATACTCGTCGCAGGTGCCGAACCAACGGGTCTCGTCCATTACGAGTATACCCTGACGGTCAAGCTCATCCATGGTCTGGTCGCTGTGAGAATAGTGCGAGGTGCGGTATCCGTTGACACCCATTCCCTTGAAGAGCTTTATGCGGTATCTCTTGATACGGTCGAACACGGCCTTACCCTGCAGACCGTAGTCCTCGTGACTGCAGACGCCCTTAATGATAACATGCTTATCATTAAGGAAGAAGCCGTGGTCGGCATCGAAGCGGAGGGTTCTGAAGCCGAAGTGGTTAGTAACCTCGTCGACCGCCTCCTTGCCACGGTAGATGGTGGTGCGGCAGTAATAAAGGTTGGGGTTTTCGCAATCCCACAGTTTGGGGTTAGAAACGGTGACCTTCTGATTAAGAACGGCCTTGTATTTCAACTGAACGTTGAGGTTATTGGTGACCTCGGCAATAACGTTGCCTTGCTCGTCAACGATCTCATTTTTTACGGCAACACGGTGGTTTTTGAAATCGTCATTTCTGACGGTGGTCTCAATGGGGACCTCCCACTCGGTATCGCTTACCTTCTTGGGAGCAACATAAACGCCCCAAGTGTCAACGGCGACCATATCGGTCTTGATCATCCATACGTTACGGTAGATGCCGGCGCCGTCGTACCACCAACCCTCGTGGCTGGAGTTATCAATATAAACGGCGATAACGTTAGGCTCGTCGCCGTAATACAAATAATCGGTAATATCAACCTCAAAAGGTACGTAACCGCAGAAGTTGCGCTTGGCAAGGCAGGAGTTGACGTATACGGTACAGCAGTTGGTAACACCCTCAAAATAGATAGATATCCTCTTGCCCTTGTCGGCAGGGTCCATTTTGAAGGTCTTACGGTACCAGGCGTTGTCGCCGTCGAGGAAGCCCAGACCCTCGTTGAGTTCCTTATTCGGGATCTTATCAACAACGTAGTCGTGCGGAAGGTTGACCGTTTCCCAGTTCAAGGTATTGTTCACCTGACCGGGGAGCACCCACGAGTTAGTGTCAACATAGAAACGGTTGGCAGGGCCTATTTGTGCGATTTCGGCCTTGGCATGGCGGTAAAGAGGGCCCTTCGGATGGGGCAGAGTGCTCGTATCGATGTCGCCCTCGTAAAATCGCCAATTTTCCATAAATCTTTCTTTTGTACGCATAATCAACACCTCATTTAATTGAGTTTATTAAACTACATTTTGTCGAAAACGAGCATTTCGCTTTCAAAATCAGCCTTATAGTTCCAAGCCAAGCCTATGTTCATCAGCATTGCACCGCTGTAAGCCTTGCCGTTATCACGGCAGACATAAATTGCATCGGACTCAAGGCCTCTGAGCTTGGTGTATTTGAATTTGCAGGACGGATGCGTTGTAATAACGTGGCGGAAAAGCACGACCTTGTTGCCGTCCTTAGAAACGAAATTAAGTGAAGCAAAATCACCCGCCATAGGATCGTCCAAACGGTATAGGTCTCCACGGTGAAATACCTCACCCAACTCCTTATAATCCTCAACCAGCTTTTTAGCAACGGCCAACTCTTCTTCGGTCATTTTGGCAAGGTCAAGCTCAAAGCCGAACTGACCGGGGAGCGCAACATTTCCACGAGTCCTTAAAGGGGTGTTGCGGCCGACCTGATGGTTGGGGCAGACCGAAACGTGAGCACCCATAGAGGAGTAGGGATAGCACATGCTTGTACCGTGCTGAATGTAAAGGCGCTCAATAGCATCGGTGTCATCGCTTGTCCAGGTCTGAGGCATATAGTAAAGCATACCTAAATCAAAGCGGCCGCCGCCCGAGGCACAGGATTCAAACAGTACATCAGGGAAACGTGCCGTAAGTGTTTCAAGCACACGGTAAAGGCCTAACATGTAACGGAATTTAACCTCACACTGACGCTCGGCAGGCAGCTTGTCTGAGCCTACCTCGGTCATGTAGCGGTTCATATCCCATTTGACATACTCAATATTTGCGCTGTTCAGTATGTTGGAAACGGCCTCGATTATGTAGTCACAAACATCCTGACGGGACAGGTCAAGGGTGAGCTGATGGCGCCCTAAAGAGCATTCTCTTCCGTTGATATGGAGTGCCCAATCGGGATGTGCTTCAAACAGCTTGCACTCCTGCGGTGACATCATTTCGGGCTCAAACCAAAGGCCGAACTTCATTCCCCGTTTGTTTATCTCGTTTGCCAATCCGTCAAGTCCGCAGGGAAGCTTGTCACGATTGACAAACCAATCTCCGAGACCTGTTCGGTCGTTATTTCTGACGCCGAACCAACCGTCATCAAGCACAAGCAGGTCAAGACCGATGTCACGGGCACGATCGGCAATAGCCGAAAGCTTTTCAACCGTAAAGTCGAAATAGGTCGCCTCCCAGTTGTTGATGAGGGCATATCGTTCAATATCACGGAACTTGCCTCGGCAGATGCGCTCACGGACGATTTTATGCCAGATCCTCGACATGCCGCCCAAACCATTATCGGTATATACAAGCACAGCCTCGGGGCTTTGGAAGGTCTCGCCTGTTTCGAGTGTGTATCCGAACCCGAACTTATTAACGCCGATAAAGGCACGCATGGTGTCGTAGCAATCCATATGCGCACCGCCGATGAACTCGCCGCTCCATACAAGACCCATGCTGTACACACGTCCCTTATCCTCATCAGCATTGTGCTCAGGGAAGCAGACAAACGGGGTGTGATAGTGACCGCTGGCACCGTTTTTTATGTCCACAGTCTGAGTTCCGCAAAAAATGGGATTGCGGGCAGGGTGGCGTTCACGGGCCCACGTACCGTCAAGATGCATAAAGTCAAGGTCGCAGCCCTCGGGGATGTCGACGCTGGCACTCATCACGGAGTTTAATTTGCACTTAGGACCTCGGTTTTCAATACGTACACTGCGAGTGATAACATCGTAATGCTCAAAAACAGAGTAGGACAAAAATACATGTAGATCCTTCGGCGCATCGACAAGCTCAACCTCAAGAGTATCGACCTTATCGCCGTCTTCGCAGTAGGCGGCAGGCAGTCCCTTTAAAGGAGTTTTTCCTGAGTATATCCTGTGGCTTAGGTATCTTAACTGCGGACAGGCAGAGCCATCGTCAAAGGTGCATTCAAACGCAGGAGTGCGAAGATCACAGCTTCCGTGTGTCGGATACTCCATACGGGCAACATTAGTCGACCAGCCCTCAAGCCCTATGTCCTGCGGTGACAAAGCCTTGGTCTGAACAAGGATATACTGCTCAAAATCTGCCGTTACAGGTAATTTGGCACCCCAGTAAAGGTGCATGAGAATATCCGCTTTATATACGCCGAATACGTAGCTCGTATTTTTTGTGTCGAGCTGAAATATGCGACGACCTTCATCAAAACTTATCATAATAACACTCCTTGGACAAATGTATGCAGTTGCATACAATTATACACTATACTTATAACATTTTATCATATGTTTTTCAAGCCGTTTTTTAATAGTTTTGGATTAATTTGCCTTTAACAGCAACAAAACAAGTTTCGACATAAAAACATTTTGACAAAACTGTCTTTGTATGGTAAACTGTACATATATAACGTTTAAAGAAAGGGATATTTATGAAAAGAATTATCACCGCACTCTTAGTGTTGACATTTATGCTGACAATGACGGTCGCTTGCGGAAATGACGACGAAAAGAATGATACAGGTTCGCAGGCTAACACTTCCTCAGTTGAGGAGATGACCTCTGAAGAACTTGAGGCTTGGGGAGATGTCCAGATACAGATCGAAACAAGCTCCGAGGGCAATACCCAGACAACGGTGTCTGACGGCTCAAGCACGGGATCGACTGCATCGGGTACGACCTCTTCCGATAAAGACGAAGGCTTCCTTGATTGGGTCCCCATAAAGTAATTCGGTTTGAGCTTTAAGAACACAGGAAGGTAATTGTTTATGAAAAAGAGATTCATCCCATTGATTGCCATAGCTGCTGCAGTTGCCATTGCGGCAATTTTGTTGGTTATTGCTTTTTCCGCCGATAAAAACGATATCAATACGGGTGTGTCAGCCTCACAGCCTGCAGATGATACAAGCTCGGATGCTTCAAGCAATGCTGATGTATCGGATCAAAGCAGTAATGAGAGCACTGCCTCGGGCGATACAGGAAGCATGAATGAAAATAACTCATCGCAGTCAGGCGGCTCAAGCCCTGACGCAGATGATACCTCGTCTAAGCCTTCGGGAACAGGTGACACAAGCACACCCTCGGGCGGCAACAACGATTCTTCAAGCAGTAGCTCGACCACATCTTCAGGTTCCTCTTCGACAGGCTCCTCGTCAACGGGTTCGGCATCAAATAACAGCAGCTCCGATGCGTCATCCGATAATAGTTCCGACAGTTCACAGGACAGCTCTTCTGACGCTTCTCAGGACAGCTCGTCAGATACTTCTTCGGATTCATCGACCGATTCATCCACCGACAGTTCGACCGACTCGTCCACAGATTCATCCACCGATTCTTCTACCGATTCTTCTACCGACTCCTCAACTGACAGTTCAAGTAGCTCAAGCAGTTCATCCGGCTCATCCAGCTCAACGACCTCGTCTGATAAGGATAAGGGCTGGCTCGATTGGGTACCGATAAAGTAATGCCTTAAAAACCGAAACGGTCTTGTGCAAGTTAATTGCACAAGACCGTTTTTTTATTCATCCAGCTTTAAAACAGCCATAAAGGCCTCCTGAGGAACCTCGACCGAGCCTAACTGACGCATACGCTTTTTGCCTTCCTTCTGCTTTTCAAGCAGCTTCTTTTTACGGGTAATATCACCGCCGTAGCATTTGGCAAGAACATCCTTGCGCATGGCCTTAACGGTTTCACGGGCAATTATTTTGCCGCCTACCGCTACCTGTATCGGCACTTCAAAAAGCTGACGTGGAATGTAGTCCTTAAGCTTTTCGGCAATGCGACGTGCCCGTGCGTAAGCGTTATCGGCATGGACTATAAAGGAAAGCGCATCAACGACCTCGCCCGCCAACAAAATATCCAGCTTTACCAGCTTAGAGGGTTGGTATTCCTTGATCTCATAGTCATAGCTGGCGTAGCCTCTGGTACGTGATTTCAGCGCATCGAAAAAGTCGTAAACTATTTCGCCCACGGGCAGAATATAGTGCATATCGACACGGTCGCCGATATACTGCATGCCGATATATTCACCTCGGCGTTCCTGACAAAGGCCCATTATTGCGCCGACAAACTCGCTCGGGCTGTAGATATTGACATCGGCAACAGGCTCCAAAGCGGTTGTGATGATGGCGGGATCGGGATAGTTTGTCGGGTTAGAGACGGTAACGGTCTCACCGGTTGACAGTTCGAATTTGTACTCAACGCTGGGTGCTGTAGTAACAAGGTCGAGATTATACTCACGCTCCAAGCGTTCCTGTATTATCTCCATGTGCAGAAGCCCCAAGAATCCGCAACGGAAGCCAAACCCCAATGCGCCCGAGGTCTCAGCCTCAAACAGCAGGGAGGCATCGTTAAGCTGAAGCTTTTCAAGGGCCTCTCTAAGATCGGTATAGTGGGCACCGTCAGCAGGGTAGATACCGCAGAAAACAACGGGATTGACCTTGCGGTAGCCCTCCAAAGGCTCGTCGGCAGGGTTTTCGGCATCGGTCATGGTGTCACCGACACGTGCGTCGGCAACGTTCTTTATTGCGGCGGCTATATAGCCGACCTCGCCTGCCTTGAGTACATCGCAGGGGGTCATAATGTTAGCACGCTTACGGCCGACCTCAACCACCTGAAATTCTGCCCCTGTGGCCATCATGCGGATAGTCTGGCCTGCTTTGACCTCGCCCTCAACCACTCTGAAATAAACGATAACACCCTTGTAGGAGTCGTAATATGAGTCGAATATCAATGCCTTCAAGGGCTTGGAGGCATCACCCTTAGGAGCAGGGACATGGGTGACTATCTGCTCTAAGACTTCGGGAATGTTGATGTCGTTCTTGGCCGATATGAGAGGTGCTTCTGAGCCGTCGATACCGATGATATTCTCAATATCCTTGCGCACCCGTTCGGGGTCGGCGCTCGGCAGGTCGATCTTGTTTATAACAGGCAAAAGCTCAAGCCCGTGGTCTACTGCCAGGTAGGTGTTGGCCAGTGTCTGAGCCTCAATTCCCTGAGAGGCGTCGACGATAAGTATTGCTCCCTCGCATGCGGCAAGCGACCTTGATACTTCATAGTTAAAGTCGACGTGTCCCGGGGTATCAATGAGATTAAATTCATATTCCAAGCCGTCCTTTGCTTCATAATAAAGGGTTACGGCATGCGATTTTATAGTGATTCCACGTTCACGCTCGAGGTCCATACTGTCTAAGAGCTGGTCCTCCATGTCTCGCTGTGAGACTGTTTTGGTGTGCTCCAAAAGACGGTCGGCCAAGGTGGATTTACCGTGGTCGATATGTGCGATTATGCAGAAATTTCTGATTCTTTCCTGTGGTATTGACATTGTTGCTCCGTTCTCCGAAAACTCGGCAGAGTTGATTTGTATTGTACCTATTTTATACCAAACCGCAAAAATTTACAATACCTTTTTCATATTATATAAACTTAAAAACGTTTTTGTTGCGGTATGAATAAGTTTGATATTGAACGGGAACAACAAAAGAAAACCCAAGAGGTGTTGAAAATGGCAAAAAGAGTCGGAAGAACAGTATTTCTCGAAAAAGAAATATGTATTTATGGCTTCGCATCAGCGGTGGGTCCAAAGGAGTCGGAGGGACCGTTAGCCGAACTGTTTGATGTGCGGTCAGAAGACGAGTTTTTCGGTGAGCAATCGTTTGAAAAGGCAGAGAGTAAGCTACAACAAACAGCGGTCAAGACTGCGCTTAAAAAGGCTGACATAAACGAGCAACAGGTTGATCTCATTTTCGCGGGAGATCTGCTCAATCAGTGCATAGGAAGTGCTTACGGACTGCGTGATTTCGGGATTCCGTTTGTCGGACTTTACGGTGCATGCTCGACAATGGCGCTCAGTCTTGTTTCGGCGGTGACGGCGATCGAAAGCGGTGCGGCAAGTAAGGCAATGGCCGTAACCTCCTCGCATTTTTGCAGCTCGGAAAGACAGTTCAGGTTTCCGCTGGAATACGGAGGACAGAGACCTCCGACGGCTCAATGGACGGTGACGGGCTCGGGAGCAGTGCTTGTTGGCGAAGCCAACGGCAGAACAGCTGATGGCAACAGTCAAAGTGATGCCGGCACAAAGCCTGAGGTCAAAGTAAAGTCTTTTACGGTAGGCAAGATCGTCGATCTTGAGGTGACCGACATGAATAACATGGGTGCCGCCATGGCACCTGCGGCGGCCGATACCATTGCGACGTTTTTAAAGGACACGGGCACGGCCGCTGAGGACTATGACCTCATTGTCACGGGTGATCTTGGGTCTGTGGGCGCTCAGTTGCTGCGTGAACTGTTGTGCGAGCAGGGCATCGACCTCAAAAACCACAACGATTGCGGAATGATGATATTCGACCGTGAGCATCAGGATGTTCATGCAGGCGGCTCGGGTTGCGGTTGCTCGGCATCGGTGCTGTGCTCTTATATCCTGCAAAAAATGACCTCGGGAGAGCTGAACGATGTATTGTTTTGTGCCACGGGAGCTCTCATGTCACCCACGGCCTGTATGCAGGGCGAAAGCATCCCGTCGGTCGCACATCTGGTGCATTTACAAAGGCAATGAAATAAAAAAGATTCTTCGCTTCGCTCAGAAGGACATTTCAGGGGCTTTTACAGTCCCTTTTTTGTTTGTTGTCAAACAATAGCCTAATTAAATATTTTTTTGAGACACGGTCGAGTGATATAAGCACTCGGCCGTGTCTTGAATGTTACGGTTTAAACGGCACAACCCTTTTTCATACTAAAGTTTGAAAAAGATGTTAATTTGTGATATATTAAAAATAAAATGTTTCGACATCGTATATTATATTAAATTTTTGTAAACTTTTTCTATTTGTTGCATATTCCAGTGCAACTTTTGCCTTTTTCTCCGCTATATATGGAGGGACTTTTTGTTCCTTACAAAAATAAAGGAGAAAAAACATGACATTAGAAAACTATAATTATCGAACGGATCCGTTATTTTTACGGAATCAATTTGATGAGAAAGGGGACGGCAAGTACAAAATACCTGAAATTCCCAAAGCGGAGTTTACGGATAGTGACTTTTTAGGATTGCTATTGCTTGGATTTGATAGGGCCAAAGCGGATGATACAGAGCATAATGATCGAATGGTACATTTCTTTTTGTATGATTATAAATTCGATGGGCTTTGGAAAGCTCCCGATAAGTATATAGAGAAACTGAAACCATATAAAGCGGTTTTATCACCGGATTTCAGTATGTATTGTGAAATGAATCCAACAATCCAACTTTACAATACTTTCCGTAATCGATTTTGTGGTGCATATTTAGTCGGAAAAGGAATCAAGGTTATACCTACAGTGAGTTGGGGTAATGAAAACACCTTTGATTTTTGCTTTTTAGGTATTCCAAAGGGAAGCACTGTGGCTGTATCTACCTACATGGTGTCTGAACACGGAAATCATAAAGATCAAAAAGAGTTTTTCTTAAAAGGGTATAATGAGATGCTAAAGCAAATTGAGCCCGAAAGAATAATATGTTATAATACGCCTTTTCCTGAAATGGAGGGGAATATAGTGTATGTCGATTATGAGCTATCTTCATGGAAATATCAAAATAAAGATTACACGCCTTCAAAATATGTAAAATATACCACAGGTGAATTGCCTTTGCCACCTGATTGTGATATAGTTATTAAAAGAGGCTACATTCCGTCGCAAAATGATGAAAAAGGAATGGGGAGTGCTTATGGCGGCGAATGGCAGCCCAAAAAAGAAGAGGATAAAAGGTTTTTAGGAAATCCCGGAGAAATTAAAGAAAGTTATTCCAGAAGCGGCGTTCCTCAGTTGACTAAGATTGGCAAAAATGGGAAGGC
>CAYRIX010000023.1:0-16080 GCA_964424555.1 uncultured Eubacteriales bacterium
TTATCGGTGCAGGTATGGAAGACCTCGGTAAGGGCGAGCGTTCCATGGTTGGTACTATGTACGGAACCAAGGCTAAGGGCGTTCGTTACCTCGAAATGACCGAAGGCTACTGCACCAGAATGGCTCTTGATGAGAACGACGAAGTTATCGGTTACGAGTTCGTATCATTGGGCAAGATGACCGACTTCATCAAGAAGGGTATGGAGCCCAATGAGGCATACGAGAAGTCCAAGGGTACCTACGGCCGCTTTGCCGATGCCGCTAAGTACATCGATCCCAGAAAGGAATAATTAAGGAGGTAAGTTATTATGGCTTTATTTGAAGGTTATGAAAGACGCGAGGCCAAGATCCTTGCCGCTCTTAAAGAATTTGGAATTTCCTCCATCGAAGAATGTAAGGAAATCTGTGCTGAAAAGGGAATCGACCCTTATAAGATAGTTGAAGAGACCCAGCCCATCGCTTTCGAGAACGCAAAGTGGGCTTACACCGTAGGTTGCGCTATCGCAATCAAGAAGGGCTGCACTAAGGCTGCTGACGCCGCAGCCGCTATCGGTATCGGTCTTCAGGCATTCTGCATCCCCGGTTCCGTTGCTGAAAACCGTAAGGTTGGTCTCGGTCACGGTAACCTCGGTAAGATGCTTCTTTCCGAAGAGACCGAGTGCTTCTGCTTCCTCGCAGGTCATGAGTCCTTTGCAGCAGCAGAAGGCGCTATCAAGATCGCTCTTAACGCTAACAAGGTTCGTGTAAAGCCCCTTCGCGTTATCCTGAACGGTCTTGGCAAGGACGCCGCTTATATCATTTCCAGAATCAACGGCTTCACCTATGTTGAGACCGAGTTTGATCCTTACACCGAAGAGGTTAAGGTTATTTCCGAGAAGCCCTTCTCCAAGGGCCCCAGAGCCGACGTTAAGTGCTACGGTTCTGATAACGTTCCCGAGGGTGTTGCAATTATGCAGCTTGAGAAGGTCGGCGTTTCTATTACCGGTAACTCCACCAACCCCACCCGTTTCCAGCATCCTGTTGCAGGCACCTACAAGAAGTGGTGTAACGAGAACGGCGTAAACTACTTCTCGGTTGCTTCGGGCGGCGGTACAGGACGTACCTTGCATCCCGATAATATGGCAGCAGGCCCTGCTTCCTATGGCATGACCGATACCATGGGCCGTATGCACGGTGATGCTCAGTTTGCAGGTTCTTCTTCGGTTCCTGCTCACGTAGAGATGATGGGTCTTATCGGCGCGGGCAACAACCCAATGGTTGGTATGACCGTTGCTTGCGCAGTTGCTGTTGAAGAGGCTGCCAAGAAGTAATTTGTAAATTACAAAAACAGACCACAAATAATTCAAGCCTTGAGGTTTTCCTCAAGGCTTGTTTTAGTATTTCAGGTTTAATAAAAGCAATCCAATTCCCACCGCAAAGGGTTTTGGTCGATGTATTCCCAAATTTCCCTGTAATCCTTTTCGCCACGTATGATGTGGTCGTGGAATGAGCGTTGCCAAAGTTTGTCACCATATTGATTTGTGGTAAACGATTTTAATCGACCGATTATATCATACAATTGTAGGGGAGGGGTTCCATCCCCTCCCGTTTTGATTGCAACAATCAAATGTATATGGTTGGGCATGATAACGTATTTGTCGACCAAAACGTCATTGTGATTATCGTTGATATAACATATCGCATTGTTTACAATTTCACCGATTGGTGTCAATTTTATGTTCGGGAGGGCACAGAGGCCCTCCCCTACAATATCGCATAATACTTTTTGTTTGTTTTGAGTACATACCGTTACGAAATAATAGCCGTTACTGCTATAATCAAAACCTTTTAAACGTGTCGGTTTACGGTTAGGCAAATCCATTATCATCACCAAAAAATTTTAACACAAATATAAATATTACTTAATAATGATCCCCCACTATGCAGGAAAATCATTATTGTTAATCTGAAATATACTCCAAAATATCCTCAACACGACAGGTTAATGCCGAACATAGTTTATCTATTGTTTTTGTTTCAATGTTTTCGTTTGCTTTAAGTCTACGGATTGTTTTACTGTCAATACCGCATTTTTCTCTTAATTTGTAGGTAGAAATCCCTTTTTGCTCCATAGTTATCCATAATTTATCAAACACTATCATAACAAATCCCCCTTGACATCATTTATTATGGGGGTTATAATCCTAAATATTAAGGGGATATAATCCCCACAAAGGAAGAATTGTATGATGATTAAAGTAGTTATAGCAGGGTGTAGGGATTATAACAATTATGACGAGGCGAAAGGGTATATCGATTTTTGCCTTTCAAACGTGAAAAAGGATTACGATATTGTTATCGTTTCAGGTTGTGCTGGCGGTGCCGATGCATTGGGAGAAAGGTATGCGCTTGAAAATGGTTTTGGAATAGAAAAGTATCCTGCTGAGTGGTCAAAATACGGCAGAAGTGCGGGGCCGAGACGCAACAAACAAATGGCCGAAATAAGCGATCTTGTGATATGTTTTTGGGATGGGGAAAGCAGAGGCACTAAGTCTATGATCGACTATGCAAAAATTCTTAATAAACCTATAAGAATAAAAAGGATACTAAAATAACAAACGGTAACCGATGTTTAAAAACTTATGCTCGGAGAATACAGTAGAGCACTTGTTTTTTATTTTGGCTTGATGTATAATGAATTGCAGTTGTTTGTAACAACGGCATGAATTTTGGGGAGAGATAACTATGAAAAAGCTTATTTGTACGTTAATGGCGGTTGCTCTGCTGTTTACCTGCGTTGCAGGCTGTGGTAATGAATCGACCGATAATGCGTCTTCAGTAGTGTCACCGTCTGATTCGGCCATTGGGAGCGAATTTGTAAAGCCAGATAATTATACTACAGTAGTACTTGTTACTATAAATCCGCAGTTCAGACTTTACTTGGATTCAAACGGTATCGTTTTGGCAGTGGAATCGGTTAATGACGATGCCAAATCGATAGAAAGCAAGATATCCTTTGAAAACCAAAAGGTAGAGGCGGTCATAAGCAACTTAATAGTTGCGGCAAACGACAGTAGCTTTATAAAGACCGACGCAAGCATTGATATTAAAGTGACTGAGGTCGTTGATAAGTCTGTTGATACAACCGATATTCTCAATAAAATAACCGCATCAACTAACAGCAAGCTGGAGGAGTTGTCGGTCAAGGCAGAGGTTACAGCCACTGTTGAGCTGGAGTCCGATGAGCCGACCGAGAGCGACGAGGCCATCACTTCAAGCGAAAGCACAGGCTCTTCCGAAGTAGCTGATACAACGAGTGAGTCCGAGGATACCACACCCGAAAAGCCTGCTTGTCAGCACAGCAAAACTAAAGCAGTGGCTACTAATACGGGTGATAACATAATTGACGCTTCAAAATCAGATGTTGTCAACCACACAAAGCAGTGTGCAGATTGCGGTGAAAAGCTTGGTCTTGAAAAGCACACCGTTAAGGACGGCAAGTGTACCTTATGCGGACAGGCTAATTTTGAGACATCAAGTATATTAACAAGCAGTGCTTCGGTGGCAGATGACAATGACTTCTGTGCGGCAAAAATAAATGATGACGGTTCGTTAAACTACGATCTTGTAATAGAGCGTTGCTGGTGGGATGCAAAGGGTACATGGACCGATGAGTGGAGTGTAACGATTCCCGAAGCTGAAATGCTGAAGGCTATTAGAGCGGAGTTCGTTATGAGCGATGCTGAGTTTGAAAAGCTCAAGCAGCAGGGTATGTATAATTGTTCTCTCGGAACACAAACATATTCCAACGGATACTTCTACTGCAAGGATCCTTGTGCAGGCGGCCCGGGTAATTACTCACACGAGGTTGTGGGATATAAGGATAATAAGTCAGGCACTTTTACGGTGTATTATGACTATTTGCTGGGCGGACCCGATGTAGAAGAGGCCGAGCGTGAGCACAAGTACTATTATGCCGTTGAATATAGCTATAGCGGTGCATCAAATCTCGCAGTTGTTGCGGAGGATTATTCATACAGCATCAACGGTTGGAAGCCTGTTATAGAATCCTTGAGAATCAAAGCCGTAAAAAAGGTTGCTGATGTTTCGGGTATTACGGTTATAAAATAATAGGTTGATTTATTTTGTTTTGTGCATCATTGTTTAAATAACTATTGACATTTTATTGGGTTTGGTGTATGATAAATACGATTAGTTGTGCAGATAACGATGGTGGATGGTGAGAACGATGAAAATATATCAAAGACCTGAGCTTTTTATGGAATCCTTATGTCCTGAAGAAAAGTTGGCCGGTGCCGTTCCTACCATAGTTGATGAGGAATATGATAAAGAGACCAGCATTACCAACAATTTTGGCGATGACATGTGGGATTAAGCTTGATTTGTTGGGAATTATAGCCATATAGTATTTGTTCGTGTGTCGGTGAATGATATTCACCGACACACTTTTTGTATCTGCATGATAATGATTGCAATGCTTGTGCTTATGTGATACAATTATTTCAAAGAATTTTTGGGTGTGTTATCATGGGTAAGTTTGACGGTTTTTTATTGTGCTCCGATCTTGACGGAACCTTTTGGGGCAACGGAGCTGAGTCCGAAAACGAAAAGGCGGTACGGTATTTTACCGAAAACGGCGGAAGGTTCAGCTTTGCTACGGGCCGCACCGTCGATTTCATACGTCAAAAGCCATTTTTTCTATAATAAACGCACCCACCTGCCTTTTTAACGGTGCGGTGGTGTATGATTACCAAAGCGATAAACTGCTTCGTGAGGTCAGGCTTGAATATAACGTGCGAGAATTTCTGGATGCTGTAGCGGAAGCGTTGGACGGTGTACAGAAGTTCATCCTCTACCGTGATATCAATGACGGCGGAACGGTCTATACCGATATCAAGGAAGTAATCGGTGAGGATTTGGAGTGTCATTCCTTAAAGCTTCTTTGTACCTTTCAAACACCCGAAAGAGCTTTGGAGTTTAAGCGGTATTGCCTCGCTCAGAGCTTTTTTAAAAACACATATATCTCACGCTCGTGGAGTTTAGGGGTTGAGTTCAATCCTTGCGGCGGCACCAAGGGCGATGCGTTGGATTTTATCAAGGACCGGCTTGGAAATATTCACACCTCGGTAGGCATCGGTGATTATGATAATGACCTGACCTTGATTCAGCACGCTGATTTAGGGGTAGCGGTCGAAAATGCCGTGCCCGAGCTGAAAATGGCCGCCGATTGGGTGGTTAAGCCCTGCTCAGAATGTGCGGTGCGAGATCTTATAGAACGTCTTGAAGCCGACAGAAAGGAAAAATAAATGAAAAAAGGATTACTACATAATATTTCCCGTATTTTGCTTATTGCTATCGGTGTCATAGTTACGTTGAACGCTTTGCTTGTAACCTTCGTATCAAATTTTAATATCGGTTGTATATGCACATGGATAGCAGGTCTGTTTTTCCTTGGCATGGGGGTGTTTTACAAGTCTTTCCGTTTTAAAGTGCATATTATAATCAAAGGTATTTTAGCGGTCGGAGTGGCTTTTGTTGTGGCGCTCATGTCGTTTGTATACATATACGGACGTACCGACACCGCCGACTATACCGAGGATGCCGTCATAGTGCTCGGTGCAGGAATACACGGTGAAGCTTTGAGCATCACCTTAAGAAACCGACTTAATTCAGCAGTCGCTTATCATGAGAAAAATCCCGATGCAGTAATAGTGGTCAGCGGCGGACAAGGCTCTCAGGAGGATATAACCGAGGCATTGGCCATGAAGCGTTATCTTTTAACTAAGGGGATACCCGAGGATAAGATAATTGAAGAAGGAAATTCCACCAGCACAGCCGAGAACTTCGAGTTTTCAAAGGAAATATTGGATGAGCGTTTTGGTGATGAGTATTCGGTCGTATTTGTGACAGATGACTTTCATATTTACCGAGCCGAAATGACTGCAGAGTCTCAAGGAATAAAAAGCGCTGCTCACTGTCACAGCGTCGGTGCATTCTACACGGTATTGCCCAACGGCTTCAGAGAATGTCTTGCCGTAATGTACGAGTGGGTTTTCAAATAAAACATAACCACCCGTTGACGGGTGGTTATGTTTGCGTGTATTATTTTTGAATCTTGCACTCGATCTTAAAATGTTCTCTTGAGAATTTTGACAGTGTTTCAAGATATTTTTCGGGTTCGACCAAGTAGCACAGGCCGTGACCTGCCGTTGGCATAGTGACAAGCTGTTTTGGACTTTGGCATACTTCGTGGTTTTTTATACTCATCTCACACGGCACAAAATCGTCGTTTTCGCCGTGGTAGAAGATTACAGGCAGCTTGGTGACCCTCATTGCTTCGATAGGTGAGGTCTCCTCCAGCTTAAAACCGCCGAATACAAAAGCGCCAAGCTTTACAAACGGATATAAAAGCTCTGCAGGGAGCTTTAACTGGCGGATGACCTTTTTGATTATTTCTTTAGCCGAGGTGTAGCCGCAGTCGGCAAGCACACCCACAACATTTTCGGGCAGATTTTTGCCCGATGCCATCAGAACGGTGGCGGCACCCATCGAGATTCCGCAAAGGATTATTCTGGCATCCTTATCAATGCTGTTGATGATGAAATCGACCCAATCAAGGCAATCTCGGTGCTCCTTTACGCCAAAGGTGATAACGTGTCCCTCACTCTTTCCGCAGGCACGTTGATCAATTATAAGGCAGCTTCGCCCCAACGAGAAGCAACGCTGTATTCCGCCGCACAGGTCACGCTCTGAGGTGCCTCGGTAGCCGTGCATCATAAGCTCTATTGGTGCGCCTTTTTTAAATTCATAATATTTACCGTAAAGCTTTAAGCCGTCAAAAGAGGTTATCGAGACATCACGGCATGGAATTTCTCTTGCTTCTTTCATCCAAGCTACCATCTGCTCACGGTACGGCTCATATATTTTCCCCGGCGGTATGTCAAATTCGGGAGCATTTTTGTTCTTTTTCCTTGAAGAATAAAATGCCATATAAAAACAAATAAAGGTCGTTAAGGCTAATACAACCAAAACCGCCGCAGCAACTATCAGAAGTATCCAATAAATCTTCACAAGCTCACTCCTTTTGTAGGGGTGCAATAAATATCGCAAATGTAATTATACTACGTCATTTTTTGATTTTCAAGATTTTGACGCAATGTTGTAAAATGTAAATCTCTTGCTTTTTTATAGCATTATGGTTAGAATAATGACTGTAGCGAGTCTGAAGGAGTGAAACTGTGAAGAGAACAAACGACATAGAAGTAAACTATCCAAATAAGAAACGGTATAAAACAGCTAAGTATCCTATCCGACAGCCGTGGATAATAGCTTGGCTTATTTCAATTTTATCCAAGATAATGCTCTCAGGTAAGAAATACAAAATAGAAAAGGTCAATATGGACGGACTTAAAGGCCCTTATATGTTGCTCAGCAATCACATGTATTTTATTGATTTTGAGTTGACTGCCGTCGGTCTTTTCGGCCAAAGGGTCAATAATGTGGTCAGTATTGACGGCTACTACCGCCGTCCGTTTTTGCTTGAGCTTATCGGTGCGATATGCACAAGAAAATTCACTATGGATCTTCACCTTATCAAGTCGATAAACAGGTGCTTGAAAAGGGGAGATATACTTTCAATGTATCCTGAAGCCAGATACTCTCCTTGCGGAATAACCTCGTATATTCCCGATTCTCTCGGAAAACTTATCAAAATGAACAAGGTCCCCGTTGTTGCAGTGGTACATCACGGTAACTATCTGCATTCTCCGTTTTGGAACTTCCGCCGTAAACGCAAGGTGCCGCTCAAAACGGTTATGACCCAGATATTAACAGCCGAGGATGTTAAGACTATGTCCCCTGACGAGATAACCGCCGCAGTACGTAAAGCGCTGGAGTATGACGATTACCGCTACCAAAAGGAGAACGGCATTCTTATTACCGAGCCGTTCAGGGCCGAGGGACTTCACAAGGTGCTTTATCAGTGCCCTCATTGTAAGGTTGAATCTAAAATGGCATCCAAAGGCACCGAAATATTCTGCCGTGAATGCGGTAAGCGTTGGAATCTCAACGAGGATGGGACATTATCTGCTGTAAACGGCGAGACCGAGTTTTCTCATATACCCGATTGGTTCCGCTGGGAGCGTACCGAGGTCGAAAAGCAGATACAAAACGGTGAATACTCATTCTCGGATGAGGTCGATGTATATTCCCTGCCTCGGTGCTGGAGATTTGAAAAATTAGGCAAGGCTACTCTCACTCACGATATTGATAGCGGTTTTACCCTGAGGGGTAATTATAACGGCAAGGATTATTTTATAAACCGTTCTCCTATGCAGACCAACAGCCTGCATATCGAGTATGATTATTGCTATATTAAACCGTTTGACTGTGTTGATATCTCAACCGAAAACGATTCGTTCTATTGCTATCCGCAAACACATGAGAATATTGTTACAAAGCTGGCCTTTGCTACCGAGATACTGTATCAAAGAAGCTTGAAGCAGGTGAAGGAGGTCGGCACACGGAGAGCCGATTAATAATTTCAAGTATTTAGGGAATACTGTTCTATACATCAAGTTTTGAAAGGATGACTGTAGATGGTAGAACAGGATACTGTAAAATTGTTGCGTGAGTGTGACGCAGGGGTTGCCATGGGGATCGAGGCTATCGATCAGGTTAAGGAGCACGTAAAGTCGCCGAGGCTAAAAGGATACCTTGAGGATTGCCGACGTGAGCATGACAAGCTCAATAGCGAGGTGCAGGGTCTTCTTGACAAGTACAAGGACGACGGCAAGTCTCCTAATCCCGTAGCCCGAGGTATGTCGTGGATAAAGACCAATGTGAAATTAGGCTTTGACGATTCCGACAATACTGTGGCCGACCTTATGACCGACGGATGCAACATGGGTGTTAAGTCGCTCAACCGTTATCTTAATGAGTACAAGGCGGCTGACGAGGTTTCTAAGGATATCGCCAAGAGGCTTATCAACCTTGAGGAGAGCTTAGCTACCGATATAAGAGGCTATCTTTAATCTTTGATAACAACGAATGGGCAGTGGTTGTGTCTAAAAATGGCGCAACCACTATATTTTGTGTGTGTTGCACTATACAACATCAAAATTTTGTGTCGATTTATGTATTTTGGGTGTTGACAAAGTGCAAGTCTGTGTGTATAATATGGATACAACATTTACATGACTGACGGATAAGAGCGATAACGCTCGGGGAATGTAAATGCTCTATGCCGACCGTCTGGGCAGATCAGTTTGCATTTACAAGCTGACCTGCCTTTTTGCTTTTTTACACTTCTAAAAGGAGGAGTTTTAAATGGAACACAAAAATTGGAACGGATTTAAAGCAGGTGTGTGGCAGAATGAGATCAATGTACGTGACTTCATTCAGTTGAACTATGCTGAATATAAGGGTGACGATTCGTTTTTATCCGATGCGACCGACCGAACAAAAGGTATGATGAAAAAGATCGAGGCCTTGTTCAAGTTAGAGCGTCAGTTTGGCGGGGTTTTGGATATCGATACCGCAACGGTTGCTTCTTTGACCAGCTTTTCACCCGGATATATCGATAAGGATAATGAGATAATTGTCGGAATGCAGACTAACCGTCCGTTAAAGCGTTCGGTCAATCCGTTCGGCGGCATGCGTATGGTACGTCAGGCCTGCGAGGCTTACGGCTATAAGCTCAGCCGCAAGGTTGAAGAAGAATTCCGTTTCAGAACCACCCATAACGACGGTGTTTTCAGAGCCTATACCGATGAAATGCGTCAGGCGAGAAAGTGCCATGTCATAACAGGCCTGCCTGATGCCTATGGCCGAGGCCGTATCATCGGTGACTACCGCAGAGTGGCTCTTTACGGTGTGGACAGGCTGATTGAGGAAAAGAAAAAGGACAAGCAGGAGTTGTCGGCCAAGCCCTTTAATACAGAAAATATCCGACAGGATGAGGAGCTTTATCAGCAGATAGCCTTTTTGGGATATCTTAAGGAAATGGCTCAGATGTACGGCTTTGACATAAGTGCTCCTGCCGAAAACGCCCGTGAGGCTATTCAGTGGACCTACTTTGCTTATCTCGGCGCTATCAAGGAGCAGAACGGTGCCGCTATGTCCTTGGGCAGGGTAAGTACGTTTTTCGATATCTATCTTGAGCGTGATATCAAAAACGGTATTTTGACCGAAGAGGGCGCTCAGGAGCTTATGGATGACTTTGTTATGAAGCTCCGTATTGCCCGTCATTTGAGAACACCCGAGTATAACGAGCTTTTCGGCGGTGACCCGATGTGGATAACCGAGGCTGTAGGCGGCATGGGTGAGGACGGAAGAACTCTGGTTACCAAGTCGAGCTACAGAATGCTCAATACGCTTTATACCCTCGGCTCTTCTCCTGAGCCGAACCTGACCGTTTTGTGGTCGAATGCGTTGCCCCAAGCTTTTAAGAAATTCTGCGCCAAGGTATCAGCCGACACCGACTCTATACAGTATGAAAATGATGACGTAATGCGTCCTATATACGGCGACGATTACGCTATTGCCTGCTGCGTTTCGGCCATGAAGGTCGGCAAGCAGATGCAGTTTTTCGGTGCACGGTGTAATCTTGCAAAGCTGTTGCTTATTGCTATCAACGGTGGCTACGACACCACAAGCGGTATACATATCGGACCGCAGATGTCGGTGCTGTCGGGCGATAAGCTGGATTATGATACCGTTATGGAACGCTACAATATTTATATCGAATGGCTTTCCAAACTGTACGTCAATACCATGAATATCATCCATTATATGCACGATAAGTATGCATATGAGAAGATACAGATGGCACTTCACGATACCGATGTTGAGCGATTTATGGCATTTGGTATCGCAGGACTTTCGGTAGTTGCCGACTCGTTGAGTGCTATTAAATTTGCAGAAGTCCGCCCCATTTTTGACGACAACGGCTATATCGTTGAGTTTGACACCCGGGGCAATTTCCCGAAATACGGCAATGATGATGACCGTGTCGATCTTATCGCTAAGGAAATGACCCACAAGGTTATTACCGAGCTTAGGAAGACCCTGACCTACCGCAAGGCAATTCACACACTGTCGGTTCTGACCATTACCTCTAATGTTATGTACGGACGCAACACAGGTGCAACCCCCGACGGACGAAAGGCTGCTGCTCCGTTTGCTCCGGGTGCTAATCCGATGCACAACCGTGAGGAAAACGGCGCTTTGGCGTCACTTAACTCGGTTGCAAAGCTCAGCTACGATGATTGCCGTGACGGTATCTCCAATACCTTCTCGATCACTCCCGAGGCATTGGGTAAGACCGATACCGAAAGAGTAGACAACCTTGTCTCGATCTTAGACGGATATTTTGCCAAAAAGGCTCACCATATCAATGTCAACGTTCTGAACAGAGAAACCTTGATGAAGGCTTATGAGGACCCCGAGGCTTATCCCAACCTTACCATACGTGTGTCGGGTTATGCCGTCAACTTCCATAAGCTGTCACGTGAGCAACAGCGAGAGGTCATCAGCCGTACCTTCCATGCTGCGTTATGATAGGAAAGGTTAATTCGATACAAAGCCTTGGCACCGTCGACGGGCCTGGTGTGCGGTTTGTGGTGTTTATGCAAGGGTGTCCGCTACGTTGCGGCTGCTGTCATAATCCCGATACGTGGGAAATGACGGGCGGAACTGAGTACATACCTGAAGAAATCGCCCAAAAGGCGGTGCGCTTTAAGGAGTATTTCGGAAGTGTGGGTGGCATTACCGTTTCGGGCGGAGAACCGCTTTTGCAGGCCGAGTTTGTCAAAGAGGTGTTTGAGCTTTGTCAAAGTCAGGGCATAAACACCTGTCTTGATACCTCCGGCTGTGTCATGAATGATGATATTAAAGAATTACTCAAGGTGACCGACCGTGTTCTGCTTGATATCAAGTATACCGATGATGAGCAATACCGTGAGTATGTCGGCTGTGAGTTGGACAGGGTGCTTCGGTTTTTGGAGCACTTGAATAAGCAGGGTGTGCCAACGACGGTCCGTCAGGTCATTATCCCCACCTTGAACGATACCAAGGACGGTATTATAAAGCTCAAGCGCATTGTCGAGGCCTATTCGTGTGTGGATAAGGTGGAGCTGTTGCCATTTCGCAAGCTTTGCCAGACTAAATATGATAATTTAGGTATCATATTCCCATTCAAAGAATTACCCGAGCCTACCGTCGAAATTATGGAAACCTTGAATATGTTATTATAAGCAAAGAAGCCGTTGGCAGTGCCAACGGCTTCTTTGTCAGCTTCAATGCGTTGTCTGTTTGACAAATGCTCGGCGGTTTGACATAACCGTTGCAATGTATATTGAGCCAATTCAAATTATTTCTAATTTGAATTGGTGAAAGCCGATATAATCGGCTTGTCGAAACGCTTTCAGCCGTTTCGATATTCTATGATCATTATAATAACTCCCGATATATGGTAAATAAACCGTTGACTTATAGCGGCCAAAAGGGTATAATTCTGTTGATACAAAGAAATGAGGGTGTTTATGGAGTTTTTAAACGAGATCGTAGGCTACATAAGTAATGCAATGTACAGCTATATACTTATCATAATCCTTGTTTTGGGTGGACTGTATTTTACAATCCGCACCAAGTTTGTGCAATTCAGATTGCTTAAGGAACAAATAAAATCGGTCGGTGAAAAGAACGACGGAAACGGTGTTTCGTCATTTCAGGCGCTGATGGTTTCTACCGCATCCCGTGTCGGTACCGGTAATATCATAGGTGTTTCGACCGCACTTTGCATGGGCGGTTTCGGCTCGGTATTCTGGATGTGGGTTATTGCTCTAATCGGTGCGGCATCGGCTTTTGTGGAAAGCACCTTGGCTCAGATATTCAAAAAAAGAGGGCCCGAGGGCAGTTTTGGCGGTCCTGCATATTATATAGAGGCGGCTTTTAAAAAGCGTTGGTTGGGTGTCATTTTTGCCGTGCTTTTGATGCTGACCTACGGTGTAGGCTTTAATATGCTGGCATCCTATAATCTACAGTCGACATTTGAGGGCTTTGGATTCTACGATAAAGATTGGACACCGTGGGTGATAGGCCTTATCATTGCGGTTTTGGTTGCCTATTGCCTTATCGGAGGCGGCAAGCGAATCGTCAAGGTTACAGGTTGGCTTGTCCCTGTTATGGGTGTTGCCTATATTTTGGTATCGCTTGTGATAATCGTACTCAATTTCAAGACCTTACCGTCGGTTTTCAAAACCATTTTCTCCGAGGCCTTTGACCTTGAGGCTATTTTTGGAGGCTTTGCAGGCTCGTGCGTTATGTACGGAATAAAACGAGGCTTGTTTTCGAATGAGGCAGGTGTTGGGTCTGCTCCCAATGCTTCGGCGTCAGCTGAGGTTAAGCACCCTGTAAAGCAGGGTCTTGTACAGGTGCTGTCGGTCTTTATCGACACAATTCTTGTTTGCAGTGCAACTGCGTTTATGTGTATGTGCTCAGGCGTTGAGGCCACCGAGGCACTTTCGGGCGCACCATATGTTCAGGCCTCGTTGAAAGCTACCTTGGGAAATTTCGGCCCGATATTCATCGCCGTTGCAATGGTGCTGTTTGCGTTTACTACCTTACTTGGCAACCTTTTCTATGTTGATAAGTGCTGGGCATATATCTTCAAGCGTGAACCGAGCAAGAAATTTATGCTTATCTATCGAATCGTGGCATCGTTGTTGATATTGGTCGGTGCAGGCCTTTCGGCAGGCTTACTCTGGAATGTGGCAGATGTACTTATGGGACTTATGACGGTTATCAATGTACCTGTAATTATCATTCTTGGAAAATATGCTTTCAGAGCGCTTAAGGATTACGAAAAGCAACGCAAAGAGGGTAAAGACCCTACGTTTAAGGCAAAGGATATCGATTTGCCTTATAAGACCGATTATTGGAATTGATCTAATAAATAAAGAGTCATGCTGAGCGTAGCGAAGGATCTTGCCAAAAAGATTCTTCGCCCTAAAGGGCTCAGAATGACAATTCAGATATTGTTTTGGAGGACAATATGATCTGCAACAACATACTTGAGGCTATGGGTAATACCCCTATAATCCGCCTTACTCATATGGCTGACCCCGATGGTGCCGAGATTCTTGTGAAGTTCGAAGGCCTCAACGTCGGCGGTTCTATCAAGACCCGAACAGCATACAATATGATACTCGATGCCGAGAAAAAGGGAATCATCAATAAGAATACCGTTATTGTTGAACCCACCAGCGGAAACCAGGGCATAGGTCTTGCTTTGGTCGGTGCGGTAAGGGGCTATAAGACCAAGATAATTATGCCCGACTCGGTCAGCGAGGAACGCAGAAAGCTGGTTAACCACTACGGTGCCGAGGTCATTTTGGTGCACGATGCAGGTAATATCGGTGAATGTATTGATGAGTGCGTCAAAACAGCTTTGAGAATGCAGGCCGAGGACAAAAATGTGTTTGTCCCTCAGCAGTTTGAAAACCCTGCCAATCCGCAGATACAGCGTGATCAGACCGCCATGGAGATAATAGAGGCGGTCGGCAAGCCCATCCACGGCTTCTGCTCAGGAATAGGCACAGGCGGTACTATAACGGGTATCGGCGAGGTCTTGAAGGCTCATAATCCCGATATTGAAATTTGGGCGGTCGAGCCTGAAAATGCCGCCATGTTGTCTGGTGGCTCGATCGGCACACACATCCAAATGGGCATCGGTGACGGTGTTATACCTAAGATTTTAAATCAAGAGATATACAGTGATATCTGTATCATCAAGGATGACGAGGCCATCACCACCGCTAAGGAGCTTGCCTCAAAAGAGGGCATTATGTGCGGAATCTCAAGTGGCACCAACGTTGCTGCTGCAATAAAGCTTGCCAAAAAGTTAGGTAAGGGCAAAACGGTAGTAACCGTCCTGCCTGATACCGCCGAGAGATATTTTTCGACACCTTTGTTTGAATGATATATGTATAAAGCACCCGACCCCGACGGAATTTTTGTCGGGGTCGGGTTTGTTGTGGCTGCAGGAAACGAATTTATCCGTCCCGATGTTGAAAAATGATATTTGCTTGACGAATGTTGATAAATCAACTATAATAAATAACATAAGAATTATTATAATGTGCAGTTATGTGCATTTGAAAGGTGAGTGTTTTAATGGATCAGAAGTACGAGGCTTTGTTTACACCTTGGAAGATCGGCAACGTTGAGATCAAAAACCGTATAGTTATGTGCCCTATGGGCGGCACATCGCTATTTGGTTGGTTTGAGCTTACGGGTTGCGGCTTTGACAAGGAAGCTGCCAAGCTGTTTTTGGAACGAGCCAAAAACAACGTTGGTCTTATAATCCCCGGTATTGCCCCTCTACGTGATACCTTCTGGGGTAAGTGGCTTTGGCAGAACCCCAAAATGTTTAAAGAACTCAAGGTCTTTATGGACGAAATACATAAGACGGGTGCCAAGCTGTTCATTCAGTTAACAGCAGGTATGGGCCGTTCTTGGGCCATAACCGAGCTGGTCGCTCCGCTTCACAAAAACAAGATCACACGTGCTATTGTCAAGCCTATTATTGACACATCTCACGAGTTGGCTTCTCCCAGTGAGCAGCCGTCACGCTGGGCGCACGATATCATCTGCCCTGAAATGACGGTTGAGCAGATTCATGAGATCATCGAGGCCTTTGCCAAGACCGCCAAGCTTTGTAAAGAGGCGGGTGTTGATGGTGTTGAGGTCCACGCTGTTCACGAGGGTTATCTTCTCGATCAGTTTGCTATCGAATTCTTCAACAAGCGTACCGACGAATACGGCGGTAGCTTTGAAAACCGTTACCGTTTTGCCGCCGAGGTCGTCAAGGCCATCAAGGAATCCTGCGGCGACGATTTCCCTGTTTCTTTGCGCTACTCGGTCGAGTCCAAGATGAAGGGCTTCTGCGAGGGTGCAATGCCGGGGGAACAGTATACAGAGGTCGGCCGTTCAATGGAGGAGTCCGAAAAGGCGGCAAAGTATTTGCAGGATGCAGGCTACGATATGCTTAATGCCGATAACGGTACTTATGACTCGTGG
>CAYRIX010000023.1:16090-33757 GCA_964424555.1 uncultured Eubacteriales bacterium
TGTTGCGCACATCAAAAAGTTTGTCGATATCCCCGTTGTCTGTGCAGGCCGTATGGAGCCCGATGTAGGTGCTAAAGCGGTTCAAGACGGCAGTATCGATGCTGTCGGTATCGCCCGTCAGTTCCTCACAGACCCCGAGTGGATCACCAAACTGCTTGAAGACCGTTTGGAGGACATCAAGCCTTGTATCTGCTGCCACGCAGGATGCTTTAACTTCTCATCCTCAAAAGGTCACGCCAACACGCAGGATCTGTCCGACACAATGGGACTTGCACGCTGTGCCTTGAACCCCGAGACTATGCAGTCAAAGAAATATTACATTGAGCCTGCCAAAAAGGCTAAAACGATAGCCGTTATCGGTGGCGGTATTGGCGGTATGGAGGCGGCTTTGGCTCTCGCAAAGCGTGGACACAAGGTTACTATTTATGAAAAGACCGATGCTTTGGGCGGCGTTTTTGTGGCTGCTGCAGCACCGTCTTTCAAAGAAAAAGACCGTGCACTTATACAATGGTACATCCGAGAGGTTCAAAAGCAGGGAATAGAGGTCATGTTCAATACAGAGGTCACCGATGTTAAGTCACTGGGAGCTGATGAGGTCATCGTTGCTACAGGTGCTGCGGCTAAAAAGATACCTGTCAAGGGTGCTGAGACCGCAGTTGAGGCTGTCGACTATCTGCTCGGCAGCAAAGCAGTTGGTGAAAACGTTGTCGTTATCGGCGGAGGACTTACGGGCTGTGAGATAGCATATGACCTTTACCTCAAAGGTAAAAAGCCGACCATTGTTGAAATGCAGGATGATCTTATCACTGCAAAGGGTGTTTGTCTTGCCAATACAAGCTACCTGCGTGATTTCTTCAAGACCAACAAGGTCCCCGTTCACCTTGAGACCTCGCTTTGCGAGATTGGTGACGGTTTTGTGGTACTGAAAAACAAAGACGGCAAGGAGTTCAAGGTCGAGACCGATTCTGTCATTTTATCGGTTGGTTATAACCCCGCACCCGTTGCCAAAAAGAGCGGCAAGGTCCATATCATTGGCGATGCCAAACAGGTAGGCAACCTTCGCACCGTTATCTGGGGTGCTTGGGACGTGGCTATGAAAATTTGATTTCATCAAATTTTCAGTGAATAGTGAAGAATGAATAGTGAAAAGTGAAGAGTTGAGGTGTCGCTTCGCGACGGATTATAAAAAGGAGTGGATATTATGCAATTAACCGCTGAACAGCAGGCAATACTTGACGGCTCTAAAGGCGAAACTATGGCCAAGGTCATGAAGACTATGGTTATGTACGGTGATGCTTTTGAGGCTGAAAAGTTAGTTCCTATCACATCAAACTATAACCACCTTGTTACCTCGTTCGGTCTCAAGGTGATGTCACCTGTTTACGACCTTATGCAGCAGTTGCTGGATGCAGGTGTTATGTCGGGTCAGAAATTCTCGGTCGACCCCAGACCGTTGGACAAAAATGTCCCTGCTTCCTTCCTGCAGAACTTTGTTTTCAACAAATTTATGTACACTAAGCAGGACTTTTATGAGGGTCAGCTCAAAGAACTTGGCCTTATGGACAAGGATGCCTTCACCTGCACCTGCTATATGGATGAGGTCGGCAACAAGCCGAAAAAGGGCGATGTTCTGTCATGGGCAGAGTCGTCGGCCGTAGTATACGCTAACTCGGTCTTGGGTGCACGCTGTAACCGTAACTCTGGTATTATTGACATTATGGGCTCAATCGTGGGCTTCGTTCCTTATTTCGGCTTACTCACCGATGAGGGCAGAAAGGCTACTTGGGTCGTAAAGATCGAGACCACCAAGAGACCTGAGGCACAGCTTTTGGGCTCGGCTATCGGTATGAAGGTTATGGAGGATGTTCCGTATATTGTCGGCCTTGACAAATGGCTCGGAACCGAGCTCAGTGATGCCGCCTGCACCTATCTTAAAGATTTTGGTGCCGCCACCGCCTCCAACGGTGCTGTCGGACTTTATCACATCGAAAATCTCACTCCCGAGGCAGTAGAGCAGGGTAAAGACCTCATAGTTGAGGGCGCAAAGGAATATATCATTGATGATGCTGAACTCGAGAGAGTCAAAGCAAACTACCCCGTTGTATGGAAAAATCCCGATGCCACTCCTAAGCTCTGCTTTATGGGTTGCCCTCATATGAGCCTTGAACAGTTGAAGTCATGGACCGAGAAGATTGAAAATGCTTTGAAGGAATACGGCAATAAAAAGGTTGTTATTCCCACCGTATTTACTGCCGCCCCTAAGGTCTTAGAGCAGTTCAATAAAACCGAATATGCCGCTCGCTTGAAGGCAACAGGTGTCATCACCTCGTATATTTGTCCGTTGATGTATATGAACAACCCATTGTGCAAAAAGATGCCTGTCATCACATCGTCCAACAAGCTTCGCACCTACACTTCGGCACGCTATTACACCGATGATGAGATACTTTTGGCCATCACCAAGGGAGGTAAGTAAAATGAGAGAATTTAAAGGACGTGTAGTTACTCCCGGAACGGTAACAGCAGAGGCTGTTGTGACCCGTCAGGGCTTTAATACTCTGGCTTCTATGCAGATGGCTCTGCAATTTGGAGATAAAAAGGTCAAGTGTGGCGACCAATCCAACCCCGACCTTTACGAAAAGCCGATGTTTAATAAGGCACTTTGCTTGCCGCAGACCATTGGCTCTACAACGGGCGGTCTTGTGCTCTACTGTGCATGCGCCATGGGGCGTCAGCCTGCTTGCATGCTGTTTGCCAACCATATTGATTCTTTGGCCGCTGCAGGTGCCGTTTTGGCCGATGTATGGGTGGATAATGTCACAATGCCTGTTATCGATAATCTCGGTGATGAGTTTTTGGAGTATGTCAAGGACGGCATGAGCATCACCGTTAAAGAGGATGGAACGGTCGTGGTGGGTGATTGACATCGCCCACGGCATATCGATGCGAAGTGATTGATCTCAATTAATATAAAATCAAAAGCAAGGGTGGACCAAAAGGGTCTACCCTTGCTTTGTTCTTGTAAAATGTCATCTTAGAAAAAGCAGTAAAATAAGTTTCAAAAAAGTATCAAAAACGGACATCTATGCGTTAAAAATGTCTTTTGGTGCGCTTGTATGTTTTCTTATGTTGTGTGATAATGTAGAGTAGAATAGCTTACGCTATACTATTTTTGTGAAAGGACATTCATTTATGAAAGGTTTTGCAAAAGGTTTCTCGTACCGTAAGACTACCGCATTAAAGGTGTTGACTCTCGTACTCACCGTAGTGCTGGTAGCTGTACTTTTGATGCCTGCTCTTACTGCTTGTGCTTCGGAGGAGGAAACGGCCGAGGTTGCAACTACATCCACCTATAATTTTGAGGATTATGAGTATAACCATACTCCCACATACCCTTGTGAGGCTGACAGTACGGTAATTGTTTACCCCGATCCTGTCAATGCTTCAAACAAGGTCTTGCTGGTTGATTCAGCAGGTACTGCCGCCAAGGCCACATACTATTTCACTGACATTTCCAAGGAATTTGAGGTGTCGGTTGATGTTTACGTTCCCACATTGTCCAACTGGCAGATTGGTCTTTTCCCCGATCAGATAGACGGTCGCATTCAGTTTGCCGTAACGGGTGATGCTTCGGGTAACCTTTTGGCCGCCGCAACCACCATTTCGACCTATAAGGCTGCTGAATGGTTTAACGTCAAAATCGTTGCCGATCCCGTAAACGAGGTTGCCGATGTTTATATCAACGGTACTTCTGTCGCTGACGATGTTAAATACTACAGCAGCGGTGTGGGTTACGGTTACACAGGCGGTGTTTATCTTTCCGGCAAGGATAAGAACGGTGAGGTCTACTTTGATAACCTTGTGACCCCCGTACACAACGAGGTACACGTTGAAAAGTATATCCCAGAATACATCGATACACAGATCCTTTCGGCCGCAGAGCCTGAACAGTGCGGTCACGATACAGCTAACGACCTCTATTATTCGGCATTCCCCTCGGTCAAGAAGGTGAGTGACGAGCGAGTTGTTATCATTTTCCACCGTGGTGTTAAGCATGCTTACAGCCACGGCGTATTGGATTGCATCATCTACAATCCTACCACCGAAGAGGTTATCGAGCAGAAGGTCATCTACGATCCGGGCGTTGCTGAATACAACGCACAGAACGCCGACCTTATGACACTGCCCAACGGTGACCTTTATATCACCCTTAACGTACAGCATTCCAACAGCTCGGCCACTGCCTATGAGTCGCTGGTATTCCGTTCGATCGATAACGGCGATACTTGGGAGCAGGCTGGGCAGCCTACCGATCAGCTTGGCCATCATTACACGGTTGTTTACGACTATGCAATAGTCGGCAACGATGTTTATATGCTGGCAAGCAAGGGCCCCGTTCTTAACAACGATGAGTCGCTTGATTATATGTGCCTTGTCAAGTCGTCCGACAACTGCGAGACTTGGGAGTTTGTCAGCAACCTGACCGAGGAACTGCAGTACGAGTTCAATGAGTCGACCATCGAGTACTACGATGGAAAGCTTGTCTTTGTCGGCCGCGGTGATAAAAAGGTCACCAAGGCGGCTCTCATTAACCTTGACGGTACTGTCGATAAGATCCGCAACATCGGTGTAGACTTTGACTGTATCGACCACAACGGTAAGCCTGAGATCATTGTTAAAGACGGTGAGTATTACCTCATTCTCCGTAGTATTCTGAATGATGTCGGTAACGCCATGGAGTTGCCGTTGTTCCGTATGGACCCCGCAACCCTGTCACTTGAAACATACATTGAACTTCAGCCCAAGAACACGGGCACCAACGGCGGTGACGGCTTCTATGCCGAAGGCTTCTTCCAGGAAAAAGACGGTGAGACATATTTCAATGTCGTTACTTACACAAGAGCCTACACCAACACTTCATCAGGTGTTCCCTCGATCGTTCGCTTTGAGTATAAGTGGGACGAGATAAAGGACCCTGTTTTCACGGAAAATGACAAGATAGATGCAGTTGATGCTATAAAGACTAGTCTTTCAGATCTGGGAAGAAACGAAACCTTAACGATCGATTTCGACAAAGACACATACAATTATAATCAGCTTGGAGGAACCACCACCCGAAGTGTAAAAGGTATTGCCGCTTCAACCGCTGATGGCAGCTCTGATAAGCTTCATTGCTATTCAGCTGGTGTAAACAGCACAGGTGCAGTATATTGGGCAGGTTCGACTGCTCAGGAAACAGCCATTATTTTCGGAAAAGAAGCGGTTGTAGCTACAGGGCTTTCTGCAGCTTATGAGCTACAGCCCAACCGTAAATATTCGATAACCTATCAGGTTCAGGCTCAGACCACCGGTTCGAGCTTCGGCTTCAAGGGTCTTGATACTTATGTTAAGGCCGAGGTGAGTGAAGGCTACACGCTTGCTTCTCACACAGTCGAGAGTGGCTCAACAACTTGGGTGACCTATACCGACACCTTCACAACACCCGACGCTGCCACATTGGGCGAAAATATATATTTGTCCTTCTTTGTAAATAAGGGTACCAATAGTTCTGTAAGACTTTATATTGATAATGTTACCATTACTGCTACCATTGATGCCACCGTTTCCGATGTTGTGACCTTCGACGATAACGGCAAGCTGTACTATGCCAACTCGGCCGACCTTACCGCATTGCCCAACGGTAACAATAAGGGCGAAAACGGTGAGTTTGAGGCTTGGGTCGATGTAAACGGTAATGTTGTTGAGGAAGTTCCCGCAAACGGCACTACTGTCTATGCAAAATACTACAACGCCGATGGCTCATCTTCACTCGAAAGCACATCGGTCACCTTGACCTTTGATAAGCTGTTGACCTATAAGAATATCGGTGGCAACGCCAACGGTGTTTCGGGCGTTATTGCCGCAACCCCGAGCAGCAGTACCGTTTACAGCCGTTCCTTTGGCGGAAACTTCGGTATTAAGATAAACGGAACCAACAGCAAAAACACGGTTGGTATCTATCTTGCCCGTGACGATAATGCCTATGCAGGCGATCAGTACGGTTATATTCTGTCGCCCAATACCAAGTACACCGTTTCGTTTGACGAGTATGTATCCTCGCTGACCGACGGCACTACCGTTACCTATCAGGTGACAGGTGTCAGAAGCTCGTCCGCTGCCGTTATTGAAAGCGGTCTCAAGCTGGGCGATGCAATAAGCGTGACCACCAAGGGTACAAACTACACCAACCACACGGTTGAATTTACAACACCCCGAATTGAAGAGCTTGGCAAAAATGCAAAGCTGGAGATCGTTATCACCTGCGAGGGTACGGCAGACACCTACTCGTATTCGTCCTTCATCGATAACGTTGTTATAACAGCAACCGAGGTCGATATTACCGATGAATTTGAGATGCTGTCCACGAGTTCCATTCGATATGAAGAGGCTGCAACAGCCAACAAAAAATATGTTTCGGCAGGTATCCGTTTCAGATCAAGGGTTACCGCCGAGTTCAGAGAGCAGGCCTCCGAGCTGGGCTTCATCGCTATTCCCACTAAGGCTCTTGGCGGAGTCGATATCACTGAATATACAGGCGAGGGTACCGTTAGTGCAAAGGTTTTAGGCAAGGGAATGGATGAGATTCTCTATTATGTCGGAACCGATGAAAACGGCGATAAGTACTACGATTATCAGATGATAATAACAGGCCTTACCCGTGAGGGTGTGACTGCTAATCTGCTTAATACTGAAATCACGGTTGTGATGTACGGTATTATTAACGGTGAAGTGGTTTACACAAATTCTGTGGCCGAGTGCTATGCTGATAATCCTTACGCTGCGTTGCAGGGTCAGTAAGGCTTGAGAGGTGTGATGTCATGAAACAGTATATTAAACCTGAATTATTGATAAAAAGCCTGATTCAAAGCAACGAGCTTGCCACTGAGAAAGAGGATGGGCTTTACGGCAAAGAGGCCGTTGTATCTGCTCCGCAGTCTTGGTGGACTCAGGAATAGTTTAGTTCAAAAGCCGTCCTTGAGAGCTTCTCTCGAGGACGGCTTTTTTGATGTGCAAGCTCAAAGAATGCGGTCATTTGTCCTTTTAAGGCATATAATGTGATGAGGGCAGTTTTGTCCTCGGAAATATAACAAAAAGGACGGTTTTTATGAGAGATTATGATTCCTGCGCTTCTTGCCGTGATGCAGGCTGTACCTTTGTCGTGCTCGGTATTCTGGCGGCCCTGCTGTTTGCCGTTATAGGACTTTTGGTTGGCGCCGCCTTTGCCGCAACAATTCTTGCCAACCTCGCCGCATTCATCGTGCTGGCAGTTGTGCTCTTTGTCGGTCTTGGCGTATGGGCAATATACCGCATCTGCCGTTGCAGACGCAACTAACCCAAAGTAAACCAAACTAAATTATAAAACCACCGCAGTAAAAAATGCGGTGGTTTTGTGATGCTGCGAGGGAACAGGCGAACGTAGTTCGCCTCTACGAAAAAGCGATAAATCTGTTGTAGGGGCGCATCATGATGCGCCCGAATGGGTTATTGTTTAATTTAAGGTTCATTTGTTATGCCTAACAGATAATCCACTGACACACCAAAATAATTGGCAATAACAACCAATTCGGTCAGGCTCGGTTCACGGTCACCTGTTTCATAACGGCTGATAGTGTTTTGGTTTGTCTTCAATTCAAGCGCAAGCGTTAACTGTGTGATGTTTTTAGATTTTCTAAGTTCCTTTAATCGTGTTGCAAAATTCATAATTATCACCTTGACATTATTATACCAAACTGGTATAATAAAAATATCCCAATTTGGGATATTTGTTGTTGGAGGTTGAAAAATGTACAATTTGATAAACCTACTATGGAACGGAAACCTAAATCCTGCGAAAAACTTTTGCGAAAATGACAAACGAATAAATGATTTGGAGGGCTTAATCGAACGAAACAAAGAAAAGTTATCAGTTACGTTGAAAGAGGAACAACTAAATCGGTTCGAAATATACAACCAGTGTATAGAGGAATATATATCTGCGGTTTGTGAGCAGGCGTTTTGTAAAGGATTTGGTTGCGGCGCAAAAATCATAACCGAAGCATCCTTTGAAGCAGACGGGTTGAGAAGGTAATTATTAAAATTTGATTGACTAAATTTTTAAAATATAATATAATTTTACAAAACATATTTTGGAGTTTCAAATGAAATTACTTATGCATACCTGCTGTGCACCCTGCTCGATTATGTGTATCGACACATTGCGCAAAGAGGAGATAGACCCGATTCTTTATTGGTACAACCCCAACATCCACCCGATGAAGGAATACAAGATGCGGAAAAATACATTGGTAGATTACGCAAAATCGGTTGATGCCAAGCTGATTATTGAGAATGAATACGGACTTCGCAAGTTTATTGAGGGGATATATCCCGATTTCGACAACCGTTGCGGTTTTTGCTATAACATCCGCTTTGAGCAATCGGCGAAATTTGCTGCAGAGAACGGTTTTGATGCGTTTACCTCAACGCTTTTTGTCAGCCCTTATCAGAATCACGAGTTATTAATAAAAACCGCCGAAGCAGCTGCAAATAAGTATAACATCGACTTTTTGTACCGTGACTTCAGGCCTTTCTTTAAAGAAGGTCAGGAGAAGGCACGTGAGCTTGGCCTTTATATGCAAAAATACTGCGGCTGTGTGTTCAGCGAGGAAGACCGATACAAAAAAAGGACTAAGTGATAGGCACGAGGTAATAAGAAAGGCATTTATCACTCATATTCGGCATAACCTTAACTAAAAGGGGTGCCGAATATGAGTTTTTTTAAGAAAATATTTAGTTTGAGTTTAGTTTTTATTTTGGCATTGTTGCCGTGTGGGGTGTTGGCTGATGAATTACCCATTGAAGAAGGTGACAATAATATTGTTACGGAGTTTTACTCGGGCGACCTTACCGACCCCATAACCTTTGATGCAACCGAGACGGTGGCCGGGGTGGGAACAGCACTTGAAATTCCTGCTAAGTCATATATTTTAATGGAGGTCAACACAGGAACTATACTTTACGAGAGTGAAAGCCACATTGCTTTGCCACCTGCATCTATTACAAAGGTTATGGCCTTGCTGTTGGTGGTTGAGGCTATTGAAGCAGGACAACTGACCGTTGACACCATGCTGACGGCAAGCCCGCATGCCTGTTCAATGGGTGGGTCTCAGATTTGGCTTGAGCCTAACGAACAAATGTCGGTACACGACCTATTGAAGGCGGCTGTCATAGGCAGTGCCAACGATGCCACGGTTGTGCTTGGCGAGGCCTTGGCAGGCAGCGAGGAAGGCTTTGTAGCCATGATGAACGAGAGAGCTGCGCAGTTGGGCCTTACCGATACTAACTTTGTCAACTGTACAGGTCTTGATGCCGACGGTCACCTGACATCAGCACACGATATCGCCGTAATGTCAAAGGAGCTTATCAAGCACGATATGATAAAGGAATATTCAACAGTTTGGATGGACTCGTTGCGCAACGGCGAGTCGGAACTGGTCAATACAAATAAATTGGTCAGGTATTACGAGGGCTGTACAGGGCTAAAAACGGGCACGACCTCGGGAGCAGGCTGTTGCCTTTCAGCCACGGCCGAGCGTCAGGGGTTGGAGCTTGTAGCGGTCGTGATGGGGTGCTCCACAAGTAACGATCGTTTCAATTCGGCACGTAAGCTGCTGGACTATGGCTTTGCTAACTATACCTTTATTACGGTTACGGCCGACCGTGATAAGCTGCAGAATATCCCTGTTACGGGCGGTGTCAAGGATGAGGTTACACCTCAGTGTCTTGACAGCAAAAGCTTCCTTGTTGAAAAGTCAAAGTCTAAGACACTTATCGTTGAGACCGAATTGGCAGAGACGCTCAAAGCACCGATCACGCAGGGTCAACAGGTGGGTGTCGCCAGAGTGTTCATAGACGGCAACGAGATAGGCACTGTTAAAATAACGGCCAAAGAATCAATTAAAAAGATGACCTTTGCTCAAAGCTTCAGAATACTGTTAAAAAACCTATTTTATGTGTAAACTTTTTCAAAATTGTGTTGAAAAAGTGATATGAATATTGTATAATAACAACAAAGAAAGATGTGTTTGGGTGCAGTAATGCCCAAAACAACGCTTTGACGTACTTTTTTCCGAAGGGAATGTTCAAAAATGTCTATTAAATTTAAGGACGGATATGCTGCCGAGTTTTTGGCAGAGGATGATTACAAGGGTATAAAGGCTCATGTATCCGCCGCACATAACATGTTGGAAAAGAAAGATGGTCTCGGAAACGACTTTTTGGGTTGGGCCGACCTTCCTGTTAATTATGACAAGGAAGAGTTTGCCAGAATCAAAAAGGCTGCCGAAAAGATTATCGGTGATACCGATGTTTTCATCGTAATCGGTATCGGTGGCTCGTACTTGGGAGCAAGAGCAGCCATTGAGTTTCTGAAATCTCCTCTTTACAACAATCTTTCTAAAAACACTCCTGATATTTACTTTGCAGGCAACTCTATCAGCGGCTCTGCTGTTCAGGATCTGTTGGCAATTTGTGAAGGTAAACGTGTTTCGGTTAATGTTATTTCTAAGTCAGGTACCACTACCGAGCCTGCTATTGCTTTCAGAATCTTTAGAGAATATCTTGAAAACCGCTATGGCCACGAAGAGGCCACCAAGCGTATATACTGTACCACCGACAAGGCAAGAGGCACCTTAAAGCAGCTTGCAGATGAACAGGGCTATGAGTCTTTTGTAGTCCCCGATGATGTCGGCGGACGTTTCTCGGTGCTTACCGCTGTCGGACTTTTGCCTATTGCCGTTGCAGGTGCAGACATCGATGCTTTGATGAAGGGTGCCGCTCTGGCTCGTGACGAGTATTCTGTTGACGATATCGAAAAGAACGACTGCTATAAGTACGCCGCTTTGAGAAACTGCTTCTACCGTAAGGGTAAGGAAATTGAACTGCTTGTGTCATATGAGCCGAGATTTACCATGATGGCTGAGTGGTTCAAACAGCTTTACGGTGAATCAGAGGGTAAGGACGGCAAGGGACTGTTCCCGGCCTCTGTAACCTTCTCGACCGACCTTCACTCGATGGGTCAGTACATTCAGGACGGACGCAGAATTCTGTTCGAGACGGTCGTCACCATCGGTGATTGCGGTTCCGACACCGTTATCAAAGAGGATGAGAAGAACGGCGACGGTCTGAATTTCTTGGCAGGCAAGCCCATGTCTTATGTCAATCAGAAGGCTTTTGAGGGCACGGTGCTTGCTCACACCGACGGTGGAGTTCCCAACCTCGTTATCGAGGTCGAAAAGGCAGACGAGGAGAACCTTGGAAGACTTATTTACTTCTTTGAGAAGGCTTGTGCGATTTCGGGCTATATGCTGGGCGTAAACCCCTTTAACCAGCCCGGTGTTGAGGACTATAAGAAAAACATGTTCGCAATGCTCGGCAAACCCGGATACGAGGATCGCAAGGCTCAGCTTGAAGCAAGAATTAAATAGGAAATGACCGCTTTTAAGCGGTGAAAATATAAAGGAGTTGTTACTATGTTAAAACTTATTATCGGTAAAAAGGGTAGCGGAAAGACCAAAAAGCTCATTGATGCTATGACAGCCGCTGCTGATGCTTCCAACGGAAACGTTGTTTGCATCGAAAAAAGCTCGACCCTTACCTTGAATATCACTCACCGTGTACGTCTTGTTGATACCGACCATTACGAGATCTCGGGTTATGATGCATTCTATGGCTTCATTTCGGGTATCTGCGCAGGCAACTACGACGTAACTCACATTGGTATTGATGCAGTGTTGCGCATCTGCAACCGCAATTATGACGAGCTGGCAGAGTTCTTGAAGAAGCTTGATGCTCTTTCTAAGGATTCTAATGCAGAGTTCATCATCACCATTTCGGCCGATAAGGCAGAGCTCCCTGCAGCCATTTTTGAAATTGCTGAGGAAATGTAATTAACAAAAACTACAGCCGCCGTTGGGTTACCAACGGCGGCTGTTTTTATGTCATTTAAAGTCCTAAAAGCTGTTTTTTCTTAGCGTCATATTCCTCTTGAGTGATAAGATTATTGTCAAGCATTTCCTTGTACGTGGTTAATTCCTGAACGGGATCGGCCTTTTGAGGCTGAGGTACAAACGGTGCTTGAGGCATAACAGGTGCCTGAGGCATAGGCGGTACAACAGGTGCCTGAGGCATAGGCGGCACGGGAGGCTGTACAAAGGTTGGATGTGGTGCACGGAAATTATAGGGTGCTGCGTTAGGACGGTTGGGGTCTGGATGCTTTATGCGGGAAACCTCAGCCATCCATTTGCCGATAAGCAGCAATACCACGCCGAACAGAATAGACATTATAAGTGAATACAAATGGGCGGGAGCAAAATACCGTGAAGTTGCGTTGTACACAAAATCCAAAGTGGTCTTAGTAAACTGGAACAAGGCGGGTAGGAACCAAATGGCCGTAAAGAACGAAAGCTTAGCCTTGGAATATGTCGAAATCGACTGAACGGCGAGTATTATATGAGCCAAAACAACAAGGCAAGACGAGATTAATGGGAATACTGCAAGGTCGGTATTATAATGATAAGCATACCTATACAGATTATAATTATTAAATGTGTTTACGAGCGAATAAACCGCAAGACCTAAGTACAAAGCCAAGGTTATCGTTGAGCCGACGTTGGGAATCTTGACCAAAAACAAAATTGCGATGGCAAGAAGCAATACATACTCAATGATCGTAAATGTGTTTGGTATAAGAGATAAGTAGCCGCCTCTGATACCGGCAAATGCCTGGAAGAAGAAACGCATCATCAGATCAAGAGTGATGTAAACAAAGATGAAAATAGATGCCGCTGGGAAGGGAAGCCTATCCCTGAAATTTTTTTGTTGTGTCATAACAATCCTCCTCTAAGAAAGCTTGCTTCAGTATAAGCCTTCTCGGGTTCAGTATAACATAGAGTTTTTCAATTATCAAGATGTTCTATGAATTGAAAATAAAAAAGTTCCCATTATCACAACGGGAACTGAATCATTTGGGTTCAATATGCTTTTTTATGGCGTTAAGCGTAGTGTCACTGATGCAGTGCTCCATTTTGCAGGCGTCCTCCGAGGCGGTCTCCTTGTCAACGCCGATCTCGGTCAAAAATTTAGTGAGGATGGTGTGGCGTTCGTATATCTTTGCGGCCAGTTCCTCGCCTATGTCGGTAAGGTGCAGAAAGCCATCGTTATCCACCGTGATGTAGCCGCCCTCTTTGAGCAGGCCGACAGCACGGCTGACGCTCGGTTTTGAAAAGCCCATGTGCTCGCCTACATCTATCGAACGGACTGCGCTGCTTTTACGCGTCAGAACATATATAGTTTCAAGGTACATCTGTCCCGATTCCTGCAAATGCATAAAACCGCCTCCGTGTGATTTGATAACATAGCAATTATATCACACAAAGACGGTTTTTGCAAGGGGCGATTTTTCTGCATCGGGTTCAACGCAGATGAAACGGTCTGTCGAATGCTTGCGAAAAAATCATTATTTTAAGGTTCTCATAGCGTTGAGAATGGCTATCACAGCTACACCAACGTCGGCAAATATAGCCAGCCACATCGGCGTAAAGCCAAGGATGCTCAATATCAGCACCACTGCTTTGACTCCGAGGGCAAAAGCGATGTTTTGTCTGACGATCCTCAATGTGCGTCTGGCCAGTGATATTGCAGGGGCTATCTTAGAGGGGTCGTCATCCATCAGCACTACATCGGCAGCTTCAATCGCGGCGTCTGAGCCGAGCGCCCCCATAGCAATACCGACATCAGCCCGCATCAGCACAGGTGCGTCATTGATGCCGTCACCCACAAAAACAAGCTTCTTGCCGTTGGGAACCTCCGAAATAAGCTTTTCAACCTCACACACCTTGTCTTGCGGTAAAAGCTCAGCACGGTACTCATTAAGCTTCAATTCTGCGGCCACCTTTTCGGCGGTTTCCCGTCGGTCGCCGGTAAGCATTACGGTGCGGCGCACACCGACGCCGTGCAATGACTTAATGGCGTTTTCGGATGTCGGTTTTATTTCATCGGATATCACAATAAAGCCTTCGTAGCAACCGTCAACGGCGATATGGACAACAGTTCCTGCTCCGTCAAAGTCTTCGGCCGTCAGTGACAGCGAATCCATTAGCTTTTTATTACCGCAGGCCACCTCAACGCCGTCCACTTTGGCGGTGACGCCGTGACCGGCGATCTCCCTGGTATCGGTAACCGAAGAAGTGCCGTTGTCATGGCTATGGGCGTTTCTTAACGCAACGGCCGCAGGGTGGTTGGAGTAACTCTCGGCCAGGGCGGCAAGCTTGAGAAGCTCGTGGTCGGGCAACTGCCTGCTGTGTATCTCGGTTACGGAAAAAGTACCTTTAGTGAGGGTTCCGGTTTTATCAAATATCACGGTATCGACTGCGGCCAGGGTCTCGAGATAATTTGAGCCTTTGATAAGAACACCTTTTTTTGATGCTCCGCCGATACCGCCGAAAAACGACAGCGGTACAGATATGACCAGAGCACAGGGGCAGGAAATGACCAAAAAGGTCAAAGCCCTGATAAGCCATGAGGGGAGTGCTGCAAGGTATGCTCCGCTGACAAAAAAGGGCGGAACAAAAGCCAGTATTACCGCCGCAATGACCACGGCAGGGGTGTAGTATCTCGCAAACTTCGTGATAAAGTTTTCAGACTTCGATTTGTTGGCACTTGAGTTTTCAACCAACTCGAGTATGCGTGAAACGGTTGATTCGCTGAACAGTTTAGTGACCTCAACGGTCAGCACGCCGCTCATGTTGACACATCCGCTGATAACAGCATCGCCGCACCGTACCTCTCTGGGAACTGCTTCACCGGTCAAAGCAACAGTATCAAGTGCCGATTCACCGCTCACCACAACTCCGTCCAGGGGAATTCGGTCTCCGGGACGGATGGTTATTACATCGCCTACGGAGACCGTCTCAGGGTCGACCTCTTCAATAACACCGTTGCGTTCTATGTAGGCAATGTCGGGGCGGATGTCCATAAGCTGAGATATTGAACGGCGGCTCTTGCCGACGGCTATTGATTGAAAAAGCTCACCTGTCTGGTAAAACAGCATTACAAAAACCGCTTCGGCATATTGTTTTTCGGTATCGGGGAAGAAGCCGATGCAGACGGCGCCGATAGTTGCTATTGCCATAAGGAAGTTTTCGTCAAATACCTGACCGTTTTTGATGTTCCGTACAGCGTCCCATAAAACATCGTAGCCGATAATGAAATAGGGTACAAGGTAAACAGCCAGCTCTAAAGCGAAGAAGCGGCCTTTTATCACAAAGCTGTCGATCAAAAATGCTGCGGCAAGCAACACTGCGGAACTGATTATTCGGAATAATGTTTTTCTCTGTTTTCTGCTCATTTTGTTATTATCCTGCAATCGGGTTCGACCTTGCGAACAACGGCTTCAACTTTTTTGAGCACCTCGTCAAAGCATGAATCGTCGGCTTCTAAAGTGAGCTTCTGACTCAGAAAGTTCACCTGAACGCCTGTGACAGATTCGATCCTGCGGATCTCATCCTCCATCTTCTGTGCGCAATGTGCGCAGTCGAGCTCTTCCAATTTGAATACTTTTTTCATAATAATTCTCCTTTTTGATGGGTGTTTTATTTAATGAGTGCCGTGAAGGATACTTTCAATAAGCGCTTCCTCGGCACTTTTTTCTTCAGGTTGGGTGTCCGGTATCGATTTCTCGCAGATGTGCTCCATTCCGTTGTTTATAATGGTCCTCACGTGGTCGTCGGCAAGGGAATAGAATACCGTCTTACCTTCGCGGCGTGGTTTTATGAGATTGGCTTGCTTGAGTAGGCGCAACTGGTGTGAAATGGCCGACTGGCTGGCGCCGGTCAGCGTTGCAATGTCGCATACGCACATCTCACTTTCGAGCAAAACGTACAGTATCTTTATACGGGTCGAGTCACCGAAAATTTTGTATAGCTCGGCAAGGTCATAAAGCTCCTCGTCATGGGGCATTTGGTCTCTGACCGACTTGACGGTGTCCTCGTGAGCGTGCATAAACTCACACACTTCGACATCATCGTTCAAGAATTTATTATCTGCCATATCGTACTCCTTTCAATATATGAACATTTATTCATATATTCATTATAACAAAGGGAATCGCGGTTGTCAAGAGGAAATCATGAGGGAAAGAAAAAGTGGATGGGAAATTTAGGAAAGATCCTTCGCCGCGCTCAGGATGACAGGTTGTGGGTTCGGTTGTGTCATTCTGAGCGAAGTGAAGAATCGTTCCGGGCGCACAGGTGCGCCATTACGAGAGGTCATAAGAACGTTTGTAGGGAACGGCGCCCTAGACGTTCCGAAAGGTTGAGCAAACGATTGTCTACACGGGCGAACACGGTTACCTCTACGAGAGGGCTTGAGTATTCTTGTAGGGGAGCACCTCTGTGTGCTCCCTAAAAGGTCACGACACCCTGCGGGAAGGCACAGAGGCCTTCCCCTACGACACGATTAAAGAATCCTTCGTAGGGGGATGCGGATATGCGCTTGGCTCAACTCACGGTTGTTTTGTGTAAATTCAGCCTCCATTGAAATCAAATGCAAATTGATATATAATACAGACAGTGAAAGCTTTCATTATTGAGAAGCGGAGGTATTAAGATGAATAATTTAAATAATATAGGTGTTGTAATATCCGAACTTCGTAAAACAAAGGGTGTTACGCAGGATGAACTTGCCAAATTTGTCGGAGTGTCGGCTCAAGCGGTTTCGAAATGGGGAAACGGAGGAGTTCCCGATACCGAATTGCTGCCTAAGATCGCTGATTTTTTCGAGGCTTCGGTAGATAGGCTTTTTGGCAGGGGAACCGCGAATATGAATATAACATCTGCCATATTTGAACATATTAGGAAAACACAACCCGATTCAGAAGAACGGTTTAAAGCGATTTTTGAACTTTGTTGGGATATCGAACGGTCAATTTTCAATTTTGGCGGTAATGTTGATGCAGAAATAATAAACGGTGGAAAAATAAAGGATTATGAGTTAATGAACAAGCCTGATGGTCAGCAATATTCAAGCATTTTGTCTGACCACGGTTTTACAAGAATGGGCATTGCCAACCGGCTGCAATACTTTTTATTTGTCCCCGAGATAAAGGACAAGCAAAAGGGCTTGTTTGATAATATTGATTATATCGGCTTTTTCAAAGACTTGTCTGACAAGGATATATTTGATTCCTTTATATTACTTTTTAAGCGTGATTGCAAAAAAGCGTTTACGGAAAACCTGTTTGTAAAGGAATTAAATGTAGATCATGAAAAGACTAAAGAAATCATAAAAGTATTGACGAAATATCATCTTATAAGGAAAACACAAATTGAGCTAGATGATGAAGTAAAGGATGTATACACATTTTTCCCGACACCATCTTTTGTAGGTCTTTTGATTTTTGCGAAGGAAATAATCGACCCGCCTCACAGCTTTGCGTTTTTCTCCGAGGGTCGTTCAAAGCCTTATTTGGTATAATCACAGCGATCTGACAGTCGAGCATATTCCTTCTTATCAGATTTTTCTTGCTTTATCTCGTTAATGTAGATTTGTCAATGATGTGAGACTGGAAAAGTAAAAAATAATTGAGAACTG
>CAYRIX010000024.1:0-31616 GCA_964424555.1 uncultured Eubacteriales bacterium
TGAAAAATATCGCCCCGATAAAAATCCTCAGTTTAACAAAGAGCGTCGCGACCTTGTGCTGAAGCTGATGTATGATCAAGGCTACATTACTAAAGAGGTATATGAGGAGTCTATTGCCACCGATATCGAAATTGTAGCCGATGCATCGGTCAAGAATCAAAATCAAGTAAATAGCTATTTTGTCGATGCTCTTATTGAAGAGGTTATTGACCGTCTTGTAGATGAATACGGTATGGATGAGTCCTACGCTTCAAAGAACGTTTATAACGGCGGATACAAGATATATTGTACTCTTGACCCTGAGATTCAGACTGTTTTAGAGGAAGAGTATTCCAAGACCGATACCTATTTCAAGCTGACAAGTAAAAAGAGCGGCAAACGTGTTCAGTCAGCTATGACTATTATGGATTATGAGGGTCATATTGTTGGTATAGTCGGCGGTTCGGGTGAAAAGACCGAAAACCGTGCATATAACCGTGCTACGATGTCTTTCCGTCAGCCCGGTTCGACGATGAAGCCATTGGCCGCATATTCGCAAGCCATTCAAAAGAATATTATTCATTTTTCATCCATCGCAGAGGATAAGGCCATTGAAGGCTACTATCTTAGTGGCGGAGCAGGTCCTAAGAACTCCTACGGTTATTACGAGGGCAGTATGACGGTAGCAGAGGCGCTTGAGCGTTCTACCAATACGATACCCTGCCGATTGATAAAGCAAATGGGCGTTGAAACGACCTATTATTATTTGAAGAATAACCTCGGTATCAACAGTCTTGACAGCGCTCAGGATATGAATCTGTCATCTTTGGGTCTGGGTGGTACCTATACGGGTATCTCGACTACTCAATCGGCTGCGGCTTTTGCAGTTTTCGGTAATTTGGGCACCTATTACGAGCCCACTACCTTTGTTCTTATGACCGATCAGCATGATAAGACCATTCTGAAGCAGAAGGACGGAGTTGCTGCTATTGACGAAAATACTGCTACTATAATGAACCGAATGCTGCAGAACGTTGTTTACGGAGAACGGGGTACTGCCAAGGCAATCGCTTCGTTCAGTGATGATATTAAGTGCTATGCCAAAACAGGTACATCGAGCGATGTATATGATAGCTGGCTTGCAGGCGGAACACCTTATTATGTTGGCTCGTGCTGGTTCGGATATGACGAACAGGAGCAGCTTAACAACTCAACGCTTGCAAAGACAATGTGGAAGAACGTTATGAAGCGTATCCATAAAGACCTTGAGCCGATAGAGTTTACGGAAAGCGAGTTTATCACCGATCGCTATTATTGTAAGTCAACGGGACTTCTGGCAACCGATGCCTGTGAGTCTGTTGCCGTCGGATGCTATAAGACAAATTATTCTTTGCCTGCAGTATGTACGGCACACCCCGGTGAGGTACTGCCTGAGATCAAGGACGAGACCGAAGAGGGCGAAACAGGTGAGGGTACTGAGTCTGAAGGAGGTAATACCTCTGATGGTACCGGCTCTAAGCCAAGTACCGATACAAGCTCTGACGCAAGCTCTTCCTCGAATACATCAAGTAATACCTCGAGTGTTGTGTCAGATGTATCCTCAAGCTTAGATGCTTCGAGCAGTAAACCGTCTACCGAGTCGACAAGCTCAGCACCTACTGCTTCAACACCGTCGGACAGCGGTGCTGAGCCTCAAACAACAGGCGCTGAGCCTTAGACTACCGAGTGATATCAATTTTAACAGCCATGATTTTTCATCATGGCTGTTATTTTTTGACGTGTGAAAATTTTTTATAAAAACTCTTGACATAACTAAAAATTTATGTATAATAGAATTAGAATAATTCTAATAAGTTATAAATATAAGTTTAATAAATGATTTACAATGGAGGAGGCGAAGGATGACAAGACAAAGACAGCTTGTGCTTGATATTGTGAATTCATCGTGTATTCATCCTACGGCCGAGCAGATATTTTTTATGGCGAAAGAGACAATGCCGTCAATAGTTATGGCAACGGTGTATAATAATATTAATGCTTTAACCGAACAGGGGTTGATACGCAGAGTGTCGGTTCACGGAGAGCCTGATAGGTATGATAATATACATATCGAGCATGAACATTTAAAGTGTGACCGATGCGGTGATATATGTGATGTTTTTATGGGCAATATGCTAGATGAGCTACGTAAAAAAAGCGGAATAAACATTACGTCATACGAGCTTAATATGCATTACATCTGCGATACCTGTCGCAGTGATGATAAGATAAATTAATTTTAATTTGGAGGCATTTATTATGAATTTGAAAGGAACAAAGACCGAGAAAAACTTGATGGAGGCTTTTGCAGGCGAGAGTCAGGCACGTAACAAGTATACATACTTCGCAAGCGTTGCCAAAAAAGAGGGCTACGAGCAGATTGCTGCAATCTTCCAGAATACCGCTGACAACGAGAAAGAACACGCAAAGCTTTGGTTTAAAGCATTGGGTGAGCTTGGTGACACCGCACAGAATCTTGCCGCTGCAGCCGCAGGTGAGAACTATGAGTGGACCGATATGTACGACCGCTTTGCCAAGGATGCCGAGGAAGAGGGCTTTACTGAGTTAGCGTACAAATTCCGTGCTGTAGCTGCTATTGAAAAGACCCATGAGGAAAGATACCGTGCACTGCTTAATAATGTTGAGATGCAGAAGGTCTTTGAAAAGGCTGACGAGACCATGTGGGAGTGCCGCAACTGCGGACACCTTGTAATGGGTAAAAAAGCACCTGCAGTTTGTCCTGTATGTGCACATCCTCAGAGCTTCTTTGAAGTAAGAAAAGAGAACTATTGATTCCTCCTAAGGTTAGATAAAAAGAAACAAGCCAACCTCGGTTGGCTTGTTTCTTTTTATGCCTTATTTTGTGCTCTGAATTTTCCGGGTGAAGTGCCTGTTATCTCTCTGAATACGCTTCCAAAGCGTTTATAATCGCTGTAGCCGACTTTTTCGGCTATCAGGTGTATTTTCATTTCGGTGGTATTGAGCATCATACAGGCTTTTTGAATGCGTGTTTGCTTAAGGTAGTCGCTGAAGCAAACGCCTGTTTCCTCCTTGAATTTTGAACTGAGGTAGGGGACACTTATGAACAAACCGCTTGCAATGTCGGATAACTGAAGCCGTTCGGCAAAGCGTTCTTCAATAAGCTTGACTGCCTTGATAACCGGTGCAGAGTAGTTGATTTCAACACCTACCGATATATTGCGCACCGTTTCAATGATTATTTGAATTAAAAGGCAACGCATATAGTCGATATAGCCTGAGTTTTTGTCAGCGCATTCCCGACACATCTCATCGAGCAAACGTCTGATCTTTTCGCTGTCGTCATGAAAAAAGCGGTTGACAGGCGTTTCTTTTAAAATCACCTTGTTTAGCCTTAGATGGTAGCTTTTTAAAAGCTCGTTGAAATCGTGGCAGTCGGGCATGGTCTTATCTATGCCCTTTGAGAGAAAAAGGCAGTTGATAATGCAAAAGTCCTTGCTCAGCGCTTCGTATTCATGGAACGTGCTGTAATCCATGAACATATAGTCTCCGACCGTGATCTCACGGACATCATTATCGATCTTGTGTAAGCCTTTGCCTTTGACGACATAAACAAGCTCGAAAAAATTGTGGCTATGGTAAGCGGAGCGTTCCTGATTACAGTAGAAGGCATGAATAAAGTTCTCAGAAAAAAATAGATTTTTATCAAATTCATTGAACACGCTCTTCATAAAAACTACCCCTAATTCCTATAAAAAATACTATAATTATTATACTTAGTTATTTGCATAAGTCAACACAAAATTATATCGGTTAAAGCCAATCCGCACAAAATTTGTTATATATTGCGTGGTATCCAATAAAATGTATGGTAAAAATGCACTTAAATCATTGCATTTTCAACTAAAACCAAACCCATAATTTGTGACATTTTATAATTTCGTCAAAATTATCAAAAATCTCTTGACATATATTTGAAAATAGTTTAAAATTTATAAAAATGGTTAATTGTATAACAATGAACTTATTGTACAAGGAAGATGGCTTTTGAGTAATATCGTGAACGGTGAGAATAACGGTGCTTCAGCCGAAAACGGCGGTTTGTCTGCTGTTCAGATCGTTACCGAATATGCTCCGCTTGTCAAGTCACGTGCGTTAAGCTTTTTAACGGCCGAGTGTGAGTTGGATGACCTCATTCAAGAGGGCAATATAGGCCTTTTATCTGCCGCTTTGAGATATAACGAGGGCCTTTCAAGCTTTGCGACCTTTGCAAGAAGATGCATTGATGCCGCCATTATAGATTATTTGAGAAAATCAAGCAAGCTGTCGCAGATCCCTTCCAAAATGCTTGTTGATATAAACGATGTTCAAATCGCCGATTCTTCGCCCGACCCTGAGCATTCCGTGTCGGTGAAGGATGAATATTCAGAAATGCTTAAAAAGGCTGAAAAAACGCTTTCAAAGCTGGAGTATTCGGTGTTTTCGGATATGCTGAGAGGCTATTCGCATGACGAGATCGCCTACCGTAACGGTATCAATCTCAAGTCGGTGAACAATGCCGTCAGACGTATCCGTGTCAAATTAAAATAGTTAATATGCCCTTTGTAGCTTAAATAAGGCAGAGCGTTGTATTCCAAAGATGTCGGTGCGATTCCGTCCGGGGCTAAAATACTCAAATTGAGAGAGGTAAAAATCATGTTCGAAGACAAGACCCTTAAGTGCAAAGATTGCGGAGAAGACTTTGTGTTCACTGCCGGTGAGCAGGAGTTCTATGAGTCCAAAGGATTTGTAAATGAGCCGCAGCGTTGCAAAAAGTGCCGTGACGCACGTAAGAATGCCGGAAGAGCACCCAAAGAGATGCACGAGGCAGTATGTGCTTCTTGCGGTAAGCCCGCTATGGTACCGTTCGTTCCCCGTGACGATCGTCCCGTATACTGCAGCGAGTGCTTTGCTAAGATGAAAGAAGAGCAGGCATAATCATTTTTTGATGAGAATGTAGCCGTTTCAGGTCAGCCTGAAACGGCTTTTTCTTAAAATGTGCGGAATAATTTGTGTTGGTGCGTATTCTTTCCTATAAAATCACAGTTTTTTAATATTTTATTCATATATTTTTACTTCTTTGATTTAAAATATACTTGTAGTGATTACTTACTCAGGAGGTTATAAAATGCCTAATAAAAAGGTTTTAATTGTTGATGACGATACTAATATATGCGAGTTGTTAAGGCTCTACCTTGAAAAGGACGGTTTTGATACCGTTATCGCCAACGACGGTGAGGCAGCGATTGTTAAGTTTAATCTTGAGGAGCCTGATATGGTATTGCTTGACATTATGCTGCCTAAATTAGACGGTTGGCAGGTCTGCCGTACCATTCGTAAAAACTCCAATGTTCCTATAATCATGCTTACTGCCAAGGGTGAGACCTTTGATAAGATATTAGGTCTTGATCTTGGTGCTGACGACTATGTTACCAAGCCGTTTGATTCTAAGGAGGTTGTTGCACGTGTCCGAGCGGTCATGAGACGTTCGGCGGGCAATGATGAAAATGCCGAAAAGATAGTGAAATACGACAAGCTGATCATCAACCTTACAAACTATGAGATGATAGTTGACGGTAAGCCTGTTGATACTCCGCCTAAGGAGCTTGAACTGATATATCACCTTGCAAGCAATCCTAACCGAGTATATTCAAGAGACCAACTGCTTGATGAGGTATGGGGCTTTGAGTATTACGGTGATTCCAGAACGGTCGATGTGCACGTAAAACGTCTTCGTGAAAAGCTTGAGGGTGTTTCAGAGCAGTGGTCGATAAAAACTGTGTGGAGTGTCGGCTACAAATTTGAAGCAAAGCAGAGTTAAAATGAAGAATCGTTTATTTCAGAAGATATTTACTTCAACGGCGGTTGCGTATTTAGTAAGTATTTTACTTATTCTGATTTTACTGAGTGTTTCGGTCAATAATTATTTTGTCAACGATAAAAGAAAGCTCTTGACCGATAACTGTAATACAATTTCGAAGGTGTTGTCAAGCCAAACCGACAATAGTGAAAATTTCTATGTCAGCCTTAACGGTATGATAAGTGTTGTATCGCATGCGGTGTTGGGAGAGGCATATGTTTGCGATGCCGAGGGCAATGTTTTCACCTGTAGCTGCGGGGAATGGATAAACGATAAAACATGTATACATTCTAAGAGCACAATACCCGAAGCTATACTGAATAACACCGCTGACGGAAGCTTTTTCGAGGTTGGAAACCTTGGCGGCCGCTTTCAAAGCACCTACTATACCGCCGCAACACCCTTTTATGCACCCGACGGTACACTTAACGGATATGTATTTATTTCATCGCCTGCATCTCATCTTCAAAGCATGTGGTCAGAGCTTTCGGATATTTATATACTCTGTGCTGCGGTGCCGTTGGCATTACTGTTTATCTTCCTGTTTATTATGACTAAGAGGATAACCCGTCCCATAAATATGATGTCAAATGCGGCGGTCAGTATGTCTAAGGGAGATTTTTCCAAAAGAATTCCCGTAAACGGCAATGACGAAATAGCAAATCTTGCCGAGACCTTTAACGCCATGTCCAATTCACTGACCCAGCTTGAGGGTATGCGCCGAAGCTTTATTGCCAATGTCTCTCACGAGCTGAGAACCCCCATGACGACCATCGGCGGTTTCATAGACGGAATACTTGATGGGACTATACCGCCCGAAAAACAGGAGTATTACCTTGGTATCGTGTCGGTAGAGGTAAAAAGACTGTCGAGGCTTGTGCAGTCTATGCTCAGCCTTGCACGTCTGGAATCGGGAGAGCAAAAGCCCAATCCCACAGAGCTGTCGCTCACAGATCTGGCCTGTGAGATATTCCTGTCACAGGAGCAGAGGATTGAGGCTAAAAATATCAATATTGAGGGTCTTGACGTCGGAAATGAGATAAAGGTCACGGCCGACCGAGACCTTATCTATCAGGCAATATTTAATCTTGCCGATAATGCAATAAAGTTCACACCTGAAGGCGGCACGGTCAGCGTTAGTGTTGCAACCGAGTCAAACGACCTCGTGAGCTTTGCTATCCGTAATGACGGAAAAGGTATTAATCCTAATGAGCTACCGTTTATTTTTGACCGCTTTTATAAATCCGATAAGGCAAGATCGGCTAATAAGGACGGAACAGGCTTAGGACTTTATATTGTCAAGACGGTGGTGGATATTCATAAAGGCAATGTCACCGTGTCCAGTCAGCCTGATAGCTTTACTGAGTTTAAAATTACACTGCCCAAACAATAGTATGAGAGGAATCTTTTTATGGAAAACGAGAACTACAATATTCCCGAGAACAACGGTCAGGCAAATTCCACTGAGGGTTTGAACCGAGCTCAGCCTGAAATTAATGTCTCTGAGTTTCAGACTGTATCTCAGAGTATGCCGCCTGTGTATTCATATACATCTAACGACCCTAATGTTTCGGCTGAACAACCTATACAGCCGTCTTATCCGCCGACGGTTGAGCCTACCGTCCGTTTTGATGCGGTGGCAAAGCCCAGTGATAACAGCTCAAGCACAGGTATTAAGGTGTTTTTTATTATCCTGTCTATAACGGTTGCGCTGATAATCGCTATATCGGCAGGCTACATTTTGGGCGGTAAGGGTACTACTCCTGAGCTTCATTTTAATGCTTCAACACCGCTTTCCGATAAAACCGATGCATCGTATCAGTCTGATATCACGACGGTGTTCAACAACGTTGACCCATCGGTGGTGTCCATAACCGTCTATACCGATAAAGGTATTCAGGGCTATGCCAGCGGTGTCGTCTATACCGAGGACGGATATATCGTTACCAATGACCACATTTACTCCGAGATTGCTTCTGCTCGATTTATGATCACTCTGAACGACGGTAAGGAGTATGACGGAGAGTTTGTTGCAGGCGATACCCGTAGTGACTTAGCGGTTTTAAAAATTAATGCTAACGGACTTAAAAAAGCTACTTTTGGTAACTCCGATCAGATAGCAATCGGAGAAACGGTAATAGCTATCGGTTACCCGTCGGGTGTTGCGGGCGGTTCAATACTTACCTCAGGCACGATTTCTTCAAGCAGTATACGCTTTTCATCAACCTCAAGCTATTCGGTCAAGATGATACAGACCGATACAGCCATCAATCCGGGTAACTCGGGCGGTGCATTGGTGAATATGTATTCTCAGGTCATCGGCATTCCGTCGGTCAAAATGGCAGGTACTCAGTATGACAATGTAGGTTATGCCATTCCCTCAAGCACAGTTGTCAAGGTTGCCGATTCACTGATAAAGTACGGTTATGTTGAAGGAAGAGGAAAGCTTGGAATCTCGTATGTCGCTATTGACAGTGTAACTGCCAAGGTCAGCGACTTACCCACAGGTCTGCAGGTTCAGGAGATCAACATCGACAGCGAGCTGTCGGGGAAGGGCATCAAGCAGGGTGATATCATTACCTATATTAATGATGTTGAGATAACTGATAGTAATATTGCTCTTGATATAATTGAGGATACTGCTCCAGGTGTGACAATGTCGTTCACAGTATACCACCCATCAAGCGGAAGCATCGAAACGGTATATGCTGCATTGGTGGCCGACCAAGGTAATTCAAGCTATACAAATCAGGTCGCCGAAGAGGCCGTGCCCGATGACCCGTTTAGCGGCGGATTAGATGACTTTTTCTCAGACCATTGATAATATCTGTATTTTAAGCCTACCCGACAGGGTAGGCTTATTTTTATAATATTTCGAGCTTAGGTGCTTTGAGAATGCCGATATGTGCATTTCCGTAATTGTTGGAGAACTGTTCGGGTGTTGGAGGCCAATCACTCCGTCGTTTCGGTATCAATTATTAAAACAAGGCGGTGTTGTTAAGCAATTTAAGGGTAGATTTTAAGCATATCTGTTTTATTCATTCGTTCAAAAATTTATTTTAACGCTTTGTCGGTTTATAAATCTTTTCTTCGGTAAATAATTTAGTTACAAATTATCGGAGGGATGAATTTTGCAGTATAACAAGGTCGAGATATGCAATGTCAACACCAATAAATTGCCTGTTTTAAAAGAGGCGGAAAAGGAGGAGCTGCTTAAAAGGACCAAAGAAGGAGACAAAGCCGCTCGGGATAAGCTGATAGGCGGAAACTTAAGGCTTGTTTTAAGCGTTATTCAAAAGTTTACCAATCGTGGCGAAAACATGGATGACCTGTTTCAAATTGGCTGCATTGGACTTATTAAGGCAATCGACAATTTCGATCCCGTCCACGAAGTCAAGTTTTCTACCTATGCCGTTCCAATGATAATCGGTGAGATCAGACGGCATTTGAGGGATAACAACTCGGTACGTGTCAGCCGTTCGATAAAGGATGTCGCTTATAAGGCAATGCAGGTAAAGGAGCGTCTGATATCCATGCACCAAAAGGAACCGTCGGTTGAGGAAATAGCAGGTGAGCTGGGAATCCCGATATGTGAAGTGGTAATGGCCTTGGAAAGCATAGTTGAACCCGTTTCGCTTTTCGACTCGGTCTATTCGGATTCAGGGGATACCGTGTATGTTTTGGATCAGTTGGGTGATAAAACCGATGACACGGATTGGACAGAGGAGATCGCCTTTCGTGATGTTATAAAGTCGCTGAATGAAAGAGAAAAGAAAATCTTGACCTTAAGATTTATGCAGGGCAAGACACAGATGGAGGTGTCACGTGAGATCGGTATTTCTCAGGCACAGGTGTCACGTATCGAAAAGGGTGTTCTCGATAAAATTAAAAGCGAATAATAAGTACAAGCGTATAGCACATATTATTTAACAAAAATAATTTCGGGTGATCATATGTGTTGCAGGCTTGTAGAAATGCGTGAAAAACAGGTCGTTTGCATAAAGGACGGTACGATATTAGGTTTAGTGGGCGATGTTGAGGTCGACACCTGCTCAGGGAAGCTGATAAATATAATAGTGTACGGAAAACGGCGAATTTTAGGCCGTGATGATGATTTTCGTATCCCGTGGGAATGTATTGAGGTTTTTGGTGAAGATTCAATACTCGTTAATATAGACAGCTTTCAAAGTGCGCCAAAAAAGCGTAATTTTATTTCCGAGGTTTTCTTTTCAAAATAAAGAAAAATTATGAAAAGAAAGCGGTTGAAATCCTTGTTGGAAATCAAATTACCCGAAAATGATAGGAATGAAAAATATTTGCGATTTTAAAAGCTCAAAACGGCGGAATGTTAGTAACATACTGTTATTTTGGGGGAAGTGAAAATGAAAAAAATCATAAAAATAATATATTTTTTATGTGCCTGCTTTTCGGTAGTGACGCTCAGTGCAGTTGGTTATTTTGAGACTAAAGTCGGAGATTTCTATTGTGTGACAAGTGGTCATGAGCTTGTTTTATATGATGGTGAAATGCTAAGCTGTAAGACGGTCGAGCCAACAGTTACGGTCGGAAAGAGCGGATCTGTTTCGGTAAACGGTTATACTGCAAGGGTGTCGCTTTTTGGCTTGATACCTGTGAAAAATGTAAATGTGACCGAAACGGCTGAAACACAGGTGGCAGTCCTCGGAACTCCGTTTGGAATCAAAATGTTCACCGAGGGTGTTTTGGTCGTCGGTTACAGCGATGTTGAAACCGATGGCGGTTTGATCAATCCCGCAAGGGAGTCAGGAATAAAGAAGGGTGATATTATCCTTAGAATAAACGGAATTAATGTCAATACAAATTCCGATGTTCAGAGCATTATCAAGTCAAGAAAAGGTCAGCTTACCGAGTTTATTATAAAACGTGACCAAAAGGAATTTGCGCTGACGCTTACACCTGTACTTTCCAAAAACGATAATGTTTATAAGATCGGAGTTTGGATAAGGGACAGCTCGGCAGGAATTGGTACGCTGACCTTTTACGAGCCGAAATCCAAAGTTACTGCAGGCTTAGGTCACGGGATCTGCGATACCGATACGGGTGAGCTTGTGCCTGTTGATTACGGGCAGTTTGTTGAGGCGAAAATAGTCGGCATCAAAAAAGCATCAAACGAGACCACAGGTGAACTACAGGGTGTTTTTTCGGGCGGAGTAATAGCCGAGATAACGGCTAACAGCATGACAGGTGTTTACGGTGAATGCTGCGGTCAGATACAAAGTGCAAATGTTATGGAAATAGCATTAAAGCAGGAAGTTAAGGTTGGTAAGGCACAGATACTCACTACGCTTGATGATGACGGTCCAAAGCTTTACGATTGTGAAATTAAAAAGGTGTACCATAACGATTCAAGTAAGATAAAGAATATGGTTATTGAGGTCACCGACCAAGACCTTATCAACAAAACAGGGGGCATAGTGCAGGGAATGTCGGGAAGCCCAATTATCCAAAACGGCAAGCTCATCGGCGCAGTGACGCATGTTTTTCTCAACAACTGCCGACAAGGGTACGCTATTTTTGCCGAAAATATGCTGGAATCTGCACGGTCTGCAGTAAGTGACGCATCAATATCTTATCTGAAACGAGCATCGTAATTCCAAAAGAAAAGCACCCAAAGTATTAAATACATACTTTGGATGCTTTTGTCTTACTTATTAAGATGCTTTTCGGCCTCGAGGATAAACACTGCCGCATAGGAGGCAAAGCCGTGGTTACAGCTTGCTTTGTCGTAGGTGTTTTCCCATAAAGTGCCGGTACGGTCGGCCATATATTCAAAATAGCCGACACATTCTTTGAGCAGTTGCTCATATTTGCCGTATCTTTTCAAAAGCTCAAGCCTTAAATAGTTGCCGACAAAGGCGTTGCTCGGCCAAATTTCAGGCCAAATGCCCGTGGTTTTACGGTCGGGGCCAAACTCGGTCAACAGCCTCTTCCAAAGGTCGGGATATGTTTCAGGCGTTGCAATATCGGTAAAAAATGCATAATACTGACAGGTCTCGGAGCGCTCACCCGAGGATATCGGCTTGCCGTCACTGTAAACCTCATTATCGGTAAAAAATTTGCCGTCAAAGGAACGCTTGCGGATGACTTCGGCCAATCTTTCGGATTTTTGCAATGCGGATTTGTCGTCAAAAATATTTCCAACCGCTCTCAAAACCTTGTAGTAGATCATATTTGACGGGAAGTTGATGTCCTGCACAAAATCGTTGGCCTTTGACCACTCAACGAACACCCAGTTTTCCAGCTTTTCAAGCAGTCCGTCAGCATTTTCAAATTTTTCAAAATATTTCAAAAGCCCATAGACCCTGTCTTTAAACCCAAGCACAAAATCCTTGTCACCCAAACGCTCACAACGGTCTTCAAGCTCTAAAATAAACCACATTGCCCAGTTTGGAATAAATGTACTATGCAGTGCGTCGGCAGGATAGCACATAGGAATCATACCCTCTGGTAAAAATTCAAAGCTTTCAGGGAGATTGTAATTCTCTAGGAAATTGCGTTCGATAGTATTGCTATTGGTTAAAGCAAACTCGGTTCTTGCCGTGAAAAAGCTGTCACAGAGCCAGCCTGCTCGCTCTCTGGTGGGGCAGTCCATAAAAATATCAACAGCGTTCTGCCTGAAGGTGTTGACCGCCGCCTTGAACACCTTTTGAAGCACGGGGTCGCTGCCTTTATATTCGGCCGTGATGGGTTCACAACAGCTAAGCTCAATGATGTGAGGTGTTTTGACAGTAAACTCACCCTCGACAACCGAAATTCTCATATATTTGAAACCAAAGGCCTCGACCGTGGAAAATGAATACGAGCCTTCGGTCATATCAAGTCGGACTATGTTGGTGCATTGCATACTTAATGGGTCAACATCACCGCTCGGGCGCAGGGTTTCGTCAAATGTGAAATAAAGTGTTCCGTTTTGCTTGCACTCGATCTCGGCGGCAATGAAGCCTGTTTTTTCCGCAGGCAAAGACAAAATCTCAAACTGTCCTTTTTTAAGTGCCGTTTCTCCCGAATAATCGCAAGTGTCAGGTATCAATTCAACCGTTTTCCACTCCTGAACATCGTCACTCAAATGCCATTCGAGTTCGTCCTCTTTGAAGCCGCCAAGCTCTGCCTTACAAGGGTCGCCTACATTGTACAAAGATCTATCCTTACGGTATTTTTCAGGCTTGACTCCGGTTATAAATAAGCCGTAAGACATTTTCTTTTCAAAACCGGCCCGAGACACCTTAAAGGGTGAAATACCTCTTGGTAAAAGTGCTTTCTTATCCGTGTCTTCAGTCTCAAACGGTACGGCACTTGAGCTTTTACCACCGACACGCCAATTGTGAACATCAGGAGTTAAACGATAACTCTCTGCAGCCGGTCTCTGAAAGCTGAAGCGTTGTACACGGCGTACTCTTTCGTCAAGTCGGAAAGACTTAAAACCGCCGACACCCGTTGCGGCCGTTACAACACCGTCAACCGACACCTCAGCCTGAATAAAGCCCTCCTGCATCTGACTTGCAAAGCTGTTGATATAATAATTTGCCGCTTCAATGCTCAGGTGGTTTTGGCCGTTTTCAAGGGTCAGCTCAACCTCGTCAACACGGAAAAACCCCTTTGCACAGCGTGCAGGGCCGTGAGCTACAAACTCACCGTTCAAAAACACACGGTAAAAGCCCGAGGTTGCTATTTTCAGAATTGCATTTTTACCCGAAACCTTGGAATAAAGTCCCATTGTGACCGTCTTTTCGGTCTCAAGCTCTTTCAACCACACTGGACATGCTTTTTCAAAGAAATTATCCATAAATCGCACCTCAAATGCTTTAATTTTCTCCGTTATAAATTCAGCAAAATCACTGATGCAATGCCGACTATGAGACCCAAGGTCTGCAATTTTGAAAGCTTTTCCTTATACAGCCATTTTGATAAAAAGTAGACGATTATGATACCGCCTGCCGAGATGAGCGGAAACATCATAGATGCAGGAAGTACGCCGTTAAGTATCATGACAAACTGGTTGACCACACCGTTCAGAACTCCGCAAGCGCCTGCAGGGACAACACCGTATTTCAAGTGTGTCAGGGTATCTTTACGGCTTGTGGCAAGACCAAGTGCGAGAGAAGCAATAAAGGAAATGCCGAGCGCTACAATCATAAATTCGCTGCTGTACCTGTCACCGAAGACTTGCTGGCACATTTTCTGTGTGACCGAGCACATACCATTGCCAACAAAGGCAAGTGCTACGAATATAAGCCACTTTAACGATATTTTCCCACCCTTTTCGGGTTTGTTGATAAGAAACAGCGACACTATGAGCAACACGATACCTGCAATCAAAAACGCCGATATGGGCTCACCCAACATCATTCCGTAAAAGGTTGGCATCAAAAGAGAGTATTTATTGACCAATGAGGTCAGCGACACCGTGCCGCAGGTAAGACAGAGTAAGGTGAAGATATTGGCCGCCATATAGGACACGCCAAAGCCTATGGAATAAGGCAGATACCCGATATTCCACTCAAAACCACCACTCGTTACGGCAAAAAAAGCAAGTGCAACAAGGCTGACAATGGCGTTGAAAAGATATGCACCTTTACCGTTGGTTTTCACGGTATAAGGCTTTTTAATAACATCCTGTAAGGGTAAAAACAAAACAACCGTAGCCAGCATAAGATAATTCATAAAAACACCTCCTGTATATTAAAACATCACCCACCGGAAATTGCAACATTTATTTTAAAAAGTGCACTTTTTTCCGTTAGTCCACGGTTGGTGGACTGACGGGAAGGGAACTCCTCAAACAGTAGGCAGAACAGACTTGCAATCCAAAATACAATATGGTAATATAGAAAAAATGTATTTTGAGGTGGTCAAAATGCTGACGTTGAGCGGCAATAATTTTGATGTGAACATTGAGGTAAATGATCATTCCGCTTTTATTTGCGGCGGACATTTCGGTGAGGTCGGTCTGCTGACAGCACCTGTTTTCCAAATGAGGATCAAAAATCTTGCTGACGGCAAAAGCGTTAGTGTTTCTTCTTTATCCGAATGGGAAAAGGTAGTGCTTTTGAAGAAGGCTGAAGGCTGTGATCTCGTTTTCAAAAATCCGTTAGGTATTGCCGACCTGACTGTTTTTGTCACCGCAAAACCGTCTGACCTCGGTATCCGTTGGTCGGTTGAGGTTGCCAATGATAACAGTGAACACTCTGTAATGGAAACCACCTATCCGACACCTAAAATGACGGGGGACTACCTTGACTATTTTGTGCCGCTGAAATCGGGCGTGGTCATTCCCGATGCCACACGAACGGCGCAAAGCTTTGAACGTGTTTATCCGCATTGGGGCTACTGTATGCAGTATTTTGCCGTGTACGGCAAAAAGAACGGTATCTACATCGGCATTGAGGATGGCAAAGCTGCCTCAAAACGCTTTACCTACGAAACGGGCAACGGCGAATGCAGGCTGAAAGCCGAGTTTTTCGGAATCGGCGCAAGTCTTCCCGCCAACTCATTCACCCTTTGGGGAGAGTGCAACTGGCAGTATTTTGACGGTGATTGGTACGATGCGGCTTTGATCTACACCGATTTTGTAAAACAAAAGGCCGAGTGGCTGCCCGAAATAAACGAAAACGGCCGACCCGATACACCTGACCGCTTTAAGGAAGTGCCTTTCTGGATATGCGATTACATCCCCAACTCCGAATCGCAGGGCGACAACAAGCCTAAAAACATCAGTGCAGGCACAGAAATTTACCCCAAGGATTACTGGTACAAGGCACCTATCGAGCTAAAGAAGAAGTTGGGCGTACCTGTGGCCTACCACGTTTACAACTGGCACGAGATACCATTTAACATCGAATACCCTCACTTTTTGCCTGCACGTCAGGAATTTTTGGATCACGCCCAAGAACTTCGGGACAACGGCATTTACGTTTTGCCGTACATTAACGCCACAAGCTGGGAGATGAACGATGCCGATGCCGGTCACGAGATTAATTTTTCAAACGAGGGACATAAGCACGGCGTTGTAACCGAGGACGGCAACTTTTTTGTAGCAAAGTATCCGCAATACACCAAAACCGGAAAGGAAAGTCTGCTGGTGCCGATATGTGGAAGCTCCGACAAATGGCACACCATTTTTGAAAAGCTTTCCCGAGAGATGGAGGCAACCCTGCCGATAGACGGCATTTATTACGACGAAGTTTCGGCCAACCCGGGCGTGCCCTGCTTTAACAAAAGCCACAATCACCTGCCCGGCGGCGGCAACTACCGTGTGACAGGCTACAACGCTATGATGCGCAAGATCAATGCCGAGAAGCCGAAAGGAAATTTCAATTTTTCGGAGTGCAACGCCGAAGCCTTTATGAAAAGCTTTGACGGCTATCTCACCTGGATGTGGGTTGATGCAGGTCAGGTGCCTGCTTTTCCTGCCGTTTATGCAGGTTATATCCAGATGCTTGGTCGCTGTACCCACGGCGTAAAAAAGGACGATTTTGAGTTTTTCAAATACTGCACGGCCAATAGCTTGACCTACGGACAGCAACTCGGTTGGTACAAGGCCGACATCGTCTATTCCGACCGACATATGGAATTTTTGAGAAACTGCACCGACGTGCGTTACAAATACACCAAGCTGTTCAACGGCGGCAAAATGCTCCGTTCTGCCACGGTTAAATGCGACCTGCCCAAGCTTCACACCACAGCCGGTCTGTGGTTTGAGGGCGAGATCGTGTCGGAGCAAATCGCCACCGGCTCGTGGGCCATGCGCGACGGCTCCAAAACGGTAATTTTTGCCGTGAATATGGCCGAAACGAGCGCAGAATTCGAGCTTACGTTCAGCGCAAAGGAATACGGCATAACCAAGAACAACCTGCCCGACGGCTTCACCGTAAGCGGTGACATCTGCACTGTTCACGCCACCGCCGATCGATACGAGGTTAAGGCTTGGGAGATATAAAATAACCAATCCTCGGCTTGCAATTAAGGTGAGTCGAGGATTTTTTGCAATAATATCATTATTGGTTACGGTTTGTCCCTTGGTGATAAAGGCTCAAAAGCAGTAGTTTCACTGAATGAGTGAGACGACTGCTTTTTTTGTTCTAAATCATTGCCCGAAATCATAAAATTTCTCAGAAAGGATGGACGTGCTATGACAACGGAAAGAAAAATGAAAACGATACACGATATTACAGAGTATTTCCCTAAAGCATTGAGAAGTATTATCATGGCTCTGCCGCAAAGAGTTATGGGAGATATAAATGAAATACGGCTCAGAGCAGGACGTCCGCTTGGTCTGACGCTGAAAAATGAAAATGTGTTCGTTTCGGGAACGGGACATATCTGTCACTTGTGGCAACAGGGGTTGTACATAGTTCAACATGAGGAAATTGAAGAAATATTTCGGTCAATGTGTGACCGTTCGGTTTATGCCTTTGCAGACCAGATAAAGCAGGGCTATATTGTACTGAAAAACGGTTGTCGAGTCGGCCTTGCCGCCTCGGCTGTATATGAAAATGGAGTCATAAGCGGATTTTGCAGAATATCATCACTCAATATAAGGATTGCGGCCGAGTATAAGGGCTGTGCAATGCCATTGGCAGAATACCTTTCTTCAGGACTTTTGATTGCAGGCCCTCCGTCATCGGGAAAAACGACCCTGCTGCGTGATGCTGTCCGTCTGATATCCAACGGCATCGGAACGATGAGACGCAGAATAGCGGTAGTTGACTCAAGAGGGGAAATAGCGGCGGTCAGCGGCGGTGTGCCGCAAAACGATGTCGGTATATTGACCGATGTAATATCGGGCTGTGAAAAGCATGAAGGAATAGAAATAGCGTTGAGAACGCTGAACCCCGAAGTAATTGCCTTTGACGAAATCGGTAATGAAAACGAAGCTAAAGCATTGATAAGCGGATTTTATGCGGGAGCCGATCCATTATGTACTGTTCATGCAGGAAGTATAGGCGAAATAATGCTGAGACCGCCCGCAAGAATACTGATTGAATCAGGTGTGGTTAAAAATGTTGCATATGTGCCGTCACCGTCGGGTCAGCTTACGGTGGTAAATGCCGAGGAGCTTTGTCAGTCTCAAACAGTAACAGTGGCAAAAAGAGGTGTCTTGCGTGCTTAAAATGTCCGGCATTGTTATTATATGCCTGAGTGTTTCGCTGATAGGCTTTAAATACTATGAGCGGCTGATGTTCAGAAAAAGATATCTACAGCAGTTGGTAATGCTTGCAAGGAATTGTACCAACGACATGAGAGCAAGTCAAGAAAATATATTTGAAATTCTTTCAGCATATTCATGCCGTGAGCTGTCATTTCTTGAAAAAATCGACCGTAATACTATAAACAACAGTGCTGAATTGGAACGCCTTCTGACCGAGTCAGGCATTCATGCCGACGACCGAACAGTGGTAGCAGATTTTCTGTCAAGGCTCGGTGTAAGTGATATCACCAGCCAAAAAACATTGTGTGAGTGTTTTTCGGCAAGGCTTTTATCACTTTGCGGCATTGCCGAAAAGGAAGCCAACGAAAAAGGCAAGCTTATCAGGTCACTTTGCTTGCTTTCGGCCGCAGCGATATTCATTATTTTGATATGATGAGGAAATGAAATGGACGTAGATTTTATATTTCAGGTTGCGGGTATAGGAATAATCGTGGCGGTGCTTAACCAATTATTGCAACGTTCGGGCCGTGAGGAGCAAGCAATGCTGACAACTCTCGCAGGTCTTGTGGTGGTGCTGATAATGGTCGTCACCGAAATAGGCAACCTTTTTGAGACCGTAAAATCGGTTTTCGGACTTTGATATGCTGACAGCGGTAATAGGTCTTTGCGTACTGTCTGCCGCAGCGACCTTATTTATGCGACGCTTTATGCCCGAATACGCTTTACTTGTTTCGGCGGTATCGGGCTGTGTAATACTTGTGTTTTTATTGGTCTCTTCATCGGGACTTATTTCGGATATAGAGGAGATATTTGTCCAATCGGGTCTTGAAAGCTCGGTATTAAAGCTTGTGTTGAAGGCGTTGGGTGTTTGTTATCTTACAGGCTTTGCCGCTGATCTCTGCCGTGATTTCGGACAAACCTCTTTGAGCTCAAAGGTAGAGCTGGCAGGCAAGCTATCGGTGCTTGTGTTGACGTTGCCTCTCATTAAGGAAATCTTAAAAACGGCTGTGGAGCTGGTTGGATGAAAAGGTTTTTCATAGTTTTTACTATAGCTATTTTGCTTTTTACTGCAGCGACGGAATGCGGTGCCGAGGAAATAACAGTAGAGGATACATATTCTCAGCAATATAAGGCAAGCGGTGCTGATAAGCTTTCCGAAAGCCTGCCCGAAGGTGTAAAACAGCAGATGGACGAGTTTGACATTTCGGCCTCAGATACCGATTGGGCGGATTACTTTACACCAAAAAACATATTCCAAGAGATATGGTCATTTTTGAAAACAGGCGGCAAACGTCCGTTGACGGCAGGCTGCGCTATCCTTGCGGTACTGCTTTTCGGCTCAGCGGTTAAAGGGATGGCCGATGAGAATAAAACAGTGGGCTTTGCCGTTACGGTCGGAATAACAGCCGTTACGGTTTTGCCTACGGTGTCATCGATACTCTCGTGTGTATCAGCTCTTAAGTCGGCAGGGGTATTTATGTTGTCCTTTGTACCTGTTTATGCATCAATTCTGGTGTCAAAGGGTAAAACACTTACTGCGGCAGGCTTTTCTTCGGTAATGCTTGTAGCGGCAGAGGCGGTAACAGCCATGTGTTCATTTATAATTGTTCCGCTTACGGGTATGCAGTTAGGTCTCTCGGTCAGTAGCTCGGTGCTTGAGGATGTTAATACTTCATCTGTTTCAAAAGCGATTAAAAAGACCTCGCTGTGGCTGTTGACATTGGCTACGACCGTATTTTTGGCACTTCTGGGAATACAGACCGTTGTAAAGGGCTCGGCCGATTCGCTGTCAGCCAAAACCGTCAGATTTTTCGTCGGCACTGCGGTGCCCGTAGTAGGTTCGGTGGTTGGTGATGCTCTGTCGACCGTCAAGGGCTGTCTTAAGCTGTTGAGCTCATCGGTGGCAATTTACGGTATTGTTGCATTGGCTACCATTCTTCTTCCTGTTATTCTTGAATTATTGCTTTGGCGCGTCGTACTGCTTCTGACTTCATCGGCGGCAGAGCTGCTGGGACAAGATAAATCGGCATCGCTTATACGCTCGGTCGACTCGGCAACGGCAATGGTTTTAGGTATCTCGGTGCTCGTTACGGTACTGTTTGTTATTGCGATAACTATGGTCTCGGTTATTATGTGAGGAATTAAAATGGAAGCTGTAAAGACCCTGGCGATGCACCTGTGTGTTTCGCTTATATTTTTCGGTGTGGTTTTAATGCTTTGTCCCGAAGGGGTCATGAAAAAGTCCTTCAAGACATTCATTTCAACCGCAATAATCGCTGTAATTGTAGTTTCGGCCGACGGGATCGCATCAGCAGTGAAAAATATTGATTTGGATATTACCTATAAGGCTACACAAAAGTACACCGAGGAAATGTCTCAAACGGTCGAGTCGATGAATATTAATGCCGTTGAGAGTTCGGTGAAAAATCTGATATTACAAAAGCTGAGCTCTTATGATATCCAAGACCTTGAAATTTTGGTTTCGGCAAATATTTCTGATGATAACAGCATATCTATTACCAATGTTGAAATTGTTTGTCCAAAGGGATATGAGTCCGCTTGTTCAAGAGCTTTGAATGAGCTTGGTCTCGAGGGCAGTGTAACGGAAAGGGAATAGCGATGGGGCTTAAAGAAAAATTAGAAAAGCTGAAAGTAAGTCTCCCCAGATCTAAAAGCAGTTTTTTAATTGCGTTGGGGATTATCGGGTTGTTACTTTTGCTGGTGTCAACCTTTGATTTCGGTACTGATGAGCAATCTGCTTCGGCAAATTCTTCGGTTATATCAGCAAATGCCGACAGGTCTGCTGAAAGCTATACCGAACAGATAGAGCAGAAGCTTGAAGCCTTGATTTCGGATATGCTGGGGAACACTAAGGTTACGGTGATGGTGACGCTTGAAAGCGGAACTGAATATGTTTATGCCGATGAGGTTAAGACCGATGCAGATGTAACACGTGACCAGACGGCTCTCAAAACCCAACAAAGCGATAGCAATCAGAAGACATATGTAGTAATAAAGGATGCTGACGGGAATGAGCGTCCGCTTATCGTGACCGAAAAAATGCCGACGGTAAGGGGTGTTGTGGTGGTTTGCGAAAGCGGTGAAACCACCGCCGTAGCGTCGGCGGTTCGTCTTGCCGTAAGATCGGCTTTGCAGATAGATGATGGAAAAATTTGTATTATCGGCAGGTCTTAACGAAAGGAGTTAATATAAATGAAAAAGGGTAAGGTTTTCTCGAAAAGGCATATTGTAACGGCTACACTGGTGCTTTGTCTCGCGGCAGCCGTATGGTTAAATATGAGGTACTCCTCATTTGATTCGCCTGACACACAAAGTAGTGCTAACGGGCTTGGCAGTAATGAGTATTATGATACTAACAGTAACTTAGGCGAGGCTATCGAGACCTCGGGAGCGGTCAGCAAAATACAATCCAGCCGTAAAGAGCGTAATGACCAAAGAACTGAGCTGGTAAAAAGTCTTACCGACACTCTGAAACAGGCTGAGATCGAGGGAACCGAGCTTGATACGGCTGTAAAAGGTCTGCAAAAGGTGGCAGATACCGTGGCTCTTGAATCGAATATCGAAACTGTTATTAAAGCCAAGGGCTTCGACGATGCGTTGGTAATTGTGTCTGACGAATCGGTTACTGTAATTGTACCTGCCGATACGCTGCTTACCAGTCAGACGCTTCAAATTCAGGACGCTGTTACCTCACAAATTAAAATAGATTTGGAAAAAATTAAAATAATCACATTAAAATAGTTGCGAGATTGAAATTTTGTGTTATAATATATATGGAATTTTAATTTTTGGTAATATATATTATATTTTTTGGAGGTCCAAAATGGAAAGTAAAAAAACAAGCGGTCTCGCAATTAACAATGAAGCTATTGTCCAGATAGCAGGTATTGCAGCACTTGAGGTTGAGGGAGTTGCAGGTCTTGCACGACGTCCTATTCAGCTGCGAAACATAAAAAGCTTTATGAATGCATCTCGAAATACTCATACAAAATCAGTCGGGCTGTCTACCGATAACGGTGCCATTATGATGGATATATTCATCACTGTCCACGACCATATCAAGGTTAAGGACATTGCCGAGGCGGTTCAGGAAAATGTTAAGGATAAGGTCCAAAGCATGACGGGTGCCACTGTTGCACGTGTGAATGTTTATGTTGACGATCTTGTTATTTCCGAGGAAGAAAATTAAATAAGAAGCGTAAAACGGCGGCCGATACGGCTGCCGTTTTAGTGAATAAATCAGAGAGGATTTGACTTATGATTACAATGAATGTGATTAATACCGTTGTCGAAAGAATAATTGAATTCGGTAAAACCTACGGGTTGCGAATTGTCGGAACGGTTTTGATAGCGGTAGTCGGCTGGGTATTCAGTAAGGTTTTGGTTGCTGTCTTGAAAAAGGGCCTTTCCAAGACTAAGCTCGATATTTCGCTTATAAATTTTTTACTTCGTACTCTACATATAGTGATACTGATTATAGTTTTACTGGCTGCACTTTCAAATCTGGGCATTTCAACCACGGGCCTTGTTGCGGCTTTCTCTGCGGCGGCTGTTGCTGTATCCTTGGCTTTAAAGGACAGTCTTGGAAATATCGCAGGCGGAATACTCATGCTTTTGACCCAACCGTTCTCGACAGGACATTATATTGAAACCGACGGTGTTTCAGGTACTGTACTGAAAATAGATATGATACATACCACACTGAGAACACCCGATAACCGCCAGATCGTCATTCCTAACGGTCAGCTTGTAAATAAAACAATAATTGACTACTCAAAAGAGTCTACACGTCGCATGGATCTCACCTTTGGCATCAGCTATAATGATGACCCCGAAAAAGCTAAGGCTATAATAATGGAGGCGGTTAAGTCACACGAGCTGTCAATGAATGAGCCCGAGCCGTTTGTCAGGGTGACTGAGCACGGTGACAGTGCAGTCATTATTACTCTGCGTGTATGGTGTAAGGCTGAAAACTTCTGGACACTGCATTTCGACCTGCTTGAAAAGGTAAGGGTAGACTTCGATAAAAACGGAATCACCATTCCTTATAATCAGCTTGATGTTCATGTTGTTGAAAAGAAATAATAATTTATAGACCAATATAAAACGGTAGCGGCAATGTACAGTTCATTTGTACATTGCCGCAATTTTATTGCCAATATAATCCGACGAAGAAGCTCGTTTTTACATGTGATTAATCCTCTCTGAAATCAAATAGCTGTGAGGGCTTGATATTCAAAACATCGCAAATATCAAAAACAACATCCAAGGACACCGCACAGTCGGCAGTTTCAATTCTGCTCATGTGTGTGCGGCTGATATTAATGTATTCGGCAAGCTGTGATTGTGATAAACGTCTGTTTTTTCTGTAATAGGCAATATTTAGGCCCAAATACTTATATTTATCATGTTGATTCGACAGCATTAAATCACCCTTAGATAGTATAACCTGATTTGTGACCCAAAGCGACAACGTAGAAAATAACTTTTGTAACTTGACACGTTACAAAAGTTATGATACAATGTGTACCACGGTTAAAGAATTAATTAGGGATGATGATGTATGGAGATCAGCAAAACGTGCGTTATATTGTTAGTATTATCTGCAATTATTTGTTTTTTAGGATTCTTGCTGTTGTTCTTTCGCGGGAAATATCATACAAAGCTTTTGGTGAAGCTTGGTCTCAAAGAAAGCAAGCCTAATGTTAACTGGACGTTGCTGTCGTGGAAAAGCAGTCTTGAAAAATTAGATTATAAAGCCGATATTGCTTTCTTTGGCGACTCTCTGACAAGGGGAGGGGATTTCCAAAATCGCTTTAATGAGTTTAAGATAGTTAATTTGGGTCTTTCAGGCGACACTATAACAGGAATGAACGGTCGAATTGAAATGTTGAAGAGCGTATCCCCGAAAAAGGTGTTCATAATGGGTGGAATTAACGGAATGACCTCAGCCAACATGAAACAGAGTATTGCGCAATACGGGAGTATGTTAAAAAGTATAAAAGAGGCTGTGCCGAATGTTGAATTGATTGTTCAGAGTGTTTTACCGATATCCAAACAAAAGGAGGATGCGTTCAGAGATAACAGGTGCATAATCAACTTTAACCAACAGCTTAAAAATCTTTCCCAAGAAAGCGGGGCGGCATATATAGATCTCCATAGCCTGTTTTATAAAGACGGTGAATTATTGCCCGAGCTGACCGTTGACGGAATACATATAAACAGTAACGGTTATGATATTTGGTTTGAGAATATTGAAGAATATGTATATAAGAGAACAGACGCTGTACAATAAAGACAGCGTCTGTTCATTTGTTTGCATTTATCAGATGTTATTTTCTCTGATACCGAGAACGCCTAAAGTACCGGGTCCGCAATGGCAGGATACGGTGCAGCCTGCACGTGTTATAATAACTTCCTTATCGGGGTATTTGGCAAGGACCATTGCCTTTAACTCTTCAGCGATTTCATCGCAACCGCCGGAATGGGTTACAAAGATACGCTTACCGATATATTTATTATCGTCATTAAGACGCTCGTTGGTGTACTGCTTTAAAACCTCGGGCATTTTGCCGCGGTATTTCTTTACAACCGACATTTTGCCATCCTTGACCTGAATCATGGGACGAAGCTTGAGAAGGTTAGCGCCTAAAGCGGCAATAGATGAGCAACGGCCGCCCTTATGCAAAAATTCAAGAGTATCGACAACAAAGGATGCATCGACCTTAGCAGTAAGCTCGGTGATCTCATCATAGATCTCCTTTGCTGATTTTCCTTGGTCTGCAAGATCGCAGGCATGAAGCACCAAAAGTCCGATACCTGTTGAAAGGTTGCGGCTGTCGATAACATAAACATTATCGGTATCCTCAGTGGCAAGACGTGCGTTGTTAAAGGTGGTCGACATTTCAGAGCTTATGTTAAAATAGACTGCCTCATCACCGTCTTTAACGTTGGCGGCAATAAAATCCTCATGCTCAGCCATGTTGGTTGCGGTGGTCTTGGCAAGCTGACCGCTCTTTTTATAATAAGCATAAACATCATCAGGTGTGACATCAACACCGTCAAGGTGTTTTTCATCACCGAAGACAACGGTAAGCGGGCTGATACGTATATCACGCTCTTTAACTATCTCAGGCGACAGATCACAGGTGCTGTCACTCAAAATCAAGGTCTTTTTTTCGCCCATGGTTTAAACCTCCAATTAATATAAATTAATTCCTTAATAATTATAACATATTTTAGTGATTTTCTCAACTGTTTTTTATTGTAACATCTAAGAACAGAAAATTGTGAAATAATTGTAACTAATTTTAAGCATTTTGTTCTTTTATTTTGCACACAATTCTGTTATACTACTATTGTCGTATTTTGGATTTTAAAGGAGCATGAATATGGGAAAGTCAAAAGGAGTAGCAACAACATCGCTTTTAGTCTGTATAGCGGTGTTCTTGGTGGCTATTATTATTATGATCGTCGTAGGAGCTTACGGTATAAAGAATAAGGAAAATTTAACGGCATCTTCTGAAAGCTCAGATACAACCACGTCGGTTGAGAGTGCATCACAGCCGTCCGAGACTGCTTCTTCCGAAAATGAAGTTACATCATCTGAAATCACCCCATCGAGCAATAATGCCGAAAGCTCAAGCTCTTCAAAGGAATCGTCCTCTCAAACCTCCTCGATACCTCCTGTGATTTCCACCAGCCTGCCAACGGCTGACGATAACCCCTTTGGAATTGACAGTACCGAGGGTGAGCGTATTTGCTATCTTACGTTTGATGACGGTCCCGGTTCATATACCGAGTCAATTCTGCAAACGCTTGCCGATAATGATGTTAAGGGAACGTTTTTTGTTGTCGGAACTATGGGCATAAGCAAGATAAAGTCCATTTATGATGCAGGACACGCTATAGGTTTGCATACCAATACTCATGAATTAAATAAGATATATGCAAGCGCAGACGCCTTTATCAAGGACCTTACGGCGGTCAGCGATGTTGTTTATAATAAGACAGGTATTCGCTCAAACCTCACACGTTTCCCGGGCGGAAGCACGACTGCCTACAACAAACTTGGCAAATCGGATTTTGAGACCGTAAAGGAAACGTTAAAGGAAAAGGGATATACCTATTTTGACTGGAATGTTGACAGCGGTGATACCCATTCAAAATCGCCCTCACAAACGTATGTTCTTGAGGAGATCAGAGATCACCTAAAGTATAACGGCGAGCTGAGAGGCGAGGTCTGCATTCTGATGCATGATATCAAAAAGGTTTCAAGTCAGGTTTTGGATGAGGTTATAAAGGAGCTTAAAGAACAGGGCTATGTGTTTAAAACCCTTGATTCTACCTGCAATAATTTCGCTTTTAAATAAGGTGGGCTTATGTTACTGAGAATTAAAAGAACAAATGAAAATGCTGTTATCCCCAAGGCCGCAACAGGCGGTAGTGCAGGCATGGATCTTTATGCCTGCATCGACCAAGATATAACCATCAGATCGGGCGAGCGAGCGCTGATACCTACGGGCATTGCTATTGCCTTGGAATCCAATGCTTACGTCGCTTATATATATGCACGGAGCGGTCTGGCGATAAAAAGCGGCATAACTCTTTCCAACTGCGTCGGTGTCGTTGACAGTGATTACAGAGGAGAGGTAAAGGTCGGACTTATCAATTTGTCCGACAAGGATTATACAGTATCTTCGGGCGAGCGTATAGCACAGATGGTAATAGCGCCCGTTATAATCCCCGAAATTGAAGAAGTGGATGAGCTTGATGAGACCGAGCGTGCCTCGGGAGGCTTCGGTTCCACTGGAAAGAGATAGTTTATGGATGCAGTAAAGAAAAGAAATGAATTAATTGCCAACATATCGGCGGCAGTAGCCTTTTTGATTACATACGGCTTATGTATTTTGTTCGGTTGGATGCAGATTATGGGAGGCTTTTTTACCGATACGCCTCCCGGAAGTGAATTTAAAACTCCCGTTTTGTACATTTTAGTTTGCCTTTTGTTTTATGCTGTGATGTACACACTGTCAATTTTTGCAATAAAACTTAAAAATAAGGTCATGGCAATATTGCCGTTCTGTTATTGTATTATATTTATTCTGTCGTTTGTACTGCTTGGTATATTCAGCTCGGGCGGTATTGAAAATGAAACACTTTTAAATATTGTTGAGTGGGCGCTTGTGTTCACTTTGGCGCCTTCGTATGGCATTATGTGGCAACTCCCGTTATTGCTTTTTGTTATTATTGCATTGGCATTGCTTGTTTTGTCTATTGTTTCACTGGTTAAGGTATTCAAAAAGAAAAGGTGAGTTAAAAAGCACCCACGTGGGTGCTTTTTAGTATATATTACAACTTGTCTGCATATTTATCTATGATGTTACTTTTTTAAGGTGGTAGATTTATGCAGGGAATATCATCAGTCAAACGAAAGACAAGCGGTGACACAAAGCTTAATATTTTGGTACTGCAGACCGTAACCGTGGCGATTATAATACTTTTTGCCATCGGGATACGGTTGTTCGGCGGTGATGTATATAAAAGGCTGAGTCTTATGTATCACGAAAAATTTGATGATATCACCACCACAACAGAGGTACTCGAGCCTGCAACGGATAATGCCGCTTCTGAACCGCAGTCGAAGGGTTCGGCAGTCTCTGAGTCTTCTGACATAATCGATACCGACACATCTTCTGACCAAGAGAGCCATAGTGACGGCACCGAGGAGTTCGATCCTGATATTGACTCAGAGCTAACAGGTAATATAACCGAGCTTAAGGAGGTTCAATCGCATGCAGTTGCTGCACCTGTCAATAGCCTGCAATGGCCTGTTGTAGGTACGATCTCATCACACTACGGCTATCGGACCCACCCTATAACGGGCGTTTATTCAATGCATAACGGACTTGATATTGCAGCTGACAAGGGGACGGAGATTATTGCCGCCTACGCAGGCGAGGTCACCTCGGCAGGCTATAGCAGTTCATACGGTTATTATGTAATAATTTCACACGACCAAAGCATGAAGACCTTATACGCTCATTGCAGTAAGCTGTTGGTCAATGAGGGCGATATGGTCGAAAAAGGTGACAAAATAGCACTTGTCGGAAGCACAGGCAGAGCTACGGGACCGCATCTGCATTTTGAGGTGAGGGTAAGTAACTACCGTATCGATCCTGAGTGGTTGTTAAGCGAGCTGCGTGACGTATGAGTATAAGGTTTTTAGGAATAGATATTTATATTTCGGTACCGTTTTCCGTAATGCTGGCGTTTCTTTTGTTTATGGATACAACAGGCTTTATGTCGGCATCGCTGCTGGCGGTCATAATGCATGAATCAGGTCATCTTGTCGCTATGAAGCTGACCCGATGTCTGCCAAAGTCAATAAGCTGTACGATTGGCGGGGTTACAATTATCGGAAACGCATATACAGCGGTAAAGGATAGCGTTATAATCTCACTGTCGGGTCCGCTTGTCAATATTGCTATGGCTTTGATATTGTGGATAGTGGGAGAAGCAACCAATAATACCTTGATCCTTGCGTTCTCAGTGGTACAGCTTTTGGTTGGTGCTATGAATCTTTTGCCCGTAAAGGGACTTGACGGCGGTACCGTTTTAAGATTATTGTTGAAAAAGCAGTCTAAAGTTAATACAGAGCTTGTATGCACGGTGGTGTCGATTGTAACCGCATGTGTTGTTTTAGTAGCAGGCTTGGCGGTGGTTGTAAAAAATGTTTCAAATCCGTCATTGCTTTTATTGGGAATTTACCTTATAATAATAAACATAACAAAATATTAATGTCACGGATGTGAAAAAATGACAGAAGAGAAATTGGAACAGTTACTGCTTTCGGTTCAAAAGCCGGGTCGTTATGCAGGCAATGAACAGGGAAGCGTCATTAAGGACAAGTCTGAGGTGGATGTACGCTTTGCATTCTGCTTCCCTGATACCTATGAGGTTGGAATGTCACACCTCGGTATGAAGATACTTTATTCGCAGTTCAATTCAAAGGACTACATTTGGTGTGAGCGTGTATTTGCACCGTGGGTTGACTTTGAAGAGGTAATGCGTGAGAACGACATGCCGTTGTTTGCGCTCGAAAGTCACGACCCGTTGTGTGATTTCGATATAATCGGTTTCACCTTGCAGTATGAATTATGTTATACAAATGTCCTTAATATGCTCGAGCTTGGACGTATACCCCTTTTGTCTAAGGATAGGACTTCGTTGAAAAACCTCGTTGTTGCAGGCGGTCCTTGTGTGTGCAACCCTGAGCCGCTGGCTGATTTTGTTGATATTTTCTTCCTCGGTGAGGGAGAAGAGGTCGATCTTGAACTGATTGAGCTTTACCGTGAATGCCGTGATAACGGTATTCCCAAGGACGAGTTTTTGAAGCTTGCCGCAAAGCTCGAGGGAGTCTATGTACCGTCACTGTATGATATTGAGTATAATGAGGACAAAACCGTTAAGGCTATTGTACCTAATGACGGCGCACCTAAAACGGTGCGCAAGCGCATCATAAAAGACCTTGACAGTAGCTTCTATCCCGAGACCTTTGTCACTCCGTTTATCGAGATAATCCATGACCGTGCTGTGCAGGAGGTGTTCCGTGGCTGTATCAGAGGCTGCCGTTTTTGTCAGGCGGGGTTCATATACCGTCCTGTGCGTGAAAAAAGTGCCGATACGGTCAACAAGCAGGCAAAATGTCTTTGCGAAAATACGGGGTACGAGGAGATATCGTTGTCCTCTTTAAGCACAAGCGACTATACACAGCTCGAGGAGCTGCTCGGTCAAATGCTCGATTGGAGTGATGACCAAAAGGTAAGTATATCCTTACCGTCTTTGAGAATTGACAATTTCTCACCTGAATTGCTTGAAAAGGTCAAGAAAATAAAGAAATCGGGTCTTACCTTTGCACCCGAGGCGGGTACGCAGAGGCTTCGTGATGTTATTAATAAAAATGTCACCGAGGATGAGATAATGCGTACATGCTATACAGCCTTTAAGGGTGGTTACACCTCGGTTAAGCTGTATTTCATGCTCGGTCTTCCTACCGAGACCGATGAAGACCTTATCGGAATTACTCAGCTTGGTCAAAGAATTGTTAATATGTTTTATGAAATGCCCGAGCGTCCAAAGGGCAAATCGGTCAATGTGTCGATAAGCGTTTCAACCTTTGTACCCAAGCCGTTTACACCTTTCCAATATGAGCCTCAGGACAGCTTAGATGAGGTTGAGCGTAAGCAAAAACTTCTTGTGTCAAGCACTACCACCAAGAAGATAGCCTTGAGCTGGCACGATTCAAAAACAAGCATTCTGGAGGGTGTTTTTGCCCGTGGCGACCGCAGACTTTGTAAGGTTTTGGCCGAGGCGGTGAAGCTGGGCTGTAAGTTTGACGGTTGGGGAGAGATGTTCGACTACGATAAATGGATGCAGGCTTTCCGAAATTGCGGTGTTGATCCCAATCATTATAATCATAGGACAAGAGCATTTGACGAGGTTTTGCCGTGGAGTCATCTTGACTATTGTGTCAGTGAGGAGTTTCTGCAAAAGGAAAATCGCTTAGCACATGAGGCTGCGACTACGCCGAACTGCCGTGAAAAGTGTCAGAATTGCGGTGCCAACTGCTTTAAGGAGGGTGTATGCATTGAGAAACGTTAGAGTTTTTTACGCAAAGCGTGGCCGAATGAAGTACGTTTCGCACCTTGATATGAACCGATATATGGTCCGCCTTTTCAAGGTCGCAGGAGTCCCTGCTTGGTATACCGAGGGGTTTAATCAGCATCTTTATTTGACCTTTGCACAACCTCTGTCACTTGGTATTACGACCGATTATGATGTTATCGATCTGAAGATTACCGACGACAGCTACACAAACGAAATGGCTTTGACTGCTCTACGGCAAAAGGCGGCTGAGGGAATAGAGATACTGCAGGTATCTGAGCCGTGGATGAAAACATCGGAGCTGACCTACGCATCATATACCTTAACTTACAAGGATAGCGACAATGAACTGTTGACCTCTCTCGAGAGTTTGCTTAACGGTAATGTGATACCTGCCGAGAAAAAAGGCAAGAAGAATAAAATCACTTTGCTCAATCTTGCCGAAAAGATAAAGTCGATCGAGACTGAAAGGAACGACGGAGTGCTGAAAGTTAAGGTTACTTTACCTGCAGGCAATACCGAAACCGTCAATCCAATGTTATTCTTGCAATCTTTTGAGTCTGCAGGAAACCGTCGACCTGAGGTGGTAAGCATCAACCGTGATATGCTGTTCAACGAAAAATTAGAAAGATTTGAGTAAAAATTCAAAATTTGAGTTGACAAATCGATAATTAAATGGTATCATTATCGGGCGCTGTGAAAAGCGTTCGATATATGCGAGTGTGCTGGAACTGGCAGACAGGCACGTTTGAGGGGCGTGTGTCCACGACGTACGGGTTCAAGTCCCGTCACTCGCACCAAAGCATTCAAACCCGAACCTTTTACCAATCGGTGAAACGTTCGGGT
>CAYRIX010000025.1:0-30308 GCA_964424555.1 uncultured Eubacteriales bacterium
AAATCCAGTGGTAGCGATACCGTGCGGGTTCGACCCCCGCTTCCGGCACCAAAAATCAAAGCACTCTCACAAAGGTGAGGGTGCTTTGTTTTTTATGCTGACGTCGGGGGGGATAGCTAAAGGATTACAACAGCCTAAAATATATCTAATATGACGTGAACTGCTTTGCGAACCTCTTTTGAAAGAAAATTTGCACAAAATATCCTAAAGTATTTGTATAAGCCTCCAAAATTGTTAATAAAATATCAATTAATTATTGCAAACACCTCTCATATTAATTATAATATTTATCGTAAGTGTACCATAGAGTAGTGTATGGTGTGCTGCAATATTAAAATAAGAGAGGGAAAATTAATGAAATCCTTAAACAAGAATTTCAGAAAAGTGATCAGCCTTTTGTGTGCTGTCGCAATTATCGCTTCGACCGTGGTCGTGATGTCAGTAAGCGCCACTGCCGCAACGATATCCAATGATGAGAATGTTTTCACGAGCTTAATTACTAAGGTTACTGAAAAGTTTGAATTTCAGTCTAACGGAAGCGCAATAAATGGTGCCGCTTCAGCGGGTAATGGAAAAAGTATTCCCGGTGTAGCTTCTGCTTTGAATTGCTTGGATGGTACTACTAATAAGTTATATCAGCGTGAGAGCAATAGAGATACAACAAAAAACAGTTCTTTAGCTATGAAGTGGGCGTCTCCCACAACAGCTAAAAGCGGTGTTATGTTGGGCAAATCTAACACTAATATTGGTAGCGGAACTGATCAGGCATTTGTACTCGAAGATAATACTACCTATGAGGTTTCATATGATTATTTAAATTATAACGGTACAGGGCTTTCTCTTAATGTCCTTGGTGTTAGTCATGCAACCAATACTGTATTACAAGATGTAGATGATGATGAAACATATACAGTTTTAAACACTATCTCTATTGATTCAACCTCTGCTTCTAAAACTTGGACTAACTATTCATGCAGTTTCACTACAGGTGCTCTTGGAAATGATAAATACCTGTCTTTCGCTGTGTTCAGGGAGTCTACTACCGCTTTTGAGTTTTGGCTGGATAATTTTACAATTTCAAAGGTAACCACCTTGAATTCTGATGATCTTATCACCTTCAACGACAACGGTAAGACCTATTATGCTTATCCCGACGCTCTTACCGCTTTGCCTGATGGTGATAATGGCACGCTAGGATCTAAGTTTATTGCTTGGGTTGACGCTGACGGTGAGACTGTAACCGAGGTTCCTGAGGCTGGTACAGTGCTTAATGCAAAGTATCCGTTGCTTTCTGAGCTCCCTGATAAGGTAACGAGTCTAACTCTTGACCTTACCAATACTACTCAAGCAAATAATATTGCTAACAAAGATGCTAAGGGAATTCTCGGTGTTGTTTCTTCATCCGGATCAAGCCATAGTATTCATTCAAGATCTATAAATAATGCAGACGGTGTTTCTTCAATAGTTGTCAAGTTTGCTGATGCAACCACTAATATTCGTTCTATCTGTTTTGGTAAAGCAAATGTTTCAGGCAACGGTGCCGATAATGCGTATATTCTTGAGCCTAACGCTAATTATACCGTTTCTTATATGATCTATCATGAAAAAGGTGAGGGAATTAGTTTTGATCTTATTGCCACTAGTGCTGTAAACGGCACTTCGGGTTACACACTTGACAATAATGTGCGTGATACTGCAAATAAAAGCTGGGTTAAACACACTCGCTCATTCAAAACTCCTGATGCCGCAACTCTCGGTGATAATCAGTATTTAGTTTTTGCCGTTAATAATCCTAATTCCGTGACTAACACAGTTTGGATTTACGGTGTTACTATCACCAAAACAGTTGCAGGCGATTCCGCTGACTATATCACATTTGTAGACGGTGAGGATGTTTACTACACAACTCCCGATGCAATCTCTTCATTGCCTGTCGGTCAGTCTGCTGCCGACGGTGAGGACTTCCTTGGTTGGCTGGACGGTGAAGGCAACGCTGTTACTACAGTTCCTACCGAAACAGGAGTAGTCCTTACTGCGAGCTACGGTGTTATTCCTAAGGGTCTCATCATGAACTCTATACGTTTGGAAGAGTCTCCTGAGGAAAATAAGAACGGTGTATACCAGTCTGCAGGTATCCGTTTCCGTGGCCGTATTGAGACCGAGCTGGCCAATGCCGCTTCTGAGGTAGGCTTTGTCCTTGTTCCTCACGGTTATGCAGTTGACTCAAGCGCAGCTATCAAGGCAATTAATAAATCATCAACTCAGAACGTTGTATATGATTATACTTATGACGGCTATGTTGACTATCAGGTAATTCTTACGGGTCTTACACGTGAGGGTCAGACTGCCAGCCTCTGCGGTCTTGAGCTTGATGTATATTTCTATTATATCTTAGACGGCGAGACATTGTACAGAGATGATGTATACACTACATCGTTCAATAATATTCTTGCTGCTATGGAGGCAGCTACCCCTACAGTTAATAATACTCTTTCGGCAATCACAGCCGCACCAACCGGTGCGGCTTCAACTGATGCGTTGACCGATACTGCACTCAGCTTGACACCTCCTGATTATTCTACCGTCAACGGTGCCGCAACATATCTCGATGCCACTGATGACACTACACTTCTGACTGTTACTGATACCTCTAAGCTCGAGTATGAATCCTATCTTTCAAATCTTGAGAATAAAGGATACACTGCTATTGTCGGTAATTCAAGAGTACTGTCGACCTCCGAAAGCTACAGTGCAATTTACAGCGACGGTACTAACCTTATCAATGTTGCTTATATTGCATCCGAAAAAACAGTCAAGGCTACTATAGAGCCTCTCGGCTTTAGCAATGTTGACGATGTTAATGAATATCTTTCGGTATTCCATGACGCATCCTCGGCTGAGCCTGAGACCGCTGTTTGTGATCCGCTGTTTCTCACTATCGGTACCAGCGGCTCTGAGCTCAACTCAGATGATGATTTCTATCACGGATTGGGCTATATCTACCGACTCAGTGACGGTAGTTTTGTCATCATCGATGGCGGTAGCAACAGCGATACCTACGACCACGCAGGCAAGATTTATGCAATGCTTAAATATTATGCACCCGATCCTGAAAATATCGTGATCTCGGCATGGATAATGACCCATGCTCACAGCGATCATATGTATGTTTTCAAGTCGTTTGCACCTAAGTATCTTGCCGATGAGTCTTACAATGTTACCTTGAACAGCATTATTGCAAACCTGCCGAACGAGGCATGGATTGCTAGCTCCGGCATGCCCGAGACCAACCTTGCTCCGTTCCGTACCTTGTTCGCTGAGTGCGAGGCAAGAGGAACTGCTGTCTATAAGGCACATGTTGGTCAGGTTTATAACTTTGCAGGCTTTACTGCTGAGATGTTGTATTCTCTTGAAGAAACTGCACCCACCGTTGAAAATAAGAATATGTCTAATACATCTTCACTTATTTTCAAGGTTGTGACCGAAGGTAAGAGCTTTATGTTCACAGCCGACGCAACCAGCACTTCGATTACTTTTGTCAACGATGCGTTCGGTGCAAAATTGAAGTCTGATTTTGTCCAGACTCCTCACCACGGTACCTGCTCTAACTTCTCAGGTGAAGCCGCTTTGGCCGAGCTTACCGAGTTCTATAACTCTGTCGATGCCGATTACGTTCTTTGGTCATCTGCAGCGGCTGGTATGAACTACTATCTCACCGAAAGCAACCCCAACTCGGTCTACGGAAATTCCGTTCCTTACGAGAACAACATTGCCTTGGGTCATAATATCAAATCTATTAAGCTCAATGCTGAAGTGATTGAGATAGAAACTATTGATTATTATGAGATCGGCTACTTAAAGACCGAGCCTATTGCTATTTCCACTGAGGAAGAATTCAAAGCAATAGGGGAGAACCTCGCAGGCTACTACTACCTTACAACGGATATTACAATCACTGAGACAGTGACAACTCCTTATTGGGGTTCGGCATTCACTGGCTATCTTGACGGTAAGGGCTTTACTGTAACATTTGCCAATGCCATTGACCACGTTTGTGCATCGTCACAGTCGGGTATTCTTTGTACTACGGTTCAGGGCGTCATCCGAAATATCAACTTCGGTAGCGAAACAGCACCTATTAAGATCAACTACAGTGCAACATCTTCCGGTGCTATGGGTCTGTTTGGCTCAACCCGTTCAAATGTTACCTTCGATACTGTTAAGGTGTATTCGGATATCGCGTACACCGTTGACGGAGGTATCGGTAACTATGTTGGCGGATTCCTTGGCAGAATCTATTGCTCAACATCCAACAGCGCAAGTGTTGTTGTGTTTAAGAACTGTGAATTCAACGGTACTTATACTGAAAGCGGAAACACAAGCGGCAACCTTAAAGCGTTCGGTGGACTTGTCGGCGGACAGACTGACCTTAACGTTCTGACTGTTGAAAACTGTACTATAAACGCCACAGTCGATGCTAAGTGCTCAACTGCAAATTCAGGTGTCGGCGGAATTGTCGGTCGTTTGCAGAAAACCTACACAACCGAAATCAGCAATACTACTGTCAGCGGCACTATCAGCGGAAGAAGCTATGTTGGCGGTATGATCGGTACAGTTCAGCCTTCAACAGGAACCGTTGTTATTGAGAATTGCATTAACAACGCAACCTTGACAGGTGGTACAACAGGTGATATGTGCGGTAATGCAGGAAGCATAACTACAATAAAATAATCTCCTTGATTTTAACATCCGAAGTGCTACGGTACTTCGGATGTTTTTTACTATCGGAAATATTTGTTGAAATGGTTCATTTTTTGCGATCGGATGTTGACTTTTTCGATTTAACGTGTTAAAATATTTTAGCATTGAATTACATAGAAAAGAAGGTTCAAAAATGCCCATTACTGAAATTCTGCAAAAGAACGCAGAGCTATACGGCGCTGAGACAGCTCTTGTTGAGATCAACCCAGGTGCTGACAAGAAAATGACATGGAGAGAATTTGCTTTGACTCAACCTGTCGGTTCGAATTATCGCAGAGAAATTACCTGGAATGAGTTTAACGATACTGCCAACCGTTTTGCAAATCTGCTCATTACACACGGCGTAAAAAAGGGAACAAAGGTTGCAATTCTTTTGATGAACTGCATTGAATGGTTGCCGATTTATTTTGGTATTCTTCGTGCCGGCGGAATTGCCGTTCCTTTGAACTATCGCTATGCCGCTGATGAGATTAAATATTGTCTTGAAAAGGCCGATGCCGAATATCTTGCCTTTGGACCTGAGTTTATAGGCCGTGTCGAGGAGATTGTCGACCGTGTCCCCGATGTTAAGCTTTGGCTTTATGTTGGTGACGGTTGTCCTGCATTTGCCGAGAGTTATGATAAGATCATCAACAATTTCAGCAATACTGCTCCTAACATCCCTTTGACCGATTCTGACGATGGAGCTATATATTTTTCGAGTGGTACTACGGGTTTCCCAAAAGCAATTTTGCACGCTCACGAGAGCTTGATGCATTCCTGCCGTGTTGAGCAGAACCACCACGGTCAGACCCATGATGATGTTTTCCTTTGTATTCCGCCTTTGTATCACACCGGTGCTAAAATGCATTGGTTCGGAAGCTTCCTCGTTGGCGGTAAGGCTGTTCTTTTAAAGGGAACGACACCTGAGCTTATCATCAGTACTGCTTCTCAGGAAAAATGCTCAATCGTTTGGTTGCTTGTGCCTTGGGCGCAGGATGTTCTTGATGCTATCGAGCGTGGCGATATTGATCTTTCAGAGCATGATCTTTCACGTTGGAGATTGATGCACATCGGCGCACAGCCTGTGCCGCCGTCCCTTATAAAGCGTTGGAAAGAGGTTTTCCCCAACCACGATTACGACACTAACTATGGCCTTTCAGAGTCTATCGGCCCCGGATGTGTGCATTTAGGTGTTGAAAATATCGACCATGTCGGTGCTATCGGTAAAGCAGGCTTTGGCTGGCAGGTTAAGATAGTTGATGAGAATAAGAATGAAGTAGCTAAAGGTGAAGTCGGTGAGCTTGCTGTTAAAGGCCCCGGTGTTATGAAATGCTATTATAAAGATAAAAAAGCTACGGATGAAGTTCTTGCTGATGGTTGGTTATTTACCGGTGATATGGCCGAAGAGGATAAGGACGGATTTATTTGGCTTGTTGACCGTAAAAAGGATGTTATTATCACGGGCGGTGAAAATCTTTATCCTGTTCAGATAGAAAACTTTTTGAGGCAGAATTTGCCGGCTATTAAGGATGTTGCGGTAATTGGTCTTGCCGATCAGCGCTTGGGTGAAATTGCCGCCGCTATTATTGAGATTAAGGATGGCTTCGCCTTGACCGAAGAAGAGGTTGAAAGAGCAAGTCAGGGTCTGCCAAGATATAAGCGTCCCCGTAAAATCATATTTGCTGATATACCACGTAATCCAACAGGCAAAATTGAAAAGCCTACCTTGAGAAAACGCTATGGCTCAAGCAATCTTGTAGCTGATGCTACAACAAATTGATAATGATACCTTTGAAAGGATGAATAGTATGAAAAAGCTTCTTCTCGGTAACGCTGCAGTTGCCCGAGGTGCTTATGAGGCAGGCTGTAAGCTTGTTTCGTCTTACCCCGGCACACCAAGTACCGAAATTACTGAGTCGATTGTTGAATTCGATAATATTTACGTTGAATGGGCACCTAATGAAAAGGTTGCTGCCGAGGTTGCTATCGGCGCATCTATTGCAGGCGGCCGAGCAATGTCCTGCATGAAGCACGTCGGTCTCAATGTTATGGCCGATCCGGTCTTTACTGTCAGTTACATTGGTGCAAACGGCGGTCTTGTTTTCTGCGTTGCGGATGATCCGGGGATGCATTCCTCACAAAACGAACAGGATTCACGTCACTATGCTGAGGCTGCTAAGATTCCTATGCTTGAGCCTTCGGATTCTTCAGAGTGTAAAGAGTTCACTAAAGCCGCTTTCAAATTGAGTGAGGAATACGACACTCCTGTTTTTATACGTCTTTCGACACGTGTTTCACACTCGCAGAGTCTTGTTGAGCTGTGTGAGCCCGAAGAAGCACCGTTAAAGGATTATGAGAAAAACATACCTAAGCATGTTATGATGCCTGCAATGGCCAAGGGTAGACACGTTATTGTTGAACAACGTACCGAAAAACTCAAAGCTTTGGCTGAAAACTGTTCTTTCAATACTGTTGAGGAAAACGGCTCCAAGATAGGCGTTATAGCTGCAGGTACTACATATGTTTATGCAAAGGAAGCCTTAGGTGATAAGGTTGATTACCTTAAGCTTGGTATGGTATTCCCGCTGTCCGAAAAGCTAATTAAGGAATTTGCCGCAAATTATGATGAGCTGTGGGTCATTGAAGAGCTTGATCCTGTTATCGAGACCTTTGTCAAATCTATTGGTATTGACTGTAAGGGTAAGGAATATTTCACCCTGCTTGGTGAATATTCTCAGAATATGATCAAAAAGGCTGTTTTGGGCGTTGATGTTGAGTCAATCCCCGATGTGCAGATTCCTAACCGTCCTCCCGTGCTTTGTGTCGGATGTCCTCACAGAGGCACATTTTATGTTCTCAAAAAGCTCGGTGTGACCGTTTCAGGCGATATCGGATGCTACACGCTTGGTGCCGTCGCACCGTTACAGAGCGTTGATACCACCATCTGCATGGGCGCTTCGGTTAGTGCCGCTCACGGTATGGCTAAGGTAAGGGGAGAGGAGTTCAACAAAAAGTTGGTCTCAGTCATCGGTGACTCGACCTTTATCCATTCGGGAATAACAGGACTTATTGATATAGTCTACAATAAGGGCGCTAACACTGTTATCATCCTTGATAACTCGATTACGGGTATGACGGGACATCAGCAGAACCCGACAACAGGTAAGACAATCCGTGGCGAAGCCACTAAGCAGGTAGATCTTGAGCTGTTGTGTAAGGCTGTCGGTGTTGACCGTGTAAGAATTGAAGATCCGTTTGATCTTAAAGGCTTTGAAGCAGCCGTTAAGGAGGAGCTCAATGCCGATGAGCCGTCGGTTATTATCGCACAGCGCCCCTGCGCATTGCTCAAATCGGTTAAATACACGGGTCGTTGCACTGTTGATGCTGATAAGTGTAAATCCTGCAAGATGTGTATGAAATTAGGCTGTCCTGCTATCTCTTTTGTTGACGGTAAGGCAGTTATAGACCATTCTCAGTGCAACGGATGCGGTCTTTGTGTAAACGTTTGTCCGTTCGGCGCAATTAAAAAGGAGGAACAGTGATGACAGGCAGTAAAAATATAATGATAGTCGGAGTCGGCGGTCAGGGAACACTGCTTGCCAGCCGAATTTTAGGTAATGTCATCATCGCTGAGGGCTTTGATGTTAAGGTCTCCGAGGTTCATGGTATGAGCCAAAGAGGAGGTAGTGTTGTCACTTATGTAAAATACGGTGAAAAGGTTGCTTCTCCCATAATCGATAAAGCCGAGGCCGATATCATTTTGGCTTTCGAGCGTTTAGAGGCCCTTCGTGCATTACCGTTCCTTAAAAAAGGCGGTAAGATGATAGTTAATGACCGTTGTATTAACCCAATGCCTGTTATTACGGGTGCAGCTCAGTATCCTGAAGGTATAATAGAGACACTCAAAGAAAACGCTGATGTGGTTAGCCTTGATGCACTTGCGCTTGCTGAAAAGGCAGGCAGTATTAAGGCGGTAAACGTTGTTTTGATCGGTGTTTTAGCAAAATCAACCGATATTCCTTATGAGGCTTGGGTAGAAACCATTAAATCTACTGTTCCTGAAAAATTCCTTGAAGTAAACCTCAAGGCATTTGAACTGGGATATTCGCTTTAAGCACTAAATATTATATTACGGAGGAATCAATTATCATGAGCAAATATTATCAGCCCGAAATTGAAACTATGCCCTATGAAGAGATGCGTAAATTGCAGGACGAGCGTCTTGTAAAGCAGGTTAAGCATGTTTGGGATAATGTTCCTTATTACCGCAAAAAGATGGAAGAAAAGGGTGTAACTCCTGACAACATTAAGGGAGTTGACGACCTTCACAAGCTGCCGTTTGTCACTAAGGACGATCTTCGTGAGTGCTATCCCTACGGATTGCTTGCAAAGCCTCTTGAGGATTGCGTGAGAATTCAGTCCACCTCGGGCACCACCGGTAAGCGTGTTGTTGCTTTCTACACTCAGAAGGATATCGATCTTTGGGAGGATTGCTGTGCACGTGCTATAAAGGCTGTTGGCGGTACTGAGAAGGATGTTTGTCAGGTCAGCTACGGCTACGGTTTGTTCACAGGCGGCCCCGGTCTTAACGGCGGTTCTCATAAGGTGGGTTGTTTGACTTTACCTATGTCTTCAGGTAATACCGACCGTCAGCTGCAGTTTATGACCGATCTTGGCGCCAGCATTATTTGCTGTACTCCGTCGTATGCCGCATATCTTGCTGAGTCAATACACGAACAGGGACTCAGAGACAAGATTAAACTCAAAGCAGGTATCTTTGGCGCTGAGGCTTGGAGTGAAAATATGCGTAAGGATATTGAGAATAAACTCGGTATTAAAGCATATGATATCTACGGCTTGACTGAGATTTCGGGTCCCGGTGTCAGCTTTGAATGTGAAGAACAGACTGGTATGCACGTTAATGAAGACCATTTTATTCCTGAAATTATTGATCCCGATACAGGTGAGGTTCTGCCTTTGGGTGAAAAGGGTGAGTTGGTATTTACCTCGATTTCTAAAGAAGCTTTCCCGTTGCTCCGCTACAGAACTAAGGACATTTGTGTTCTTTCTCGTAAGAAATGCTCTTGCGGACGTACTCTTATCAAAATGGCAAAGCCTATGGGTAGAAGTGACGATATGCTCATCATCCGTGGTGTTAACGTATTCCCGTCACAGATCGAGGAGGTTCTTATCGCTGTCGGCGGTGGAAATATCACTCCTAACTACCTCATTAAGATCGACCGTGTGAACAACACTGATACCTTTGATCTTGATGTTGAAATGAGTGAAGAAATGTTCTCAGATGATGTTAAATCGATCGCTAAAGTGGAGAACGCCATTAAGGATAAGCTTCGTTCAATTCTCGGACTGGGTGTTAATGTCCATCTTGTTAACCCGAAATCTATCACACGTAGCGAAGGTAAGGCCAAGCGTGTTATCGATAACCGTAAGATCTGATAAAGGAGGATTTAAAAATGTTAGTTAAGCAGGTTTCCGCATTTATTGAAAATAAAGCAGGCAGACTAAACGAAATTGCCGATACACTTGCAAAAAATCAAATAGATATCAGTGCTTTATCCTTGGCCGATACCACCGATTACGGTATCGTCAGAATGATCGTCTGCGACCCTGAAAAGGCAGTTTTAGCACTTCGTGAGTCGGGGGTTGTGTGCAAGATTACCCAGACATTGGCAATTGCTATCGATGATGCTCCTGGCGGATTTGCAAAGGGTCTTAAGGTTTTGACCGATAACGGTGTTGAAATAAAATACATGTACGCTTGTATCAGCCACGAAAAGGGTAAGGCATTGATGATCTTAAGTGTTGACGATCCTGAAAAGGCAGATAAGCTTATTTCTTCTACCGATGCAGGCAAGGTTAACCCATCAGAAATTTACCGTCATATTTAAATTTTAAAGCACCGATCAAAAATCGGTGCTTTTTAGTTGCAAAAATGCTTATTACCGAGTAAAATAGTTACAGAGGTGATAATATGACAATGGTTTTGATAACCGCTTTAGGTGTCGGCGGTGCAACTCTCATTGGCTCTATTATAGGTTTCATATTTAAAAGAATTTCACATAAATTCAGTGATATTGTCTTATCGTTTGCGGCAGGCGTCATGCTTGCGGCGGCAATTTTGGGACTTATCGTTCCATCGGTTGAATACGGTGGAAAATACGGACTTTTAATTACAGTAGCAGGTATATTTGTAGGTGCTTTGTGTCTTGATCTTATTGATAAGCTTGTTCCGCATATGCACAAAATGGTGGGTGCCGATATAGAAGGTCATAAGCCGAATGCAAACATCGACAAGGTTCTGCTGTTTGTAACTGCGATAGGCATTCATAATCTGCCTGAGGGTATTGCGGCAGGTGTCGGCTTTGGTTCGGGTAATACGTCGGAGGCTTTGGTTATCGCAGGCGGAATTGCCCTGCAGAATATCCCCGAGGGAATGGTGATCATCGGTCCGATGTTAGCGGCAGGTGTTAGCCCCAAAAGAACATTCGTCTGTGCTTTGATAACAGGTCTTGTTGAGGTGGTAGGCTGCCTGCTCGGTTACTTTGCGGTAACGGTTGCGAATGCAATTTTGCCGTTTGCGCTGGCCTTTGCAGGTGGCACGATGCTGTATGTTATAAGCGATGAAATGATCCCCGAGACCCACGCACACGGCTCGGAAAGGGGAGCAACCTACGCTCTTTTAGTCGGCTTCTGCCTGATGCTCGTGTCTGATGTATTACTTGGATAAAGAGAAACCACCTTTTTCACAAAAGGTGGTTTTGATTTTACTTTAATCCCAAAAATCTCCGCCAAAGCCGGGGAAACTCAATTCAAATCCTGCGGCAATGGGTGTTGATTGTGTTACGGATATAACCTTAACTTCGGGTTTTATATATTCCTTCATAATTACCTCCGTATTATTAGTCAACATACTCATAAACGGGCTCACCGTTTTCGACGTATACTCTTGAAATGTGCTTGTCGGTCGGAATATCCTCGTAATCAATACCCTGCAACTCGAACAGCTGTGACATTGTGCAGAAGCGGTAACCCTTTTCATAAAGAGTGGGTAAAACGACCTCTAATGCATCGGGTGTCATCATTGTACTGCTGCTGGTTGAGTGGTTAAGAATAACTGTTCCGTGAGGTATCTCTGTGGAGGTATATCTTTCAATGATAGCCTCTGCGGTATCACTGCCGCCTGCGAAGTCGGATGATCGGTACGTTTTTGCTGAGATTGCAGGCATACCGATACTTGTCAGGTATTCCCACAGATAATCATTTGAAGAATGTCCGGGACCTCTGAACCACTTACAGGTGTAATCAAGATTATCCTTATACCAATCATTTACTTTCTTTACTTCGTCAATAGTTGCATCTTTTTCGGTTATTATGCTGCTTAAGCTCTGATGGCTGTAGGAGTGGTTTGCAAGCTCGTGACCCTTTGACAAGGCATATTTGGGAATCACAGTGCCGTATTTTTCAAGACTTGTGCCCGTAAAGAAGAAGGTTCCTGCACCGTGGTAGTCGCCAAACAGGTCAATAATTCTTGTGACTGCGTTATCGTTGCTGACCTCGCTTGCATTAGGGCCGTCATCAAAGGTGAAGGCAATGAGCTTGTAATCCTCCGGGTGGAGGAACCACTGATCCTCGTTATAATACTTCAATTTAACATCACTCGTTCTGTAAATTGCTCTCGGCAGACCGTCATTTATATATAGTTCTTCATTATAACTGTTTTCAATATCGATCTGCGTTGGGTCGGTGACCTTGAGCTTATATTCAAGCAGCTCCGATACCGTAACAAAGCGATAACCGTCGGCATAAAGTGTAGCACAAATATCATCGAGTATCTCGGCGGACTGTTCACTTGTTCCGTGCATAGTAACAACCTTGCCGTCGTATGCTGTGCTGACAACCTTTTCATAGATAGATTCAGGCGTTGTATCGTCATTGTAGTCTGAAATATAGACGGTGTTGCCGTTAATATCAATGTTTCCGCGGACGAGCGGCATATTGGTCTGAATAGCTGCTTCTAAAACCAGATCGGGAATAACACCGCTTGCAGCTCTTAAATACTTGATATCATAGTCCATTTCTTGCTTAATGAGATCATTAAGCTGAGTGATCTCTTCGTCTATATAAGTCTGTGCAGTGTAGTTGGGATTTTCAGCAAGAAAATCGGAATTGATCGTTATGTGGTTCATAGTGTGGCTTGCTATCTCAAAGCCGTTTTCGACCGCATATTCAAGCTGACCGACACCGTATTTTTGCACTCTAGTTCCAATAACAAACAAAGTGCCTGCACCGGCGTATTTGTTGAGCGTGTTGATGATCTTGTTTTGATTGTTGCTAAGATCTGAACCGTCAACAGAGGTGGGTCCGTCGTCAAAGGTGAAGGCGATCAGCTTATAATCCTGCGGATGGCTTTTCCACTCATCGCTGATGGTCACAAGTCCTGCACCGGTGGAGGGTGTATCAATGTCAATGTTCATAACACGGTAGGTTGCGGCAACCTGATTGAAAGAAGTTTCGCCTAAAGCATAATATGTATATGTATCACCGGTCTTTACATACATAACAGCAGTAAAGCGTCTTGTGTAAGCTGTTTTTCCGTCCTCGGTCGAAAGCCCGGTCAGTATCATCTGATATGCGGTTTTGTAGGTGCCCCGCTCATAAACGATGTCGGTGACATCCTTTTTATAGCAAATGCCCTGCTGTACAATGGGATTAAGGCCGTTTTCAAGGTCGTACCAATCGGTGTCAGCCTTAACGGAAGTGGAGGGGGCTACAAGGAAACCGATCTCGTCAGCATTATCCTTGACGTCATTGTCAATAATACCTCTGAATCTGAGACCTGCCGAAAGATAAACACCGTTATTTTCGTCGGCCGATTTTGCGGTACGGATGGATGCGGCGGCCGAAGCATCGTTCTCATCAGGAATGGCCTCGGGTATTGACTCAACCTCTATGACCTGAATGTTGTCGAAATAAGCAGTTGCACTGCTCACGCCGAAAAGGAAATGGATTTCCCAATCAGTCCAAAAATTGCCAGAACTTTTGTAGATTAAAATTTGCTCCTGCATTGTGGCGTTGGAAGTGTCAATTATAATACCGTAACGTTGCCACTCGGTCGAAAATTTAAAATTATCGACTGTGACTTTTTCACCGTCAATAAAATACTGAATACCATCATTACGGTTGTTGTATCCTGTAAAGAAGAATCTGCATTTGCTGGTTGTAGAACCGTTGGCACCTATTACCGTTACAGGCTGTGCGTCAGCGGTTTCGGCCTTTGCGTCGTAGTAGATATAATACTTGCGATTTTCCTTGACATCAAAGTCTCCAAAGCCGAGACGTGCGTTAGAGCCGCCGACCAGCTTCAATACACCGCCGTGCTCTTCGTCGTAATTCTCGACCAAGGCGGTACCGTCATTGCAACCGGAAGCGGTGATGAATGCATCGTTGACGGTGTCGTCCATAGTATGCAGACGGCTTTCGTTATACTCAAAAGAGGTAACGACCTCAATGGTCAGATTATCAATAGCGGAATTTACATTATAATTCGTATTATAGCCGGGTCTGAAACCGACAGCAACGCCGTCGGTCTCATCCTCGTTGATGGTGAAAATATAATAAGCTGTCTGCCAATCTGTATCTTGTTCAAGAACGGTGGCTGTTTCACCGAAAGTGATCTTTGCGGCTTGCGAATCAACAAGCGTTGCATGCTCTGAAAGGTTTAAGTCAGAGGCTGTGATAGACGAAGGTGTCGGATCGGGATGCAATCTTACGTCGATAGCAGCGGAGGTACCGCCGGTTCCTGCAAGGAATTTATAGTCGAACTTCAGACGATAGGTCTTACCGGCTTCACAGAAGAAAAGGTTTTCCTTTGCTTCTGCCACAAGGGTTGCGTCGGCAGCTTGTGTAACGGGGGAAGCACCGACCGAGCCGTCTTTACCTATCCAGGCTGTACCGACGTTATTTTTGGCCTTTCTGAAAACAACTGTGTCGTTTTCGTAACTTACAGAGGACACTTTTCTGTGGAAGGGTATACCGTAAGGCTCTTTACCGTCAAAGGTCAGCGAAACGAGCGAGGAGTAGCTGTTGACAGTTTTCGCACTTGCTGTTCCAACAAAGCATAATGAGCAAATCGAGAACATTAAGCAAAGTACGAGAAGCAAGCTTACTGAACGTTTTTTCATAAAAATATCTCCTTTTACAATATTCTTATTATAAAATAACAATTTTATTGATAAAAAGGAATGTATTGGATTGCCGAGTTTTTGTATTAATCTGCTGTATATGATTGACAGAAGACGATGCTTTATTGTAATATGTAAATATAACACAATCTTACCTTTATGTGAGGAATGCTATGGTAACTAAGGTCATAAAACAAAGAGATACTCGAGACCTGCGATCAGATGAATTTTTACATATCAACAGTTGTAGACCTGCGATCGCTCCTACAAGTAAATATAAGCACTTCTTTAAGATAATCAGACCCATCGGACGTCTTGATTATCAGATCATTCTTGTAACCGAGGGAGCCTATGAGGTTACCGTTGACAATGAGGTTATAGAGCTGAATGTCGGTGACTGTGTTATATATCCTCCCGGAGCTGTTCAGGAATACAAGATGATCACCGACGGCAGATTTGAACAGACGGTTGGCTTTTTTGTTCATTTCACAGGCGCTTGTGCCGATGAGATAATGGTCAAGGCAGGCTTTAAGGATACAACTATTTTAAGAGCCGTTTTGCCCGAGGTGAAATTTGCATTTAAAAAGCTGTTTGATGCTCATATAAGATGTGAGCAGCTTCATGAAACGGCGCAGCTTCTGACTATTATAGCCATGCTTTCCAAGAGAGATAATATGGCTTCAAGCGAGGCTGAAAAGAGGGTACGTGCCGAGGCCGAATACATTAATATTCATTTTTCGGAAAGGCTCAGCTTTGACGAAATGGCAAAAAGGTGCTATTTGAGTCGAAGCAGATTTACCCACATTTTCACCGAACTATTCGGTCAGCCGCCGACTCTTTATCAGTTAAATCAAAAGCTGAACAACGCACGTGAGCTGCTGATCTACTCAGAATTGTCGATAGGTGAAATAACTGAGCAATGCGGCTTCAGTGATCAGATGTATTTCAGTAAAGTATTTAAAAAGACCTATGATATGTCACCTTTGAAATATCGAAAACTCAATCAATAAAATAATCCCTTTAAGAACTTGATTACTCAAAGTCTTAAAGGGATTTATTTTATTATAGTTCCACTAAAGTGTATGAATGATTTAAAGCGGGAATGATTTTTTGGATAAGATCGGAGGTTTTAATTTTCAGACTTGAGGTGTTGATGCAGGGGTGACAGCCAAAATATTCATCCTTTAAAACATCCTTGTCAATCAGCAATGTCACGGCATTTTCGATATCGTTCATCAATCCCAATACGCTGACCGAGCCGGGTGTTATATCGAGATATTTTTCCATATGCTCGGCGGTGGCAAAGGAAAGCCTTGATGATCCGATCTGTGCCGAAATGTCCTTGGTCTTAAACACCTTATCGGCAGGTATCATCAATAGGTAAAACAATGTTTGCTGACGGTTACACAAAAACAGATTTTTGCAGATAACCGTACCCAAGGTTTTGTCAATTTCCTCGCAGATCTCCATTGTGTCGGCTGCCTTATGGTCGACCCTTTGGTACTCAATATTGAGCTTATCCAAAAAATCATAGCATCTTATCTCTTTACTTAACCTACCGTTAATATCCTCTGGTCTGCCACATGCAAGTTCAAGCATTATAATTCTCCTTTTCATATTCTGCAATCAGAAATTCAACACTTGTTGTGAGTGAATTGAGTTTTAACAGCTTTTCTTGGTCAGCTGAGCCTGTTTTATAATAATACGGTGTCATTTTAAATAGTGAAATAATATCCTCGTTGCTATCAAGCGTGATATTGTATTTCAGCTCCTTGGTTGATATAAGCTTGAAACCGTCACGCTTGGTATCAACACTCGGATTAAGATAGGGTGTATCATAAACAGCAGATTTCAATTCATACAGATGATTTTCCATTGGTTGTACGGTAATCAATCTGCCCTCGGGTTTCAATATTCTTTCATATTCATCAGGGCTGTCAGGAGCAAAAATATTAATCACTATATCCTGAGAACCATCTTTAATCGGGATATCCGAAATACTTGCCACTGCAAAAGAAACCTCAGGACAACGTTTTGCGGCCGCTTTCAGAGCATCCTTCGATATATCAATCCCACAGACGGTGTTATTCTCGGAAAGCTTTTGCGTATAATAGCCTTCTCCACAACCTGCATCCAAAACTATTCTATCTGTGCCGACAATTTCACTCAAAGCATCACGCAAATCAGAATAATAGCCTTTTTCAAGAAATTCTGTGCGGGACTTAACCATCAGCTTATCATCGCCGTGACGCTTGTTGTGGGTGTTATCAAGCAAAAGGTTAATATATCCTTGTTTTGAAATGTCAAAGCTATGTCCCTTCAAACATCGAACGTAAGAGGGAAGCCGGAATAATTTTGACTTGCAAACAGGACATGCAAAAGGCGATTCTTTTAAAAACATTTCTTCACCTTATTTAATCTCAATATTCATACCGTTTACTTCAACACCGTCATTGGCACGGATGAGGATGTATTTAACTCCGTTTATCACTTGTGTTGATACAAGGTCTGTATGCTCGGGGTCGACCTTAATTGTGACGTTTGGAGTTGCCAATTCAAATTTGTTGATATTAACAACTGATTTTGGCGGCAGTTCGGCATCATCACCGAAGTTTGAATCAAAGCTTTGACCGAAATTTTCAACCTTTTCCTCGTCAACTCCGCAATACTGTAGAACCGTCTTCAGCTTAGTTTTGGTTAAACGTAAAGGCTCTTCTTCCTTTGCATCCTTGTGCTCCTGCACCATTTCAGATATCTGGTTATGCACTGATTTTACGGTCTCAAAATCGCATTCATCAACAAGTGTTTCAGCAAGACAGGTCTTAAAGCGACCGTTTTGCTCAGCAGGGGACATAGGTAACTCTACATTAAAGATATTTTGGATAAAATCAGGGTGCACATCCGAAATATCCTTAGTATAGTAGAGAGTATTATAGATGTTGGCTGTTCGGCCGTCAAAGGCAGGGAACATAAAACCAAGCTCGGGAGCACCGAGGATAGCGTGAGCATCAAGATCACGGAATGTACTGTCGTGCTCACGGAAGTAAAGACCTGAATTTAAGGGCTTAACAGGGCAGACACAGCAAACGAAATAGTTGAAAACGTTTAAGGAATCCTGCTTTTCGCCGTCGGACGAATATTGAAATACATCGTATGTATCAAACGCTAAAAGTATAGCAAAGCTTTCCTCAAAATGAACGCTGTCAATCACCTTTTGATAAAAAGCCTCCAGAGCATTTTCATCCTTAAGTCTTGAATCACGCAGGTCTCTCAAAAGCTTATTTTCGGCACCGTCCATAACCTGTTGTGCAGTAAATTCAAGGTCTAAAAGATTTGTTCCGAGACTGCCGGAAAGAGTCTTTTTCATTATCCCTAAAAGCTTGTCCGCTTCTTCAATCGAACAGCTTGCCATTGGTTGATCAATACGTGTCACAATTACCTTTTCAGAGTTGACAAGGCAACCCTTAATGCTAAATATATTGTTTTTATCCTGACGGAAACGTCGTTTTATTTCTCTTAATTCTTTATCGGTCATACTTAATCCTCCATGAGTATAATACTGAAGTATTATACCATTTTCGCTTATAAAAAACAACTGATTAAATTAAAAAAGCGACCGGTATCGGTCGCTTTTGAAAATTCATCAATCGCCCATAAAGATGAGCAAAGCTTCCTGCTTGCTTTCGGACAGCTTTCTGAAGCGCTCAATGAGATTGATCTCGTCATCAGACAAAATCACTGTGTCGGCAGTGTTGTTCTGATTATACGCTATATATGTTGAAAGTCTCGGAGTTGCCGCATTTTGAATCAACGATGTATAGTCAACGGTATCGTTTCCAAGTAAATAATCGCAGGATACATTGTAAAAAGCGCTGAGCTCCTTGATAATTCCGATAGGAGGATTGGTGCCTGTCTCATACCTTGCGTAGGTATCACGCTTAACATTCAATCGGTCAGCAACAATCTGCTGGTTGTAGTTATATTGCTTGCGAAGCTTAACAAGCCTTTCGGCAATATCGGTTCGTTTAAGATTTTTAGACATATTACACCTCATATTATATAAATTAAATCTTGACTTAAAAGTAAAATGCTGATATAATCATAAAGTCGGTGCTGGAGTGGCTCAGTTGGTAGAGCAGCTGATTCGTAATCAGCAGGTCGTGGGTTCGAGTCCCATCTTCAGCTCCATTGATCCTTGTCCTATGGACGGGGATCATTTTTTATATTTTAGTTCCTGTTAACCCTTCAGTTGCTTTTGCTAAAACACTGATAGGGTCTTTAAGAAAGTTTTCGGTAACTATGTTTGCCGTATTATCGTCGGGAACAAGCAGCTTTACGGTTGCAAGCTCAAGGTCACGGTCCATTACAGAACAGGTGACATAAACACCGTGTTCGGTCTTTTCCTTAAATACCTTGTTCTCACGCTGGTTACGACGGCGGTCAATAACCTGCTTGGCGATTTCCAATGCTCGCTCTCTGACCGAGAAGGGAACACTGTTTCCTAATGCCTTAGCTATTTCAGAGCAATCGCCCGTTGCGATATAGTATTTAACACCGTCTTCTTCCTCAACAACACCGATATTACCGTTTTCCTCAAGCTCTGTTATGGCAAAGGTCAGCTCAAAATAATTAGCAATACCGTCAAAATGCAGACGTTCCTTTACTCTTTCCAAGGAAACAGGAACAGACAGGTTGTCGAGAATATAACAAATTAACACACGAATTTCGGTTCTGCTGTGCAGTCCGCCGTGCTTTACTCCTGCAGTTAATGCGTCAGAATACATACTCAAGCCTCCTTTTGTGAATATTATACACTATTTTCTTGGAATTACAAGGTGTTTTGTGTTGAAAAAATGATTTTTTTATAGTATACTTGCTGTGAGGTGATCGATTTGAGAAAGAACCGATTAATTGAAGAAATGAATAATGTTATAAATAAGAATAACGTACTTTATTCTAAATGTGAGGAGTTAGAAAAGGCTTTAGTTGAAAAAAATCAGACGATTGCAGAGCTTACATCGGTTAATGCACGCATTACCGCTGAAAATGAACTGTTGAAAGCTGAGCTTGCATCTTTAAATGAAATGGTCAAGGCTGAAAATTGTGATAAATCTTCAAATGCTGACATTGGATTTCAAGAAGATGCCACCAGTACTGTTGCTGATTTAGTTACTCCAAAGTCGGAATCGGGAGACAAAGGTCCCACTCTGCATGAAAACTCAGCGGGGGAGATCACACCAACTTTTGCTACAACAGCTTTGATGCCTGAATCCAAGATCGAGGCTGCGTCTCAAGCTATCGGACGTATTGTGCTCAAATGCGCCGAGCTTTGTAACACCTTCGCATCGGTTGGCGATATAAACTCTAAGGATCTTATAAACCTTGCTCTCGGCAGAACGGAAGTATTTAAGTCCGAAGTACTTCAGCTTGCCATAGAGATCAAAGATATTGATACTTTAAATTCCGAGCTGGCTGTAAAGGAAGCGGCAGTTACAGAGTATTTTGAACTGTTAACCAATCAGCTTTAAATACAATATTGTTAAATATTTAACAATGTATCAGTAAAAATCAAAAAAATCGACAAAAATATAGTCTATTTTTTAACAAACCACTTGACAAAGCTTAAACATATTATATAATAAAGGTACTGTCGTTTGCGACAACAAAATTTCGGAGGAAAGAATTATGTACAACATTAAAACTTATAACAAGATATCCGCTGTTGGTCTTCAAGAGTTTGATAGCACAGCATATTGCTGTGGAGATGATGTAGCAGATCCCGTTGGAGCGATCGTTCGCTCGGCTGCTCTTCATGACACTGAGTTTCCTAAGACAATGTTAGCAATAGCACGTGCAGGTGCAGGTACCAACAATATCCCTGTTGACCGTTGCGCTGAGGAGGGTATTGTTGTATTCAACACCCCCGGTGCAAATGCAAATGCCGTTAAAGAGCTTGTTATTGCAGGTCTTTTGATTTGCTCTCGCCGTGTTATTCCCGCTATTAAATGGGCAGAGACCCTTAAGGGCAACGGTGCTGAGGTTGGCAAAATTGTTGAAAAGGGTAAGGGCGCTTTTGTAGGTCCTGAAATCAAAGGTAAGAGCATCGGTGTTATCGGTCTTGGTGCTATAGGTGTTCTCGTTGCTAACGCTGCTAACGCTCTCGGTATGAAGGTTTACGGTTATGATCCGTACCTTTCGGTTGACGCTGCTTGGAATCTCACTCATAACGCTGTTCATGCTATCGAGCTTAACGAGATTTATGAGAAGTGTGATTACATCACATTGCATGTTCCTCTTACACCCGATACCAAGGGCTTTATAAATAAGGATTCAATTGCAAAATGCAAGGACGGCGTCCGTATTCTTAACTTTGCCCGTGGTGATCTGGTCAATTCCGAGGATCTTCTTAATGCTCTTGACAGCGGTAAGGTTGCTGCTTATGTAACCGATTTCCCGTCTGATGAGGTTATCGGTGCTGACGGTGTTATTGCTATTCCTCACCTTGGTGCTTCAACTCCAGAGTCTGAGGACAACTGTGCAAAGATGGCTGCTGCTGAGCTTATCGATTACATCGAAAACGGTAATATTGTGAACTCGGTCAATATGCCTAACATTTCCATGCCGAAGTCCGGTGACGAGAGAATCTGTGTTATCCACAGAAATGTCCCTGCTGTCATCAACAAGATCACAGGTATCGTTTCTGAGGCTAACATTAATATCAACAACATGCTCAACAAGTCCAAGAAGGACTTTGCCTATACCATGCTTGACCTTGAGGAAAAGGATCTCGGCAAGGTTGATGCCATTGCAAACGCTATCGGTGAAATGGATGAGGTCATCCGCGTAAGAGTTATCCGATAATGCAACAGAGAGAAAGAGATACAGTAGCCGAGCGTCGCCGTCAGGAACGTAAAAAACGTGCCAAGCGCAAGAATCTCATTATTCTTATTGAGACCTTTGTTATTTTTGCTCTTGTGGTCGCACTCGTTGCTGTAAGCATCGGTTACTTTAATTTAAAAAATAATACCGCATTGCCTGATGATCAATCAGGCAATGTTGGTAATGCTTCAAATGACACCTCATCCATATCTTCTAATGACAGCAGTTCATCAAGCTCGTCCCAGTATTCGGATGAACAGCTTGCCATGATGGCTGAGCTTGATAAGTGGTATATGGTGTTGGTCAATCCTGATAACAGCGTTTCCAATGACTTTATCAGTGCTGTTGACCGTGCTTCTATTAATGATAAGTATACGAGCGGTTCAGATTCCAGTAAGTACCTCGATGAACGTATAGTTGAGCATTTTGAAAGCATGTGTAAGGCAGCTGCTGATGATGGTATTACACTTATTTCAATTTCTGCGTACAGATCTTATAATTATCAGCTCAGTCTCTATAACCGCAGGGTTGAAAGATGTATGCGTGAGGATGGTTTGTCTGAGGCTGATGCTAAGAAAAAGGCTGCTACCATCGTTGCATTACCCGGCACGAGCGAGCATCACTTAGGACTTGCCGTTGATATCAATTCCGTTGAAACATCGTTTGAGGACACGGCAGCATTCCGATGGCTTCAACAAAATGCTGAAAATTACGGCTTTATATTAAGATATCCTAAGGACAAGCAGGATATAACCAAGATAATCTACGAGCCGTGGCATTACCGCTATGTTGGTGTCGAGCACGCTAAAGCGATGAATGACCTCGGAATGTGCATGGAGGAGTATGTTGAATATCTGTCCTCGGGCGGTGTAAAAAAATAATCAATTTTTAAAAAAATTGTGTTGACAAACACAGAGAGCTGTGTTATAATCCTTTAGACAACAAAGTTGGGCTGTATCCGCTCACACCTCAAGGTTTCGTCCTAAGAGGTCAATAGGTTTAAACAATTCTTTTGTTATGCTTATTGTGCGCGGATGTTTTATGTCCGCGCATTTGTTTTTAGTTTCGGAGGTGTTTTACCATCAGTAAGCAGGAACTCGCAATCAATGAAGAAATCAGAGAAAAGGAAGTTCGTGTAGTCGGCTCAGATGGCTCACAGTTAGGACTTATGTCCTCTAAGGAAGCTTTGAGTAAGGCTATGGAAAGTGATCTTGACCTTGTTCTTATTGCTCCCAATGCAAAACCGCCCGTGTGCAAAATAATGGACTACGGAAAGTATTGCTTTGAGCAAGCTAAGCGTGAGAAAGAAGCCAAGAAAAAGCAAAAGGTCGTTGAGATCAAGGAAATTCGTATTGTCGGTCTTAATATCGACACTCATGATCTTGAGATCAAGGCTAACAATGCTAAAAAGTTCGTCAAGAACGGCGATAAGGTAAAGGTTACAATACGCTTCCGCGGACGTGAGCTTGGACATCCTGAAATAGGTACTGAGCTTATGCAGAAATTTGCTGATTTTTGTGCAGAGGATGCCGTTGTTGAAAAGCCCGCCAAGATGGAAGGCCGTAACATGTATATGTTCTTAGGTCCGAAGCCGGCAAAGTAATTGTAAATTTTCAAGGAGGAATAATCATGCCTAAGATGAAAACACACAGTGGTGCTAAGAAGCGTTTTAAGCTTACCAAGCTTGGAAAGGTAAAGCGCGCCCACGCCTACAAGTCTCACATTCTTAACAAGAAGACCACCAAGCGTAAGAGAAATCTTCGCGCAGCTGCAGTTGTTGATGTAACAAACGTAGCCAAGGTCAAGAAGATGCTTCCTTACAAATAAGGAAAACCGCTAACTAACTAAAAAACGGAGGTTGCTGAAATGGCACGTATTAAAGGCGCTATTATGACGCGCAAAAGAAGAAAGAAAGTATTAAAGCTTGCCAAGGGTTACTTTGGTGCAAAGTCCAAGCTGTTTAAGACCGCCAAAGAAGCGGTTATGAAGTCCGGTAACTATGCTTACATCGGTCGCCGTCTTAAGAAGAGAGATTTCCGTCGTCTTTGGATCACCAGAATCTCTGCTGCTGCAAAGATCAACGGTATGAACTACTCTACCTTTATGAACGGTCTTAAGAAGGCCGGCATCGAGCTCAACAGAAAGATGCTCGCAGAGCTCGCAGTTGCTGATGCAGCCGCCTTCGCAGCACTTGCTGAGAAGGCAAAGGCAGCTCTTAAGTAATTTAAGTTACATTACATCCAAAAGCCTGTCACTTTTGTGGCGGGCTTTTTACTTTTGCGCCTGCAAGTGGCGGACGCGATTTGAAATTTGTGTCCGTCTATTTTTGTTGACAAATGTTTCTGCCAATGTTATAAATATAATGTAAATGTAAATTTGGTGATTGGAGATAGACTATGAAGAAGACACTTGTTTTTATACTTATTCTCGGTATTATGTTATGCGCATTTTCGGGATGCGGAAGCTCGGATGTAACCGATAACAACTCAAATTCGGGTGTGACAAGCAGCAATTCTTCTGCTAATGAACTCTCAATGGCTGATATTGTTTTTGTGAATGAAAACAATGAATCGATTTATCGCATTATCCGACCCGAAGCAGGTGAAATGGAAGAGGATCTCAGAGCAAGTGAACTCTTTAAAAAGGCAAAATCAACTCTCGGTGTTTCGATCAAAAATTCCGACGATTCTACCGAAGATAACGATGCTTATGAAATACTTATAGGCAACACCAACCGTCCCGAGTCACAGCAGGCTATGGAATATATGTTTGATAACGGTAAAGGCAGATATACCGATTACATAATTTGCTCAATCGGCAAAAAAATCGTTATAAACGCTCATTCTGCCGACACCCTCAAGCTTGCCTGCACTTATTTCATTGAGAATTACTTAAAAGTCGAGGGTGTAAAGGGCGGTATTGATTATATCTATTCACCCGAGGGGAATTATTCCGATATTACTATTAACGGCGCCAATATTTCTAAATTTAAGTTTATAAGACCGCACATTAATTCTACTTATCTTGCTTGGCTTGAGATGGAGAATATAGGCGACACCGTTAAAACAAAAACAGGTTATCTGCTCAAAATTTATGATGATGAATATACCGAAGAATCGGATTGTGAGATCGTTGTGGGCAACACCGACCGAAGCGGTACCGAGGAGATAACCGACACAAACGAATATCGCATTACGATAAAAGGTGCAAAGGTATACCTCAACGGCGGCAGCCCTCACGCAACTGCAATGGCGGTTTCCGAATTTGGAAAACTGTTGGAAAAGGGAAACGTTACCGATTCCGATTCGGTCGTTGGTAGTTATAGTACTGCGATCGCTTCTTACGATAAAAAAACGACTTATACACCCACTTGGTATGATACGTTTGACGGTGACGTGCTTGATACTACCAAATGGCGATTAATGGGCGGCACCGAGTTTGGACGAAAAGGTCAAAACGGCAAAATGTCATATATGAGTGACGATCCCAAATTCGTTTATCAACAGGATGGAAAGTTTTATATCAATGCACAAGAAAAAGAGGATGCGTATTATGGCGGTTGTATCTTGAACGATAATATAATGGTATTCAGATACGGCTACGTCGAAATGAGCGCCCTTTGTCCCGATGGTCCCGGATTTTGGTCGTTGATTTACTTTTATCAGCCCGATAATTCCAAGGCTGGCCCGTTTGTCGGTGCCAACCAAGGCTATTACCGTCCCGAAATTGACCTTAATGAGTGCTTCGGAAATGGTAGAATGACCTATTTTAACTGCCATGCACACACTTCGGATAAGGGTAAACTTGCAGGTAAAGAGCACATTTCGTTTGATAGCGCTTCTTTTAAGAATGATAGAATTTATTACTGTCCCGATGATAAGACATTTTCCGATGATTTCCACACATACGGCCTTATCTGGGATGAAACACAAATGACCATGGTCGCCGACGGCAAGGTTCATTTTAAGTACGAATTCTCAACCGATTATGATATTGATGCTTTTGTTGAAACCTATTTGTGTATGAAGATAGCTTTCTCTGTTGGACGAGAGAACAACAACCTGCAGATAAACGAGGTTACTGAGGAACAATGGCTCAATAGCAGTACGATGATTGTCGATTATGTTTATCTATATCAGTTCCAAGACGGAATTCAAGATATAATTCACTTAGGATAAATGTATTTTACTTAGTTTTAAAGCCTGACTCTGCGTCAGGCTTTCTTTGTATAAATTGCTTAGAAAATAATAAAAATAATTTGAAATACTTTGTAAATTACTGTTGAATTTATTTGGAAAGTATAGTATAATATTTAGCGACTAATGGCTTGATAAATTATTGTCAAGCAAATTTTAAAAAGAGGTTTGTGTGATTATGGATATTATTACACTGGTAGCCAAGGATTACAATAATGTTACCGATAATATGAGTGTATATGGGGGAAACGTAACCATGAGCGGCTTGCTCATCGTTTTTGCTATGCTTGTGCTTTTGGTTGTTATTCTTGCTGTGTTCGGAAGTATTATGAGCCGTATTTCGGGTGCTCCCAAAAAGGAAAAGCCGAAAAAAGAACCCAAGGTTGAAAAAAAGGTAGATGTGCCTGCTGCTTCCGTGGTTTCTGTATCTGCCTCCGATGACGAAGACGTAATTGCAGCTATTTCAGCAGCAGTTATGATGATGTATGAGGGTACAGGTAAGACTCCCGTCATCCGTTCTATCCGTCCTGCAATTAAGGGTGTTCGCTCGGCTTGGGGCATGGCCGGTGTTATGAACAATACACGTCCGTTTTAATTATTAGAAAGTATTGGTGAAATTATGGGTATTTTTGAAACAATTAAAGGAATCCTGCTTGATTCCGGTTTTGCCAAATTTGTCACTGAAGAAGGTGGCTACAAGAACCTCATTATGATTGGTGTAGCTTGTATTCTTTTGGTGCTTGCCATCCATCCCAAGTTCCAATTTGAGCCTCTTTTGCTTTTGCCCATCGCATTTGGTATGTTACTTGCCAATCTTCCCGGTGCAGGCATTTTCCATGCAGAGTTTTGGGATCCAAATGACCCTGTATATGGTGATATTATGTGGGATACAGCCGGTCATTTGAATGCAGGTGCTGTTTTAAAAGAAGGCGGATTGCTTGACATACTTTACCTTGGCGTTAAGCTTGGTATCTATCCTCCTCTTATCTTCCTCGGCGTTGGTGCTATGACCGACTTTGGCCCGCTGATTGCTAATCCCAAGAGTTTTTTGCTCGGTGCGGCCGCACAGCTTGGTATTTTTGCCGCTTTCATCGGCGCTTTGTTGCTTGGTATGTCTCCTGCAACTGCAGGTTCCATCGGTATCATCGGTGGAGCAGATGGTCCTACGGCAATATACGTCACGTCAAAGCTTGACCCAAGCTCGTTGGGTGCAATTGCTGTTGCGGCGTATTCGTATATGGCTCTTGTTCCGGTTATTCAGCCGCCGATTATGCGTGCCCTTACCACCAAGAAGGAAAGGGCAGTCAAGATGGAGCAGCTCAGAAACGTATCCAAGACCGAGAAGATCATTTTTCCTGTACTTGTTACCCTTCTTGTTTCGCTTCTTTTACCCGATGCGGCAGTTTTGGTCGGTATGCTTATGCTCGGTAACCTCTTTAAGGAGTCGGGTGTTGTTGACCGTCTTGCCAAGACAGCTCAGAACGAGCTTATGAATATTGTTGTTATCTTCCTTGGACTTACTGTTGGTGCTACAACTAACGGTACTTCCTTCCTGAAGGCAGATACTCTGAAGATTCTCGTTATGGGTATGGCTGCATTTGCTATCGGTACAGCAGGTGGCGTACTGTTTGGTAAATTGATGTATATATTTACCAAGGGTAAAATTAATCCTCTTATCGGTGCCGCAGGTGTTTCGGCCGTTCCCATGGCCGCACGTGTTGCCCAGAAGGTCGGCCGTGAAGAGAACCCCAACAATTATCTGCTTATGCATGCAATGGGACCCAATGTTGCAGGTGTCATCGGCTCGGCTGTTGCTGCAGGTGTTCTTTTGAAAATCCTCGGTTAAGGAGTGATATAATGGTTAAACACATTATTCTTTGGCAGCTTAAGGATGAACTATCTTGTGCTGAAAAGCTGACCGTTAAAGCAGGTATCAAAGAGGGCCTTGAGGCTCTACTGGGTAAGATTTCGGGTCTGCTTGAAATCAAGGTTGAGACTGTAGGTCTCCAATCCTCCAATGCCGATGTAATGCTTTATTCCGTATTTGAGGATGAGGCAGCACTTAAAGGCTATGCTGTTCATCCTGAACATGTTGCCGTTGCTGACGGTAAGGTAAGACCCTTCACCAAAACGAGACTCTGCCTTGATTTTGAAGCTTAAATCATACAAAAAGACAACCCGACAGTTTGATACTGTCGGGTTGTTTTCTATATCAAAAAAACGTTTTTGCGATTATTATATCGATGTTATGAGGTCCTTCATATCGTAAAGACCTGCGTTGTTGTTTCTTATAAATGCAGCTGCATTTACTGCACCTGCAGCAAAAACCTCCTTCGAGCCTGCCGAATGGGAGAGGGAAATCACCTCATCGTGACCTGCAAAGATGACCTCATGTTCGCCGACAATATTGCCACCGCGAATGGCATGAATACCAATTTCTTTGGAATCTCTCTTTTCACGCTTGGCCTGACGGTTGTACTCGTATGTATACTTACCGTCGTTGACCTCGTTTATGGCATTGGCAAGCATAATTGCTGTACCACTGGGGGCATCGATTTTCTGATTGTGATGCTTTTCAATGATCTCAACATCAAAATGTTCTCCTAAAACCTTAGAAGCTGTCTTGGAAAGCTCAACAAGAAGGTTAATACCGAGAGACATATTGAAGGTGAAAAAAACGGGTATTGCTTTTGATGCGGCTTTTACATTTTCAATGTCAGCGTCTGAAAGACCTGTAGTTGCAACAACGATAGGAGTCTTGGTAGTGACGGCATATTCCAACAGTGAACCAAGGCAGGAGGGATGTGAAAAATCGATAATGACATTGCCGTCCTTAACTTCACTTATATTGCTGAAAACAGGGAACTCACGTTTCACATCGGCCCTGAGGTCAACTCCTGCGACAATCTCGCAATCATTACGCTCTGCCACCAATTTTGATACAGCCATTCCCATTTTACCGTTACAGCCATTTAAAATAATCCTAGTCATATATAAACTTCCTGATTTTAAATTATTAGATCAAGCCGTGCTTTTTAAGTTCGGCTCTTAAATTCTCACGTGCAGCGTCGGTCATAGGTGCCAAAGGCATTCTAAGAGGACCCATATTAAGTCCCATCATATTCATGGCCTCTTTAACTGGGATGGGGTTGACATCGCTGAACAAAGCGTTGATAAGGCTGACATACTTCAACTGCATCTCACATGCCTTCTGATGGTTGCCCTTAAGATACTCGGCACATATGTCGTGAGTTTCTTTCGGCAAAATGTTGGAAAGCACCGAGATAACACCTATACCGCCCAAAGACATAATGGGAACGATCTCGTCGTCGTTACCGGAATAAATGTCAAGCTCGTCGCCGCAAAGACTTTTGGTTTTTGCGATTGAGGAAATATCACCGTTAGCCTCTTTAACGGCTACGATGTTTTCATGCTTAGCGAGTTCCTTATAGGTGGCGGGCTGAATAGCAGTACCTGTACGGCTGGGAACATTGTACAGAATAATTGGAGTCTTAACACGGTCGGCAACGTAGAAATAGTGGTTTAAAAGACCGCTCTGAGAGGTCTTATTATAATAAGGTGTTACCATTAAAAGACCGTCACAGCCAATAGCCTCAGCATGCTGTGAAAGCTGAGTTGCATACATAGTATCGTTGGAGCCTGTGCCTGCGATAATGGGAACACGTTTGTTAGCAACCTTAACAGCCTCTTCCAGAACCTTGCAATGCTCATCGTTATCTAAGGTCGCAGATTCACCTGTAGTTCCGCAGATAACAAGCGCATCAACACCGCCGTTTATCTGTTCTTCAACAAGTTGACGGAATCTCGGATAGTTGACCGAGCAATCGTCATTAAACGGAGTTACAAGAGCAGTCGCACAGCCTGTAAATATTCTCTTCTTCATAAACTAAAACTCCTATCAGAAATTAGTCAAAATAACCCTTTGCGGCAAGAAGCTCAGCAAGCAGTACACCGCCACCCGCAGCACCACGGAGAGTGTTGTGAGAAAGACATACAAACTTGTAGTCATACTGAGTATCCTCTCTTAAGCGTCCACAGGAAATAGCCATACCACCGTCAAGATCACGGTGTAATTTCGCCTGAGGCATATTGTCTTCGGTGAAGTAGTGGAGGAACTGTTTGGGTGCAGAAGGGAGCTCGAGCTCCTGAGCTGTACCCTTAAACTCAGCCCACTTTTTGAGGATAGCATCCTTTGTGGGTTTGTTCTTGAATCTCACGAAAACAGCGGCGGTGTGTCCGTCTGATACGGGAACACGGAGGCACTGTG
>CAYRIX010000026.1:0-26820 GCA_964424555.1 uncultured Eubacteriales bacterium
ATAAAGTAGGCAGTAACAGCCTTTTTGCCGTCGGCCGATTTGCCGATCATAATACCTCTGCCGTGATAAGCAAGGGAATTTAACTCATCAACAATAGTCTTGATTTCCATTTTTTTCTTCCTTTCAATCCTCAATTATAGTTACATCGTCTTTAACGGTGATTTTTCCGTCACAGAAAAGCCGGACTGCCTCGGGGAGTATCTTCCACTCGGCATTTTCCATAATGCGTTTTTGCAGGGTTTCGGGGGTGTCGCCGTTTTTGACCTCGACCGCCTTTTGCAGGATTATGGGGCCTGCATCACATTCGGCAGTAACGAAATGCACCGTTGCACCCGAAACCTTAACGCCCTTTTTCAGAGCCGCCTCATGAACGTGAAGTCCGTAAAAGCCTTTGCCGCAAAAGCTGGGGATGAGTGCGGGATGAACGTTTATCATCTTGTTGGGGAACGCATCGCAAACGTTCTCGTCCAAGATGGTCATAAAACCTGCGTAGACAACAAGGTCGGCCTTTTCTTCGAGAAGAATATCGCGCATTGCCTTGCTGTAGGAGGCAATATCCGAATATTCTTTACGGATAAGTGTACGGGTCTTAATACCGTTAGTTTTGGCTCTTTCAAGAGCATAAGCATCAGCCTTGGAGGCAATGACACAGGTGATATGCCCTAAGCCAAGCTCTCCCCTTTTTTCGGCATCAATCAGGGCTTGCAGGTTAGTACCGCCGCCCGACACCAAAACACAGATGTTTTTTTGTGCCATCAGCAGAACACCACACCTTCATCGCCTTTAATGATCTCACCGATAACGTAGGCATCCTCACCGTTCTCTTTAAGCACTTCGATAGCCTTGTCGACCTCGTCTTTCGGGACAACGATGCTCATACCAACGCCCATATTATAGGTGTTATACATATCTCTTTCGGGCACGTTGCCGACCTTTGCAATGAGATCGAAGATCGGGAGCACCTTAACGGCACTCTTATTGATCTTAGCCGACAGACCCTTGGGGATAGAACGCGGAATGTTCTCATAGAAACCGCCGCCCGTAATATGCGAAATGCCCTTTACGTTTACCTTTTCGAGCAGAGCAAGAACTGCCTTAACGTAAATTTTTGTGGGGGTAAGCAGGGTCTCGGCAATAGATTTGCCGCCCAGTTCCTCACAAGGCACGTACAACGAATCGGGGTTATTGTCAATATCAAAAACCTTACGTACCAGCGAAAATCCGTTTGAATGAACACCGGTAGACGGCAATGCGATAACAACGTCACCCTCTGCCATTTTTGTATTGTCGAGGATCTTCTTCTTATCAACAACACCTACTGCAAAGCCTGCAAGATCGTAATCCTCTTGAGGCATCAAACCGGGATGCTCGGCAGTTTCACCGCCGATCAAAGCGGCACCCGACTGAACACAGCCTTCTGCAACACCGCCAACGATAGCGGCAATCTTTTCGGGATAGTTCTTACCGCAGGCAATGTAGTCAAGGAAGAACAGTGGCTTTGCACCGCAACAAATAATATCGTTTACACACATAGCAACGGCATCGATACCGATGGTGTCGTGCTTGTCCATGAGAATCGCCATCTTGACCTTGGTACCGCAACCGTCGGTACCCGAAACAAGAACAGGCTCTTCCATACCCTGAATGTTCAAGCCAAAGCAACCGCCGAAACCGCCGACATCGTCAAGGCAACCTTGCATTTTGGTTCTTGCTATATGCTTTTTCATCAGTTCTACCGACTTGTAACCGGCGGTAATATCAACACCGGCTGCTGCATAACTTTCAGATCTTGAATTTTTCATTTTTCTAATCCTTTCAAATGTCGTATTTTATTCTTTGCCGTTCCAGCAATATGTACAAAGCTTGCAGGGCTCAAGACCGATAGCCTCGATAATACCCTCTAAGGACTGAAACTCCAACGATTTCAAATGCAACTCCTTACACATACTCTCGCGCAGCTTTTTACCGCGTTCGGTATTAAAGTCGCTGTATTCCTCAATATGCTTGAGACCCTCCTCACCCTCAAGCTCAACTATCGTTCTGCGGGCGATAAGCTCCATCTCGCTGGTTGCTCTTGAAAAGTTGAGGTATTTGCAGGAGTACATAATGGGCGGACAGGCCGACCTGATATGTACCTCCTTGGCACCGTTCTCATAAAGGAAATCTATGGTCTCTCTTATCTGGGTTCCCCTGACTATCGAGTCATCGACAAACAAAAGACTTTTATCCTTGATAAGCTCGGGTACGGGGATGAGCTTCATTTTGGCAACACGGTTACGCTCCTGCTGCCGTGTGGGAGTAAAGCTTCTTGCCCATGTGGGAGTATATTTGATAAACGCACGGGTATAGGGCTTGTCGCTGGCATTTGCATAACCGATCGCGTGAGGCGTTCCCGAATCGGGCAAACCGCCGACATAATCGACGTTCTCTATAACACCGGTCTCCTTATCACGCCTGGCCATTATGGAGCCGTTACGGTAACGCATGACCTCAACGTTGACACCCTCGTAGCTTGTGGTCGGAAAACCGTAATAGCTCCAAAGGAATGAGCATATCTTCATTTCCTCTTTCGGAGCCTCAAGCTGTTCGATACTGTCAGCCGTAAGCTTTACTATCTCACCGGGTCCAAGCTCGCGTTCCTTGGCATAGCCCATCTTCTCATAAGAAAACGACTCAAAGCTGACACAGTGTCCGTCCTCATTTTTTCCGATTGACACAGGTAGCCGACCCAAACGGTCGCGCGCGGCAATAATACTGCCGTCATCCTGCAGGATCAGTATTGAGGCGGTTCCCTCAATGCTTTCCTGTGCGAACTTCACACCCTCGGCAATACTGTCCTTGTGGTTGATAAGTGCCGCCAACAGCTCGACCGAGTTGACCTTGCCACCTGTCATAGCATCAAAGTGACCGCCATGCTCGACAAGGTAATGATCAATAAGCTCCTGCGCGTTGTTTATCACACCGATAAAGCAGATAGCGTATGTGCCGAATCTTGCTCTTATCAGCAACGGCTGCGGCTCAAAATCGCTGATACAGCCGATTGCCGAGTTACCGTTCATTTCGTTGAAAATGTTGTCAAACTTGGTTCTGAACGGCGAGTTCTGAATATTATGTATTTCACGCTGTAAGCCGACCTCTTTGTCAAAGGCCGCCATACCTCCGCGACGGGTTCCGAGATGTGAATGGTAATCGGTACCGAAAAAGGTATCCGACATAGCGTCACGATGGCTTACAACTCCGAAAAATCCTCCCATATTTACACCTTAACTTCCTTTGGGATAAATTTATTTTATATTTGTTTTTAATTAAGCGTTGAACTTTTCCTCGACCGCTTTGTTGGCGGCAAGCACCTTTGCGGCACCCTTGATTCTTGCCTCGTCTAATCTTGCGGCAAGTTCCTCGTCGGTGATAGCCAGCATCTGAATACAAAGCAAGGCGGCATTGACTGCTCCGTTGATGGCAACAGTTGCAACCGGCATACCGGAGGGCATCTGTACCGTCGACAGAAGTGCGTCAACACCGTCAAGATTAGTTGATTTTACGGGGATACCAACGACCGGCAAGGTGGATCTTGCGGCCATTGCGCCTGCCAAATGAGCCGCCATACCTGCGGCGGCAATAATGGCACCGAATCCGTTTTTGCGGGCGTTAGCAGCAAAGCCGGCCGCCTCGTCAGGGGTCCTGTGTGCCGAATAAACGTGCACCTCAAAAGGTACACCGTATTCCTTAAGTGTATTAACAGCCTTCTCTACTACGGGAAGATCACTGTCACTACCCATTACAACTGCAATTTTTTTCATTTTACATCCTCCAAGATCCAATAAAAACTAAAAAAGGACAGACTTCCACCAAAAATGCGGAGATCTGCCCAGACGGTCGGCAATATTTTATAAATTTCACGTTCCCATTGTGTTAAACCACATACCGTCAGTAGCGTGAAACCTCACAGAGGTTAGTATACCAAAAGGATAGGTTTTTGTCAATCAATAAAACTCTTAAAATATGTATATTATTTTAATATTTAAACCTCAAATTTGTGCACTTTTGCCCCACGCCCGAAAACTTCTGTTGTTATGTCAACCGAACAGGCAACTATATAGCGGTTTTATCCAAAAAGAAAAGATCCTTCACTTCGTTCAGGATGACAAACACACATTGTCATTTTCTACTTTTTGTCAACGAATAGCTAAGGTCGATAAGGCCCTTGGCCTCGTCGAACGGCACATCACTGTCGAGCACTATCGTTATCCAATGGTACTTGTTCATGTGGTAGGCAGGCATGATGCCTCGATAGGTCTCAAACAGTCCCTTTGCCAAACACGGGTCACATTTGAGGTTGAGTATTTCCACCTCTCCCTCACCCTTTACACCCACTTTTGCCTTAGGGGCCATCAGCAGTATTCCGAACCACTTTTTGGATGCCTTATGCCTTAAAACGGTGGTGAAAAAATCTTCGGTAAACGGTTGGTCACACACGGCACCGTCAAGCGTTTTCACATAATCTAATATATCGTTCCTTGTCATTTTTCTTCACCGTGCATAGCCGAGGCTATTTTGTTATACAGCTCTATTGCCTCCTGCTCGGAATCAACCATAATGATAAACTCTCCATCGTCAACCCTATCGTTTACCGTAGGCTCATAAATAAGCTCATTGTCAAGATAAAGCGGCAATTTTTCTCCTATACTTTGTGAGGTAATATAGCTCAAAAGCTCAGTTCCTGTGCGGTCAAGCTGGATATGTACATAAAACTGTCCGTTCACGGTACCGTCACCAACATTGGCCTGCTCGATATGGTTTTCGGTAATGACGGCATTGCCTTTAAGGTCACATATTATAAATCTCGCATCAAATACGCCAAATGATGAGGCAGAACCTTGGTTATCAGACGCAGGAGACTTAGTCTTTTTCATACCATTTCCGACACAACCGACAAACATGCAAAGAAAAACAGCTACCGCAAGGCATAACAACAACGTTTTTTTCATATCGAACCTCCCTTTCATTCTACATCTAAATTTTACCATAAATCCAATAAATAGTCAATGTTACAAAGGAATAAGCAATTTGTAGGGGAGGCATTTCGCCTCCCGTGAAAACCATAGACAGCTCACGGGGTGACACCTCCCCTATAAAAATTCATTGACTTTTTACTATGAATCAAACTCAACATTATACTTCTCTACCCAGTAGTCGAACTGAATAAGCCAGGCGATGAGTTGAGGTGTGGACATCAACTGACCGAACCACGTCTTATCCTCACCCGACAGCACACTTTCCAAAACGGAACGGTCAACAGCCTCGGACAGAATACCCTTTCGGTCAAGGCGGTCACGAAGCATTGCAGTGACTTTTTCACGGTACTGCGGCGAATGTGTCTTTGGATACGGACTCTTTTTGCGCCACAGTATCTTGTCGGGCAGATACTTAGTCATAGAGTTGCGCAGCAGTGCCTTTTCCACACCGTTTTCGAACTTTATCTCCCACGGAACATTATACACATATTCTAAAATACGGTGGTCGGCAAACGGCACCCTCACCTCAAGCCCCGAATACATACTCATTCGGTCTTTACGTTCGAGCAACGAGGTCATAAAGTAACCGACCGACAGCATTGTCGCTATACGTGATGTGCGCATACTGTCGGAATCCCAAGGTAAGGTCGAGCAATCGTTAATTATCTTACGGTACTCTCCCGAAAGATAAGCATAGCCCTCCTGTGGTTTAGCAAAATCCTCACGGAAAATACCTGCTCGAGCCTTAGGCTCATGTATCCATGGAAAGAAATCTCGGTACAGCATCTCAGGACGGTAAAACCACGGATAACCGCCGAATATTTCGTCTGAGCACTCTCCCGAAATAGCCACGGTATGATGCTCCTTTACCATTTTGCAAAACAGCAGCAACGATGAATCAATATCGGCCTGACCTGGGAAATCACGGGCATTGGTAGCAGGTAAAAGACAGTCGGCCACCTCGGTGTTTGGTGCAACTAACACAGTATGGTCGGTCATTAACCATTTGGCTAAATATCTGGCAAACTCATCATCGCCCTGAGGTTGAAAAAGAGACTGTCTGAAGTTTTCACGGTTGCCCTCATATTCAAAGGAATAGGTTGACAGCGTTTTCCCTTTTTTACGGTAGATCTCTGCCGCCAAGGCAGTCAGCACCGACGAATCAAGTCCGCCTGACAAAAAGGTGCATAGCGGCACATCGCTCACCGTTTGACGGCGAACGGCATCGGTTATCAGCTCTCCAACCTCATTAGCGGCAAGCTTTGCATCCCCCGACCAAGGCTTGGCTTCAAGCTCCCAATACTTCCAAATTTTAAGACCACTTTCGGATAATTCTGCACATTCGGCAGGCTTTAGCTCCTTTATATCACGGAAAACTCCGCTGCCCGACAGTGTAACAGGGCTTAAGAAGATCAGTTGCCAAAGCCCTTCCATATCGACCTTACGGCTGACATTAGGATTTTCAAGCAGGGCTTTTATCTCAGACGCAAAGGCAAACGCAGTTCCGACCGATGTATAGAAAAACGGCTTAACACCCAATCGGTCACGGGCAAAAAAGACCTTACGGTCGTACACATCATACACCGCAAAGCTGAAAATACCATTCAGCTTTTTAGGACATTCATTGCCGAAGATAATATAGCTCCACAGCACCGTTTCGGTGTCGCAGTTGGTATGAAAAACCGCACCGTAAGGCTCCAACTCCTTGCGAAGCTCGGGTGAGTTATATATCTCACCGTTATAAACTATAACGTACTCTCTACCCTTAAAAACTGCCGACATCGGCTGTCTGCCGTTTTTCGGATCCATAACGCTTAAACGGTTGTGATGTAATGCAACTATGTCATCATTGTAATCCTCAGTTGCGTCGGGGCCACGGGACTTCATGGTAACACCCATTTTACGCACGGTATCCACAGACGGTTTTTCAAAAAAGTCTATCATTCCGCATATTGAACACATAAACATAATTCCCCCAAATACTCAAAAATCATCATTAGTATTTTATGCAGAAGTAACGACAATTTTGCTTGCGTTTTGCGGTTTTTATGGTATACTTTTTTCGGGTGATCAAAATGAAATTCAAATATGCCGCTTTTGATATGGACGGAACGCTTCTCGACACAATGGATTATTGGCGGGACGTTGTACGTTTCTACGCCGAAATGCACGGTTTACCCGAGCCGATTCTTACCGATGAGGATGCTGTCGAGGCCTCTCACCTATCCACCTATAAAAAGATCGCCTATTTAAAGGAACGCTACGGCGATCAGGAGGCGGTCAAAAGAATCAGCAATGAGGATGTTTTCGGCGTTATGGAGCATTTTTATAAAAATGCACCGAGGATAAGACAAGGTGTAATTGAAATGCTTGACAACTTAAAAGCCAACGGTGTCAGAATGTGCGTGGCCTCGGCAACTCCGTCATATCTTATTAATATCGCATTAAGCTCGGCAGGCTTGACTGATTTTTTTGAGTTTGTTTTAAGTCCCGATGAATACCCGAAAGGCAAATCAGACCCCAAAATTTTCCACGGCGTTGCTGAAAAGTTTGGCTGTAATGTGACCGAAATGGCACTTTTTGAGGATACCTTATACAGCATAAAAACTGCTCACAGTTTAGGAATGTACATTATAGCAGTGCGTGACAAATACAGCGCTCATCGGGCCGACGAGATCAAAAAATATTCCAACGAGTATTACAACGAGTTCACGGAATATAAATACAAGTAACAAAATATTTTAAGGAGACGACTATGGATTTTTTAAAGCTGCTCGAAAGCATACGTAATCCCTTTTTAGACACATTTTTCTCAATCGTTACCCATCTTGGTGAGGAGACTGTTTTCATTGTAGTAGGCATACTCTTCTTTTGGTGCATTAACAAAAAGGAAGGCTATTATCTTCTGTCTGTCGGTCTTATCGGCACCGTTATCAATCAATTTTTAAAGCTGTGGTTCAGAATACCTCGTCCTTGGGTAAAGGACCCCGATTTTACCATTGTCCCGTCAGCCCGAGCCGAGGCCACAGGCTATTCCTTCCCCTCAGGTCACACCCAAAGCTCTGTTGGAATCTTTGCAGGTATCGGCCGTTGGAACAAACAACTTTTGGTTCGCATCCTTTGTATTGCCGCCTGTGTGCTTGTACCGCTATCAAGACTTTATTTGGGTGTTCACACACCTTTGGATGTGGGAGTATCCCTTGTTATCGCTTTGGCGCTTGTTTTTGGATTTTATCCAATAGTCAAAAAATGTCTCGAAAAGCCTAACGGAATGAGAATCCTGCTTGCCGCTATGACCGTTTTGTCGGTAGCCTTTTTGCTGTTTGTCAACCTTTACAGCTTCCCTCAGGACATAGATATCGAAAACTATGAATCAGGACTCAAAAACGGTTATAAGATGCTCGGTTGCATAGTGGGATTGTGGCTCTCATTCGAGGTCGATCTGAGATTCACTAAGTTTGATACCAAGGCCAAATGGTGGGTTCAGATATTAAAGTTCGTTTTGGGTCTTATTCCGGTTTTGCTTATCAAAATATTCTTAAAAGAACCCTGCTATGCCCTATGCGGCGGTAGCTTTTTGGGTGACGGAGTACGTTATTTTCTCATCACCGCATTTGCAGGCTGTATCTGGCCTATGACATTCAAGCTCTTCAAAAAGATATCCTAATAGCTGTCTTAATAATTAAACATCCATAAATTGAAACGGACATTGCGTTGTTAAAACACAATGCCCGTTTTATTGTTATCTTAAGAATCCGTTAACAATCTGCTCCTCGGCTTCGGCCTCGGTGAGTCCCAAGGTCATCAGCTTGATAAGCTGTTCACCTGCGATCTTGCCGATAGCCGCCTCATGAATAAGGCTGGCCTCAACATGGTTGGCGTTGACCTTCGGAACTGCCGAAACGGTAGCGTCATCCATAACGATTGCATCACACTCGGTATGTCCGTTGCAACGGTTGTTACCGTTTATATTGGAGATAAACAACTGATGTGACTTGTCCTTAGCAACCGAGCGTGAGACAACGTGAGCAGCACAGTCAATACCGTCCATATCCACCGAGAAATCGGTCGTAGCAGTCTGGTTGCCGTGAGTCATTATCTTCTCACCGATAATGAGCGTTGCCTTGTCTTTAAGAACGGCGGTGGTGGTACGGTAGGTAGAGTCAACACCCTTGATCTGTACCGTTTCCATTTCTACGTAACCGCCCTCTTCAACCTTGACAACAGTTGTGGGATTCATCAATCTTTCACCGTTGCCGTTACCGTCGCCGTAATGCTTTTCAACATACTTTAATTTAGCGTTTTTTCCGACATAAAAGGTGTGAATACCGCTGTGTTCGGTCGTAGCATCGCCGTCGTTATGGATACCGCAGCCTGCAACGATAACGACATCAGAGTCTTCACCGATGTAAAAATCATTGTAAACCGTCTCACGGATACCTGCTTCGGACAAAAGCACGGGGATGTGCACACTTTCCTTCTTGGTGCCGGGCTTAATTATGATATCAATACCGGGCTTGTCGGTCTTGGTTACTATATCAATATTGGCCGTTGTGTTACGTCCTGCACTTTCACCGTTGGCACGGATGTTGTACGCACCGTTAGGTACATCATGCAGATCGGCAACCTGCTCCAATAACTGTTTTTGAATACTGTCAAGTGCCATTTTTAAATTCCTCACATTAAAGTTTTTCGGTCAATACCGAGCATGCGGCGGCCGAAGTATCAAGCAAAGACGGCAGGATGTGTTCCTTTTTGCCGTCCTCTTTGATCTTACCGTCGGCAATGACGATAATACGGTCAGCAATGTTCAAAATGCGTTCCTGATGGGAGATTATCAGTATAGAACCGTTTATCTTTTCACGCATTTTTTCAAACACTGCGATAAGGTTTGAAAAGCTCCAAAGGTCAATACCTGCCTCAGGCTCGTCAAACACGGTAAACTCGGTTCCTCTTGCCATAGCCATCGCAATTTCGATTCGTTTCAGCTCACCGCCCGAAAGACTCTCGTTGACCTCACGGCCAACATACTCTCTTGCGCAAAGGCCGACCTCTGAAAGATAGGTGCATACCTCTGCTACGTTCAGATCCTTTCCGCTCGCTAAAGTAACGAGGTCACGAACCGTGATTCCCTTAAAACGTACAGGCTGCTGAAAAGCATAGCTGATGCCCATTCTTGCACGTTCGGTTATGGAAGCTTTCGTAATATCCTGACCATTGAAAATTATCTGACCCGATGTAGGGGTATAGATACCTGCAATAAGCTTGGCAAGCGTCGACTTACCGCCGCCGTTAGGACCTGTAAAAGCAACAAAGCCCTTGTCAATGGTAAGACTGACATCCTTTATTATATCTTTTGTGCCTTTGTCATTCTCGGCACTGAAGCAAACATTCTTAAGCTCTAACATCTTAACCTCCAAAAAGTAAACCCGAAAGCCAACCTTCGTATTATATTATTATACATCTTTTTTTCTAAATAACAAGTAGCAAACCGTATAATTTTACATATTTTGACACCTAATTTTATAATTGCAACCGCCGATTAGAGCTTATGTTATAGTATTTTTAAGCGAAAAAAATTAAAACACCCCAAAACTGACCTCATTGAATGCTACACTGCACAGGCAGTTGCAAAATTAAAGCATTCAGGAGGAAAAAAGAATGAAATATGTAACAAAAATCACGCTGTCAAAGGAAAGTATAACTCTTGCAAGTAACGGAACCTATCAGCTTACGGCAAGTGTTTCACCTGACGATGCAACTAACCGGACAATACTGTGGGAAAGCGATGACCCCTCAGTAGCCGATGTAAACGACGACGGTCTTATCACTGCTAAAGCCTACGGCTGCACCTACATCAATGCCTGCGCAACCGACGGCAGCGGTGTTACGGCATCCTGCTATGTCTGGGTCGGAAGCAAAATGACCGTTGATTCGGTCGACATACCGGGTGAGCTTCATATGGTGGTAGGCGAATCCACCGTTATCCCTGCCTTTATTACACCCGAGGACGCTCCTATTCAGGACATTGAATGGACGACCGAGTATGTTGACGATATAGTCTCCATAACACCCGACACACCGCAGGGCAACGGATATGCCACCGCAACCATCCACGCATTGCGTCAGGGCTCGACCACCATCTACGCTCGCTCTTTGGATAACAGCTTAGCCATGGACGGCTGTGTCGTATATGTCGAAGAAGCAGGCGAAGACGTTGTCCCCGTAGAAAGCATTGAGCTGGAAACCAAAAGCCTCACTATGTCGGTGGGTACATCCAGCGACTTCACAGTGACGGTCACCCCCTCAGAGGCCACATATTCCGACCTCACTTGGGAGACCGACACACCCGATATAATCAAGATCAGTCAATCGACAAGTAAAAAATTTAAGCTCAAGGCACTCTTCCCCGGCACGGTCGAAGTAACCTTTATTGCAGGCGGAGTTTGGGACACCTTAACCGTAAAGGTTACCCAAACCACCACCGAGCCTGTGGAGACCGAGCCTTCGACCGCCAACCCCAACAGTACCACACAGCACAATACCATCGTCGACCCGATCGATGTTTTCAGCGGTGCGCAGGTCATTAAAAACGACCTCATAAGTCTTTTCGGCGGATTGGGTCTTACTCTCTCGGCTCATTACAACTCAACCAAGCTGGTCAACGGCTCGTTGGGTAAGGGCTGGTATCACAATTATGAAAAACACATGGTTATGGGTGATTGCGAGGCAAAGGTCTACGATAATCCCTCGACCTTCAACAACTTTGCTTGTTGTGTTGACGGTCAGTTACAGTGCACCACTTTTGGTAAAAACGGCTACACTATTTCCGAGTGCTACGACGGTCAATACCCTTACGTGCTTGACTGTAATCTTGAGCGTCAGGAGTATTACTGCCATGACGGCCGATTGGGTAAGATAGTTGACCGCCACGGCTTTGAAACGCTTATCACCTACACAGGCAACACAACGGTCATCACCGACACGGTTTCGGGAAGATGTATTTATGCCGAAAAGGACACCGACGGCAGGATAGTCCGTGTGCATGACGGCTTAGGCCGACAGACCACCCTCGAATATGACGGAGACCTGCTTGCGGCCATTACCGACGTCAACGGCAATACTCTCTCCTACTGCTATGACTCGGACGGCAGAGTCCTTTGCGGCACCGATGCCGAGAACGTAACATATTTTGAGAACACCTATGACAACAGCGGAAGAATCGTAAGTCAGAAGGATGCCGTCAGCGGCTCGGCTCCGACCGTTATCGAGTACCTCGGCAATACCCGAATAAGCACCAACCGCAACGGCTGTAAGAGTACCCGTGTTTACAACGACCTCGGTCTGCTCACAAGCTTCACCGACGAAAACGGCAGCACCAAGCGTTACAGCTACGATGACAACGGCAACCTTGTATCGGTGACCGATGCACTGGGTCAAGCGGTCAAGACTGTTTGCAACAGCTTCAATAAGCCTCTCAGCTTGACCGATAAAAACGGCAACGTGACCAAATACACCTACGACCAAAGCGGCAATGTCTTAAAGGTAGTCTACCCCAACGGCTCGTATGAGAGCTTCGAATACAACGGCCGAAATCAGGTCATCTCGCATACCGACCGCCGAGGCACCGTAACGCTTTATACCTATGACACTAACGGCATGCCCTGTGCTAAAAAGGTTGGTGACAAAAAGGCGGTTCAGTACAGCTATTCCGAGGGTCTGCTCATGCTTGAAAAGGATGCGCTTGACAATCAATCGACCTACTGCTATAATATTTACGGACAGCCCGTGACCAAGACCGATGCTTTGGGCAATGAAACTCATTATGAGTACGACAACTCGGGCAATGTACTGAGAGCAATTGATGCCAACGGCGGTGAGGTATCCTACACCTACGACGGCAATTACTGCAAGCGCTCGTTTACCGATGCCAACGGCAATACGACCTATTACCGCTACAACGGCAACCTTAAGCCCACGGTCACTACCCTGCCCGACGGCAACACCGTAAGGCATGAGTATGACGGAGAGGACCGCCTTGTTGCGACCTATGACCAGCTCAACAACTGCACCGTCACCGATTATGACTCGGCAGGCCGTGTAACAGCCAAGCATGATGCCGAGGGCTACTGCACCGAATTTTGTCATGACGCTGTGGGCAATATTGTGTCTGAGGTCAACCAAAACGGCGGAACAACTCTCAGAACCTATGACGCCAACGGCAATCTCCTCACCGTAACCGACGCTGAGGGGAACACTACTCGCCACTGGTATGACAGTATGTCCAAGCTTATACGCACTGTTGATGCGCTCGGCGGAGCTACTGTTTACAAATACTCTCAGGCGGGTGATCTGCTGAGCGTTACCGACGCTTCGGGAAATACTGTAACCTACGAGTACGACGATTACGGTAACAAGGTCAAGGAGACCGATGCCAACGGAAATGTAAAGCAGTTTGTTTACGATGCCAATAATAACCTTACGGTTACTATAGACGCACAGCGCAATGTCACAACACACACTTACGATTCGTGCAACCGTCTTGTAAGCGTCACCAACGCAGAAGACCGGAAAGTATGCTATGAATATGACGCACTGGGCAACAGAATCGCCGTTACCGATGCCAAGGGCAATACCGTGCGTACTACGTACGATGCAAACGGCAATATTTTGTGTGTTACCGACGCTAAAGGAAATATTCAGACAGCTTATGAATACAATGAATTAAACCTTGCCGTTGCGGTCATTGATGCCATCGGCAATACAACCGAGTATTGCTACAACGGTATCGGTAAGACCTGTAGTATTACCGACGCTCTCGGACACTCCAAGCAGTTTATTTATGACCGTCGAGGAAACAACACCGATGTAATAGATGCGTTGGGTAACCGGAGCTCGATGTACTATAACGGCCTCGGCAATGTGACAAGCATCCACGGACCGACAGGCGCTAAAACCCAATATACCTACGATTCCATGGGCAGGTTGGTTGCTGAGACCAACACCATGAACAATGTCGTAAGGATTGGATATAACGAGCTTAACCGCAAGGAAAGCTATACCAACGGCAGAGGTCAGAAGCATAGATATACCTATGACGCAATGGGTCGCATGCGTGCGCATGTGAAACCCGAGGATGACGTAAGCTACACCTACGATAAAAACGGTAATCTGCTGACCGTGACCGACAAAAACGGCACAATATCCCGTGAGTATGATGAGCTCAACCGTGTGACAAAGTATACCGATACTTTTGGTAACGAAATCGGTTATGAGTACGATAAGATCGGCAACCTCATAAAGCTCACCTACCCCGACGGAACTGCCGTTAAATACACCTATGATGCCAACAATAATATGACCTCGGTTACCGACTGGGCAGGACGTGTGACAAGGTACACCTATGACGAAAACAACCTTGTAACCAAGGTTGTAAAGCCTGATAAGAGTGTGACCACCACGACCTATGATACGGCTCACCGCATCACCTCAAGCGTTGAAAGACGGTCTACAGGAAGCCTGATTTCGGGATATAAGTATACTTTCGACGATTTAGGACGAATTTCGACAGAATCGTGTCTTGACAAGGGCACCAAATTTTGGTATACTTATGATAGCCTATCAAGGATAGTTCATAAATTGACCACCGATCTTTACGGCAATCATATGTACGAAGAAAGCTACGAATATGATGCTGCAGGCAATATTCGTTACACAACCGACAACTGTTGCGAGGAAAACAGCTATTCGTACACTTCCAATAACCGCCTGAAATCATACAACGGCTACAACGTAGGCTTTGATGAAGACGGCAACATGCTGTACTTCTATCAGGACGGTACAAAGTGTTCCCTCACCTATGACTCGTCCAACAGACTGCTCTCGGCTAAGAGCTGTAAATATACCTATAACGCCGAGAATACACGTATTAAAAAGGTATACGGCAGCACGGCCACAACATACGTATATAACACTGTAGCAAAGTTGAGCCAGTTGCTCGTAATGAAAAAGGGCTCAACAATCACAAAGTATGTGTATGGCTTGGGTCTTATCGGTGAGGAATGCAACGGTGCGTTTAAAACTTACCACTTCGATTACCGTGGAAGCACAGTTGCATTGACTAACATCAATGGTGTTGTTACCAATATATTCACATATGATACCTACGGTAAATTGACCGAAGGCAGCAGTAGCGTTACCCCATTCCTCTACAACGGTCGTGACGGTGTAATTACTGACGAAAACGGCCTGTACTACATGCGTGCTCGATACTATTCGCCTGATTTACGTAGATTCGTTAACGCTGACATAGTAAGAGGTGCTATATCCGACTCTACTTCCCTTAACCGTTATGCTTACGTTAACGGTAATCCGGTTTCTAATATAGACCCACTTGGTCTCTGTCATGAAACTTTAACGCTTGGTAGCGCTAGCACAACAACATTTATAGAAGAATTCGATGAATCAATCAATTATTATACGGCAATCTTTGTTGCAAATAAAACTGGAAAATACACTAGTATAGTTGGCCACACAGAACTGTATTTTCTAGGCGATAACGGGTCTTGGGTTTTCACTGAATTTAACGGCAATGTTAAACAAGTTATTGAAGACAAAAGTACAGCAACAGTCAGATACCATCCCATTTCTGATGTCAATGATAAAAATTACCCCAAAATGTATAACAGTGCAACGGGTGAATTCATTGAACTCGAGAATTATGACTATGTTGTTTTAACTGGTGATTTTAAGGATAGTGTAAGACTAGCGTATGAATACCATTATCATATTAATGGCAAAGATTTTGGCGACTATAATTTATTGTTAAACAACTGCTCAGATTATACTGATATGTTGCTTGACGTTGCAAAAATTGACGGCTATTTGACGCAACGTTTCATTAACAGCGATTCTTTAATATCGATTCCTGCCATCCGTGAAATACAGACTTCTTTCTATAGAGAAGCCGATTCATATCTTAATACTGTATATGAAAAGGTTGTTGATTATGGGGAAAAATTTAAAAAAGGCGCCGAAACGCTAATTGACAAACTTTGCAACATTGACGATATTATTAAAGATGCTCATGAGAATGCTCTATTTGGGAAGTTACGTACCTTGTGGTTTAATTAGCAACATTTTCAAAAGGAGTTATGCCGTGTATAAACGTTCTATTACATTTGTATTGTCAGTTATCATGTGTTTAACATGTTCCGCTTGTAAGGATTTTGTTGATAAAATATTCGATAAAACATGTGATATTTATTCAGAGAACTCTTCTTGCCCAGTCAAATTCGTTGAAGGACAAGGAGAGGAATATGGGCACTATGTGTATAATAATAAAAAATATATTTATGATAATGAATTATTTTATCAAGCAGGCGGTATAGTCAACAATCAAAAAAATAATTTTGTCCAAATTGGAGAAGAATTATTGGAGGTTTATTACTCATATACAACAGATAATCCTATGTATATTATCAGCAGTTCAAAGGGAGATTTTGTATATTTGAGATCTGATTATGTGCTTATTGAAGATACATTTACGATTAGCAATACAGATATAAGTTTTGTACTTAGTGAGGTAATCAAAGAAAACCACACTATTGAGTATGACAGAACAATAAATCACAAGTATGTGAGCCTCGAACCGCATTCATTGCCGTACCTGAGTATTGGTGCATATATTTTTCAGAATAAAGGAAAATTTTACATCAGTATTAATGGTTGGAATAATGTAGTATGTGAAATCACTGATGAGTTTTCGCAACTATTGATTGATAATAATTTTGTTTAAATCATAACATAAATTTCACAAAATAATACCAACATATTTATGCATAGCTTCTTGGAGCGGTCGGAGCAATCCGACCGCTCTTTCTTTTTTTGTTGATTTGTGTAATATATTCACACCCTCGATTTAATTCGACACGTTTTGTGCTCTTGCGACATAGATTGTGATAATTATTACCAACAGTTTGTAAAAAAACGGCTGATGTTATCTATTGTAATATATTGACATATAGTCAAAAATTTGGTATACTTATGATAGCCTATCGAGGGTAGTTCATAAATTGACTACCAATCTTTACGGCAATCATATGTACGAAGAAAGCTACGAATATGACGCTGCAGGCAATATTCGTTACACAACCGACAACTGTTGCGAGGAAAACAGCTATTCGTACACTTCCAATAACCGCCTGAAATCATACAACGGCTACAACGTAGGCTTTGATGAAGACGGCAACATGCTGTACTTCTATCAGGACGGTACAAAGTGTTCCCTCACCTATGACTCGTCCAACAGACTGCTCTCGGCTAAGAGCTGTAAATATACCTATAACGCCGAGAATACACGTATTAAAAAGGTATACGGCAGCACGGCCACAACATACGTATATAACACTGTAGCAAAGTTGAGCCAGTTGCTCGTAATGAAAAAGGGCTCAACAATCACAAAGTATGTGTATGGCTTGGGTCTTATCGGTGAGGAATGCAACGGTGCGTTTAAAACTTACCACTTCGATTACCGTGGAAGCACAGTTGCATTGACTAACATCAATGGTGTTGTTACCAATATATTCACATATGATACCTACGGTAAATTGACCGAAGGCAGCAGTAGCGTTACCCCATTCCTCTACAACGGCAGAGACGGCGTAATCACTGACGAAAACGGCCTGTACTACATGCGTGCCCGTTACTATTCGCCTGATTTACGTAGATTCGTAAATGCTGACATAGTAAGAGGTGCTATATCTGACGGAGTAACACTCAACCGCTATGCATATGCTAACTGCAACCCGATCACCAACATTGACCCGTTGGGTCTCAAGCCTTGGTACCGAGAATTATCGGATTGGTTTACGAAAAAGTATAAAAAATACGAACATATAATCGATCCTATTGTCCAACCCATTGCAGATGTATACAATTGGGGCGTGGATGTTTTTAAAGATCTGACTGCAGCCGGATACTTGGATTGGGCTATAGATTTGGCGATAGATGCCGAGAAGGATGACCAAGGAATTTATCATATCGGCCAAGACTATTGGCAAAGTTGGGACTTTGTCGGATATAATGACTTTTATGACTTTGCTTTTGATATCGGTATTCGTTCAACGGGGTATACGGTAGAAAATGACAGATTCTATTTTGAAACAGCTAGTGGTGAAAAATTTGTCATTTGGATGTGGAAAGGTGACTATATCAACTTGGGTTCAGGCGCTGAGGTCGGAATTTATAAAGAAAGCCCCATTGATGGACATTGGTATACCGCAACCGAGTATGCAATGCCAATGTCCCTAACCTTGAAAGAAATTGAGTCTAACAAAGTTTTATATGATTATCATCCAACGGAGAAGCAATGGTGGATAACCGGTTTTGACCCGTCTAACCAAGATGCCTATGCTAATAATTTGGATATGACTGTAACAATCGACTTTACTGATTTCAAAGATTTATACGAAGGATTCAAAGATGCATGGCGTAATAGCAAGTGGGAGTTTAATGGAATGTTAGCCACATACCATTGGAGAAAATAATTGATTAGTTATTTTTCAGAAAGGCGAGTAATATGAAATTATTTCTCAAAACTGTTATTAGCATCATTAGTGCTTGCACTATGTTTTTAGGCTTAATAGGTTGCCACAGTAGGTTACGCATAGAAACTGATGAAGAAAAGGCGATTATTAGCCAACAAGCCGAAGCGATAGCTTTATCAATTCTAAAAGCAACTAACAATAGGGACCATGAATCTTTTGACAGTATGTTTACACAGTATGTTTTAAATCTTTCCGATTATTCGTTAGGGAAAAATTATACATTTGACACTTTTAACGGGGAGATAAAATCGTTAGTTCAGCTCAATCTTTCTACTGGAGGAAGAATAAGTTCCGATAAAACCCAGTGCTATGATGACGCAAGCGTCACATACCGTGTTACAACACATAATAATGATTCTTACTTAATGAATTTTTCATACTATACCAATCATATTAGTGAAAAAAACAAAGTTAGAGAATTTAAAATTTATAAAGAATCATCTAATGAAGATAATAATTTTCACGACATGGGATTAAGGTATGGTGTTTATTATCCTGGTTGGATAGACGGTATACTGTCAGAGCATTAAGATATCAAATCATATCAAGCCTTATGCAATAATCCATAATAGTTTAAGGGGGAGCGGTCGGAGCAATCCGACCGCTCTTTCTTTTACATTATTGTGTGATATATTCACACAATCGATTATATTCGACATACTTTGCATTTTGTTGATACTGTTTGTGATTGTTGTTTCCAAAAGTTTGCAAAAGATTTACTAATATTTTTTTATTGTCATAACTGTTCCTTACCTTTCAATTTCTGTTCCTCGCCTTTCAATTTACCGTTGAAATATTTGGGTGTTTGCGGTATAATGTTAAAGTAATTTGTAACTTTCAGGTGAAAAGTATGAGAATGAAAAGATTAAAGCACCTTGACGACAGAAAATCTGCCTGCGGAGGTATGCTTATTTCTGCGATGTCGGAGGACCTTAACTTCGCTACGGCAGGTGATAAAAAGGATTATATCGATCTTACCGAGTGGTTCGGTACTGACCGCCCCCTATGGCTTGAGATCGGTTGCGGAAAAGGCCAGTTCGCCTGCGAATTGGCAAAGCAGCATCCTGAGGTCAATATTGTTGCGGTTGAAAAAAACAGTAATGTAATTGTTCAGGCCTGCGAAAAAGCTATTGAGATGGGTGTCGATAATGTCCGCTTCTTAAAATGCGGTGCGGAATACATAACAAAATACCTTAAGCCTCATTCGGTTGAACGCTTGTTTTTGAATTTCTCCTGCCCCTACCCTAAAAAGAGTCACGCAAGCCACCGTCTGACAAGTCCGACTTTTTTAAGACTATACCGTGAATTACTGGCCGAAAATGCCGAGATACACCAAAAGACCGACAACCGTCAGTTGTTTGAATTCTCTTTGGAGCAGTTGTCCGATCACGGCTTTACACTTAAAAATATATCGTTAGACCTTCACAACAGCGACTTTGAGGGCAACATAGTAACTGAGTACGAACAGCGATTCGTGTCTCAGGGCCTGCCCATTTTTCGACTCGAAGCATATCTAAAGCCTTCAGAAAAATAAGTTTAGAGGATGTAGGAAATGTCATATTATAACGATCACGCAAAATACGGTGATTTTTTTAATAGTCACGACCCTGACCGTACACCAAGATCAGGCCGCCGTCCGCCAAAAAAGCCTAAGCGCCGATTAAAGCCTTGGGTCAAAACGGCATTAGCTATTGTAGCTTTGGCACTTATTGTTGTGTTGATATCGCTTTCGGTATCAAAATGCACAGAACATGCTGATACAGCCTCAGATACCTCGTCGACCGCATCCGAAGACACGGCCTCGACCGTCAACACAACCCCCGAAAACGGTATAACAAGACCCAAAACTGCTGATTATACCGTTACTTTAGGCAATCAAATTGAGAGCGAGCATATGGTACTTATCGACACCTCTGATAACACCATTCTCGCCCGTCGTAATGCCGATAAGGTCATCTACCCTGCTTCTATGACCAAGGTCATGACACTGTTGGTGGTTGCCGAAAATATTGACGATATCACCGCCACCTTTAAAATGACCTCTGCTGTTATTGACCCGTTGTACCGTGAAGGTCTGACCTTGGCTGGCTTTTGCCCAAACGAGGAAGTCAGAATAGTCGATATGATATACGGTATGGCACTTGAATCGGGTGCTGAAGCATCGGTCGGCTTGGCAACATACGTTGCTGGCTCCGAGGCTGAATTTGTAAAGCTGATGAACAAAAAAGCAGCTGAGCTTGGACTAAAAAGCACAAACTTCACCAATGTCAGCGGCCTGCACGATAAAAACCATTACACCACCTGTACCGAAATGGCGATGATAATGCAAGCAGTGATCGATAACGATTTCTGCCGTGAAGTAATTTCAACCGAGTATTACACGGTTGCCAAGAACAGTTTTCACGATGAATTGAAATTTCACAGCGGAATGTTTGAAAAGATGTACGGCACCGAGCCTGAGGTAGCAACCATAAAGGGCGGTAAAACAGGCTATACGGGACAATCTCTGTTCTGCCTTGTCAGTTACGCAGTAACCGATGACGGAAGAGACATAATCTGTGTCACCGCTGAAGGTGCACAGAAATACTCCCCTATTTATGACTGTATAAAGCTTTACAAGGAATATACGCATCCCGATAAAAGTTAATTAAGCAAAAGACTATCAGTAAACGCATCCTTGTTTGCTGATAGTCATATTTTTGTTAACAAAACCTAAACATTATGTTAACATTTGACATGTATAATATAGTAATATCCCAATGAAATCGAAGTGTACAAAATGAATCCTACTTTCAAAAAGAAACCGGCTCTGCTGTTTAGAGCAATCAAGCGAACCGTGAGATTTTTCTATCCCAAGATCGAGATAGTCGGTGTCGAAAACCTACCCGATAAAGAAGCAATATTGGTTGGAAATCACTCGCAAATGCACGGTCCTATCAGTACCGAACTGTATTTTAACGGTAACCGTTACACATGGTGTGCCGGTGAAATGATGAATACAAAGGAGGTCCCTGCATACGCATACCGTGATTTTTGGTCGCAAAAACCTAAATGGGCACGTCCTTTTTACAAGCTGCTTTCACATATAATAGCTCCGTTGGCATCGTTTATATTCAACAATGCCAACGCCATTGCAGTGTACCATGACAGTAGAATTGTAGGCACCTTCAAAAACACCGTGAACCATTTGGAAAACGGGGATAAAATCATTATTTTCCCTGAGCACGAGGTTAAATACAATAACATAATCTATGAATTTCAGGATAAGTTTATAGACATTGCAAAGCTGTATCATAAAAGAACTAATAAAGAACTGCTTTTTGTCCCTTTGTATATAGCCCCGAAGCTCCGTAAAATGTATTTAGGAAAACCGATAGCATTTTGTTCAGATAATCCTATTGATGAAGAACGCCGCCGTATCTGCGACTATTTGATGACTGAGATTACCAATATTGCACGTGCACTACCCGAGCACACGGTTGTCCCCTACCCAAATGTTTCCAAGAGGCATTATACCAAGAATACAGATAATACGTGTAACTGATTGGCTCGTTTTCAAATTTGCTTGGAGTCTGGTATTAAGACGGTTGTAAATACTCCTGAAATGCTTAAGGTTTTTTGCTCTGTCCTCACGGACGAGACGTTTCTTTTCCATCTGCTCGTGATATCGGTGACTGTTAAATTCCTTGCCCTCAAGCTCTTTGATTCGCTTGTCACGACGCTCGACCTCTTTTTTGAGGGATTTATTTTCCTCTTTCAGACGGGTGTTTTCCTGCTTGTCAACCTTAGCGCTCTGCTTGGCAGTGGCATCTATTTCCACCCAAACTTGAGTGTCACGAACGTTGATAGTTCGGTTGTAAATATCATCAGCGATCGTCTTTACATCGGCATTCTCAAAGCTTTGGGCAATGCTCTGAGCGATCTCATATGCCTTGGACCATTGCGTGCGGTCAACTGCTGACATAACCTGCTCAAGTTCCTTACTTAAGGTTGCGTTATCCTTGGCACTTTTACCGTACTTCTCGGTCAATTCGCTTGCCACTTTTTCAGGTTCAAAAACCCCGTCTTTAGCAAGACCGATAGAATGCTTGACATTTTCGTCAGGATTGGGTATAATATTATCGGAAACTGTACCGCTGCTCGCTTCGGGCGTATTGACGGTGGCTTGATCAGCCGTCGGCGTGGCAAGGTTTCCTTTTTTTGTGTTGATAAACGCAGTCTGGATAAAAAGATCCATTCGTTTATCAGACACAACTGCAGATACTGTTACTTTCTCATTTCCGTTTTGAATAAATGAAATAACCGGTTTGCCATTGTATAACTTGGGAGACAAAACTATTTTGTCAGCATTTTGAACAACCTGTGGGAATTTTAGATAGTCATCAACGGTAATTGCTCTTTGGCCTCGCAGTTCTTCTTTTGTTTGATTTCCGTGGTCCTTGTTGATTTTTAAAATTTCATCCGAGGATAGAGAACAATTATAGTGTTCAACATTTATACCCGTATTGTTTTTTATAGCATTCGCCAATTCAGCTGAAACTGCGCCAAAGTAAATCTTTTTATCGGCGATATTGCCAGACAAAGAATCTTCAATGAATTTTCTATATTGTGCGTCATTCTCATACAAAACAATTCGCTTGCTTGTTGCCCAATTATCCCTTTGGCGCTGACTATAAGTGTCAAGTCTATACTTCACCCCAACATTTGCGGTGGAGTTCTTTTTATCCTTGGAATCCCACACACGTCCGAGACGCTTTTCAAGATATTCGAGATCCTTAATGATTGATGCATCCTGAACATCTCCACGCTTTTTGAGTGCACTGAGCTTGTCCTTTACCCAATCCCAGATTCTTTGAAACAAGTTACGGTCGGTCTGTGCCAGTTCTGTCAAAGCGTCCATCGACTTATCAACATTCTTGCCGAACAGCAAACGCTCACCCACAAAGTCAGCAACTATCTCCATCTCGGCCATTTCGGTTGTAAAACGCTCCCTTAGGCCTTCTGGAATCTCAGATGAGTTTTTATACTGCTCGTATTTATACTTTGTATAAGCCTCAATAGCTTCCTCATATGTACCCTTGAATTCTCCGTGGGTCACACGTGCAAGCTTCTTTTGAACGTAATCAGCAAACGCAGAACTACTCTTAAACAGATAATTCTTAAAACCGTCGTACCCCTTTTTTAATTCAAAATGGTGCACCAACTCATGCTTGAGCATGACAGCGTACATATCGCTGATCGTCATTTTCGGGCTCATGAAGATACAGTGTGTCTCAAAATTATAGTAAGGTGAAGTAAGCTTTTCATCCCACCACATTTTGATACCAAACAGCTCTGCTATCTTTTCAGCCTGCCTCTGCCTCGGACTGCGATATTTACCCGTTGCAAAATCGCGGTTCTCGTCATCAACGGTCCTTTCACGCTGGACTTCCCTGTCAGGCACGTCGGTAAATCCACCCTGCTCGGGCTTCCCGTATTTATCCGCATCCTCTTTCTGAGCTCGTCGCTTTGAGGCTATCTGTTCATCATTCAAGAACTCATCAGGGATATATTTAAGAAATTTTCCGTCATCAGGGTTGATTTTTGCAAACAAATCGGGTATACTAATATTGGAGACAGGTAACAGACGTGTCGATGCATGGTTTTCACCGTGTATGGTATCGTCCATGACGCCTGTCTCTATTTTTGTAAGTGCTACAGCAAGATACAGTCTGTTATTATTGTCGACGTATTGCTTGACTTCAAACTGAACCGGTATGATACTGTCGCCATCACGCATAACGCTAAGCAACACATATACCTGTTTCAACTGCGGATTTTCCTTATCTGTACCCATTCCTTTATCGGTATGTGTTTCAACAAGAATGGCGTTATCAAGTAGCTTTTGCAGGTTGGCTGACGCTTTTGCAAAATCAGCTTTTGTGCCGCCGTACGACGTCTCTTGCGAATTTAAACTCTTCCGCACACCGCCCCCGGTAAATTCAAACTCAATATCGCCGATAGCAGTTGAAGAATATTTCTTCAGGAATCCCAACTCACGAAACTTTTTAAGCAGGGTCTTTTCGACCTTGCTTTTTATGTTGTTTTTGAGATCCTCAAAATCAAAATCCTCACTATATTCAGAGCTAACTTCAACAGGTGTAACTGTTTTGTTTCGGAGTATTTTGGCACGTTCGGCTTCGGACATATTCACCGTTATCTCTTCTGAGTTATTAATCACTCCTTCTTCTGTGGTAACATCATCCGATTCCTCTTGCTTTGCATACTTGGTCTGTTCAGCAACCGCACGTCGTCTCGCCTCGTCACGAATAGCAGTACCTTTTATAAAGCCTTCAGAGTTCGCAAGACCTGCGGACTCTAATTTTTTGTAAAACTGAGATTGAGGATTTATGCCGATCGTTGTAGCCTTCACGTCGTTGCGCTTATCCCCGGCAGCCCCAAACGCCATATTCAGTATATCTGACGGTATATCGGCCAAGGCCTCAGCCTGCTCGACCATTTGCGACCCTTTCGCTTGCGTATTTCACCGCTTTTTCATGTGCCTTGGCGACCTTATCGTAGATTTCATTTGTTACCTTGGCTACATCAGCACCGTTAAAGCTCTCGGCAATGCTCTGAGCTGTAGCATATCCGTCTGAGTATTGCGAGTTGACCATTGAATAAAATATATCGTCCAGCTCATCAGCAATAGTCTTTTTACTCTTGGTACTCTCACCGTACTTGGATATAAGCTCATCAGCTACAGCCATAGTGTCAAGCTCCTCGGTGTCTGTTAAACCTACAGAATATTGCCCACTTTCGGAATAATCTTTGCTTTTCTGCGTAGAATCTTTGCTTTTCTGCGTAGAATTACTATTGACAGATGGCTCTTTTTGTGCTACTCTGTTATCTGATGGCATCGCTGATAAGATGGCCGCGCGCTTTTGCGTGGCACCCTGATCTACGGCGATGCCATTATTTATGTCCAAATTCACGGCATAAAGTATATTCCTTCCGTCAGCAGCTTTAGCTATTTTCAAATAAGTTTCATAAATAACCCCATCTTGTAGCACATATGTCTTGCGAGATTCCCATCCATTTTTATCAAGCCATCCGTGGTCATTATCGGTTGAACTATAACTCGGGTCATATACCGACTCTTCTATAACTTCTTTCGCATTAATAATAACCTTTCTTCGGGTTTCGCCTTTGGTATGGGCAAGTTCTCTTAAAACGGGATGATTGTTGCCGTTCTTTGTTACAGTCTCGTTTTCTGCAGCAAACTCAATAATTTCCGTATTGCCGTTGTTGTCCTCAACGGGTATTTTTAAACCGACAAAATTTGCTTTAATATAATTCAACAAACGTTTAGGTTCAGAAAGAACCCTTTTCGAAGCAATTTTATCAAGTTCAACTACAGTTTCATATTCTTTGCCATTGACATCAACAATATCCTTACGGATACTATATTGCCTCGCACCCTCGGCGGTGGATTTTTCATTTTTAGGTGTGTTTTTCTGTTCCCAAGCCTTTTGAGCCGAATCACAAACCTTAACAAACTCGTTTTCAATATGCTGAATATCAACAAAACGGTTTTTCTGTTTCGAAAATACATTTTTTAGCTTGTTTAATAAATTCAGTATCAACTGTTTAAACTTTCCTGTAGCTTCGGGTGTTACGTGTGTCAAGGCATTTTTAAGCCTCGACATATCGTTAACACATTAATTTGCAATATTATCCACATCACTTTTATCAATATAAGGAAAGTTCATGAAAATACTCTTGACAAATAGCGTCAAATCAATTAAAATAATCGGTGCGTAAAAAACAAAACTTTATTAACCTTCATTTATGTGTGGCGCTATTGGTAACATGCTAAGCTTGAGAGTATTATCAAACACATTGATTAGAAAATCTCATCCTCAAAAATAAGACTTTAATACTGCGGTTTTTCCGCTTTCATATTCTTAGGAAATATGCTATAATAGCCTTACGACCACATAGTATCCCACAGTTGCGGAATTTCTGTTAAAATCCGAGCGTAAACTAAATAAATCGGGGTGTGGCGCAGTTGGTAGCGCGCGACATTTGGGAGCGTGCCTAGCAGTTGTAGCCGAGATTTTGCGGAAGTCCCGAAAAGCCTTTACTCATGCGGACTTTCGGAGTTTTAAGGAAACTCAAAAATGCGTGGATTTTGAGTTTGACCACAGTTTGTCCCA
>CAYRIX010000027.1:0-25369 GCA_964424555.1 uncultured Eubacteriales bacterium
ATGACGATAACATCACCTTAGGCGGCGAGGTTTCCATTGCCGTTCCCGATAACGAGTACTGGCAGCCGTAATTCTGATGACCTATCGATCGTTCGATTGATATTGTCATAAAGTCCGTCCCGCTGACACCAACAGTGTGACCCGGACGTAAACGCTGATAACGAGTATTGGTTGTGTCCTCCTTCGAAATTATTTTGATTTCGGTAGATTTGCGCAATTTAGAGTTGATTAACCGATACCAATTATCACAACAAAAAAGCACAATGCCCTCGGGCGTTGTGCTTTTTGTTTTTTTGCGTGAATAGGTCCGTTGTAGGGGCGTTCTGTGAACGCCAGAGGGTGACCGCAGGAAATTACTCCCACCACCTAACATATTTCGGAATTCACGGAATATTTTAAGGTTGCATTGATTTCATGCGGTTTTTGAAAACGAAAATTACAATTTTGTTATTTTTTTAACAAAAAAATTCACCTAAAAACATAGACAAGAAAACAATCTTGTGTTAAACTTATATTGTAATTAGATGTAGTGGGTCGTAATGGCATTTTTCCTGTTTCGATGCAACATTACATTGTATTTTAACGAGGCCAAAATATTTTGTGTTCTCTGCAAAACAGCGCTTAAGGTGCTGTATCTTTCCCCTTTGGAGGTATAGTTATGACAAATTTAAAAACAAAAGGAAGACGGCTTATCAGTGCTTTACTCTGTTTGGCACTTTTGATGTCGTTTTTGCCGTCCTTTGCGACTGCTATCGATGTTGCATCGGTGGATGATCGCTCGGTTGATGTCAACACTTGGGATGAGTGGAAGTTGCTTTTTGGCTCCGACCATCCGTCAACCGAAAATGCAGGTGCAGTTTGGACCGACAAGTCGGTATTTACTCCTGACGCATTGCCGTCAGAGTACACCAACGCAGGCGGAACACTGACCGACACAAACGATAACTTCCTTGTTGCCTTGTCGGCTATAGCCTCAAACAAGGAAATAGTGGGTTACTCAACTATCCCGACCGATACTATACTTGTGTTGGACGTATCTGGCTCTATGGTGACCGATACTACCCCCTCAAAGCATACTGCCATGGTTCGTGCGGCCAACAAAGCAATCGACGATTTGTTGAAGCTCAATAATCACAACCGTGTCGGTGTTGTCCTTTATAACGGAACCAACGTAAATGATGGTTATTCGACGCCGTCTGAGGGTTCTGTCGTTTTGTTGCCTCTTGACCGTTATACCACTACCAGCACGTACACCTACCGCGAAGATAATAAAAATGTATCAATTGCGGGATACATTAGCCTGTCCGGAAATAACAACATCAGTGTATATTCCGGTGTTAAAAACTCCGACGGTGACAATGACTTCAATGTCCAAAAGACCGTCAGCGGTGCAACGTATATCCAAAGCGGTCTTTACAGGGCTTTGGAAATGTTTAAAGGTGTTGCTAAGGAAGATACCTCTATAGAGGATGGTGTTATTCAGGGCGGCACCAAGCGTATGCCCATTACAGTTCTGATGTCTGACGGTGCTCCTACCGTTGCAACCTCTAACTATGCCAATGTTCACTCGGACAATTCAAATATCGGTTACGGAAACGACAACAGCGCTACCGCTGAGGTAGGTTTCCTTACTCAGCTTACCGCAGCATATGTCAAGTCTGAGATTGAGGCTTGGTATGAGACCGATAGTTTGTTCTACTCTTTAGGCGTCGGCGTGGGTAATGATTCGGTTGCCAAGGCTGTGCTTGATCCTGCCAATGCCACCGATGGCAGCAGTGCTTACTGGAAAACTTATTTTGGACTCGGTGATTCAAGCTCCATGAGTTTAACCGTACCTCGCTCCGGATCTTCAGGTAGTAGATTTCAGACGAAGGATATAAGCATATACAGAAACGCTGTTATTACTGAAGAAAACTATCTTTATACCGACAAATACTTTAGTGCAAATGATGCAGCAGGTCTCGTTGTTGGGTTTGACGATATCATAAAAGAGATATACATCCAATCCCGTTATTATCCGACCAGCCTTGAAGGCGGTAACCCTGATTTCAACGGCTATATCGAGTTTGAGGACAAGATCGGCGAGTATATGGATGTCAAGGATATCAAGGGCATCCTGCTTAACGGCACTCTTTATACAGGCGCTATGCTGATGGAAAAGATTTCTGCCAGCATTTCCAACGATACGCTTGTTTTGACCGAAAGCACACCCGACGAGGTTGTTGAGTTTGTCAATTCGGTCAAGACCCGTATGAACATAGATGATGCCACAGCATTACAGCTCATCAATAATGCATTAAAGGCCGATCAGCTTTATTACGATGCCCAAAGCGGTAAGTTTGCCAACCACATCGGCTGGTATGCTTATGCTGACTACAGCTTCGCAGGCTTCTATAACGAGGGAACTACCGATCCTACCGACTATGGTGTCGATACCAATAACGACGGAATAGCTGATAAGTTCCCTGTATATGCTATACAGTCTTACGGTATGCTTGGTGAGGCAACAGGCAGCATCAAAGATTCGGATATGATGTATATGACTATCCGAATCGTAAAGAACCTTGAAACAGGTGACGAGACACTTGGTTGGAACATCCCTGCAGCGCTCGTTCCAATGGTGACCTACAACGTTGCCGTTGAGGGTAATGTTATCAACGAGGACACCGAGGTTACAAGTGTAACCATAACCGAGGCAACTCCTGTCCGACTTCTTTATGAGGTTGGTCTTGATCCTATCGTGAACGAGCTTAATGTTGCTCAGATCACCGATGAGAAGCACATTGACGATAACGGTAACCGTGTATTCTGGACCAACTACTTCGATATTTCCGCTGCCAGTCACGATGATCACGTCGTTACACGTGCTGATTTTACCCCGAATGAGGATAACGAGAGATATTACTATGTTGATATCGCTCCCATTTATGCCGCAGAGGGCGACGATAATGCAATAACCACAGCTCCCGAGGCAGGTAAGACCTATTATACCAAGCAGTACATTTTCTCTAAAAATTCTGACAAGCCTATCGTTTATTACGAGGCTATTGCTGAAAGTGATATCTCCGAGGCGGTTTATAACGGCACCTTGAATTGCTATGTTATTCCCGGTCATGTTTACAACCACCCGAATGTAACTGACTTCTTTAAGGAAAAAGCCGATAAGACCTTGACCGAGTCGGCTCATATGTACTACTATCCTGCAATACTCAAGACCAACGCTTCCTACGTTGTTTCGACGCATCACGGTAATAACGGCCGATTGACCGTTACTCCCGCACAGGGTATTGCTATCTCCAAGACCATTGATATGGTTGAGGTCGGTGCATCCAATCAGTTCAAATTTAAAATTACATTAAGCGCTCCTGCAGGTGTATCATTGCAGAGCGAATATAACAGCATACTTTCCAACATAGGTGAAACGGTCGGAACCGAGGGCAAGGTTCAGGTCGAAAACGGTGTTATTGAGGTTGACCTTAAGCCCGATGAGACTATCTATATTATCGGAATTCCCGAGGGTACTGCATATACAGTAGAAGAAATCAGTGACAACGATTACTATATGGTCAAGAATGTTCATGTAAACGCAGTCGCCGCCGTCGGTACTATTGCTTCGGGCACTGTTGCCAAGTATGTAATTGATGATGTTGATTTCCTCAATACTCCTACGAGCGAGGGCGAGCTGGTCATCACCAAAAATGTCACCCATCCGTTTACTACAGCTCCCGATGCTTTGGCTGATAAGCAGTTTACTGTTGAGGTGACTCTTACCAACGGTAAGGTCAGCAATCAGACCTATGAGATCGTGAGAGCAGGCTCCACCTCTTCGGTTACCACTGATGCCAATGGTAAATTCACCGTAACCTTAAAGAACGGCGAGTCGGTTGCAATAAAGGGTATACCTGCTGAAACAAAGTATACCGTTTCCGAGCCGACAGATAAGATGCCTGCAGGCTTTACCCTTGACACTGCTTCAAGCACCAATCTTACAGGAACTATTCCTGCAGATTCCAATATTTTAGCAACGGTAGTCAACGATTACGAATACACTTCGGTCGCTACCGATATTGATGTTGTTGTAAACAAGGATCTTACAGGACGTGGTTGGCAGGACGGCGATAGGTTTACCTTTGAGGTTTATAAGGTGAATGGCGGCAGTGCAAATAATACCTTGCTCAAGTCGTTTGACCTTACCAAGAATAGCACTTCTTATACCTATTCTCTTGCTGATACTCTTACCGCTGAGGGAACCTATTACTACGTTGTCCGTGAGATAGCAGGTGACGACAGCATAGGCATAACCTACGATACAGTCGACCGTATGTTCCGTGTTACGGTTACCGATGCCGATATGGACGGTAAACTTGAGATATCTGCCGTTGAAAATATTTCCAAAACGGTTGTTTCGGGCAATGCTCAGAACGGCTTTACCGTAACCGCAGATGATTTTGTGAACGTTTATGCTCCTGTTGGTTCCACTGAGATCGATATTACCATCGATAAGGATATGGCAGGCGGAGAGTTCCAGCTTAACGGCTTTAAATTCGGACTTTATGTTGACGCTATTGACGAGAATGGTCAGCCCACAGGCGATCAACTGCTCTTTGCGGAGTCGTCCTTGACCGATGCCAACGGCAAGGCAAGCTTTAAGGTCGATTACACCGCTGCCAGCGTTGGTAAGACCCAAAAGTATTATTTGAAGGAGATTAACACAAATATTTCGGGTATGACCTATGACGATACCGTTTATATCGTCGCAGTTCAGATCAACGATAATCTCGACGGTACGATCTCGGCAACTACGACCTACGAAAAGGTCGTTTCGGCAACCCAGACCACCCCTGTTAACAATATCACCTTTGAGAACACCTATACTCCCGAAAACGGCGAGCTGTTGCTGAGCGGTTTGAAAGTCCTTGAGAACCGTGTTCAGTACGCAGGTGAGTTCGCATTTGAACTCCATGAGACTGACAGCACGTATACCACATCTGCAAGCACACTCAAAGAGACCGTTTCCAACAACTTTGACGGTAGCTTCTCGTTCAGCCTCTTGACCTATTCGGCAGAGGGAACACACTACTATGTGGTCAAGGAGGTTGATACTAAGGTCGCAGGTGTTACCTATGACACGACAGTTTACAAGCTTGAGGTTACGGTCGAGCAGGACGGTGCGGCTTATGTTTCAAAGGTCGTTTCGGGATCTACCGACATAGTCTTCACTAATAAATATACTGCAAAATCGGTTGATGTTACCCTTTCGGGCAATAAGGTGCTCACAGGCCGTGACATTAACGAAAATGAATTCTTCTTTGAGCTTTATGAGACCGATAATAGCTTCTCTACTGTGAATAAGACCGCCGCACAGACCAAGGGCAATGTCACCAATACCTTTACTTTTGATGCGCTGACCTTTGATAAGGCGGGAACCTATTATTACGTTATCAAGGAGGCTGATGGCGGTCTCGGCGGTGTCGCATATGATGACGGTGAGTATCATATCACGGTAGTTGTTACCGATAACGGACGTGGTCAGCTTGTTGCAACTGCTACTATGACCCGTAACGGTCAGGCCGCTACGGCAATGGTATTCCGTAACCACTATACTCCCAGACACACCTATGTAGACATTGAAGGCAAGAAGACGCTTAACGGACGCAATGTAAATGAGGGCGAATTTGAGTTCAGGCTCATAAATGCACTTAATGGCGATCTTATTGCTACTACTACAAATAATGCCGACGGAACCTTTGTGTTTAACGATGTTCACATTACTTCTGCAGGTAGCCACCACGGTAAGATCGTAGAGGTAGTAACTGACCTTAGCGGTGTGACCTACGACAGCCGTGTATACGGAGTTGTAATTGACATAGAGGATGACCTTAACGGTAACCTAGTCGAGGTTGATCGACGCATTTGGCTTGAAAATGCATTGGTTACCGAGCCTATCGAGTTTGTTAACACCTATAAGGCGGCTAATGAGCTTGTGTCGTTAGGCGGTACCAAGACGCTTGACGGACGTGCTCTCAATGACGATGAGTTTAAATTCAATCTCTATAAGACCGACTCAACCTATGATCTTACTAATGCAACCTTTGTTGAGCAGGTCAAGAATGCTGACGGCGGTAAGTTTAGCTTCTCTGATATCGTTATCGACTCTGATGAGGAGCGCTACTACGTTATAGTTGAGGACGCAACCGATAAGCTCGGCGGTGTTAAGTATGATGAAAAGGTATACAAGGTTAAGATTGGTGTCACCGACAACCTCGAAGGCAAGTACATCATCAACACCACGGTAACCTTGGAAACTGCAACTGTCGGACTTGACGATATAGTCTTTAATAACACCTACAAGGCCGCTGATACTACCGTCACCTTTAACGGCACTAAGACCTTGGACGGTCGTGACCTTAACGAAGGTGAGTTTAAGTTCAATCTTTATAAGACCGACTCCACCTATGACCTTACTAATGCAACCTTTGTTGAGACCGTAAATAACGGTACCGACGGAGCATTCAGCTTTAAGCCTTACGACGTCAAGTCTGATGAGGATCTTTACTTCGTGATCGTAGAGGATGCAACCGATAAGCTCGATGGTGTCAAGTATGACGAAAAGGTTTACAAGATAAAGGTAGAGGTTACCGATCTTCTCAACGGTGAGTATGACGTTAAGACCGTTATGGCAGTCGGTACTGAAACCGTAGTTGATGTAATATTTGTAAACGTATTTACTCCCAAGGATATTGAGGTCGAATTTGATGTACAGAAGATACTCGAAAATAAGACCGATAGGGAAATGGGACTTGACGGATTTGACTTTGTCTTAGAAGGCGAGGGCAAGAAGCTTAACGCCAAGACCGATAAGGACGGTAAGGCCGGCTTTAACCTTGTATTCACTGCTAATGACATAGGAGAAACCTTCACCTACAAGGTCGTTGAGACTGAAGGTAATGTCAAGGGTATGATCTACAGCGATGTCGAGTATACTGTAACGGTTACGGTTGCAGTCGACAGCGACGGAGTTCTCAGTGCAAATTACACTGTGAATGACACTGCTAAGGATGATGTTGTTCTGGAGTTTACCAATGTTTATGAGGGTGATCCCGACATCCCTGTAACAGGCGAAACCACTAACATCACCTTATGGTTCCTGCTCTTGATCGCAGGCGCAGTGGGACTTGCTGCTACCTACTTGCTCGGAAAAAACAATAGGGAAGCAGAAGAATAATTTCACTGCAAATTAACCGATTAGACAAAAGCCGACCGCTTCAAAAAACGAAGCAGTTGGCTTTTGTCACGCTAAATTACAAAGCAAGCGACTTATACCAATTTTTTTAGAATTTCTAAAAAAACAGTTGACAAGAGTGCTTTTATAATGTAAACTGTATTGTGTAGTTTAGCGTGGAGGAATAAGTTATGAGAGTTTATGAAAAGCCCTTATTGAGCTTCGAGTCACTTTTTGTTAACGAGAAAATAGCTTCCGATAACATCGACCCCAGTTCTCTTGGTGAGTTGGATACTATCGATTACGGTGAAGTTTCAATCGGTGTTCCCGACAGTTGGTTGGATTATTAAGAAATAAAGCATCTCTGTTGAGATGCTTTATTTTTTTTTGCACAATTACTCAAAATTTGTTAACGACAGGCTTTAAGTTTGTGTAATTGCCGATTGTATATTTATTGTTTTGTGTTATAATAGATGCATTGTTATGCGGTTGAATTAAAGAGGGGAAATGAGCGCCATGAAAGAATTCTATCTTAAACCAAAGATAGCTTCCACGTTGAAAAACTATTCGGGTCAGCAATTCGTAAAAGATCTTATAGCAGGTATTATTGTTGCGATAATAGCATTGCCGTTGTCTATCGCCTTGGCATTGGCCTCGGGTGCTGAGCCGCAGCAGGGTATCTATACCGCTATTTTTGCAGGCTTTACGGTATCATTACTTGGCGGAAGCCGAATTCAGATCGCAGGCCCGACCGCCGCTTTTGCCACTATAGTTGCAGGAATTATCAATGACCCCGAAAAGGGTATGAGCGGTCTCGTCCTTGCAACACTTATGGCAGGTGTTTTGCTTGTTATAATGGGTGTATGTAAGCTGGGCGGCCTTATAAAGTATGTTCCTACAACCATTACAGTCGGCTTTACTGCAGGCATCGCAGTTACTATTCTTGTCGGTCAGATAAAGGATTATTTAGGCCTAAGATACATAGATGCGGTGTTCTCAGTTAATTCTCCTGTTGAGACCTTTGAAAAGCTTGAGGCAAATATTGCTAACATAGCAACCTTTAGCTGGCAGGCATTGGTGGTTGGTGCAGTTTGTCTCGCTATACTTATAATTTACCCCAAGTTTGAAAAGAGACTTCCGCCGTCACTTATAGCTGTTGTAGTCGGAGCCTTAATGGTCAGGCTTATTCCTGTTCTTAACGAAGGTGTATTCACTATAGGAGAACTGTATGGTGACATTCCTTCGGGCTTCCCAAAATTTTCATTGGGCGGTCTTGACTTTGGAGCAGAAAAATTAGTTGCCGCTATCCCAGATGCATTTACTATTGCAATTCTTGCGGCTATCGAATCTTTACTGTCATGTGTTGTGGCTGATAAAATGGTCGACTCAAAGCACAATCCCAATGCTGAACTGGTGGCTCAGGGCGCAGGTAACATGCTGTCGGTCATGTTTGGAGGAATTCCTGCCACAGGTGCGATTGCCCGTACGGCCGCTAATGCCAAAAACGGCGGAAGGACTCCCATTGCAGGTATGGTTCATGCAGCTGTACTGTTGTTGGTAATAGTTTTCCTAATGCCGTTGGCCAAGCTTATCCCAATGCCTGCTATCGCCGCCATACTCTTTATGGTTGCGTATAACATGAGTGAATGGAGAAGCTTTACGAGAATTTGCAGGACCTCAAAGTGGCACGAGATACTTGTTTTGGTTGTCACCTTCCTGTTGACCGTTATTTTCGATCTGGTTGTCGCTATTGCGGTGGGCTTGGCACTTTATGTGATATTCACGCTTTTCGAAAAGCTTTTGAGCAAGCGTTCAGCTAAACAGTAATCACAAAAACCTCTGTGACTAACAGAGGTTTTTGCAAATTATGGTAAAGATTTCAGAAAGTTTGTGAATAAATTGAGTAGAATTTATAAAATGTCATTGGAGTGTCTTGACAAATTCGTGACAAAATGTTAGACTTTTTGTGGGTAAAATAATCGATATTATATCGAAAGGATTTAGGGAGGAATACTATGTCTGAAATGAAATTGGGCGCTGTAGAATCAAAATTTGCAGATATCATTTGGGAGAATGCGCCGATAAGCTCGGGTCAGCTTGTAAAGCTTTGCAAGGTTGAGCTTGAGTGGGCTAAGTCCACCACATACACCGTCTTGAAAAAGCTTTGTGACAGAGGTATTTTCAAAAACGAAAACGGAGCGGTCTCGGTGCTTATCACCAAGCCTGAGTTTCACGCTTTGCAGAGCGAGCAGTTTGTTGACAAAACATTTGAAGGCTCGTTGCCTGCTTTTATTGCCGCTTTTACTACACGTAAGGAGCTTTCTTCGGCGGATGTTGCCGAAATCCGTGCAATGATCGATTCTATTGGGGATAAATAATGTCCGAGATTTTTGTCGCATTGATTGACATGAGCATTACCGCAGTGTGGCTTATATTGGCCGTACTCGTATTGCGGCTTATCATGAAACGAACGCCCAAAGCCTTGATCTGTTTGCTGTGGGCGTTGGTCGCTGTACGTCTGATGCTGCCTTTGTCTATTCAAAGCGATTTAAGTCTTGTGCCAAACACTACCGAGGTGACCGAAAGGTTTGCTTCGGCGGTGTATTCGCCGACTCAGTTTGAGTCCACACCCGAAAACGGGGGAACCACCGATATATCACAGGATACCCTGCCAATATTGCCCGAATCCGAAACCTCCGGCAACAATATGCTTGACGGTCTCCTTTCGGCATTGCCTTATGTATGGCTTGTGGGTTGTGTGGGTATGCTTTTGCATGCTTTAGTCGGTTATATCAGGATACGCAGAAAAACAAAGGTATCTATAAAACTGCATGATAATATCAGGCTTTGCGATGATATACAGTCGCCCTTTGTTGTAGGGGGACTGTGTCCAAAGATTTATTTACCGTCAAGCATGACTGCTGAGCATCAGCGCTATGTTTTGGCTCACGAACGGTCACACATCAAGCGTGGTGACCAGCTTTGGAAACCGCTTGGGTATCTGTTGCTGTCGGTATATTGGTTCAATCCGCTGATGTGGGTGTCATATATATTGTTCAGCCGTGATATTGAGATGGCTTGCGATGAACGTGTTATCAGCACCATGTCGGTCGAGGATAAGAAGAATTACTCCTTGGCGCTGTTGATGTGCAGTATGCCCAAAAGACAGATAGCGGCATATCCTTTGGCTTTTGGTGAGGTAGGTGTAAAGCAACGTGTGTCCTCGGTAGTCAAATACCGTAAGCCGACTTTTTGGGTAACCTTTGTATCGGTCGTTATAGGACTTGCAGTGTCCGTGCTGTTTATGACCGATCCTAAAACAGCGGTCAAGGCGGTCGATGCTCCTGCTGTCAACGATGATTTGATCAGTAGTGAGACGACTGTTACTGACGGCGGATTGCAATATATCCACTATATTTGTCCGCATGATGATGAGCGTCGGGGTTCGACACTGTCATTGGTCCCGTCCGAGAACAAGTTTACGTTTTCGCTGTCATACGAAAACGGTTACACCTGTTTTGGATATTATACCGAGTCGGAGGGGACAGTTGTCGCCACTGCTCAAGAGGGCAACCGAATGGTTTTTAACAGAAACGGTAACAGTCTTGTTTTTGTCGCAGGTGAGTCTGATCCGATACCGACTTATTATGAAGGCGATAATACAGCCTTGCCTGACTCAACGGCTTTTGTTCTGACCGATTAAAAACTAAAGGCGGGATTGCTTTTGGATCTCTCCGATTATTTTGAATTACGCATCAAGTAATTAACTGACTTCGCTTTTAAGAGGAGTCAGTTTTGTTTTATTTGTGTGAAATTTTTTTAATTATTTTCGTAAAATATATGTAACCAAATATTAAGCGTTGCGTCTTATATACGAAGCTTCAAAACAATGACAAGGAGGTGGGATGGCTTTGGACCGTGGCCTGTTGGAAGAATTATATGTAAGATATTACAACGAAGTACTGTTGTATGTGATATCGTTGAGCAAAAGCAGGTCAAACGCTGAGGATATAGTTGCAAATGCCTTTTATAAAGCGTTGATAAGTGCTGACTCAAGCATTGGGAATTTCAGGTCATGGTTGTTTACCGTTTGCCGAAATGAGTTTTTCACGTTCTGCCGTAAAAACCGACACTACGGTGGCGAGGTCAGCGAAGCTCTTGCAGATGACGGTCAGGAATTGGTTGACAGTATAATACGTGATGAGCAATACCGAGCGCTTTACCGTGCAGTGTCTTTGCTTAATGAAACTCAAAGAGAAGCTATCATATTGTTTTACTTTTCGGGACTTTCGATAAATAACATTTCAAAAATCATGAATAAAAGTATTGCCAATGTAAAGGTCATATTACATCGTGCCCGTGAAAATATTAAAGAAATTTTGGAGGAAAGATGATGAATTTTGAAGAAGCTTATAAAAAATACAAGGACGGTACATCTACCGATGAAGAAAGAGAGTATGTTGAAGGTGAAATAGCCAAGGCTAAGGAGATCAATGACTTGTTGAAGGATGATGAACCAACAGTAGCCGAGGTTGCAACACTTGACGGAGAACGCATAAAAAAAGCAGTTAAAGCTTTTAATTATAAGGCGGCAGCACGTGCAACTATTGGCGTCGTAGTCACTTTGGGAATATTGACGGCAGTGGCTTTGGGTGTGGTTTTCGGCATATCGATATATTCCGCAAATAATAGTATTAATTACAGTGAAGAGCAGGCTGTCGATTTAGCCAAGCAAAGTGTTGCAAAATATGTAGGAACCGAAATCGGGGATAACTGTGTTGTAAAAGAGGCAGACCGTGAGTTGGATTTAGGTAATGGTTTGAGACAGGCAATCTACACTTATGATATAACATTGATCGTGGACAATATCGAATATGAGGTTGAAGTTAGCGGAGAAAGCGGATATGCACGTATAGAAGATATAGACGGCGTATCGGACAATATCGGCTCAAATCAAAAGAAACAACAAAACAATAAAACCGATATCGGCAAGAGCAACACAGAAGAATGAATTTAAGATCACCCCACCGTATTATTGATACAGCGAGCGGTGGGGTGACAAAATGTTGTTCGTGTTAAACGGTTTTAAAACTTTTTGTGGAAAATATAAAAAAACACTTGCTTTTTTATATAAAGTATGGTATCATACCACTTGTGCTTGGGGGTATAGCTCAGCTGGGAGAGCGCTTGAATGGCATTCAAGAGGTCAGCGGTTCGATCCCGCTTATCTCCACCAAACAAAAAAGACAAGCTTCTTTTGAAGCTTGTCTTTTTTGTTGTCACTAATCAGTAATTACTAATGTTAACTCGTTTGTATTACAAAGAGTGTTGAGATACTTTTTACCAAGCTTGCTTTTATCACAGAGCAGAACACTTTTCTTTGAATTTCTCATCATTATTCTCCTTATCGAATTCTCAAGTATCGAGTTGTCGCTCACTGTTCCGTCATCTGATAGGCCTCTGCATGAGAAAAATGCAATGTCTGCATTATATTTTCTAAGTAACTCTTCGGCATCTGTTCCGATATATGAGAATGACTCCAATGTCATCTCACCGCCTGTGCAGATGGTTTTGATTCCCATGCTTGCCGCCTCCAATGCGGTTTTAGCACCGTTGGTTATTAACAATATCTCCTTAAAATTCGCAATATGAGGCAGCAGATGATATGCCGTGGTAGAGGCATCTAACATAACAACGAAACCGTCTTTGATGTGTGCCGAGGCTTTGTTCGCAATGCTCGCCTTAGCCTCATTTTGCTCAGTGTCACGAATAAATAACGGTATACGCCGGTCGGCGGCGTTGATCACGAGTTTGACTGTTCCTCGTTTGCAGGTGAGTAAATTCTTTTTTTCAAGCTTAATAATATCTCTCCGTACGGTCGGCTCACTGATAAACAGCTTTTTGCTCAATTCTGTTACGGTATGTTCTTTCTGAGAAAGCAGGTTTATGTACATTTGCTCTCTATTATATATTGGCATTGTGATCACCTCATGTTGATTTTATCATTATTATAATCAATTTGTGATACTTTTGTCAATATCGCTTTCAAATATTGACAATTATTTTGATTTGTGTCAAAATAAATTTGGTGATGATATGAACTACTTTGATAAATTCCAATTGAACAACTGTCCTTGCGGTAAGGACCACAGCTTTTCGTCCGATATTATCATTGGCGACGGTGTTATAAACCAATTGCCCGAAGCTCTGAAGGCAAAAGGCATTAAAAAGGTCTTTATGCTGTCGGACAAAAACACGTTTTCCGCCGCAGGCGAAACCGTTGAAAAGATTTTGAACGATAGTGGCATAAAGGTAGTTGGTTACTCCTTCAATAAGGACGTTTTGGAGCCCGATGAAACCAACGTAGGTCTTGCAATAATGCACTTTGACCCGTCGGTCGATGCCGTTGTGGGTGTCGGATCGGGTGTTATCAACGACATCAGCAAGATAGTTGCCAACGTTTCAAATAAGTTTTATTGCATTGTAGGTACGGCACCGTCGATGGATGGTTATGCTTCGGCAACCTCTTCGATGACACGTGATGGACTCAAGATCTCCTTGCCGTCCAAGTGTGCCGACCTTATGATCGGCGACCTTGATATACTAAGCAAGGCACCTATGAAACTGATGGTCTCGGGCCTTGGTGATATGATTGCAAAATATATAAGCATCGCCGAGTGGAGGATATCCAACCTCATAAATGGTGAGTACTATTGTGAAACAATAGCTAACCTTGTCAGAACAGCTTTAAAAAAATGTGTCGACAACGCTGAGGGTCTCCTAAAGCGTGATAAAACAGCTGTCAGAGCTGTTTTTGAGGGACTTGTAATCTGCGGAGCGGCTATGAATTTTGCAGGTTTGTCACGTCCCGCTTCGGGTGGTGAGCACTATATTTCACACATATGGGATATGCGTGGAGCCGAGTTTGGCTTACCTGTTGAGTTTCACGGTCTGCAATGTGCCGTTGGCACTTATATTTGTGCCAATGTTTACGAAATAATCAAGCGTATCACTCCTGATATTGATAAAGCAAAGCAATATGTCACTTCCTTTGACCTCGCCGCTTGGAATGAACAGTTGCGTGAATTTTTAGGTAAGGGTGCAGAGGATATGATTGCCCTTGAAGTAAAGGAGCAAAAATATTCCGTATCACTCCATGCTGACAGAATACTGCGAATTGCAGAAAGTTGGGATGGCATTTTAAATATCATAAACGAGGAAATACCCTCGCCAGAGTATATTGAAAATCTGTTGGATTTAATCGGTTGTCCCAAAACCTTGGAAGAACTAGGCGTTGACTCTAGAATACTTCCAATGACCTTCAAAGCATCAAAGGACATGCGTGACAAATATGTTTTATCCCGTTTGTGCTGGGATTTGGGAATTATTGATGGGATAGCGGAGAAGTTAAAATGATTAAAAGAAAAAACCATAAGGTTGATTTATGTGTTGTTGGTGGTGGATTGGGCGGAATTTTTACCGCAATTTCAGCTGCACGCCACGGAGCAAAGGTAGTCTTGATGCAGGACCGTCCTGTTTTGGGCGGCAACGCATCAAGTGAGATAAGAATGTGGGTATCGGGTGCAGGAAGCCGTGTCCGACATCTGCAGGAGACGGGTATTATGGAGGAGATACTCCTTGAAAATATGCATCGTAATCCTTCCCGTAATTTCTCCATTTGGGACTCCATTCTTTACGAAAAGGTAAAGTTTGAGGAAAACATCACACTTTTACTCAACTGTGCCTGCTGTGATGCCGATATGGACGGTGATACCATCAGTTCGGTCACGGGCTTTCAGTTAACCACCTACACATGGCATACTGTAGAGGCTAAGATATTCGCCGACTGCTCGGGTGACAGTATTTTGGCAGGACTTACGGGTGCTGAATATATGGTCGGCCGTGAGGATAAGTCTAAGTTCGGTGAGAGTATGGCGCTTGATACCGCTGACAAGAAGACAATGGGTATGAGTCTGATGATTCAGGCACATGAGACCGACCGTAAGATTGATTTCATTCCGCCTAAGTGGGCTTATGTTTTCAACACCGATGAGGAAATGAACAACAAGCCGCATGATTGCCTTGAAAAGATAAACACCAACTTTTATTGGATAGAGCTTGGCGGTGAGCAGGATTCCATACACGATACTGAGGAGATCCGTGACGAGCTTTTGAAAATTGCGTTCGGCGTTTGGGATCACATAAAAAACAGGGGAGACCACGGCGCCGATAACTGGGAGCTTGATTGGATAGGCTTCTTGCCCGGTAAGCGTGAGAGTCGTCGTTATGTCGGTGACTATATTATGACCGAAGATGATGTCAGAGGCGCACGTATTTTTGATGATACCGTAGCATACGGCGGATGGCAGATAGATAACCATCTGCCGGGTGGCTTCTGGATGACCGGCTCCGAAGAGAGTCATCTCCAAAAGTACAGATTGCGTGAACCTTACGGAATTCCGTACAGGAGCCTTTACTCCAAGAATATCCAAAATCTTATGTTTGCAGGACGAAATATCAGTGCGTCTCACCTCGCATTTGCCACAACACGTGTTATGGCTACCTGCGGTGTTATAGGTCAGGCGGTGGGAACAGCGGCCGCTGTTGCTATCGAAAAGGGTGTAACACCTAAAGGTGTAATTGCTTACATCAATGAGGTTCAGGAGCTTCTTTTGGAGGACGATTGCTTTCTGCCGAAATTCTGCAGAAAGATGCCCGAGCTTACCAAGCAGGCCGAGCTTACGGCTGAATACGGTGATGCTTCCGCCCTGCAGAACGGTCTTGACCGTAAGATCTGGGGTAACGACAACGGATATTGGGGTATCTTAAAGCGTGCAATTACATACACCTTCAAAGAGAAGACACTTGTCAACGGATTCCGTCTGATTGCTGATAGTGATCTTGACCGTGAGTATACCGATGGCAATCCCGATGCACTGAATATCTCAACTACTCTTTTCCGCAGAGCGGACTATAACCATACTACATTCGGCTTCCCAAAATGCCTCCTCAAATCCTTTGAGGTACAGATACTGCTTGACAACGGCGAGTGGAAAACGGTCTATTCTGAGGATAGTAATATTCAGAGAATGGTAAAGGGCAAGATAGGTGAGTATACCACCGCAGTACGACTGATTCCTAAAGAGACCTATTTCTCTGAAACTCTTTGGAATGATTACGGTAGCTCACAGGTACATCTTTTTGCGTTTGACGTTAACTGAGTTGATTTAGTTAAGCGCTTTAATTAACAAAAAAACTCCAACCTTGGCCAAGGTTGGAGTTTTTGTTTATTGGCTTTAGCGTTTTTATACGGTTACCGTGTGGCAGGAGATTTCGTGGCTTTTGTGATACATTCGAACTTTATCAAACTGCTCGTCCGAATAGGCAGAAGCTAAATGTTACAATAGATAACGATTACTGGTTGTCGGCTTTGCGCTTTTCGCTTCTTTTGGAAATGAAGCTGTAGAACAGATATCCGCCGATGCCTATAGTACCTGTCACGGCGAAAATTATGATCGATTGCAGGTATTTTTCTTCAACAATGGCGTCTCCCGCTAAGGTGGAGGTCAGCACCGACGGTAAACGGCAAAATGTGCTGATTAACATAAATGTGCCGAATTTTATCTTGGTGACACCTGCAAAATAGGTAAAAAGGTCTTTAGGTGTACCGGGGATGAAGAACAGTAAAGCGAACATCCAAACAAGCTTTTTTTCGTCCTTTAAAAATTTTAAACGCTTAAGGTCCCTTGAATCAATCATGATGTTGGTGAATCTTCGTCCCAAAAGCCGTGTGAGGCTGAATATCATGAAGGTAGCCGTCGCAACACCAAAAAGGCACAGCAAAGTTCCCCAAACCTCTCCAAAGGCATAGCCTGCGCCAACCTCGACAAATTCACCCGGTATAAAGGCGAAGATGACCTGTACAAATTGGATACCCAAAAAGATGAGTGAGCTTTTAACGGGACTCGTGCCGAGCAGGGCTTGAAATTTTTCGGGATTCTTGGCAATGTCCACGATTTTAGGTCCTAAAGTCAATGTGCCCAGTATCATAAGGCCGATAAAAACAGTCAGCGATAGACATAGATATATGTTGCGCCCTGAAAGGAACTTCTTTAATTTTTCACTCACCGTATCATCTCCTTGTTTGTAAACTATATCTCAAAGTATATCACTTGTGTCGACATTTTACAACATTTAATTATGAATTTTGTTCACTTGATATAGCGACATTTTGTGGTATAATAGTTATATAAAGTATCAATCGGAGGAAGATATGAAGCTTAACTATAAACGCACGGTATTAATAGGCCTGAGCTTTATGGCCATACTTGCCTTCTGGCAGTTTTACGATCAGGTCGTGCCGTATTTACTTGAAAATGTTTTTGGTCTTAAGACATTTGCCGCTAATGCTATTATGTCTATTGATAATGTGTTGGCTATATTTATGCTACCGCTTTTCGGTGCTATTTCCGACCGCACCAACACAAACTTAGGCAAGCGTACACCGTATATCCTTTTCGGAACGATCGCTTCGGTAGTATTGCTTGTGGTTCTCGGTATTTTCAACGAAATGCGGAGCTTTTGGGGATTTATGTTTACCCTAATGGCTGTGCTGGTCGTCATGGCCATATACCGCACACCTGCCGTAGCATATATGCCCGATGTCACACCTAAGCCGTTGCGCAGTAAGGCTAATGCAGTAATAAACCTTGTTGGCTATATCGGCGGTATTTTTGCTACAGTAGTAATGATGTTTATGCTCAGATCCGAGACCTTGGCCGACGGCAGTTCGGTCTATTCCGAAGACCAATCCTTCCTGCCCGTGTTTATTGTTATAGCAGGCTTCATGCTGGTGGCTGTACTTGTTCAGACCGTTTCGCTTCGCGAAAACAAGCTGCCTCATGTTGAGGACGATGCTGAAGAGGTCAAGGTACACGGTAAAATGCCTAAACAAGTAAAGGTTAGTCTTGTGCTGATACTGTTGTCGGTATTCCTCTGGTTTATGGCCTACAATGCCGTTACTACTGCATTTTCACGCTACTGTGTTGAAATTTGGGGAGCTGACCTCGGTACCTCCTCGAGCTATTTGCTCGTTGCCACCGTGGCCGCAATTGTTGCGTTCGTTCCGTTAGGTTTTTTGTCATCCAAGCTCGGCCGCAAAAAGGCTGTGTTGCTTGGTATTACATTAATGACGGTCTGCTATATTATTGCAATATTCATCAAGTCGCAGACTCCGTTGATGTATGCTATTTTCGGACTTGTGGGCGTGGGCTGGGCATCAATCAACGTCAACTCATTCCCAATGGTGGTCGAAATGAGTACCGGCTCTGATGTCGGCAAATATACAGGCTTTTATTATACCTTTTCAATGGCGGCTCAGATCACCACACCGCTTCTGTCGGGCTTTTTGATCGACAACCTCGGTTGGGGATACTCGGTACTGTTCCCGTATGCCGTTCTGTTTTCGGCGCTGTCTTTTGTAACCATGCTGTTTGTCCGTCACGGCGATTCAAAGCCGCCGAGAAGGGCCTCTGTTCTGGAAAGCTTTGATGTGGAGGATTGATATGCTGATCTTATATATTGTATTAGGTATTGTTGTTGCAGTATTTCTGCTTATAATATTTTTGGTTTTCCCAAGCACTCGCCGTCACAAGGACAGAGCGGTACTGAACGGACTTTTTATTGCTCACAGAGGCTTCCACGGTATAATGGACAACACCCCCGAGAATTCACTGCCAGCGTTTCGACAGGCGCTGGAACTGGGCTACGGTATCGAGATAGATATACACCTCACACGTGACGGTGAGGTGGTTGTGTTCCATGATGACCTGCTTATGCGTGTGTGCGGTGTTGAGGGGAGAGTGGAGGACAAGACCTTAGCCGAGCTTAAGTCACTGCGGCTAAATGGGACTGACTGTAAAATACCGACTCTTTCTGAGTGCCTTGACACGATAGACGGCAAGGTGCCTTTGCTCATTGAGTTCAAGTGTGTCGGATTAAAGTGTGACGAGCTGTGTCGTGCCGCTGACAAGATACTGTCGGGCTATCACGGAAAATATCTCATCCAATCGTTTTACCCAACGGTGCTTCGGTGGTATAAAAAGAACCGAAAGGAAATCTGCCGAGGTCAGCTTGCAAGTGCATTTAAAGGGGAGGAGCTTTATAAGCGGTTGTTAGGCTGCCTCGTCTTCAACTTCTTCGGTCGGCCTGATTTTGTGTCATATGAGCATAAATATCATAACAACATCTTCCGCCGTTTTGTAACGTGGTTAGGAGCGTTTCCTGTTGGCTGGACCTTCCGCAGCGAAGCCGAGCTTGAAAATGACGGCAAGGCATTTAAGACCTACATATTTGAAAATTTCATTCCTAAAACAAAAGAAAGCTGATGGCCTCAGGCCATCAGCTTAATCTATATCAGAATATATAAGAACTATTTTTTCAGCAAGCGTCGGATAACTCGGATAATTGATTTTAGCTGTTCGGTCTTATTAAAGAATATCATTCCAAAGAAGAACAGAGCAATTACCAATGCCAAACCGATTATAACGGCGAGTATTATAATGATGATCTTCAAAATTGTCATACCGACCGATGATTCATCCTCGGCAGCCTTTTCAGTATCAGCTACCAGCATGAACTGTGTGCATTCATTGGAAGCGATGGTCACCGTACCGCCTATAGCAGTAGATTTGAAGCAGGCGATCGAACCGTTGGAAAGCTTTTGATAAACGGCTATTTCCTTACCCTCGTATTTACTGTCAACGGGAATGCTGATGGCAAGACTGCCGTCAAGACCGTTAGCGGTAAATACAATATCGTATGATGAGATTATCCTGCCCCAGCCTGCTCCTGCCGCCAACAAAGAATAAGCTTCGCTGTCAGGGTCAAGAGCCGTGACCTTTAAGGTGGCGTTCGGGTCAAAGTATCCCGATATCGTGACCGACGAGGCGGGGTCCTTTATTTCAGAATAATCAAAACCCGAAACGGTTAAGGTGCCTTCAACAAAGGTGACCTCATAGTTGTCACCAAACGAAAGAGTGCCACGAGTGACGGAGTAGGTGCCAACTGTGCTTTGTGCATCGCATATCAGCGAGCCTACAGCACTGTCGCCCTCGGCCAATTCCTCGGAAAGCTTGTAGGTGAGGGCAGGAGTTTCATCCCCTGCGGTTACTACAAGGCTGTCGGCCGTGACGGTCAAAGGTCTTGGAGTGATAGTGCCTTTTAACTCGAATCTATCGGTTGCAAGAATGTATTTTTCGGCATCCTTGCCGCTAAGCTTTAATCCGCTCAAAGTGACCTTGGTTGCGTTTTTGACATCCTTAGAGTCAAATTCGGCCTTGCCAAAGGACAATGCTACCTCATGGTCCTGTGCGATACCAATGAGCTTATAATTCTTTTCTGAAACAGCGGCGGTAAGCTTGCCGTCATACACCTTGGTGTAGGCTTCACAGCCCTCAGTCGAAATATTGACCGCCGTTGCCGTGATGCAGTTGAAGGTTACAAGCTGATCCTGGGCAAACTCATCAAAGCTGTCATCACTAACAGGCTCACCGTTTTTTATGATCTCGGTCTTGGCGCTTGCGCTAAAGAAGGTGATGTGCACCTCCATGGCATCGCTTACAGCAAGCTTATTACTGCAGCTCTTTAACTTAATGCTGTAATAATAGCCGCCGTTTTTCGCATTGTCAGGAAAGGTAAAAGCTTTTTTGCCGTCGGTATTGTCCTTGGTGTTGACCGTGAAATCGTTGAGCGCCTTTTCCTGACCTAGCGTATAAGAGTCATCATCGTCGCTGAAAATCAACTGAGCTTCGGTCACCGAGAACACAAATTCGGTATTCTCGGGCACTTTACCGTCAAGCTTACACTCAACCGTCAAAGCAAATCCGTCGGCAGCGATGTTATTGCTCGATGTGTTGCTGAGTGAGGAGGCATCAGACACATCTGAGCCGTCCTCCACGGCGCTTACTGTTATCGGAACCGTCAAAACCATCAAAGCCACAAGCAGGCTGACTATTCTTTTAACCGCTTTCATATATACTCATCTCCTTGTCGTACTAACAAAACATACCTCTCATTTTAGCCAATACATTTTATAACAAAAAATTTTAAACTTCAAGAAATATAACAACATTGTAATTTAACTGACATCAAAAGAGTCTTTTTTAGTTGAAAAGGTTACGATTTTGTGATAAAATCAAGCACAGGAAAGGATGCGGTGACTTTGGCAACAAATAATTGCGATATGTGTGTATACTATGTTTACGATGAGGACTGTGACGGTTATGTTTGTCTTGCCGATATGGACGAGGATGACTATATGCGTTATATAACCGCTAAGGATAAGGGGTGTCCGTTTTTCCGCCTTGATGATGAATATAAGATTGTCCGCAAGCAAAATTGATAAACTAAAAGCCCGACCGTACGGTCGGGCTTTGATTATTTTTGGGCATTTCGCGCTTTTATAAGCCGGATATCATTTCCGAAGCAGGGGCAGACAGTATAGTTGCCGAGGATTCTCGAAGAGATACGCTCTGAATATATATCTTTTATTTGATTTACATCAAGATTGGTGCTGATAATGGTTGAAAGTTCCTTCATGTGACGGGTGTTGATGATATTGTAGACGATAGATGCACTTAATTGGGTTGAAAACTCGGTGCCGAGATCATCCAAAATAAGCAGGTCGCAAGAATTAAGGCTGTCGATCTTTTGGGTGGAGCCCGATCGGTCGAACGTCTCACGGCTGACCTCGTTTATGAGGTTCTGTGCCGAGCCGTAGATAACACTGTGACCATTTTGAATCACCACATTGGCAATGGCTAAAGACAAATGTGTTTTACCGAGTCCACTGCTGCCGGTGAAAAGCAGACTTTTGCCTTGCGGAAAGTTTTCGGCAAAATCACAGCAAACCTTTAAAACAGAAGTCATCTGTCGGCGAGGAGAAACACCCTTTTCGTTCTTTTCGTCACTGTAATAGTTTAAATCAAAGTTTTTAAAGGTTGAAACATCCAATGGCATATCGCTCAAAAGCGAAGAGTAGCAAATTTTGGAAGCAACATCCTTTACGCATTGGCAAAGCTCACCGTTGTCATATCCCGAGTCATTACAAAGCTTGCATGAACATTCAGGCTCTTGGGGTACTTTTGCCAACGTCAAAAGCTTTTCTTTTTGTGCTTTGAGTTCGGCAATTTCGCGGTGCAGATTTTCTGCCTGTGTGGTGTTACCCGAAAACATCAAAAGTGCAACCTTGGATGCTTTTATCTGCATTTGAGTGTCTATATCCGAAAGCTCGGGATGAGCTGCATAAATATCGCTCATTTGCTTTTCAAACGCCTTCTGAGCCGTTTTGTGTCGGTTAGAGATTTGCTTTAAGGCTTCACGCAAAACCTCGTTAGAAAAAGCCATTTAGATTCCCTCCTCATTTCGCATAATTATATCATTAATAAAGGCATCATAATCATCGACATTTGTTGATGTATTTGTTGACAATTTGTTTTTATTGTTCAAAGCCGCAATATCCTCGACAGTTTTTACTCCCGCCTTGTGCCATTCCGATATAACCTTTTTTATATAAGGAATAGAAAATTTCGAGGTCGTGTTGATACAGACCTCATAAGCCTCACGGATAATATCGTGACCGTAGCCCCACTCATTGACCCATGTGTCGGCCATCTCCAGCTCAGCCTTGGTCGGCATACGGTGTTCAATGCCAAAAGCGTTCTCGACCAGATTCCACGCCGATTTTTTGCGGCGCATTTCGACCAGACGCTGTTCAGCAGTCTCAATGTCCGAAACACCGTCGTTGGCCCACTCAACTGCGGTACGCTCGATAAATCCGATGTTTGGTCTGCCCTCGGTTACGGCAAACCCGACTATCATAAGTATCAGTGAGCCCGATAGCCCCATATCATCGTGCAACCATACAAGGGTAGAGGCTTCACTTTGACTCAAGATGTGTCCTAACTTTTGCTCGGTTTCGTGCAGTATAAAAGCTATCTCAGCATCCTCGAGTCCACGGCGGGCTACTTCGTCTCGGCTTGGCTTGACAGCGGCCGAACGGACCGCCTTTTTTTTCTTCTCGGGCTCTGCCGAGGTCTGTACCTCAACGGTACTGCAAAGCACGCCCCGTTCACACCAGTGGTCAAGTGCGTCACGAACGGTGTATTCATCAAGCTTTAAGCCGTTACATGCGGCAGCTATATCATACTGTTTATCAGCGTTTTTCAGGCACCACAAAAGCACCTTCAGCTGTTCTGCCGAAGCCAAACGCAAATGCTTGTCGGCAACCGATGCAGGAACGGCGAACATAGCGGTCAGCTCCTGCGGATTTAAATAATATCCCATATTTCCCTCATAAATTATAATTTATCGTTTTCGGTAGGTTCAGCATCGCTCGATGCGTTAAGCAGGGCAGGGTCGATAAGGCTCGAAACCACCCATCTTTCGTTTATGTAGTCAAAAACGGCGATCATACAGTTGGGTCTGCGAAATGCGGCGGTATCGTGCTGACCGAGAACGTGGAACAACATGGACATAATAACACCGCCGTGAGCAAATGCGGCAACGTTTTCAAGGTTTTGAGCTTCCAAGCTTTTGAGAAACTCTCTCAGCCTTTTCATAACTATATCGACATTTTCGCCGCCAAATGGGGTGTAGTCCTTGGCTTTGATAGCTGCTCTTATCTCTTCGGTTCTGTCGGGTTGGTCTTCCCATGATTGGTTACCTAAGCTGCCAACGTTATATTCACGAAGCAACGGAGTCTCTATAGGCTCTTGGTCGGGGAGAACGGTCTTGGCGGTTTCAACCGCTCGGCAGAGGTCACTTGAATATACTTTGTCAAACTTGAACTTATTCATAAAGGGGCGTATAGACTCGGCATCCTTATAACCTTTTTCGGTCAAAGGGGAATCCACCCATCCTGTAAACATCTTTTTAAGATTATTTTCACTTTCGCCGTGTCTAACCATAAACAGTCTCATTGCCATACCAACCTCAAACATGTACTTATGATATTATACCATCCACCCGTTAAAATGTAAATAAGGTAAATGATTAAATTATTTTTGAAAATTAAAGTTGAGAAAACGAGAGATAATGAGAGAAAACAAGAGAAAACGAGAGAATAGCAAAAATAAATTAAAATTTTGAAAAATTGGTGTTGACAAGTGAGAATAGCTGTGGTATTATATCAAGGCTGAAAAAAGAATTTTATTTGGAGGTTTAACGTTATGTCTACTTTTATGGCAAAGACAAGCGAAGTTACCCGTAAGTGGTATATTATCGACGCTGCAGGCAAACCCCTCGGACGTGTTGCTGCAAAGGCTGCTGAGATTCTTCGCGGTAAGATTAAGCCCACATTCACTCCTCATGTTGACTGTGGCGATCACGTAATCATCATCAATTGTGAGAAGGCAGTTCTCACCGGTAATAAGCTTGAGAAGAAGTTCTACTACCGTCACACCGGTTATGTTGGCGGCCTCAAGGCAGTTCAGTATGCTACTTTGATGGCAGAGAGACCCGAGCTCGCTATGGAGCTCGCTGTTAAGGGTATGGTTCCCGATACCACAATCGGCAGACAGGCTCTTACCAGACTTCGCATCTACAAGGGTGCTGAGCACGTACATGCAGCTCAGAAGCCTGAAGAGTATGCGTTTTAATTGAAGGGAGGACATACTGATGTTTGAAGGAAAGCCTTATTTCTATGGAACCGGCAGAAGAAAGAGTTCTGTCGCACGTGTACGTGTTTACAACGGCACAGGTAAGATTACCATTAACGACCGTGATATTGAAGAGTACTTTGGTCTTGAGACCTTGAAGCTCATTGTTCGTCAGCCGTTGGCACTCACCGGCAACCTCGATAAGTTCGACATCGTTTGCCGTGTTGCAGGCGGTGGTGTAACAGGTCAGGCAGGTGCTATCCGTCACGGTATCTCCCGTGCGCTCCTCCAGTTTGATGAGGAGCTCCGTCCCGAACTCAAGAAGGCAGGCTTCTTGACCAGAGACCCGAGAATGAAAGAGCGTAAGAAGTACGGTCTCAAAGGCGCACGTCGTGCACCTCAGTTCTCCAAGAGATAATCTGTATTATTTCGAAACACTCAAAAACCCCGAAACCATCACGGTTTTCGGGGTTTTCTTTATGCCTTAATT
>CAYRIX010000028.1:0-24549 GCA_964424555.1 uncultured Eubacteriales bacterium
TACTTTGAGTAAGCCGCAAGCCGCCTGAGCAATCAGGCGGCTTCACTTTCAAAATTGGAGGTCAAATATGAACTCACTTGATATAATTAAAACCAAAATTCAAAAATTATATAAGACTAATCCTCACATTCACATTAATGTTGCTATGACAAACCCAAGGGTAAGTCTTAATAATGAGCCTGTTGTCATAAAAGGCGTTTATCCTCACATATTCCAAATCGAAGAAAAGAGTAGTGGCTCGCCCAAAACTCACACTCTCCAATACACCGATGTATTATTACGTCATATTGATATTGTCGAACTTTGAGATTGTTAGCAAACTAAAAAATCACTAAAACTGCCCATTATTTTTGTTTCAGTGGTCCTCATCTCACCCTTTTATTCCGCAAAACAAAAAACCGACCATTTGGTCGGTTTCTTGTTTTGGCTGTTACGAACCATTTAGATTCCAAAAAAATTGCCTTTTATGATATTAAACCATGGTTTTTGATTTCCTGTTCATTCTTTTTAACATTGATTGAAGTTTAGGTATATTATATCGCAACACTAACGTCGGCAGTATATTCAAAAACAGATTAACCATTGCAACCGGAAGAGCAACGGAAAAAGCACACACATTCGGTATAAGGAGCATTGGCAAAAAACCGATAGGGTAAGACAATCTGTGAGTGAGTACACCTTTATTACACTCAATAATAAATTTTTCTATGTACTCAGGGCTATTCGGGTTTGCCAAATTCTTTTTACTAAATCCACCAAGACCGCCAAGCTCCCATACTTTGTTCTTCCAACTGCGCACCTTTATTTTTTTGTAAAGCGTCTTTTCAAGCTCTGATACGTTGTATAATGGATTTTCGGCACCGAAAAGTTTATCCGGCATCTTGTTTATGATAATGGCGATAAGCCCGTCAAGTGCAAATTGCAATGCCGTACACACAACTACTAAAATGATTATATTATACCAAGCGGCAGTGCCAAATATTATGTTTATCACCGATATGATAAGCATTGCTATACCGATTACTGTTAGATATAATTTCATAACGTACTGTACTCCAAAGGCTTTTTGTAGAATTCCTTATAGGTTTTAACCCAAGCTTCGTAATTTTTGTTTTTCATATCGTTTTTTGCTTCGCTACGAGAAAGAGTTTTATTGGGATAGATAGCTGGTAATATGTGAAGCGTGTATTCCTGAACAGGAAATCCGTCTTCGTCAAGACGGTCGCTGTCTTCCATTGTGATGAATATTGGCACAATCGGTGCGTTATTTCTTACCGCAAGGGAAAATGCACCGTCTTGCATCGGTCGAGGCTTTTTATAATTCCACCACATACCTTGTTCAGGATATATGAGGATCGTTTCGCCACGCTTTAAAAGCTCTGCAAATGCCTTCATAAACTTCACCATCGTTGCTTTTTGACTTGACAGTGGCAACGTGTTGCAATGCTTCATAAAAAGTCCAAAAGGCTTCGGCGGATTGGTATAGTTTCCTTCACGAATAACCTTGTAAAGCATTTTGCCGTTCATATAATCACGAAGTGCAACCCATACAGCATAGTTGTCGGTGATGCTGAAATGATTACAAGTAATGATTTTGCCGCCCTTAACTGCGGTAAAATTTTCAATACCACGAACCTCTTTTATAATGAGCTGTCTGTCGGCGATCATTTTATCAAAAAACCTTGCACCAAATATATTAGCTATCTTATTCTTTATTTTATTTGAAAATTTCTCGTTCAGATAATCTATTTTATCCGGCATAAGCGGATAGGTTTCGGGATCATCCTCAACGTCAAGGTGCCACAGTTCCTGTTTTTCAAGTTCTGCGATTCTTTTGATAAGTTCTAATTTGTGAGTTGATTTTTCCATGTTTTTATCCTCTTACGCCAAGTATTTTAGTAAAGGTATTATCTGATATAACGATTCTGTTTGCGTGTAAAAGAATCTCCTTTGCCATGGTATCGCCCGCAGTTTTCTCTTTTTCGCCAAACTTTGCTTTTCTGTCGAGTATCAATTTGTGAAACGGGGAACGTTTGGCATATTCCCAAAAACATTCTCCGTCTATTATATCATCATACTGCCAGGGCTTTTTATAAAGGTTATAGTGAACAATATTTTTATTACCTTCGCACACAAGCTCTGTAGGAGATTTATTCCAACCGCTCGGCAGAATATGTGTTTTCCCAAAGCAAAGATAATTTAAATATGCTTGATCGGGATCAAGAAGGTCAAAGTCGTGTTCCGTTATAAGATTTATAAATTTGTTTTCAATGTCGTTTTTTCTAAACTCTTCTAAGCTGATAACCAAAACCCCTGCATTGAAATACGTGTCGGGATTAACGCCGATTGCTTTTTCGGCATAAGTTCTGAATTCTTTTGTGTTGCACACGTATTGGTCAGTAACTGCACCCAATATATTGTCTTGGAGTTCGATATTATAAAGCTCCGATATATCGCCGAGCACAACAAGGTCGCAATCAAGATATAAAATTTTATCATACTGCGGGAAAAGTGAAGCAATAAACAAGCGGTAATAGGTTACTATTGAAAAGTGATATACGTTCTTAAAGCGAGATTTTGTGTCTTTGACGTTTTCAGAAATATCAATAAAATCAATAGTAAAGCCATCACGCTCGTTTATCTTAACCTTTGCTATATTATCGGGATTGAGACCTGTGTTCAATACAATAATCCTGTAATTGTAATCTTTGGATGCGTTCGCAATAAGCGAATGAATGGCAACATCCAAGTAAGGTATGTAGTTATCATCGGTTGAAAAGAAAATCGGGATTTCTCTACTCATTTCTCTACTCCTTCGGTGTTTGCTTGAAATCATCAAGGTTTATTGTATCTTTATAATAGTTATGAGTAAACCGAAGTTTGAGAGAAGCGTGTCTACTTATTGGTTTTCTTGTCGTAGAACCTATTTTCTACGACTCTCTGTTTCGGAGAATCATATTAAAACGCTCTGTTTTCAAGTAAAACAGAGCGTTTTAATATACTTTATTTGGTCTTTGGTTTGTTTATGTAGGATGCCAAGACTATAACAATTTGTCCTGCAACACCGAGTAGATAAATGAGCGAAACATTTATTTTGAAATACAAAAAAGTAATATGAATCGTTGCAAGTATTGACCACAATAGTGCTGATATGATGAGGTAATTATGTCGTGGATTAAACCAAATTGAATTAAAAACCAATTTAACTATCAACACAACCGGAAGAGCGTATACAAAATATAGCCATTGGAATGTCATTTGGTTGGTAATTAATGTGGTAACTATAAACGCAAAGATGGCAACAATCCATCCACCGCCTTCGGCAATATAAGAGACTGCTCGGCGGTTAAAGGTTACATCCTTTGTTTTACGCTCACTAACAGCTTCTTCAATGTTCTCGGTTCTTACGAGATAATCGAGTGTGACACCGAACAGATCCGACATCTCAACTAACACAGATATATCGGGTGAGGATTCTGCCCGTTCCCATTTTGAAATGGTCTTATCTGAATAATTCAGTTTTTCGGCAAGCTCCATCTGTGTCATATTATTAAGAATTCGAAGCTCTGTTATATTTTTAGCAACATTGCTTTTTATGTCCTCCATCAGAAATCCCCCTATTTAATTATAAAATATTATAACATATTTTTCTTGAAAAAGCAATGGATTGATAAATGTGTCAAACTTCTGTGGATATATTGAGATTCGGTGGTTTGAATCCATATTGTCTTAAATTTTAGTGATATTCCGACTTCGTCGGAGTGATATTATATTCGCCTCCCGAACTGCCCGAAGGGCAATATCACTCGGCTTTAGCTGAATATCACTGCGTAGCAATATAACTCGCCGCAAGGCGAATATAACTGAAAAAAGCACTTGCTATTGCGAGTGCTTTTTTCTTGGTGGGAGCGGGTGGATTCGGACCACCGAAGGCAAAGCCAACAGATTTACAGTCTGCCCCCTTTGGCCACTCGGGAACACTCCCATATTTAATTGTGCGCCCTTATAAAAGGGTGGAGCTGGTTGACGGACGCAGCCTTTCTTCGAAAGTCTGCCGTGCTTGCGGCACAGCCGCCACGCACCTTGCACCTAAAAACATCACACTGTGATGTTTTCTTAACGGCGCAACCCTCTTAGGCTTCAAGTCCGAATGAACTTGATCAAAAAGGTGGAGCTGGTTGACGGACTTGAACCCCCGACCTGCTGATTACAAATCAGCTGCTCTACCAACTGAGCTAAACCAGCGTGTGATTCGTTCGAGCGCCTAAATAATATACCACACACTTTGACGCTTGTCAACATTTATTTTTCAAAAATCCAAAAAATCTTTTTTACTGCCGTTTTTTTCGATTACACGACGCTATACTTCAAATAAATATAGTGCATAATGCACATCATCTCGGCATCAAAGCCGTTATTTCGTGCAGTTTTTACCTATTGAAAAGCAATTCGATGTGTGTTACAATAGCTTGGACATCAGTCAAAGGAATAGAAACTTTCACAACAGTGGGGATGTTTATGAACAAGAAATCACTTACACTTATTATTGCCGCTGCGGTTGCGGTATGCATTTTTGTCGGCAGCAGTTTTATTTATTCAGGCTCTTCAGAGTCGGGCTCCTCAAGCGAGCTTACTGCACAGGTCAGCTCCGAGACCTCAACCTCAGAGACGGCAAGCACTGAGACTTCGGAGGTTGCATCGTCCGAAGATTTAACTCCGTCAGAAGACACCTCGTCCGAAGCGTCTTCCTCTCAGGCGTCGAGCAGTAAGAAAGAGGAATCCTCAAAACAGCAGTCCACCTCATCTTCTTCAACCGAAGAGTCCATTCAGAACACGCTCTTTCCGGGCTACAAGTACAACTCAGTGTTTGATATAGAGGATAATGTATTTTTGGATGCTCTTGCATATACAGGCTACAATCTTGAAAAGCACCGTGCTGACGGACTTATGTGGAACTACATTCTGTCGGCCGATAAAAAGTGGAGAGGTTGGCTGTCAGACATTACCTTTGGCGGTGGAAGCACGGGACTTGAGACCACCGAGGACGGTCTGCCCAATATTGCGCATTTCGAAAAGGGCGGATTGGTTTGTGCTTCGTTTGCAACCTATGTTTATTTCAACTATCTTCCTAACATTGCTAAGATAGACACATCTTCTTTAAAGGTGCCTGAGGATTCCTACAGTGCACAGAGCTTTTATCTTGCCGCACAGGATTGGTTGAAGAAGGGCTATACCTATAATATAGGCTTTACTGCTTATGACAGATCGGCAGGCATTGAGTTTATCCCTGACGAGGAGATCCCCATCGGCTCTATTATTGTTTTCAGAGACAAGGCAAGTCCCGGCAAAAAGCAGGCCGACCACATTACTATTTATGTCGGCAAAAAGAACGGTTATCATTGGGTCATTCAGACAGGTAATAAAAACGGCCCTGAGTTTTGTGCGGTTGAGCGTTTTAAATTCGGACCCGATCCGCAGTGGCCGTTAAAGATATTTGCCACTCCTACCTGTATTTATGATGCGGCGGGTGAACAGGCTGCCACGGGTAATTAATACGCTGAAGTGTAAAATTTTTAGTGACAAACTGAAAAATGTATGATATAATACCTTATGTATTTTTAAAGATTATATAATTTTGGAGCGTAAATCATGAATATTCAGTTCACAAAAGAAGTTTCGGATGTTTTGAAGGACGTTTTGGCCGAAAACGGTTATTCGGCCGAGGGTCAGGAGCTTGGCACTTTTAAGGGTGAATTTAAGACCTACAAGGTAGCATATAACGAGGATAAAAAGATGTTCTCGGTTGCAGTTGCTCCTACCGATACGGATAATTATACTGAGCTCAGCGCATGGTTCTTTGATGAGAGTGACCACGGCCCTAAGGATACTCTTTGTATTGGAGAGGACTTTTTAGAGGCTGTTGCCAAGGACCTTGGCGTCAAAGTGGTAAAGGATGCCAACGGCTCGGTTAAAGAGGTCGCCTTGCCTGAAAAGGCTGCAGTCGGAGTAGAGCCCGGTATCGAGGCCTTTGCTCAGAAGTTCCTTGCGATGTTCCCTCAGTACAAGGACGAATATAAGGCCATGGTAGCAAAGTACGGCGATTTCCTTTATGTTGAGTTCTTCAAGCGCTACGGCATAGAAAAAATGAAAGAGCTTATGGCTGACGAGACCAAGAACAAGAAGCAACTTACAAAATACTGGAACATGCTGGGTGCAATGCACTATGAGGGTGAGCTGATAGTCGGCGACCTTATTTGCACGGTAATATTGGCAGGAACCTTCGGTGAAGAGCCTCAAAAGTATGATGCCGCTGCTGAAAAATATCTTGCCGATTTCCCGTTCCTCAAATCTGCAGGTGCGGCTTCGGTTCATGATTTCAAGCACAACAAAAAGCTGCGTAAGCTTATTATGGGCTGATCTATTGCATAAATTCACCTCCGTCGGGGTCTCCGACGGAGGTTTTTGTATTATATTGGTGTCTTGACACATTTTGAACTTAAAGGTATACTCTAATAGAATAAGATATTCAAAAAAGGAGGGACGGCAATGCTTTTTTCGCTGTTTTGGTTGTTGTGGCCTATACTGTATGCCACGGGTATTGTAAGTGCAAGTGCTCTGGCTGTATACGACGAAGCATTGCTCGTCCATATTGTAAGTATAGCCGCAGGCTGTTTATTGCCATTGCGTGGAGTGTGGTATTTTGTATTGGCACGTCGCCGCAAAACCCGTTTGCGTCCAAGCATGCTTGTACAAACAGTACTCGAGATCATCTTGGCAATGGTAATAATATTTTTGCCAAGCTTCTCTTATAAGGCCTTCTTGGTTTTTCTCGCACTGTATTTCTCATTCTATACGGCTGTGCAGGGTATAAATTCTTTTATTTACGGGCGCAATCGAGTTTTTCAGTTGTTCTTCCCGTCACTCTGCCAAGCGATACTGTTTTCGCAACTCTTTTTAGGTGTTGTTATACTGCCTAATGATATTCGGGACAGCTTGGTTGTCAATGGCTCGGGATACCTGCTTTCTATGCTTGGCCACGCCTACCTGTTTGATTGGCTTTCGGTTGTAGTCAAGAATAAAAAGGTTTCAGAGGTCTTTCGCAAGGTGTCGGTTGTTATGCCGGGATTCTCAGGACTTGGTACACCATCAAGATTGCTATATACCTTGCCTAGCGCTCCAACTGACATTACTCCCGATGCTGAGATAATTTTTAACTACGGTAAAAACGGCAAAGGTATTGCAGGTCATTGTGAGCTCTGTGTCGACGGAAAGACATATACTTACGGCAATTATGACCCTGACTCACGCTCGATACTCAAAACTGTGGGGAACGGTATAGTATTCCGTGTCGACAAACAGAGGTATATGCAATTTTTATTGGAGCAGCAACGCACCGTTGTGGTCTACGGTCTGAAATTCAACGCTCAACAGCATGAGAACTTTTTAAATCGCATTTCCGATTTAGAGCAATCGTTGGTGTCTTGGCAAGAAAAGGCACTGTCCGCACCTGAGGAGGAATATATTTATCAGATGGTAAAGCAGCTTGGTGCCGATGTATATCACATCAATAAAGGCCGTTTCAAGACCTATTTTTTACCGACGATCAACTGCGTGACGCTCACAGGAAGCCTGCTTAAGGGTACAGCGGCGGGTAATATAGTGGTTCCGGGAGTCTACACACCGGGAGCATATATGGATGCGCTGCACAGACTTTACATGGCACGAAATGACGTTGTGGTTTCGGTGGTAGCATACAATACATAAAAGCAGGGCACTTCACATTTTTGTGAAGTGCCCTGAGTCTTTGTTGGTTACTTTAGTTTTCGGCCGAGGCAGTGTCTGAATTGGAAGCCGTACTACTTTCGGTAGAGGATACCGTTTCTGCGATTTCAGTGACTATGGTGCTGTCAAGCACGAACCTAAAGAAATCCTCATCCATCATCTGAAGAGAAGCGGTATAGCGTGATTTTGTCACTGCAATGCAGTAGTCGAGATATGCCTGCTTTGCGCCGTCGCTCATCTTGGAGGCGGTGCTTAGCCACTCAACCTCGCCGTTCTGGGAGTTGTATCTGCAAACATCGGTGATAAAGCTCTTGTTATACAGCATTGCGATGTGGGTAGTGTTTGAGAAAATATCCACACCGGGTAAAAGCCTTGAGTCATACTCCATGCCGAAAAGATTTAATATCGTGGGAATGATGTCGACATTGCAACAAGGGGTATCAACCGTTATCGGCTCTTCAAGTCCGCCGCACCACATAATGCAGGAGGAATGGAACTTGTCGAAGTTCTCCTCGACCTCACCGCCTGCGATTGACTCCAAGGCCGATTCTCTCAGATAATAAGGATAATGGTCGCCTGTCAGAACTATCATGGTGTTATCAAGCTTACCTGCCTCCTCAAGGCGGGTCATAAGGTATTCCATTGCAAGCTCCAACTCATAGTTGGCGGCAAGGTAATACTCAGCACCTTGTTTAAGCTCACGGTCGCCTAAAAGCTCACGTACCTTTTTGATGTTTTTAACACATATAGGATTGGCATCCGAATAAGGTCCGTGACCTGAGAAGGTCATATAATACGTGTGGAACTGTTCGTCGTTTATGAAATCGTCAATCGATTGCTCCATCATCTCAAGGTCGGATGATGGCCACGAGGTCGTAAATTTCATGCCGTTGGTTCCACCCATAAATCTTGTGTTGGTATAGCCGAGATTGGGATGGGTCTTGTTGCGGGAGTAGTAGGAGCCACGATAGTTATGGTAGGCATAGGTGCTTACTCCGACACCCTCGAACATATTTCCCAAAGCGAAGGGAATCTGATTTTCGGCTGACTGTGCAAAGCTGCCCGTAGCAACACCTGAGTCGGCATCTCTTGAAACGTCGGGCCACAATCCCGTCATAAAAGCAAACTCACCGTTGGTGGTGGTGTTTTTAAATGAATTATAATAGTTGTTAAGTACGATTCCGCCTTGACTGAGCTTATAAAGTGTGGGGGTGACATCAGGGTCTATAGCGTACTTGGAAAAGCTTTCGGCACAAATGTATATAAGGTTGTAGTCCTTAAACATGCCGGTGTACTGATTTTTATTTGTGCCTGAGATAGCAGCAAAATAATCACAAAGCTGTTGTATATCTTCATCGTCGGTAAGTGACTTTAAAGTGGTAAAATCGATCTCTTCCAGTACATTGGGAGAGGTGTCTATCTCAGGTGCTTGAGGTTGTGGGTCGACCTCAGGCTCGGGTAAGGTTGGGATAGTGAGAGAATCGTCCTGCTTTTTGTCGGATGAGCCGAACAGAGTATAGCCTAATTCTACAATCGAGTTAGTAAGAACACCCAGACGCTTGGCGGCGGTGTCGCTGTCGATATAGGTAGAGGAATAAGCCCCGTAGGGTGAGGTGTCGCCCGTTCCGAAGGGTAACAAAAGCAAAACGGCCAAAAGCCACAGTATAACGGTTTTTATCAGTGATGCGAGATGGGTCAAAGGATGACAGCGCTTGAAAAAGCCTTTTGGTGCAGACAAGGACAGCAGAACCGCTGCAAGCACGGGCAGGAGGCAAAGGATTATCCAACCGACCGAGTCCTTAACGGTATCCCAAAGTGCCCAGCCGAAATTGCCCACTGCTTCGGTGCCGAGCCCCATCATAGATACCGAGAACACCGAGCCGAATATTCTGAAATATATCAACTGGCTGACATAAAATAGAAAGGGCAACAGCATCACTACGGGTGTAAGTATGCGGTTCCATTTAGGCTTGAACCAGCCTGTGAGTGCCGACAAAAAAACGGCCTCGGCGGGCAGGAACAAAACGAAATAAAATGACATTTCATTAAAGCCTATCTGTGTGCGGAGCAAAAGCTCCCAATAGACAAGCGCAATTAAGTAGATGACAGAATATTTAAGCACTGCCAACAATTGCTTTTTGGTATACTTTTTATCAAATCGAGCCTTCAAGGATTGAAGAACGGTATTATTCCGACTCATGCATATACTCCTTACACGATTTAGTAGAACAATTTTGTATTATACCATGCATTTTTTTAAAATGCAACAATTAACGACAAAAATCACGAGAAACGACAAAGTAAAAACATATGCAGGTCTTCGTATTGCAACATTACGGTTTATGTGATATAATATTAGAAATGACGAAGGATTTAGGAGAGGTTATGGCATCGGGGAGACTGTTTTGTGAGATAAATCCTTTCTTTTATTGGCTGTCGTCCAAAAAAGAAAGGTTAAAAAGACACATTAAAAATCTTTTCAGCCGTGAACGGGTGGCTTGCTTTAAATCAAATACCATACTGCCAAACACCGTAAAGTGCCATTCCTCGGTGCTTGTGCGCAGGCTACACAATGTTGACCTGACATTACAGGAAAACAAGGTAACTAATATAAAGCTTGCGTGTGACCGAATCAACGGGATAGTTATTCGCTCAGGCGAGACCTTTTCTTTTTGGAAAACTGTAGGTAAAACCACGGCAAGAAAGGGCTACAAGGAGGGCCTTGTGATAAGAAAAGGCCATATATCGTCGGGTGTGGGCGGAGGGCTTTGCCAGATGGCTAACATGATACATTGGCTTGTGCTCAACAGCCCCTTGACCGTTACCGAACTGCATCATCACAGTGATGCCTTGTTTCCTGATGAGCGTCGCAGGGTGCCCTTTGGTACGGGAGCTTCGGTCAACTACAATAATGTGGATTACCGTTTTAAAAACGAGACCGAGCAGGCTGTGCAGCTACTTGTGTGGTGTGAGGACGGTGAGCTAAAGGGCGAGCTTAGAAGTCAGGCTGAGTACCCGTTAGAGTATGAGCTGGTTGAGGAAAATCATCACTTTAAAAAGCAAGGCGATGATTACTACCGCATATCTCAGGTCTACCGTATCCTGACCGAAAGGGCAACAGGGAGCATCAAGGGTAAGGAACTGATACTTGATAATTACTCTCTTGTAATGTATGACCACAGTCTTATACCTAAAGAGCAGATCAGAGAATGATATGCTTATTATATAACTTTTATTGAAATGAGGCTAAAACATGAGAAGAGACATATGCTTGATCTATCAAAAAAGCGTCAAGGAGGTTTTTGATGCCTATATTTTGGCGATACGTGACCGCTTTGACAAGGAATGTGATGCTAAGCCCTATTATGCATTGACCTTTGGCTTGAATTTTTCGTTTAAGTATAATATGAACGGCGGAGCGTGTACCGTTCACTTTATGTCTTTAGAACAGGGAACGGCTGTAAATGTCCGCTATTCAGTGGCTCAGGGAGTCGGCGCACGCTACGAGGCTCACAACCGTGATCTGACCAAGGTGGTTGAAAGCAGGCTTGGTTGCTCGGCACAAGCGGCCGATATTGATGTTGAAGAGTTTTTAAAGCCTGAGAATCAGACGGTATACGATTCTGCGTATAAGATCAGAAGCGGTCAACCAACAGTAAATTCGCAGGAGCCTGTGCCTTGGGCTCAAGTAACACCCGTGCCGATATCCAATACAGGAAGCGTTTCGACACAAAATATTTACTCTGCACAGCTTGAGATGAACAATAAAAAATGCTCGGGCTGTGGCAATTCCCTTTCACACGGCGCACGGTTTTGTACCTTCTGCGGAAAACAGGTGGCAACACAAAGGTTTTGTTCACAATGCGGCAGACCTATTAATGAAAACGATCGCTTCTGTGCAAGCTGTGGAACCAAGCTTTTACTGAGTAACATTATTTAATGTTAAACCGTATTATAGTTGGATGTGCAGGGTCAGGGTTACCTCTTGACTTTGCATGATAAAAATGATACACTATCTATTGTAGACCTGAAAGGGTAATAAATCAAAAAAGCAGGAAGAAGGCATTGTGCATTATGACTGACAAGAAAACAAGAGGAATGATAAGCGGTATATTTTTTGCGTTGACGCTGATAATTGATACCGTTATGATATTTGGCTCTACGAGCTCGTCGAACGATAACGTTTGGGAAACGGCCGAGCTGTGGACCGAGGGTTCGTTTATCCCTGTGGCTTGTGTGCTGTTTATTGCTGTATACATATTCAATATTGCAATTTCGGTTGTTGGTACGGTAATATCCTTTGCCAAGGATAAGGTATACGCATGGCCCGTTGCATCTGTTTTGTTGTCACACATGCTGTTATTGGCGGTCAACTTTGCTTTTGAAGTGTTAGATGACGGAATATGGATCATATTGGCTACTGTCGTTATAGCATTCGGAACAGTTCTCAATGTGGTATCAGGCATAAAAGCCTCAAAGAGTGTCGACCTTGCCGAAAGACAGTCGAAACTTAAAAAACCGCTAACTCTTATAGGATGCATCAGTGCATTTTTAAGCCTTTCGCTTTTTTGTATTCCTCTTTGCTCCTATACGGTTGACCGTGTTGACTATGCTGTTGTTCCTATGGGCGTTTTTGCACCCGACGAGGACAGTGTGATAAATCTTGTGCTGTTTGTGGTCATGGTCATTGTTGCGGCGGTCAATGCGGTGCTGTTGCTTGGTAGCTTTAAAAATACGTCGGATGAAACCACATTTCAACTAAAAATTCGCAATCTCGTTAACGTCAACACAGTCATAACGGGAATTTACTTTATTGCAGGCGTTGCGCTTTGCTCAATCAAAAATTCTGACGGTGCCGAAGCTTCAACCGTGAGCTATCTTCCGTTTATCGCAACTGCCGCCGTTGCAATAGTATCGGCTGTTTATACGAGAAATGCTGTTTCCAATCGGAACACAACACTTGATAAGACCTCAAAGGCGGCAAGGCTTGAGTTCTTTGGCTTAGGTGCTGCCGTATCGTTGCTGACCGCTGTTGCGGCGCTTGGAAACATTCTCACCATAACCTTCAGAGAGCCTGTTGATATCGAGGATATCGTGCTTGACGGTTATGATATTCTTATGACCTATAACAGTCTCGAAGCAGGGCTGCAGGTGGTTGCATTCCTTATAATTGCCGTCCTCACGGTCGTGATAGCCTTGTTCGGGGCTTCGCTCATAGCCTTGATCAGCAAATCTAAGCTGTTCTTTAAGATAACACTGGCTGAGGTATTGGGCGGTGCGGTTTGTTCATTGCTCATCGGCTTGTTCGGCAAATATTATGAGGTTGTTCAGCATCTTAACGAAGAGGTCATGAGATCGCTTATCGAAAGCTCGGGCAGTCCTGCCTATGTTGAGTTCGATTACACCGTTTCCAGTCAGTCGTTTATTTGGTTTATAGTCGTCATGCTTGTGGTGGCTGTGATACTGTTCAGAAAGCCTTATTCAAGGGGCACGGTCGGTGAGACTCCCGTTATGGTGGGCGGTACAGCGGGTACAGTGCCTGCCACAGAGCCGATGGTCTATTCGCCTGATACCGACGAGGCCCTTATCGGCGGTGATAATTCCCAATCGGAATTTGATCCGTGTCCCGCCTTTACCCAGCTTGACCGTAAAATATCTTACTTTATATCCGAGGGCGAGGCCAGAAAGACCTATTCCTTTAAGGAACCGACTCTCCCCGAGCTGGTACAGTTTGTCGTCAGCTACGCAAGGGACTGCCGTCTGCATCTGAGCTATACTCAGGAGGACATTGCTGCCTTTGTTGCGGGTCTCGGAGCAACCCGACTCACCATTCTTCAGGGTATGAGCGGAACGGGTAAGACCAGCTTGCCCAAGATTTTTGCCGAAGCTATATTGGGTAACTGTGAGATTGTAGAGGTCGAGTCGTCTTGGCGCGATAAAAATGAATTGCTGGGTTATTATAACGAATTCAGCAAGACCTACACTCCCAAGAAATTTACACAGGCTTTGTATAAAGCCAAGCTCAACCCCGAAACAGTAACCTTTATTGTGCTTGATGAAATGAACCTCAGCCGCATTGAATACTATTTTTCGGATTTCCTGTCATTGATGGAAAACGAAGAAGACAAGCGTGAGATAAAGCTTCTCAATGTCGTTCTGCGACGTAACGAAAACGGCAAAAATCAGGTGTATTACGGTCTTGCTGACGGTCACACCATAAAAATTCCTAACAATGTTTGGTTTGTCGGAACGGCTAACCGTGATGAGAGCACCTTTGAAATAAGCGATAAGGTATATGACCGTGCGCACACCATGAATTTTAATAAGCGTGCTCAAAAGCCGTTGACCTACGGTCAGCCGATAGCCCAGCGCTATATTACGGTGGAGACCTTTGTTCAGTTGCTTGAAAATGCCAAGACTGCGGTCAGATTTGACATTGACAATTATCCGCTGATAAAGGATGTCGAGATGCTGCTTGAACCGTACAATATCTCATTCGGTAACCGTATAGCCAGACAGATAGAAGACTTTGTCAGCATTTACTGCTCCTGCTTCATGAACCCCGACATTGTTCTGCATGATGCAGTGGAAAGAATACTGCTCAGCAAGGTTGTTAGCAAGCTTGAGTTCAAGAGTGTGGAAAATAAGGTGCAGCTTGCGGCAGAGTTTGAAAAACGAAATCTTCACCGTTGCAGTGAGTTTATTCTGAAGCTAAATGAGGATTGATCATGTCTAAGGATACACTTTTTGACGGTAATATCGGTATCCTGAACAGCGCTTATTCCGAAATTTTACAGTTTGCAAGGACTAACGGTAACATAACCTATCAAAGGTTCGATTCGTTTTTGCTCAGCAAGGTGAATTTGTTTGCCCTGCCCGAGGATTTTGAGTTTGATGCGCTTAACACTGCTTTGGATGTTATAATTGATACTCTGCCTGCCATTAAACGAATTTTCGCAAATCCCATTACGCATATAAAGACCTCGTCGCAGATACTCCCTGTCGAGTCGGTAAGGGTAATAAATAACGAGACCATCGTCCATGCCGCCTCGCACAGCGAGCTTTGGGAAAGCATCACGAAGGACGGCTTAAAGCCGAGGAAGCTGCTGACACAGGAAAATCAGGATAACTTTGCAACCTATGAAAATATTATTTTCACAAGGGCAGTCGATATGATACTGTCGTTTGTCGGCAAGAACATTGCTCTTTTGAATAATATTTTATATGCCAACCGAGACCTGCATTTTAATCTGCTCGAACGAGACAATCATCTGATGTACTTTATGGCCATCGGAAAATTTCATGCGGGCTATGTTCGGGATTATGCAAAATACCGCACCGTTGCTGAGAACTGCTTGAATAAGGCCTTGTTTATCGACCGTGTTTTGCGTGCTCGTCTGACAAGACCGGTGTACAAGCACTGTAAAAAGCAGAACAGCTCTCCTGAGCTTAAGAAGACCAATGTTTTCAGAATGGATAAGGAATACAATAAGATATACAGGCTTTTAAAACGGTTCTCGCAACAGGATTTGGTGCCCGAAAAGGTTGACCGTAGGGTGGAGTTTTCAAAGGATGGGTACTATTTCTACTGTCTGCTTTTGTCGATATTTTCGGTTGGGCATTTCAATTTCACCTTTCCCGAAGGAAAGGAGCTTGACCTACAAAAGCTTGATGCTACAGCAACCTTTCTGAAATGGAAGCTGAGACTCGAAACAGTCAGTGTAGAGGCTGTAAGAGCAATAAGTCTTACCTTTTTTAAGGACAAACAGTACCGTGTACTGCTTATCCCTGTGGCTGGTGAGTCCGAGTGTGTGCAGGTGACAGAGGTGCTTAAGGCTAATGTTAAGGCTGATGAGTATATCCCCATTACCGAGTACGATGTCGGCAACAGTACCGTAAATCTCAGTCTTTATGATATCGATTCGTTCCGAAGAATACAGCAGGTGCTTTTAAGAGGAATGATAATGTGTGACGGTACATTTGAAGATTGTCCTTTCTGCGGTGAGCAGTTGAGCAAGCGAGACGGAGTGTATGAGTGTGAGCTTTGCCGTACAGTGATCGAACGGTCGGTCTGCAGTGAAACCGATGAGGAGTACTACGTAACGAAGATACGTAATTTCAAGCCCAACTTTAACTCAGATGATTTGGGTAATCGACGTGACAGGATGTCACAGTATCGACAGCTTTCGGAGCTGATGCACTACCGCAATATAACAAGGCTTGGTCAAAACCTTGAGATCATTTGTCCGAGATGCGGACGGTTGTCGTGCGGCAGATAGAGGATAAGGAGCTATTGCGTTGAAAAATGTACTGTGTTGTTTAGTTTTGATTATTATATTGTTCTCGGGTCTGACATTTAATGTGTCGGCACAAAATACTCGTGCTGTTCAGCAAAGTACGTACCAGATAACCGAGCTTCGGGCAGGCGGCGGCAGTGGCGGTGGCGGCTCAGGCAGCCGTGGCTTAGGCCGACGCATTTCAAGAGGAATACGACGTTCCTTCAAGAAGCTGTTCGGCGGCGAAACGCTTCAGGTATACGATTATATCGTCTGTGCTTTTGGGATTATTATAATACCTGTTTCTTTTGTATATTCAGTATTTTTGTCAGTGCGATGCATTTACAGAAAACACAAGCGTATACATGCTACTAAGGATATGCTGGAGAAATTATCAAATTCTGACAATGCTTGGAAATATGACAAGCTGATTGAACGTGTGACAAAGTCATATTTCGCCATACAAAAGGCTTGGACAAAGGATAGCATGGAATCGGTTAGGCAGTATATGTCGAATGAACTGTTTGAAGAGTTTCAGCAAAAGCTTGATGCTATGAAAAAGCACAACGAACGCAATGTTCTTAAAAGCATAAAGCTTAATAAGTATTATGCGGCCGCAGTGAAAGACAGCCCTGAAGATGAGTTTGACTGTGTTTGGTTCTATATAGGTGGCAGCATGGTGGACTATATTTATAATTTTGAAATGAAAAAGATCACTCAAGGGAATACCAAAACACAGCATTTTGTTGAGTATTGGAAATTTGTCCGCAACGAGTTGGGTGATTGGGTGCTTGCGAAGATAGTTCAGGAGAACGACAGAAAGAATCTGCCGTTTCATGATGAACAATATGTTAGGAGACGCTATGGACTTTTTTGAAATTGCTAAAAACAGACAGTCTTGCCGAAAATATGACCCCACACGTGCAGTGGAGGACGAAAAGCTTGAGGCGATACTCAAGGTCGCACGGCTTTCGCCGTCGGCCTGCAACGGTCAGCCGTATCACATCACCGTATGCGAGGGTGAGGCGGCTAAAAAGGTCGCAAAGGCAACCCAAGGAATGGGAATGAACCGTTTTTCTTCTGATGCTCCCGTTATGCTGGTCATTTCTGAGGAGCCTTACGTCAAAACAGCGGCATTCGGCTCAAAAATCAAGGGTAACGATTACCGTTCGATAGATATCGGCATTTTAGCCGCATATATCACTGCCGAGGCCACCGCACAAGGGCTTTCGACCTGCATTTTGGGTTGGTTTAACGATAAGGATATCCGTGAGATATGTGGACTTTCACAACCCGTGCGCTTGGTTATAACGCTTGGCTATGCCGCTCCTGACGATAAACTGCGTGAGAAAAAGCGTAAGAGTACAGAGGAGTTAGTGACTTATATTAAGGATTGAGCTAAAAAAGGAGTATTCTTTATGACCAAACGGATTTTCGCATTGCTTCTGACGGTTACGATTTGCGTGTTGGCTGTTGGCTGTTCCGAGGAATACACGGTCGACTATGATGCCATGCCAAAGGAAGAGGCAACGGTACGTAGAGTGGCTGACAAGGCGTTGACGGAAAAGTTCGGGTTTGATGATTTCACATATTGTAAGATAGAAATTGAAAACGATGCCGAGGATAAGCTTCAGACTGTGTCCTATAAGCTTGAGATGTTCGGATATCCAACGGCTGAGGACTATACCGTCAAGCTCGGCGCCGACGGCACGGTTCAATCGGTTGAGGGTGACAGCGTCGGTGAGTATTCCTGCTTTATATCAGAGGTGACCGAAAAAGATATGAAAAGAGCGGCAAAGGCATTAGACGAAAAGCTGGGCTGGGGTGAAGACCCCGATTACTTTTTGCGGGTCGACGACAACGGAGATCTGTATTTGAAGTATTATAGAGAATATCAGATGTATGTCATGTATGCCGACCGAGGTTGTGTTGAGGAGACCAACACGGTGTCACGTGAAGAGCTTGTGTGTGAAAAGCCGTAGATATTTAGTGCTTTTTATATGGAAACAAAGCGGACTTGTGTTCAACACAAGTCCGCTTTTATGTTTATTTTTTTCCAAGCTCTTGGGTGCGACGGAATGAGGCGTTTACGGCCTTTTGAACAATGCCGTTAAGGTCGTCGGCATCGAGTGATTTTACTCCCTCAATGGTACTGCCACCGGGGGAACAGACGTTTACTTTAAGCGTCTCGGGGTCTACACCTGTATCACGTACCATTTTGCCTGAGCCCAAAACGGTCTGTGCGGCTAATTTCAGCGCAGTTTCCTTGGAAAGTCCCGCCTTCACACCGCCGTCGGCAAGCGCTTCGATAAACATATAGCAAAAAGCAGGTCCGCAACCCGAAACAGCCGTTGCGGCATCGAAAAGGCTTTCGTCAATAAAGTCGCAAACACCTGCAAGCCGCATTGAATCAAGGAAGATCGAAACATCACCGTCGGACACAAGCTCATTTTTACAGTAAAGTATCATACCGCTTTCCACCGCCGCAGGGGTGTTGGGCATAATTCGGATAACGGGGTAGTCACCGCACAGAAGTTCACAGACGGTTTGGAGTGTCACACCTGCCGCCATGGAGACCAGCACAAAATGCTCCTTACGGTTTTTGAGTGCACCCTTAAGCGGCTCCAAAACCGAAGCCAAAGCCTGCGGTTTTACACCTAAAAATATAAGGTCACAGGTCGTGACGATTTCCTCATTGGTGGAGGCGGTGGCGTTCAGTTCCTTTGCTACGGTGTTTAATTTGTTTTGGTCGTAATCGGAAAGATAAACGGAATGCTCCGTTTTTGCGGCGGCCTTAGCCAAGGTTCCGCCCATATTTCCGCATCCGATAAATCCAATTTTGCTCATAGAATTTCCTTTCATCCCTCACGCAAAAAGGGGAGTGCGGACAGTCGAGGACGCCTGTCCCTACAATTTGTTATCTTATCTGTCCGTTTCCGCTGATAATATATTTGTAAGAGGTCAGCTCTTTAAGTCCCATAGGGCCACGGGCATGTAGCTTTTGGGTCGAAATACCCATCTCGCACCCTAAACCGAACTCGCCGCCGTCGGTGAATCGGGTTGATACGTTGTGATACACGGCGGCACTGTCGATAAGCAGGGTAAAGAGGTTGGCGTTAGTCTCATTTTCGGTCACGATACATTCGCTGTGACCCGTTGAATGTGCCGAAATGTGGGCTATTGCCTCTTGGACACTGTCGACTACCTTGACCCCGAGGATGTAATCCAAAAACTCGGTATCAAAATCGGTGTCAGTGGCAGGTGTGCCATCGATCACCTTGGCGGCTTTCTTATCTAAACGCAGTTCAACAGGTACAAGGCTCTTAGTTTTTCGGTCATCGACCAAGCGAGTTTTTATCAGCGGCAACACCTTTTCGGCGATGCTCTTGTGTACCAGACAGACTTCGGCGGCATTGCAGACCGAGGGGCGGCTGGTCTTGGCATTTTCAATTATGTTGAGAGCTTTTTCAATATCAGCAAACTCGTCAATATAAACATGGCAGATGCCCGTGCCCGTTTCAATGCAGGGCACCTTGGCATTCAGGACGCAGGAACGGATAAGTCCCGCACCTCCTCGGGGGATAAGCATATCGACAAGGCCGATGGCCGTCATAAGGTCGGTTGCACTCTGCCTTGTCGTGTCTGTCACAAGCGATACGGCATCCTCGGGCAGACCGGCGGCTTTCACACCCTCACGCAGAGCCTTGGCGATAGCTATATTGGAGTTTATGGCCTCTTTTCCGCCTCTCAAAACACACACATTGCCTGCTTTAATGCTCAAAGCAGCGGCATCCGAGGTGACATTGGGTCGGCTTTCGTATATCATGGCAAGCAACCCCAAAGGCACCGAAACCTTGCGGATTTGAAGACCGTTGGGGCGCTCGACCGTGGATAGGGTCGTGCCCAACGGGTCGGGCAGTTTGGTTACGTCAACCACCGCATCAGCCATAGCGTAGATGCGCTCTCGAGTTAAGGTCAATCGGTCGAGCATAACAGGGGATATTTTATCCCTTGCGTTTTCTATATCCAAAGCATTGACCTTGATTATCTCATCACAATGCTTTTTAAGACTCTCCGCCATGCACAGCAATGCGTTGTTTCGCTGCTCGCTACTCGAAGCGGCAAGTATTGCTTTTTGGCTTTTGGCTTTTTGCAGTATTTCTAAAGTTGTCATTTTGCGGTCCTTCCAAAAAATCTTGTTCCGACAGAAACACCTTCGCAAATATCATATAACGCCTCGGGGTCGTTGCCATCGGTTATAACCATATCTATGCCCTCGTTCATACAGGTTGCGGCGGCTCTGATCTTGGTCTGCATTCCGCCGGTGCCAAGTGAAGAGCCTGCACCGCCTCCGAGTGCTATTATCTTGTCGGTAATCTCATAAACCTCGGATATCAGCTCGGCTGAAGCGTCCTTGTGGGGGTCGGCGGTGTAAAGACCTTTGATGTCGGAGAGCAATATCAAAAGATCGGCGTTGGCCTCGACCGCAACGATGGCGGCAAGTGTGTCGTTATCGCCAACCTTTATCTCGTCGGTTGAAACAGTGTCATTTTCGTTGATGATCGGCATGACACCTAATTCGAGCAAGCGGTTGAGCGTGTTGCAGAAGTTATGGCTGCGTGTTTCATCCGAGAGGTCACTTCCTGTCAGCAGTATCTGTGCAATAATGTGGCCGTACTCCGAAAACTCCTTGTCGTATATGTACATCAGTTCACATTGACCTATGGCAGCGGCCGCCTGCTTGGTCGGCATATCCTGCGGTTTTTCACGTAGTCCCAGCTTGCCGACACCCATACCGATAGCGCCCGAGGATACAAGTATCAGTTCGTGGCCTGCATTTTTAAGATCACTTAAAACACGGCAGAGCTTTTCAACGTGGCGTATGTTCAAGTTTCCTGTTTTGTGGGTCAGCGTTGAGGTGCCGACCTTTACTACTATTCTCATTTTAAAAACCTCGCTTAATATCGAGAATAAATATTTATATACACATACATTATAATAGTGAAGCTTGATTCTTGCAAGTTAAATATGTATAAAGTTCGATAATTTTACGGACAGTTCAGAGTTTCTGTCTATTGCAATTTTGAAATAAGTGTGCTAAAATATTACGGATGTATGAACAATATTCATTTAGGAGGTTGTTTTTGTGGACAAGTTTGAAATACTGTGGAAAAACTTAGGCGATTTTTCATGGGGCAATGTAGTTATGCTACTTATCGGTGCCCTTTTGATATTCCTCGCTATTAAAAAAGAAATGGAGCCGACTTTGCTGTTGCCTATGGGCTTTGGCACGTTGCTTGTCAACATCCCCGGTGCTGACGTTATTGCAAAAAAGGTAGTTAACCTTGTAGGCCTTGGTGGAGAAACCGTCGAGATTGTTGAAGAGGGCGGTGCATTGACGACGCTCTATAATGCAGGTATCGCCAACGAACTGTTCCCGTTGCTTCTGTTTATCGGTATCGGTGCTATGATCGACTTCGGCCCGTTGCTTTCAAACCCCAAGCTTATGCTATTCGGTGCGGCGGCTCAGTTCGGCATATTCTTTACCTATTTTATGGCACGTATGTTCTTCCCAAATGTCGATGCGGCTTCTATTGCCATCATCGGTGCGGCTGACGGTCCTACATCTATTGCCGTTGCTAACACCTTGGGCTCGGGCTATGTCGGTGCTATTACCGTTGCGGCATATTCATATATGGCTCTTGTACCCATTATTCAGCCGCCCGTTATCAAGCTGCTTACGACCAAAAAAGAACGTCTTATCCGTATGCCTTACGAGCAGAAGAGTGTTTCTAAGCTCACCCGTATTATGTTCCCCATCATTATCACTGTTGTTGTTTCGGCCATTATTCCTCAGGCAACCGGTCTTATCGGTTTCTTAATGTTTGGTAACCTCATTCGTGAATGCGGTGTGCTTGATTCACTTTCCGAGACTGCACAGAAGGTGCTGGCTAACCTTGTTACCATATTCCTCGGCATTTCGGTTGCATTCAATATGACTGCTGATAAGTTCTTAAAGCCCGATACTCTGCTCATTATGGGACTTGGTCTTGTAGCATTTATTGTTGATACTGCAGGCGGTGTTCTGTTTGCTAAGTTCCTCAATCTATTCTTAAAGAAGAAGATCAATCCCATGATCGGTGCTGCCGGTATTTCGGCATTCCCGATGTCGGGCCGTATCGTACACAAGATGGGACTTAAAGAGGATCCCCAGAACTTCCTTTTGATGCATTCAATAGGTGTAAACGTTTCGGGACAGATCGCCTCGGTCATTGCAGGCGGTATTATCCTCAACTTCTTTGCTGCTTAAAGGGAGGAAAGAGATATGAAACTTTTGAATATGTTTTTGAATTTGCTCAGTGCCGACTCGTATCCTGCCGACACCATTGTTGACAAGGTTGAAGAGGGTATGCAGTGGCATCCCGAAAAGGCTCTTGAGGTTCTGCCAAAGGCAGGTATCGGTATGTTGGTCATATTCGTTATTATCAGCGTTATTATCGTTGCAACTCTTCTCATAAACAAGCTGTTTTCCTCTAAGAATAAGGAAGATAAATAATTATACAAGAATTTCAATCTAACCGCTCTGGGATTTTTCTTGGAGCGGTTTATTTGTTTGAATATTCATAATCTTGTCAATACTTAAGTTGACAAAAAAGATGTTTCAAATTGCAAACTGTCACTTTATGATTGTTTTCACAACAAAATATGACAAATATTTGTTGAATTTGTGCATTACATTTTTATACAAAAAATGGTATAATTATAACATAGTTCGGGGTTTTGACGGCTTTGCCGTCCTGCGGTGTACTTCAAACGGAGGAAAAATGTTAAAGCTTAACGAAAAAGTTATGTACGGCACTACGGGGGTTTGTGTTGTACAAAGTATTGAGGATAAAAAAATAGGTCGTGAGATCAAGCGCTACTATGTGCTTAAGCCTGTTTCGCAGACTACGTCGACCGTCTTTTTGCCTGCCAATAATGAAACGCTTCTCAAAAAAGTGAGAAGTGTCTTGTCTGCGGACGAGGTCAGAGCTATGCTCAAGGTTTTACCGTCCGAGCCTGATGTTTGGGTAGATAATGATGCTGAGCGAAAGCTAAGATTCGGTGAGATAATATCCTCGGGCGACCGAAAGGCATGTCTTGTTTTGATGAGAACACTGCATAACCGCCAATCTGAGCTGTCGACCAAGGGCAAGCGCCTACACATTGCCGACGAGCGTGCCTTAAAGGAGGCACAGCGCCTGATACATGACGAGTTCTCAGTTGCGCTGAATATGGACCTGCGTGAGGTTGAGGAATTTGTCAAGAGCGAACTGAAAACAATATAATGTGGCTATTTTTAACCGTTGCACTGATGTGCAACGGTTATTTTTTGCACTTTTTATAGGTTACATTATGCAACAAAGATTGACATAATTTTTTAACGTGATTATTACTATACGTTTAGTAATCCACTTTATTAACAGGGTTATCCACAAGTAATATCGGTATTTAAAGCAAATTTACTGTCGAAATCTGTTCAGGATGTTGATATCCTTGTGGAAAAGTCTAATAACTTTTGAGGTTATTTTGTTTACATAATACGGTTTGCGTTGCGATTATGGAAACTAAAATACAATTTGTATTATTTCGGATACTTGACAAAAGGTTGCACCAACGTTGTACCGATTTGGGAGGTATATGGGAAGCTATATCCTGTTACAAAAAAGGAGAAAATCTATGCGTAATATTTTTATCACCGTCGATTCTGACGGTAGAGTAACGACCGATACAAAACAACTTGGCTACAGCGGTGAGCACAATGCGGTACAGCTGGTGGTTGAATTTTCTGTAACCGATGAGAGCTTTTCAGCGTCCGATTATTTCAGAATTATTGTCGATGGCCGTTACAGTGAGGCTTTGTACCTCTCAGACGGTGCGCTGTTATATTCGGTGCCACAGGAGAGTATGTGCCCTCCCAGAGTACAGTGCCAAGTGGTCGGATATAGGGAGGGTGAGCAAGCTCCCGAGGTCATAATGAAAAGTCAGGTGTTTGGCTTTGATGTAGATCGCTCGGAAACAGCTACAGAGGCCGTGACCAATACTCCTGATGTTTTTGAGAGAGCGTTGGAGGCCTGTAAAAAAGCGTCCGACGATGCCGCTTGTGCAGGTAATTATGCTGACGAGGCCGCAAAATATGCAGAGAATGCTAAATTTCAAAGAGCAAATGCGGCGCTGTCGTCAATTTCGGCAGGTCAAAGTGCTGAGTCGGCCGCTAAAAGTGCCGAGGTTGTTGCACAGGCGGAGTTTGAGCTTAATAATATTTGCAACGCTTTAAAGGGCAGTGGGACGGGCAGTGAGGTGAATTTGAGCGATGTGTCACCGTTGTCACATACCGTGTCGGTCAAGGTTTCGGGGGTTGAGAGCACGGGTGAGACGCTGACCAAGACCGAGACCGTCAGCTCTCAGGGTGCAACCGTTATGCTTGACACACCTGCGACCTCGGTGCGAG
>CAYRIX010000029.1:0-24523 GCA_964424555.1 uncultured Eubacteriales bacterium
CCTTGCTTTACAAATTTGTACTGTTAGTATCTGTAAAACAAGGAGATTTATACTTGTTATTTATGATTCTATATAAATCTCCTTTAAATTCAAATCGTAATGTTAGTTTTGTAAATCCGCTACTGATTTACCGCAACCAAATGAAACAGAAGGCGAAATCACACACGATGACCAAGATGAATATATTCGTGTGTTTTTGTTATGGAGGCTAAATAGTTTCAATCCCAATAAAACATCGGAAGAAATCATCAAAGCTGATTTGGGAAGCGGGAACTTATTCTTAACATCCTCAGTTTATTTTGTTTGCACAAAAGATAACGTGCTTTTCCATTTGTATGATGACCGTAGTGCAGGTTTGGTCACGGATAAAAAAGAAATAATCCAACACATATACCACAAGTTGAATGACTGGATTTTAGATTACAATAGAGAAAGAATTGATAACATTTTAAAGCCAACAGCGGAGTGGAAACCACTCCGCTGTTGGCTTTAGCTTAGTTAATTGTTCTTAATATAACATCCGTTATACAGTAATCCCTCGCTGTCAGAAGCAGTCAGGTAACGATCTATTGCAACCTGTTCGGCGGTTCTAACACCCTCGTACAGACCGGCAGTGTAGATAGTACCCTTGAAGTACTGCGGTGCACCGCTACGGTTATCACAGCCTACATAGAAATTGTTGGTAACGGTAGGAAGCTCAGCCGTCAAGGTTGCGGTCTCCTTCAACACACCGTTAACATACAGCTTTGCAGTAAGTCCGTCGACCGTCAACGCAATATGTACGGGTGTTTCCGAACGGATATCGGTTTTGAAGTTGTAGCTATAAGCCACATTGTTTACCTTATAGTATAAACGGGGCTTTCCTGAGGTATATATTTCAAAATTGACCTGATCGGCAGTGCTGCCGTCATAGTTGCCTATAACCACACCTGCACGCTGACTGTATTTCTCATCCAACTGTATTGTTGCCTCAAAGGTAAGCGGGCCTGCAGTAAGCTCCTCCAGAGCAATTCCGTAAACATTCTCGTCCGGAGTAAAGCCTTCTGCATTTTGGAAGTCACGGTGGTCAACCACCTCAGATATCTGAGGGGTTTTGACGCACTGCAACAGCTTGCCGCAAACGGTACATACGGTGTGGCGAATTCCATAGCCAAGCTCTGTCGAGGCTGCATCCTGTATCCACTCGCTTTCGGTATGTCCGTTTTGAGCACAGACATCCGAAACAAACATCGTGCTGTACAACAATGCCGTGTCGGTCGTATCAACGCTGATCATATCATTAAGGATCTGCCCAGCGGTACGCACACTATCAAACAGGCTTACAGAATAGAGGTTGCCCTTGAAGTACTGTGTGTTGCCCTGTCGGTTATCACCGCCTATCTTGAAATCCTTAGTGATAACAGGCAACTCATACGGCAGTGTCTTCTGCTCGGTCTGCTGACCGTTAACATACAGTGTAGCGGTAAGACCATCGATGGTTACGGCCACATGAACAGGTTTATCGGAGCGGATATCGGTATTGAATGTGCAATCGATACGGGTTCCGTCTACGGTTGCGTAATACAAACGAGGTCTGCCGCCGTAGTATATCTCAAGGTTCATGAGCTCGTGGAACAATCCGTCGTAGTTACCAACGATAACGCCCGCTCTGCCGTCTATGGCTTTATCTATCTGTACCACTGCTTCAAGTGTCTTGGGAGTGGAAGAAAGGTCTTTGCTTGCTACAATAGAGTTTTCTTCAGTGAAGGTCTTGCCTGACGGAATGATCTCCAAAAGTTCTTTATGCTCTGTAACCGAGAAAATATGGTTATACAGCAGTCCCTCGGCATCTGCACTGACCGAGGTCATATCAGCCTTGATCTCCTCAGCCGTGCGCACATCGCTGAACAGGCTGACATCGCAGATAGTGCCCTTAAAGTACTGTGTGTTACCCTGTCGGTTATCGCCGCCGACCTTGAAGTCTTCAACAGCCGTACCCGGCTCCACCGACAGCTGCTTGACCTGAGCCAATTCGCCGTTTATGTAGAGCGTAGCGGTAAGACCGTCAACGGTCACTGCTACATGCACAGGCTCATTCGAACGAATATCGGGATCGAAGATGCAGTTTTCTCTGATACCGTCGTCGGTCGAATAGTACAAGCGGACACGTCCGCCATGGTATATCTCGAGGTTCATAAGACCGTGGAACAGTCCGTCATAGTTGCCGACAACAACACCTGCACGGTCGGCCTGAGCCTTATTTACCTGAATGGTAGCCTCGATAGTTCGAGGAGTCTCGGCCAAGGTATCGACCTTATGTGCCGTGCTTTCGGTAAAGGTCGTACCGCTGACGATCTCCATATTAGTGTCAAGGAGTGATTGAGCAAAGTATCTTGAGAACAACAGGCCGTCGGTCTCGCCCGAAACCAATACCATATCCTGAGCTATCTGATCGGCTGTACGGACACCCTCAAACAAGTTCACTGAATAAATCGTTCCCTTGAAATACTGTAAATTATCGGTTCTGTTGTCACCACCAACACGGAAGCTCTCGGTCGTTTCGGGTACAGAGAAGCTCAGCGTCTGAGTACCTTTCAGCTCGCCGTTAACGTACAACGAGGCCGTAAGACCGTCAATAGTCAAGGCAAGATGTGTAGGTGTTGACGAACGTATATCGGCAGGGAACAGATAGGTTGCACTCTTGGTGCCGTTGTGGAGATACAGACGTATCTTACCGCCGTCGTATACCTCAAGATTCAAGCGAGGTGCTGCGGCACCGTCATAGTTACCGATAATTACACCTGCTCGTTCCCATCTGTCTTCAGGTACCATAACAACCGCCTCAATGGTATGAGGTGTGGCGGTCAATGTACCCACGGCGCTGATCGTCTCTGCAGTGAAGGTCTTGCCTACAGGCTTAACCGTTTCGGAGACGGACTCGGTTATATAGAAGTACTTGCTTGCAAGAATTCCGTCCTCCTCAGGGAATACCGAAACAGCGTCCCTTATAAGCTCGGTCTCGGTACGAACATCACTGAACAGGCTTGCGGCATAGATAGTGCCTTTGAAATATTGTGAATTACTTGAACGGTTGTCGCCGCCGATCCACAGCTTACCGTCTATTTTGGGAAGCTCCATCGTAAGGATCGCAGTCTCTTTAAGTTCGCCGTTAAGGTAAAGCTTTGCGGTCGTACCGTCAACCGTTACTGCAACGTGTACGCTCTCCTCGGAAGAGCGGATGTCGGTGTTGAATATATGCTCCTCACGCTTGCCGTCGTTAATAAAGAACAATCGGAGCTTACCGTATGTATAGACCTCAAGATTGATCTGATTCTTTAACGAATTATCATAGTTACCTACTATTACACCGCCTCGGCCGTTTACACTCTTATCAAGCTGAATGATTGCCTCAAAGGTATGAGGTGTCTCGGTAACATCAAGTGCATTTTCAGCATCCTTGGCTACTGTAAATGTTTTTCCCATAGTCTGACTCAAGTCAAGCGTAATATCGTCACCGGGATAAACAAACTCCATAGACTCCAAAAGCACCGAGCATGCAAGACAGCTCTTATGAGCAACACCGTTATGCTCCGCGGTAGCTTGTCTGTCGATCACCCAATCGCCTGAGCGATGTATGGTGCTGAGTATCAGGCGTTCGTCACAGTTGGCGCAGGCTTGATAGGTATATCCGTCCTGAGTGGTGTCCTCGGGGATGTGCTCTAAAACCTCGTCCTGATATGCATGGGCAACGATGCCGCTGGTGGTCTCGTCGGCAAGGGTAAAGAATACGCTGTCCTCATCACAGTTCGTCTCCTTTATGACCAGACAGAAGTTAGACTGGTAAGCCGTAGAGCCGCCGTGAACATTCATGGAATTAAGCAAGGAAACATAGCTACGCTGACCGTTTTGTACATACGACACCTGCAGATCCTTGCTGTGGATATTGTTAGAATCCACTGCGCCGAAGGACATGTAGCCGATATCCTCGCCTACGGTAAGGTCCTTAAAGGCGGCTTTGTCAAAGGTGGGGAGGTTTACATAGATTCGGTTATTGGGGTCTGCATTTTTATGGAATGCATCAATAATAACATCCTCCATCTGGAACCGCAGTGAGCATTCCACAAACTTAACGTTATTCCAAGTGAGTATAATATAATCCTCGGAATTCTGCATTGCTCTCAGATATTTGGTGAAGGGATTATAGGTCTCTTCCCAGTTGCAAAGCTCACCGCCGAAGGGTGCAAAGTACAGTTCGAATACCGAGTCATTCTCGGTGCCTAAGTATACGATCTTTTGATCCTCGGGTATCTCGCTTTCTCTTCCTGCATAAATCAGGTCGATCTGCTCGGTCGAACGCTTAATGGCAAGATCTCTAAAGATATATACATCCTCCTGCTCGCAATACTGAGCAACAAATGATACATAGTTGGCCGACGCCTGATAAAGGCCCTCGTGGTCAGAGATAAGCGTGGCAGTCTGCAGCTTATTGACACCGTTGACACCCGAGGTCTGAATTCCGTCCAAGTTGGAGCTGGAGGTCCATACGGCATTTTTGTGGACGTTGCCGTCCTTATCGAGGTAGTGAGATACTGCGCACAGCTTGGTGTGCATCATATCGGTAGCGCCCTTGTTGTCATACGAGACCCACTTACAATGACTAAAGGTCATGTAATCGCCGATAACACCGTCGGAAATGTAGTTGGAATCGCAGGGAGCATCCAGCATCTCAGTGAAATACTCGCCGAGATTAGGGTCGCTCTTGGAGTAAGGATTACCGTCAAGCTGACCGACGACCGTAACATCTATTCCCATTCTGGCTGCACACAGCAACAGATAGGAAATACGTACAAAGCCGTATGCATCGTAATCCACACCGTAAAGGTTGCGCATATATCCAAAGTATCGGCTGTCACGATTGATACATACAGCCGCTGCAATAGAGAATCTGAAAGCCGACACCGAGATCTTAACATCCTCGTCGGGGTTGGCACGCTTATACAGCATAGCCTGATAAATGAGCAGACCCTCACCTACACTGACGTTATTGGCGGTATCGCCCTTTTGATACACAAAGGTATCGGCTGTGACGGTAGTGCCGTTTATGTCGGGGAAATAAGTGGTGTTTTTGCTCATGAAGTTTGAGCTGTTGTCTAATCTGGGCAAAGCGCCGTAGTAAGAGTTTATGACCTTATCGCTGGAGCTTTGAGCGAGCTGGAATATATGCTCTACATCAACCTCTTTGTGAACGGTCACCTCTTCCTCCTCGAACACATAGCTGTCGGTATATGTCGAACCGTCGGGTATCTCGTCTGTGATCTCCTCCACGGTCAAAAGATTATAGATGGCGGAAGCCCAATAGGTCTCGTCCAAAACGGCAGACTCTGTATCGGTATAGTTCTGTTTGTTAAGATACAGCTTTGCATTAGTGGTATTACCCCAGATAATAGGGCCGCCCGCATTAGCGGTATTACCTGTCAGTGTAACACCGTTAAGTATGACCTTTGTACTCGACGTTGTCTCATACATGAAGCCGCCCTTATTGGCACTGTTTTGCTCGACTGTAATATTATAAAGCTCCACCAAGCTCTTGTTTGAAACGTAGATAGCACCGCCGTTGGCTTCTGAGCTATTCTGTCGGAAGGTACAGCCATTCAAGACCGAGGTGACCGCACCTGCGTAAGCATAAACAGCTCCGCCGTCTTTTACCGAATGGTTTCCGATAAAATCGGTATCATAGGCGTGCAGTGTGGCAAGGTCGACCATGGAAATAGCTCCTGCAGTATGACCTGCAGTGTTGTTTTCAATAGTGCTGTTATAAATAGTGGCATAGGCCGTATCCAATATCATAAAGCCTGCCGAGGTCACGGCGGAGTTTCCGTTGGCAGTAACATTGTTCATGACAGCAGAAGAATTGGAATACATGCCTATAGCACCGCCGTTAGCACCTGCTGTATTACCTGTAAACTCACCGCCGTTAATCTCAAAGGTACTGTATCCTGCACAGTATATTGCACCTGCGTTGTGACCCGATTCCTCACCGTTCGCCGCATTGTTAAGGAACTTTACATTATTCATATATGCGTGCGAATAGTTGGCTATATACATGGCACCGCCCTTGTTATCTGCGGTGTTCTCCGACAACTGCGTATTTATAAGGATAAGGTTGAGGGTATTATTGTCCTCGCTCGGCAAGGGCAAGCCCTCCTCATCTACACCGTAAGATATCTTTCTGTCGGTTGTGTAGATTGCGCCGCCTTGAGAGTCTGTATGGTTGCCTGTAAAGGTACAATCGGTCAGCTTTGCCACCGCATCCTCTAAGCTGGAGCTGTTATAGGAGATATACAATGCACCTGCTCTGGTCAGAGCAGTATTATTTGTGAAATCGACCCTTTCAGCATTCAGATAGGAGCTGTGCATGGAGATGGCTCCACCGTAGCCCTTGGCTTCGGCATAAGAGGCATTTTCTGTAAACTGAGAATCGGTGATATTGACCGTGCTCTCATAGGCCATATATATAGCTCCGCCCTCAGTGTCGGCCGAGTTGCCTGTAAAGGTTGAACCGTTGATCGTGACATGGCTCTTATTAGATGCCACGATAGCTCCGCCGTAGCCCAGAGATGTCGACTTACTCTTGACTCGGTCTTCGCCGATGTTTTCCGTAAACACACTGTTATTAATCGTAACATTTGCGCCTTGGCTGAGTGTAGAGTTGGAAGCATATGCCGTAACCGCACCGCCCTTGTTGGCGATATTGTTCAGGAATTGACAGTTGTTTATACGGCTGAGACGGATAACATAAACGTCCGAGGTGTTAACAAGATATGCCGCACCGCCGTAGGTATAAGCATAGTTTTCGCTGAACACCGTATTTTCGGCAATCAGCACACCGCTTGCATAAATAGCACCGCCGTTGCCTTTTTCGGCTCGGTTACCGATGAATTCGGTATCACCGTATATAATGGTAGAGGCCAATACGCCTGCATAAATAACGCCGCCGCTCTTGGCAGAAACGTTATCTGCAAAATGCACAGTGGCATCACCTGTAGTACCGCCGACATAAACAGCGGAATATTCACTGCTGGGGCAGTATATTACACCGCCGGCTGCCGAAGCATAGTTATTTAAGAAGCTACCGCCGTAAATATGCAGCATACGGTAGTTGTATACCAGGCCGCCTCGTGCTGCCTTACAGTACTCGAATGTACCGCCGTAAATATTAAATGCGCCTCGGTTATAAAATGCACCGCCGAGTGTTGCATCTCTGCCCTCTTCGCCAACCTCTTCAGAAATGATCTCATCATTGCCCGAATGATTGCGGAAGATGCCGCCGTAGATGTTTAATACACCGCTTTCGATGACAGCTACCGAGCCCGAAACTCGGTTGGAGTAGGACAGGTCATACCTTTCATTCAAGGTTCGCTCATTACCGTCCTTATGAGTGTTGACAATGGCGACGTTGCTGTATATGTCGACCTGTGCACTGTGGCAAATGAACAGCACCGAGCCAACCACATCTACGGTCATGGCATTACGGTTACCGTCAATGGTCAGAAGCTCCTCAGTATCAGATGCAGGGTTGCCCAATGTGAGCTTGGCTTCGACATTCTCTACCAGACAGCTTGTGCCGTCCGCCATCTCACCCACAACGAACATATCACTGCCAAAGTCGGCTTTTCGTGTAATGCGGTATGGTGTTGTTGAGAAAATAGTGATATTGGAGGCGATATAGATGGTTCTGTCAAGCTCGATATCGGCCATAACACGAATATACTTGCGACCCTCGTTGACAGCCTGCTCCAGCTCATCGGCATTATAAACGCCGACATACCCCGCCAGATCATCATAATTTTCGTCACCGTATTCGTCATAATCCTCAACGGAATCGGTTATCTCCTCCACCGTCAGCTTATTGACTATAGCGGTTGCCCAATAAGCATCGTCAAGAGCGGTAGTGGCGTCCATGTCAATATAATTGGTCTTGTTGAGATACAGTATCGATTTAGTGGTGTTTCCGTATATGATGGGACCTGCATCAGAGGCTGTATTGCCCGATACCGACAGACCGTTAAGGGTAACCGTGGTGTCGGTTGTGGTTTCATACAGGAAGCCTCCGCGATATGCAGAGTTTGAGGTGGCTGTGATGTTAAGCGCTTTGACTATACTTGCGTTGGAGGCATACATTGCACCACCGTAGTTATCCGCGGTATTCTCGGTAAAGCTACAGCTATGCAGCAAGGTCTCGTTAGCCTTGGTGTACACATACAACGCACCACCGTTGGACGACGAAGCATTAGCGTTAAATTCGGTGTTGTACACATTTGTTACGGCAGGGGTGATTAAAGCCATTGCACCGCCGTTCGCAGCCGTATTTTCAGCTAAAAGGCTGTCGTAAACGGTTACCGTAGACTTACTGTAAAGGAAGCCGCCTTGATTTTGGGCCGTATTTTCCTTGGCAACAACGTTATACATCAACGCCTCGCTTGAGGAATTAAACATTACCGCACCGCCCGCATAATCGGAGCTGTTGCCTGTAAAACGCACACCGACATAATGCGAGTAGCTGCCTGTAGAGTATATAGCACCGCCGCCGTAGCGGGTGTCGGAATCATTTGCAGTAGCATATGAATGGTTTGAAGAAAAATCAACATTTCTAAAGGTGGCAGCCGTCTTGGTCAGATATACCGCGCCACCGTTATAATCGGCCTTGTTATCAGTAAACGAAGAATCTCTTACAACAAGCTTTATATCCTCAGCGCCCGTGCTCTCGACCGAGGTGTGGATAGCTCCGCCGTGATTGCCCGAGCTGTTGCCGACAAAGGTTGCATTCTCAATACGTGTCAGAACACCTTGATTGAGTATAGCACCACCGTTGCCTGCACTGGTGTTATTTTCAAACAGAACATTGCTGTCGGTAACGTTTGAAGCACCGCCGATATTCAGATAGCACATAGTGCTGGCGGCCATGTAGATACCTCCGCCAGCCGTGGATGCACTGTTGCCGCTTATTTTGGCGTTATATATGTACAGATTTCTGTAGTTATAGAACGCTCCGCCTCTGGCGGCCTTGTTATTTGCAAAGCTACCGCCGTATACGGACGTAGTACCGTAGTTGTAAATGGCACCGCCCTGAGTTGAGGTCATGTCATCGTCGGATTCATCATTAACCTGATTGTTGGAATAGTTACCGCCGTATATCTCAAGCTCGGCTCTGGCTACGATAGCAACAGGACCGCCGATACGCTCGGGGTAGGACAGGTTATATGCCTCGTTGAGCGTGCGCTCGTTTGCGACCTTTTGGCAATTCTGTACCGTCAGACCGTCGTAAAGCGACAGCTTGGCATCATTGCAGATGAAGAATACGGTTCCCGTGACCGAGACCGTCATGTTGGCCTTGTTTCCGTCAATAATAAGCGTGCTGTCACTGTCAAGCATCTTTATGGCTACGGATATTGCCGTCTCACAGGCCTCGCCATCGACCGATTCTCCGATAACAAACAGGTCACCGCCAAAGCCCTGAGCTCTGGTCAGTGTACGGTTGCCGCTGGCATATATTGTTACATTCTTGGTGACATAAAAGGTTCTGTCCAAGGTGAAATCACTTATGATCGTGATTTCCTTAAGTCCTGCGGCCAAGGCAGCCTGAAGCTCGATAGCATTGGTAACGTTGGGGTTTACAATGCTGTCGGCAGGAGTTTCCTCGGTATCACCGTAATTGGTAAAGCCGGGGATAGCATCGGTGATCTCCTCCACAGTCAGATTATTGACAATAGCGGTTGCCCAATAGGCGTCGTCAAGAGCGGCCGTAGCATCCACGTCAATATAATTGGTCTTGTTGAGATACAGTATCGATTTAGTGGTGTTTCCGTATATGATGGGGCCTGCATCGGTAGCAGTATTGCCCGATACCGACAGACCGTTAAGGGTAACCGTGGTGTCGGTCGTGGTTTCATACATAAAGCCTCCACGATAGGCCGAGTTTCCCTTGGCAGATGTGTTGTAGGCATTTAAAATGCTGGCCTTGGACACATACATTGCGCCGCCATAGTTACCCGAAACATTATCCAAAAATACACAGCTGTGCAACAAAGATGTTACGGCACCTGTATAGATATACAGAGCACCGCCGTTGCTTTCTGCACGGTTGTTTTCAAACGTGGTAACATAAGCATGCAGGGTGGCAGAGTTGACGATATGTACCGCCGCACCCTGTCCGTCGGTATGGTTGCCACGGATGGCACTGTTATATATCTCTATCGCAGAGTTGTTGGCAAAAATGAAGCCGCCGTTGGCTACAGAATCATTGCCCGAGGTAGTTATATTATTAAGCACAAGCTTACTTGAGGAATGAGCCTCAAGACCGCCGCCGTAGTTGTCGGAGGTGTTATTCTTTATCTGCGCACCGTTTATCTCCACATAGCTTCCCGTGGCATACAGTGCGCCGCCGCCGTAACGGTTACCCTCGCTGTTTGCCGTAGCCTTGGCATGGTTACCGTCAAAGGTGACGTTCTCAAAATATGCGCTTGAGCCCGAAAGATATACCGCACCGCCGTTATAATCGGTGGTATTGTTATTAAAGCTACTGTTAATGGCAGTAAATCTTGCGTCGGTATCCTCGTCGCCCGAAATCAGACAATATACCGCACCGCCGTGACTATTGGCAGTATTGCCCTCAAAGCTTGCCGAATCAATAGTGACCTGCACTCCCTGACAGTAAAGCGCTCCGCCGAAAACATCTGCATGGTTATCCTTAAACAGGATACCGCCGTCGTCGTTGTCACCCTCCATGTTGAGATAGCACAATGTACTTGCGGCCATATACAAAGCTCCGCCTTTATCGGAGGCGGTATTTTCCTTTATAGAGCCGCCGTAAATGTTTAGGGTGCGGTAAACATAGAACGCACCGCCTCTGTGGGCGTGGTTTTGTGTAAAGGTGCCGCCGTAGATACGTGCATTGCCGAAGAAGTAGAATGCGCCGCCCTGTGTCGACAGCAGAGAAGTCTCGCCGTCCTCGCTCTCCTGCTCGTCATTTGCGCTGTTGTTGGTGTAGGTGCCGCCGTAGATATCGATTTTTCCGCCTGCCGCAATAGCAACAGGGCCGCCGATACGCTCGGGATAGGAAAGTCCGTAGGATGCGTCAAGAGCTCGGACGTTGCTAACCTTTTTACAGTTTTTTACCGTCAGATTAGTGTGTAAAACCAATCTTGCGTTACTGCAAACGAAGAACACAGTTCCGTCGACCTCGACGGTCATGTTGTCACGGTTTCCGTCAATAACCAAAAGGTCTTGCTTGTCGGAGGTCTCGTGGCCCAACTGCAGACGCACCTCGCCCTCACAGACCGTGCCGTCCTCATACTGACCGACCACGAAGATATCGCCGCTGAATTCGGGTGACCTTGTCAGCGTGTGGGCTTCTTCGGTGTAGATAACGGTGTCGCTGATACAATAGAAGGTGGTATCCAACTGAAAATCAGCGGTAATAAGGATGGCCTTGGCCTCAGCCGCCAAAGCGGCCGTCAGCTCCTTGGCACTGCCGACACTTACAGCCGAAGCATAAATGTCCTCCTCTTCATCCTCATCACCGTCGTCGACAGTATCATCGGGTTCGACGACCTCCTCAGTGGTAGTGTCCGCAACTTCTGTCGTTTCTGCCATTGCACTCAGTGGCAAAAGCGCACAGATGAGCACGGCACAAAGCAGAATCGCTATAAGTCTTGTGCTTAATTTTGTACGCATTCCTGACTCCTTTCTGACACGCAGATACGTGCCCTCCAAGAATTATTTATCCAATTTACATTCTATCATAAAAAAATCAATATAACAATATAAATTTTGCATTTATTTGTGTGCGAATTGTGGGATAAAAGCACGGAAAGCGTCGAATTTATGTGGCAAGCTTTGCCGTGTTGACTTTTTTTGCGTTTCAAAGTATAATAATTACAATTGTATATTGTTTTATGGAGTGATATGATGGTCTTGTTTATATGCCTTCTCTTTCCTGCCGTTTTGTCGGTGTGGATATACGAAGCCGTATCTAAAAAGCAGCTTTCGAAAAAGCAATGGCTTTACCGCTATTGCCTGAATGTTCTTCTGATAAACGGTTTCGTTTTTTTGGTTAAAAAATTCATACTCGGCACTTCGGCTGAGCTTTTGGCTCCTGTTGCTTCGGAGATGCCTCCCGAGTATGCCATAAGATACCTTGCCGTGGCTGTTCCTGCGACAATAGCGCTGGGTGTTTTGGAGATGTTTTTATCCAAGCACACAAAAATGACCGTTGAAGAGGATGAAGACGATGTCGGCAAAAAATAGATCGGTCTTAAAGGTTATTGTAACCGTAGCCTGTCTTGTGCTGCTGTTTTTAGGTTATCTTATTCTTTTTGCCGCCCGATGGTATATCGCCACCTATGGTGATATGGGCTTCGATTCGGTACTGTTCACCCTTTTTTCAGGTCTGAACGGTGTTCAGGGAGGGCTTGTAAAGTCTTACCTCTTAAAGGGTCTGCTCCCCACGGTGTTAAGCTGGGGTCTGACCTCGTTCATTATATTTTTTGAGTCACCCAAGAAAATAGTTGTGACCCTTTTTAACAGATTCAAGGTCAGGCTGTACCCCCTGCGTCGCAGGCTTGCCGTTGCACTTTCGGTGGTTCTTTCGCTGGCTTTGGTGCTGACGGGCGCAATCAAAATGCGCATGGTCTCGTACATAATCAATCAGTTCCGTCAATCTACGGTCATTGAAAGCTATTATATCGATCCTCAGACTACCGAGATCATATTCCCTGACCAAAAGCAAAACCTCATTTACATATTCGTTGAGTCGCTCGAGACCACCTTTTATGACAAATCGCAGGGCGGCGCCTTGAATTACAATGTTATTCCCGAGCTGTACGAGCTGGCCGAAAACAATGTAAACTTTTCAAACAATGACGATGTGGGAGGCTTTAAATCAATATACGGCACCAACTGGACCGCAGGAGCTATGGTGTCGCAGACCTCGGGCATACCTTTAAAGGTGCCAAGCGGAATGGCCGATAACACCTACGGCGACAATGCATTTTTACCCGGTGCATACTCCCTGATGAACATTTTAAAGGAAAACGGGTATTATCAATCGCTTATGGTAGGCTCTGACTGCCGTTTTGCCAACCGTGACCAATATTATAACGACCACGGTGTTGACAAAATATATGATTACTACACCGCTCAGGCCGACGGCATCATTGCCGACGACTATTACGCATGGTGGGGCATGGAGGACAAGTACCTTTACCGCTATGCCAAGCAGGAGCTTTTAAAGATAAGCGAAATGGATCAGCCCTTTGCCTTCTCGATGCTGACCGTTGACACCCACCATATCGACGGATACAAATGTGAATATTGCCTTGATACCTACGACGAGCAGTACGAAAATGTACTTTCCTGCGCAAGCCGTCAGTTGGCATCGTTTGTTGAATGGATAAGCGAGCAGGATTTTTTTGAGAATACCACCGTTATAATCTGCGGCGACCATGTAACCATGGATGAAGGCTATATCGTACGCAACACAGCAGCGGGCTATGAGCGTCATGTGTACAACTGCATCATAAACTCCAGAGCCGAGGCCAAAAACACCAAAAACCGACAGTTTTCGGCAATGGACATGTTCCCGACCACGCTGGCCGCTATCGGCTGTACCGTAACAGGTGAACGCTTAGGCTTGGGCACCAATATGTTTTCAGACATGCCGACCCTTTTAGAGGAGCTTGGCGCATCGTACTTTAATTCCGAAATGGAAAAAGCATCCGACTTTTATGTGAAAAACTTTATGCTTAATTGACTTTTTACGTATAGAGTAATATAATGATTGTTACAAAATCGGAGATTTGGTGTGGAAACAGCACTAAAGTGCTATTCCCGTGTTAAATAACCATCATAATACCCTTTACTGAACTTACAGGAGGCGATAGGGTTGGAGGAAAACGGCCGCAGAACATTTTTGGGCGATTTCAGAAAATATTTTCCGCTTTTGCAGAATCTGGCCGCCAAGGATTTCAAAATAAAATACCGCCGCAGTATACTGGGCATTGCGTGGAGCATACTCAACCCCTTGCTCACCATGCTTGTCCTGACCGCTGTTTTCGGCTTTATTTTCGGCATTGACCGCTATGAAGGAGTGTCGGATTTCGCCGTCTTTTACATCGTAGGTGCGGCCATGTGGAACTTTTTTGCTGAAGCCACAACCGGCTCGATGACCTCTGTGCTTGCCTCGGCCTCGCTGATAAAAAAGGTGTATATACCAAAGTATATCTTCCCTCTGGAAAAGTGCCTTTTTGCACTGATCAATTTCGGCTTCTCGCTCATTGCCGTCGCTATAGTGATGGCCATACGTTTTCAGAACATCGATCCGGGTATTACACTCGTGATGCTTCCGTTGCCGATATTTTACTGTCTTTTGTTCGCAACGGGTATCAGCTTGTTTTTGTCGGCGGTGTGCGTCTATTTTAACGACATAATCCACCTTTACAGCGTTATTCTGACCTTGTGGATGTATCTCACCACGCTCATTTATCCTTTGAGCATGATTGAATCCAAAATAGGCACCGATTCGGCCTTCAGGTTTGTGGTATATTTTATAAAGTACAACCCGATGTCGATATATCTTACCACCTTCCGTGATGTTGTTATGAACAACACCTGGCCGTCCTTGGAACAGCACTTGTGGTGCTTGGGCTACGGTCTTTTGGCTATGATAATAGGCATTTTCACATTCAAAAAACTGCAAAAGAACTTTATACTGAACATCTGATAAGGAGGAGCAAAATGGCTGAAGTACCCGCAGTGCAGGTGCAAAACGTTTCGATGCACTTTAAAATGGCTACAGAAAAGCTGCAGAGCCTAAAAGAGTTCCTTCTGAAATTCTTGAAAAGAGATCTTAAATTCGAAAGCTTTGTTGCTCTGGATGACGTTTCGCTCACCATTGAAAAAGGCGATGTGTTCGGAATAGTGGGTCTTAACGGCTCGGGAAAATCCACCCTTTTGAAGATCATTTCGGGTATTTTGACCCCAACTAAGGGAGAGGTCACCACCAACGGAGTGATTGCACCGCTTATTGAGCTGGGCGCAGGCTTTGATCTTGAGCTGACCGCAAGGGAGAACATCTATCTTAACGGCAGTGTTTTAGGCTTTTCAAAAAAATATATGGACAAGCATTTTCAGGAAATAGTCGATTTCTCGGAAATGCACGATTTCCTTGATACACCAATGAAAAATTATTCGTCGGGTATGATAGCACGTATCGGCTTTGCCATCGCCACCATGACGGTGCCCGATATTCTTATAGTCGACGAGATACTTGCCGTCGGTGACTTTAAGTTTCAGGAAAAGTGCGAGGCGCGTATCAACGAGATGATGAACAACGGTCACACCACCGTTATTGTTGTCAGCCACTCAATGGGACAAATAGAGCGTCTGTGCCGTCACTGTGCTTGGCTCGAACACGGCAAGCTTAAAATGGTTGGCGACTGTGCCACCGTTTGTGAAGCATACAAAAACGCATATTGAATTGCTTAATCGGTTGGGGTAATGGCTCTGCACCGTTAGACACCGCTATCCGACAAAAGAAAGGAGAGCATCTCAATGGAACGGCAGAAGAGAGTAGCCGCAATACATGATGTTTCGGGCTTCGGCAAGTGTGCGCTTACCGTGGCTCTTCCCGTCATATCTGCCGCAGGTATTGAGACCTCGGTCATTCCCACAGCGGTCTTGTCTACCCACACAGGGGGTCTAACAGGTTATACCTGCCTTGACCTGACCGATGAAATGCCCAAGATAGCACACCATTGGGAATCCTTGGGGCTGACCTTTGACGCAATATACAGCGGATATTTGGGCTCGGAACGTCAGGTTGATATCGTGTGTGATTTTATTGACACCTTCTGTAAGAACGGCTGTTTTTCGATAGTTGACCCTGCAATGGCCGACAATGGTAAGATGTATGCATTGCTTGATATGGATTTTGCCAAGGCAATGAAAAGACTCTGCCGAAAAGCCGACATTATCGTGCCCAATATGACCGAGGCGGCCTTTTTGCTGGATAGTGAGTACCATCACGGCCCTTATACCGAAGAATACATAGAATCGGTCATGCACAGGCTTGCTGAAATGGGCCCCAAAAAAATAGTGCTGACGGGGGTCAGCTTTGATAATGAAACCATCGGTGCTGCGTGCCTTGATGCCACCGAAGACAAGCCCAAATACTACTTCCGCAAACGTGTAGACGGCATGTTTCACGGCACGGGTGATGTTTTTGCAAGCGCCCTTACAGCGGCACTGCTAAAGGACAAGGATCTGTACAGCTCAACTAAAATCGCTGTGGATTTCACGGTCGACAGTATTTTGCGCACCGCTATGGGTGGCACCGATCATCGTTACGGCGTTGATTTTGAGCGAGGATTGGGAGAGCTGATAAAAACACTCGAAAATTGATTTAAGCCGACTCCAATGAGTCGGCTTTTGTTTATGCTTTTTGTGATATGCGCTCCGACTCGGTAAACTCTGCTTCGCTTTCAAGCATGCAGTAGAGCTCAATGGGGTCAACTCCGTACTTAAGCAGGGCTTTGTGCTGCTGTGAAAGCAATAGCTGTCGGGTATCAATACCCCGACCGCCTTTGCCGAAAAGCAGTCCGTCGAAGCCCGAAAAGCCTTGCGGCGCAAATACACTGTCACAGCCGAAAAGCCATGCCTTGCGCTCAACTATCTCGGGACATGTCCCTGTATCCGACAGCCACCTTTTACAATACTCATCGGCATTTTTAAAGGTCAGCACCGTAGTCGAGGCGGCATGCGCAACAACCTCAGTAAGGTGGGGTGAGTCAAGATACTTCCCCGCAGGATCAAAAACTCCAACCGACAAGGCGATTCTCGGTTGTGACAGCTGATGCTTGCAGAATTGGTGAAACAGCAGGCGCTCCTCCAGTTCTGCGGTGTCGAACGGCTTTAAGCCGTGCAGGTTTAGGTCCCGTGCGGCTATAAATCTCCCCTCGAACGGCCTGAGCATCTCCTTAAGCGCCCTGCGGCGATAGCCCTCACCTACAGAAATGTGAACCACCGACCCTAAAACCTCGGCCTGATACCGACGCTTTTTCAAATAATCGTTTTTTGTTACAACTGCAAACACCAGAGCGCCTCCTCTCGCAGGATATGTAACAGCGACATAGTATTGATATGCCAAACCGTATTAACTTAGTACGCAACTCGGCTGTTGCATTCTTGCTAAAAGGTCAAAAATGCTTAAAAATCAAAAAATAATCAAGTTATCGGTTGCAAAATGCTTTTAATAGTGTTAGAATATACAATGTATAACTGTATGATTTGTTTTCAACGGTTATTGCCTAAAAGGAGTTTTTATGAACACTGTAATCGTAGGTTGTACTAAGGTTGGCATTATTTTGGCGGCCGATCTTTGCCGAATGGGGCATGAGGTGGCTGTTATAGACAGCAACGAAAAGGCGTTTTGCAATTTGCCTGCATTTTTCAGAGGCGTCACCGTTGAAGGGGTGGCTATGGATGTCTCGGTTCTGGAAAAGGCGGGAATCTCAGAATGTGATGCTCTTGCCGCCGTGACCGATGACGACAATCTGAATATCGTGGTCGCCCAGCTTGCACGTGAAAAATTCAAAGTGCCCAATGTTGTAGCGCGCATCTCAGACCCTGTGCGTGAGCGTGTGTACCAGAATATCGGACTCAAAACCATTTGTCCCACCAACATTGAGGGTGCCGGTATATTCAATATGATGACCGATGAGATGTTTGACAGCCTTGTTTCGTTTGGCAACCGTAAGGCCCGATTTGTGACCCGAAGCGACCCTAAATGGAACGGTAAGCTGTTATGCGATATTCCCGTTTTCAGGGGAGAGGTTGTTTATGCGGTAATCGATACCGACGGCGAGATAGCTTTGGCGGATGACCGTGCGAGGGTGCTTCAGGCAGGAGAAAAGGTGATTTTCTCGAGCCTCGCCGACTAAAGAGCAGACCTTAGGAGAATGACATGAAGGTAGTTATAGTAGGCGGCGGCAAGGTTGGATACTATGTCGCCAAAACGCTTATTGAAAACGGCACCGAGGTACAGGTTATCGAGCAGGATAAACAAACCTGTGAGCAGATAGCCGATGAGCTTGATATACCCGTTATATGTGATGACGGAACGACCGTCGAGGCTCTGCTTTCGGCAGGCACCGTCAATGCCGATGTTTTTATTGCGGTAACAGGCTCAGATGAAAACAACATAGTTGCAGGGCAGATAGCCAAAAGAAAATTTGAGGTTGACCGTGTTATTGCCCGTGCCAATGACCCTAAAAATGTCGAAGCGATGAAGCTTTTGGGGATAGACATTGCCGTCAGCTCGACCCAGATAATCACCGACCTTATTGAAATGGAGGTCGATACCGAGGTCAGGCTTATCGCAACACTTAACAAGGGTAAGGCAGGCATAATCGACCTTGTTGCAGGACCTAACTTTAACCCCTTGGAACTCCCTCTTTCACAGCTTCCGATTCCCGAAAAAAGTATTATAATTGCCGTGGTTTCCAACGATGACCTCGTTATCCCGAGAGGTAACACAGTCATTCGCTCGGGAGACCACGTAACAGCAATAGCCGACGGCTCGGCCCGTCGGGCTTTAAAGAAAATATTTATGGACTAATTGTCCTCAAAAGGAGATTTTTTATGAGTCACATCAACACAAAATGTATACAGGAAGGCTACGTGCCTAAGAGCGGCGAAGCAAGAGTTTTGCCAATTTATCAGAGCACTACCTTTAAATATGAGGATGCCAAGACCTTAGGCGACCTATTCGATTTTAATGCCTCGGGTCACTTTTACACCCGATTGAGCAACCCCACCGTTGAGGCGGTTGAAAAGAAGCTCGCCGCCTTGGAGGGCGGTGTCGGAGCTATGCTCTGCTCTTCGGGTCAGGGTGCAACTACCGCCGCTATACTTACCATCTGCTCGGCAGGCGATCACATCGTTTCGTCTAATTCCATCTACGGCGGTTCCTTTAATCTTTTGAATATTACCCTCAGAAAGCTGGGCATCGATACCACCTTCATCTCTCCCGATGCTACCGATGAGGAGATTCAGGCCGCTATCCGTCCCGAAACCAAGCTTTTGTTCGGTGAAAGCGTTGCAAACCCTGCTTTGACCGTATTGGATATTGAAAGATGGGCAAGCATTGCTCACAAAAACAGCATACCGCTGTTTGTTGACAATACCTTCCCGTCACCCGTAAACTGCCGTCCCTTTGAGTGGGGAGCCGATATCATAATCCACTCCACCTCAAAGTACCTCGACGGACACGCAATGGCCTTGGGCGGTTGCATTGTGGATTCGGGTAAATTTGACTGGACCGCATCTGAAAAGTTTGAGAAGTTCTGTGCACCCGATGAGTCGTATCACGGCCTTAGATACCCTGAAAAGTTCGGTGCCGCCGCATTCATTGCCAAAGCTCGTGCACAGATGATGCGTGATATGGGTATGATGATGTCACCGATGAACGCATTTTTGCTGAACGTCGGTATCGAGACCCTTCATTTAAGAATGAGAGAGCATTGTGCAAATGCTCAGAAGGTTGCGGAATACCTTGCCTCTAATGATAAGATCGCTTGGGTCAACTTCCCGGGCCTTAAAGACAACAAGTATCATGCATTGGCCGAAAAGTACATGCCCAACGGCACCTGCGGTGTAATTTCCTTCGGCATAAAGGGCGGAAGAGAGGCTGCAGGCAAATTCATGGAAAGCGTCAAGCTTGCCGCACCTGTTATCCATGTTGCAGACGCCAGAACCTGTATTCTGCATCCTGCTTCAACCACACACCGCCAGCTCACCGACGAACAGCTTATCGAGTGCGGTGTAACACCAGATCTTATAAGAATGTCGGTCGGAATCGAGTATGCTGATGACATTATTTCGGATATTGAGCAAGCCTTGAATAAATGCTTTTGAGCTCAACCTTAACAAACCCTGAAAAGGACGGTGATACCTACGGTAGACCTTCACACACATATATTGCCAAGTGTTGATGACGGTGCGGAAAATTTTAAGGAATCCCTGCAAATGCTGCGTATAGCAGAAAAAAACGGAACGACCGATATAGTAGTTACCCCGCACTATCTGACCAAGGATGCTCGTGGGCAAAAATTCGGTAAGTCGGAGCTTTTAGCGGTGTTTGACGCCTTTAAAAAGGCTGTCGGCGAAAAAATGCCAAGCATGAATTTGTATTTTGGCGCCGAGATGTTCGCTGTTTCGAATATTGAGGAGATCATTGCAGATAACCGCCTGATAACGATAAACGATACCCACTATGTTCTTTTAGAGTTTGGCTTTGAGGACCATCCCTCGAGAGCCTTGGGTGTAACCACCGCCCTTGCCAAGAGCGGATACACACCCATAATAGCGCATCCCGAACGGTATACATTCATCCAGCGCAATCCTCGGGAAATAATCAAATTCCTCGAACAGGGCGCATATCTTCAGGTCAATTCGACCAGTCTCGCAGGATATAACGGTTCCACAGCTCAGGACGTGGCACTGTCTTTTCTCGAAAACAACCTTGCGGCAATAATCGCAAGCGATTCCCACAGCACCTATCAGCGTATTCCTGACCTTTCCGAGGCATATTCCTTTGTTTCGTCGAATTTTTCATTCGAATACGCAGAAGACCTGTTTTATAACAACCCTCTGTCCGTCATCAAGGGCAAAAGAATATAGGCCGGCAAAAGCCTAATTAATCTTAAATCAAGGGAGAACGTACAATGAGAGCACTCAAAATAACAGCGGTGATACTTGCCGTTGCAGTACTTGCCGTCTCGGCTGTATTTTACCTGACATCACGTGGTGCAAAGGATGCCCCCGAGATAAGCTGTACCGTCAAGATAATTGAGGGTAAGGTCGGTATAACCGATGAAGAGCTTCTTTCCTATGTTTCCGCTCACGATAAGCAGGACGGAGACCTTTCCGACAGAATCAAGGTTATTCGCAAAAAATATTTTATAGAGGACAACGGTAAGACCACTCTTGTGACCTTTTCGGTATGTGACAGTCACAATAACGTCACCTCAATACAGCGTCAGCTTGTCCTCAGCGACTATCACTCACCAAGGATTCAGCTTACCAACGACCTTATAATGCCCGGCGGATATAGGTATGATATGACCAAATACGCCACCGCCTACGATGTGATAGACGGCGACCTTTCGCAATACCTTAAGCTTATCTCGAACGAGATAACCAACACCGAGGGTATCTATCCCGTTAACATCAAGGTCTCAAACAGTATGGCCGACACCACCGAAATGACCTTGAACGCCATTGTTACCGACGAGGACTATTTCAGTGTAAAGGTCATTCTGAATGAATATATTACATATCAGCCGTTAAACGCTGAGATCGACTACAACAGCTTTATTAAAACCATAAACAATCAGACCACCGTCAAATACGACACCGACGACATTGTTCTTGACACCTCAGCAGTTGATGTCACCCGAGCAGGCATTTATGAGGTATATTATAAGATACCTGCCGACAATGCCGACAAGCTGGTTACCATGACACGTCTTTTTGTTGTGATTTCGGAGGAATAATATGAAAAAGTTCAATCTTCAACGTATTAATATATACTCGATCCTCCGAGATTTCTTTATAAATCTGTGGGTCGTCATTCTGGTAGCTGTTACTGCTTTCATCGGCAGCTACAGCTACTACACATACGTTCACAAGCACCAATATGTCAGTTCCATGACAGTTTCAATAAACTTAAGCGGTTACACCACCAATGCCACCGCTTTGTCATTGGCAAGAACGGTGCTTATTGCCGAAACCTTGGATGACGTTTTCCAAAGTGCCGCTGTGAGAGATGTTGTTAAAAAAGATCTCGGCGATGACATGACGGGCACCATTTCGGCAAGACAGCTCCCCGAAACCAACCTTGTTGTAATATCGGTAATTGATGAAAGCCCCGAAAAGGCATATAACACCTTGGTGTCGGTGTATGAAAACTATGATAAGGTTACCAACCTTGTTTTCAGTAACGTCATCATACGTACCATTGCCAATCCAACCATGCCCTCAGGCCCATACGGTGCTATGTCGGCTAAAATGCTGGGCTTCATCTTCGCTCTGCTGGGTGCATTTATAACGACCGCCATCATCGTTGTGCTTTCCTATATGCGTGACACCGTCAAAAATGTTTCCGATGTCGAAAGCGAGCTTAATACCAAGCTGTTTGGAACGGTTTTCCGTGTAAAGCAGTTCAGCAAAAAGCTTCCTGCGGCCAAGCGCAGACTTATCGTAACCAATCCTCTTATAAGCTTCAGCTTTGTCAACAGCTTCCGTAAAATGGCCATTAAGATCGAGAGCTTGCGCCGTACCAAGGGCTTTAAGACCTTTATGGTAACCAGCGTTACCGAAAACGAAGGTAAGACCAGCTCGGCAGTAAACCTTGCAGTTGTACTGGCACAGAACGGACACCGTGTGTTGCTCATGGACTGTGACTTTAAGAATCCGTCGGTCAGACGCTTCTTCGACACGGTTGAGCATACCTCAGAGGCTGACTTCCACAGGTTTATCGACAACGGCGGTGATATTACCAAATATCTGAAGCACGACCCCGACACGGGACTTTATCTTGCCGATTCGGTCGAGCCGTGCACCAATTCCTCGGATAAGCTGACATCTCGCTTCTTTGCCGACACCTTGCGTGCCCTGAAAGAGCAGTTTGATTTTATTATCATAGATACCCCTCCGTGCGGAATAACCGTCGACCCCGAGGTGCTCTCCTCAGTTGTTGACGCATCGCTCATGGTCGTTCGTCAGGACTTCGTAAAGGTGGCCGATATCAACGACCACATCGAAAACCTCAACCGCTGTTACCATGCAGGCTGTATCTTCAACGATGTCGTTGTACTCGGACCTGTTGAAAAGCCTGCCGACGGTTACAATGAATACTACTCAAAGCAGAACATATAGAAAGGAGGAGGGCTAATGAGTTCAGAATATAACGAAAGTCAAAATTATAATACCTCTGATGCACACACAGGTCTTTTTGACAGTGCGAAAAGACTGTGGCGAAGCTATAAAAAGCATTGGTGGATATCGGTAGTCTGCAGTGTTTTGTTGGCCGCAATCTCGTTCACCTATTTCAAATTGACCTTTGTCCCTGAATACCGCTCAGAGGTTCGTTTCTCCATAACACCGTTGGTTGAAAGCGATGCCTCAAACGGCGCCAGTGTTTACAGCTTCAACTATAACTCAACCTTGGCAACACAGATGGCCGCCACCTTCCCCTATGTTATTGATTCGGGTATAATGGCAGACATTATCGCTAACGACATCCGTCGGCCTTTCAGTGCCAGAATATCCTCCGAGGCTATTGCCGAGACCAATATTTTTGAGATCTCCGTCACCAGCTCCTCTCCGCAGGATGCCTACGATGTTCTCAATTCCATTATTAAAAACTACCCCAAGGTTGCCGAGTATGTTGTCGGTGATACCCACATGACCATCATCGAGGGCTCCGAGCCCGCTATGCCTACCTCTCCGTCAAACAAGTACGATTATATGAAATATGTGCTTCTGCTGACCGTGTTGGGCATTGCTGTCGGAGTTGCAGTCGCTGTCGTTGATATGCGTGCTGTCAAAACCGTTATCGGACGCCGAGACATTGAGACCTATTTCAACGGCAAATGCATGGCTGAGATCCCCGCCGCAAAACAGAAACGCAGCGGCAAGGCTAGCGCAATGCTCAAGATCGGCCCCTCACTTTCGGGCTTCTCGGAGTCGATACGTGTTCTTAAGCAACGTGTAAGAAGCGCCCTGAAGTCGAATGGCACCAAGATAGTCGGTATCACAAGTTCCGTATCGGGCGAGGGTAAGACCACCATAAGCTACAACCTCGCAAGATCTCTGTCAGGCAGTGAGGAGCGTGTTCTGCTTATTGATATGGACCTTCATAACCGCAGTATACAGACCAGTCTGAACCGACGTCAGGAGGTCCCCAACACAGGTGTGACCGATGTCGTTGTAGGTAAGGTTGAGCTTGAAGATGTAATTAATTCGATGTCCAATACACTCGACGTTATCTTCGCAGGCGAGGAAAATGTGAAATTCCGCAGAATGGGTTTTGCTCAGATTTTTGAGTATGCCCGAGAGCATTATGATTACATTATTGTTGACCTGCCAACCTGTGGACTGTACTCTGAGACGGTGCAAATGGCCGACCTTTGTGACGAGGTGCTGTTTGTTGTTCGCTCTGATACCGTTTCACCTGAGGTTGTCTACAGCTCCTTAAAGGATATTGCCTTCAGCAGTGTTTCGGTAATGGGCTTTGTTATAAATGCCATTAACCAAAACCTGAGTGAAATGGGCGGATACAAGTATTACTCACGCTACGGCCGCCGCCGTTACGGCTATGGCTACGGCTACGGACACTCCCGTAGCTATTCGAGCAGTTACGGAACTTTAGATACAGACTCTCCTGACAATAACAAATCTTGACTCTAAAAAAAAGCATCTGCGG
>CAYRIX010000030.1:0-23273 GCA_964424555.1 uncultured Eubacteriales bacterium
CAGGCTCATTCCGGTGGGCACGTAATCGTGGCATACGAGGACGGTACCGTTAAAAGCGGCTGGTATTCGGAATACATGAAAGGCTGGAGCGGCACCGAGCGTCACGGTGAGGCCATGTGTTGGATGCCGTTCCCCGAGCACCCGAAGAAGGAGGAAATAAGAAAGTGACCAATTTTGAAAATTTAAAGCAAATGGACGTTGAGGAGTTGGCAGAGTTGTTATGTGATAACTTTGATTGCGATATATGCCCTGCTTATGATGCAAATTATTGCACCATAAAAAACACTTCAATATGTTCAATAGCGATGAAAAAATACCTTGAAAGCGAGGTTCAGGGGGAATGACATACGAGCAGGCTTTGGAAATAAAACAAAATCTTACTCCCGAGCAGGTCAGGAATGATCTTGAAAGATACCTTCTGCGTGGCGAAGCCCCGATCGTTAAGGGTGTTGCTATGGCAATGCAAGCCCTTGAAAAGCAGATACCGAAGAAGCCGATACCACACAAGGTTGAAGGTGGCAAAATCAAAATAGGCAATGGTTGGTGGTGCAAGGGTACAACGGTGCATAAATGCCCGAACTGTAACGAGTTTATTAGCCGAACATACGATTACTGTTACAAATGCGGTCAGGCTTTGGAGTGGGGTGAGAGTGAATGAGTGAATATTACAGCCAAGATATAACCTTTTGTTCCAATAGAAAATGCAGGAACAAAAACTGCAAAAGAAACGCCTGCCACATTCGGTGGGACTTAAAGCCTTATCACAGTTTGGCTGATTTCGAAAACACAAAATATTGCCCAAAGAAAAGGAGTGATACGAATGACCAAACTTAAACCTTGTCCGTTTTGTAATAGCACCAAGCACCTAAAAATAATAACTTGTTGTGACGAACGTTGTGACGATAGTGATTGTTCAGATTGCGATTTTATGAAATTTACAGTTTGTTGCGGTGTAACCACAGGTGGTTGCGGTGCTTCAAGCGGATATAAGGAAACCAAAGAAGAAGCAAAAGAACATTGGAACAGGAGGGCTGACAATGACCGATAGAGATAGGCTGATAGAGTTATTAAAACAGGCAACCACTTTGCACCTTGATTATCTTGAAAGCATAGACCAAAAAGGATTAACAGATACAGAGGGTAGAGCAAAATTTACTGCCGACCACCTTTTAGCAAACGGTGTTATAGTGCCACCTTGTAAGGTGGGGGAAACGGTGTATTATCTCAACACAATGTATCATATGGCATTGAGTAAAAACACTGTATATGAAGCAAAGGTTGTGAGAATTGTTACAACATATCTTGGAACTTGTCTTGTAATACATATACGAAGTGATGATGGCGGTTGTTGTGAAATACCCGATATAAGAGATTGGGGCAAAACCGTATTCCTCACCAAAGAGGAAGCGGAACGTGCGTTGAAGGAGTTGAAAGATAATGGCAATAGTTAAAGTTACAGAGCCTAAAATGATTACCTTTGAATTTCATCAAGAAAAAGGTGATGAAGATTATGGCTCTTGTATGTGGGCAAGGTTTAATCTCGATTTGGTGAATTACACAATGTTCATCGAATCTGATTGCGGAAATTATGGTTATGGCTGGGTTCCCACACCTGAACAAGAATCTTTTTTGAAACTATGCGCAGGATTTGACGAGGATTATTTACTCTGTAAAATATCCTCCCAAACCATAGTAGATGCGGAAAGCACTTGGGAAAGTTTGAAAGAACTTATTGAATACTATTCACAGGGTATTCCTGACGATGAACACAATTGGGATATGGAAGAAGTCAAAAACGCTTGCTTTTCGGGCTATAATGAAAGAGATGTGCATAACGAAATCGAGTACAGCCTTAAATGCACCAAATTGGAAAAGGAGATAGAAGACTTTGATATTTGGGAATGTATTCATAAGGATTATCCCTGCAGTGCCAAAAAGATTGCATCAGTATACTGTACTCACATTATTCCTGTTATAAAAAATAAATTAAAAGGCGGTGACAAACAATGACCGATAACGAGATTGTAAAGGCTTTGGAGTGTTGTAGCAAATCAAATACTGATGAGCATTATTGCGAGGATTGTCCTTGTAGGACGATAAAATATTGTGCTTCTCACATATCCATAAATGCCCTTGACCTCATCAACCGCCAAAAGGCTGATAATAAAAAACTACTGAAAGAATGTTATGAACTTCACAAAGATGCCAACCGGTTAAAAGAAGAAAATGCAAGCCAAAAGGCAGAGATTGAGAGCTACAAGCACCTTGATGTTATTCTGAATACGGCAATAGATAAGTTAGCAAAAGACCTCAAATCCGAAGCATACAGGGAGTTTGCGGAACGGATGCATTGTCAGTGTGAAAGTATCATAAATCAACCGCTTAATGAAAAAGTTGCTCCTTTGTCTTGGAAAGTTGCTTACGAAGAATTTGAAGAAAAGATTGACAACCTCTTAAATGAGTTGGTGGGTGAGGATGGAGGTGAAGATAAATGATACATGAATTAAAAATCACACCGGAGTATTTTGCCGATGTTATATCCGGTCGGAAGAGCTTTGAGGTCAGGAAGTTTGACCGACCTTTTCACGAAGGCGACCTGCTGGCTCTCAATGAATACGATTTAAAACGCAGGTGTTATACAGGTAACAGCTGTTTGGTGTATGTTGATTACATTCTGAACGATCCAAAATACTGCCGAGCAGGTTATGTGATCATGTCGATAAAGCCGTGCACTGTTCGCCGTGCCTGCACACCGTTCGACCGATGTCAGCTGACAGAGGACTACAGAGTGCCTTATGCAACACGTGAGCCGGAGGAAGAGGAGAGCTTAGATGCAAACGAGTAAATACATATTTCCATTAGTGCTTATCATCCTCGATATCTGTGCCGCTATCGTTTATGTGTGTCATGAAGAATACAAGATGGCGTTATATTGGGTTGCGGCGGCTGTGCTAAACGCTTGCGTGACCTTTTGACACAGCACCGAGCAGGAACTTATGAAAGGATGTGAAGCATTGGCGGTTAAAAAGTCAATGAGAGTAATTTTAAAAGAGCTCAAGGAGTACAATGACACTCATAAGCACGGTATCACCTACGGCAAGTACGTACAGATGCTCGAGCAGGAAGAAAAAACTAAAGCCGAGCAGGATAAACAAAAAATGTCGAGCAGGTCAAAGGGAGGTAATAAAATGGGTCGTGATTATCACGATGCAAAGATCAAGTGTCCATATTACATAAAGCAAAGTCAAAACCGTATTGTGTGTGAGGGAGTGTGCTCAAATAACCGTATTAACATTTGGTTTGAAAATGAACAAGTGAAAAGCGATTATATTAAAGGTCACTGCTATAACATCAATACACAGTGCCATATTTCCCGAATGCTTGCGAGTGTTAAGCGATCCAAAAGCGAGTTGTGAGTTTAAAAAGCTAAAAAATCAACACGCATTCTAAGTCAAAATACCATTAAAAAGATGTCATTCTGCCCTCTTTTAAAAATTTTTTGAAAAAATTTCAAAAAAATGTAGGGGGTGGGGTGACATTTGGTATTTTGGGTGTGTTTTAATTAAATTACAGAGTTTGAAAGGGGGAAGAAAAGTTATGGCAAATGAACAGAATTTGAAACCCGGAGTACACAAGTTAACTGTAGAGGAACAGTCGAAGGGTGGGAAAAAGTCGGCTGAAAACAGACGGTTACAAAGTGCGATGAAAAAGGCACTTGAAAAAAAGGTTTCGAACCCTGAGTTTGATGAATTGTTTTCGGACTTCAGCGTCAAAAAGGGTGACCGCAATTATGCACTGGCTATTGCTTGTAATTTGGTTAATAAGGCCGCAAAGGGTGATTTGTCGGCCATAGCCTTGCTCCGAGATTCGATAGGAGAAAAGCCAAAGGACGAGATATCTGTAACAACCGTTGATGCAGATGTCATAGAAGAGGTGGAGCGGATGATCAATGACACGGAGACAAGCTGTTGATTTTCTTATCCGTAGCCCGTATAAGTTCGGCCATCTTTTAGGCTTCACAAAGCTCGGCAAGCTGCATAACCAATGGATCATCGAAATGGTGCGTACAAAATCCGATGAAACATTGCAGGCGCACCGAGGCTCATATAAGACGACCTGCGTGTCGTTGGCGTTGGCTATCATTATTATTTTGCTTCCTAATCAGCGCACGTTGTTCATGCGTAAAACCGATACCGACATTAAGGAAATCATCAAGCAGGTTCAGAACATACTGAAAGATCCTCGGACAATATACATCGTGCAATGTATATGGGGCGTTGAGCTTCATTTGACTACGCAATCGGCTACCGAGATCAACACTAATCTTACGACCGATATTAAGGGTACATCTCAGCTTGTTGGTATGGGTATCGGCTCATCTGTAACCGGTAAGCACTTCGACAATATCTTTACCGACGATATTGTCAACGTCAAAGACCGAATATCTAAGGCTGACCGTGACCGAACCAAGATCTTATATCAGGAGCTGCAGAACGTTAAGAACCGTGGCGGCCGCATATTCAACACCGGTACACCGTGGCATCCTGATGACTGCTTTACCTTGATGCCTAACCCTAAGCGGTATGACTGCTACTCTACAGGACTTATTGGTGATGATGAACTTAAGGAAATAAAAAGCAATATGACATCCTCGCTTTTTGCCGCCAACTATGAGCTGAGGCACATTGCGGCAGAGGATGTGTTGTTTACAGATCCGGTAACCGATGCAGATCCTTCACTTGCAGAGCAGGGTGAGTCTCAAATTGATGCAGCCTACAGCGGTGAGGACTATACGGCTTTTACAATATTGCGTAAAAAAGGCGGTAAATACTACGTGTTCGGCAAGCTATGGCGAAAGCACATCGATGACTGCATTGACGAGATTGTTAAATATCATTTTGCTTTTAATTCCAGGCGTGTTTCCTGCGAAAACAATGCAGATAAGGGCTATCTTGCTAAAGATCTTCGCAAAAGGAACGTGATAGTCAATGAGTATCACGAAAAAATGAACAAGTTTTTAAAGATCACTTCGTACCTAAAATCGGAATGGAAGGATGTTATCTTCGTCAAGGGCACCGATGAGGAGTACATTGCACAGGTGTGTGATTACAACGAAGATGCCGAGCATGATGATGCACCCGATTCTTTGGCATCACTAGTGCGTATGATGTGGTCAAAACAAGACGTTACCGATAAGCCGAGACTTACGGCCGAGGAACGTTACAACAAATATCACGGCATTTATGCCGAAGACATGGAAGGAGGTTGGGATGTATGAGCTTGATTGTTTCGATAATTGCTTTGAGTATTGCTGTGCTTTGCATCGGCATCATTCTCGGTAGGCTGGAGATCGGCGTTAAAAAGGCGCCTTTGCCGAAGCCTGATTCCGAGGCTGAGATGAAAGCCGAAAAGGAAGTGAAGCGACAGCAAAGAGTAAATGAACAGTTCAACAGCTATGACGGCTACGATAATTAAATTTTGAAAGGATGTTAAGAAATGTTTGGAGAAGATATTGAGTTTGGAGCTGCATTTGAGGCAGACGAGAATTTAGGTGCAGCGGATGAAGGTAATGCCGCTGACGAAAGAAACGATGCAGATGGTGCCGATACGGGTAATGAATCGGGCGCCGGCAAGAGCAACGGCGCTGAAAACAGTGCTGAGAACGGTGCCGAAGGCGGCGCCGCAGAAAATGAAGGCAATGGGGACGACGGTTCCTTGGATAATTCGGAGGACTTTATTGAGATCACTGCTACAGACGGTGTGCGTTCTTTAAATCGCAACGAAGCAACGCACTATGCTCAGAGAGGTGTGGAGCTTGAGGCTACATATCAGAAGCTTGACTACCTTGCTACCGCCCAAGGTGTTTCGGTTGATGAATATCTGAAATCTCAGCTTGATGCCCGTGAGAACGTCTACAGACAGGAGCTCGAAACACGTGTACACGACAAGGAATCCGTTGAAAAGCTTATGGGTCTGTACCGATCCCAGGAAAAGGAAAAGTACGAGCAGGCTATCCTTGGCCGTAAAAAAGCTGAGGAAACAGCCCGTCAGACCCGTGAGTCCAAAGTTGCCGAGGATTTTCTAAAGCTCCAAAAGGAGTTCCCTGAGGTATCTGATTTTAAGAGCTTGCCGAACTCGGTAAAATCAGCGGCAGCCAAAGGAGAAGATCTGTTGAGTGCTTATCTTTTGCATCAACATCGTGAAGGCCAAGCGGTGAAGAAGGCAGAGGAAAGCGCTAAAGCAGCTGCAGCGGCATCAGCTGGGTCGATGAACAGTGCCGCAAGTCCAAATGAAGATAGCTTTAAGGATTTCAGAAAAGCTCTCTTCGAAATTTAAATCTATAAAAGGAGTGTATTTAAATGCCAAACAACATTACTACTGCGGTCTCATATCCTGGTGATATGTTAGACCAAAAACTGATTCAGAAGTCTGTAACCGGTATGTTTGTTGACAATACTTTCGGAGCAAAGTTTATTAACTCAAGAACGGTTATGATTCCAAGCAGAGATTGGGTAGGTCTCGGAAATTATCAGAGAAACGGTGAGGGATTCCCTGAAGGCGACATCACTGTTGAGCGCAAGCCTTATGAACTGACTATGGAAAGAGGCAGAAGCTTCTTCATCGATGCAATGGACGTTGATGAGTCGGGTCTTAGCTTTGACAAAATCATGGGACACGAGATGGGTGGATACATTAAGGAGCATGTGGCACCTGAAAAGGATGCTTATGTTCTGTCGTCCGCTTATAAGGTGGCCGAAGATAACGGTCACGTTGAAGCATTCAGTGAGGCAGCCCCCTTTGGGCAGCTTGTTGACCTCATTGATAATGTGGGAGATATTTGCGGATATGATTCTGAAAACGTTGCTTTTGTTGACAGAAAAGCATATTCAGCGATGAGAAAATCTCAGGAGTTTCAAAAGATGGTTGATATTGCAAGTTTTAAGCAGGGCGGTATCGATCTTACTGTAAAACGATTGGATAATACCTATATTATTCCTGTTCCGAGTTCCCGAATGAAGAGCTCTTATATTTTCAGCGTAGGTGATACAACCGATTCCGGCGGTTTTGCACCGTCAGAGGATGCAAAAGGTATTCGCATGCTTGTTCTTCCGAAAACTGACATCAGTTTGGTTGTTAAGCATACTGCATTAAGAGTCTTTCCTCCTAAAGTTAATCAGAAAAAGGATGGATACAGCATGCAGTACCGTATTTTTTACGATGCTTTCATTCTGGAGTCGAAAAAAGGCCATTTGTTTGGCGCTTATGGTGACTAAACGAAGGTGATTGAAAATGAAGATGATTAATAAACGTCGTAACGTAATCTTCGAAGTCAAAGACGTGCGTGAGCAAAAACGACTCATGGAGCTGGGATATAGCGAGATGGTGCCTGAAGAAAGTGTGACAGACCCGTCCGAAGAACGTATGACAGATCCGTTCTTTGTGCCTAAAAATGACGAAACGGTCACGGATGAATCCTCGGCTCCCGAAAATGACGAAACGGTCACGGATGAATCCTCGGCTCCCGAAAATGACGAAACGGTCATTGATGAAATGCCCGTGGACAGCAAAAAGTCGTAAAGACGTGCAAGAAATTCGAAAAAATAACAATAAACAATGCGCTTGCCGCCGTTCTCTTGTTCGATCGGCGGCAAGTTTTGTAAGAGAGGTGTATTAAATGGACATTAGCATATTGGTGAGTCCAAAAGAAATATTCAGTGAATATGAAAAAGGGACTGAATTTAAAAACAGTATAGGTGAGCGAGGTATCGCTGAGCAGGCTAAGGTCAATGAGCGGTTCTATGTCGGTGACCATTGGCACGGTGCACAATTCGGAAAGGACCGTCCTTTGTTAAGACGTCCTTTGATCAAAAGAATCCATGATTTCAAATTTTCTCATATTGCCTCTAATCCTTTGGCGGTAAACTATACTGCTGAAGGTATTCCCTTTGTCGCAGAGGAAACAGAGAGTCGACAAAAAATCAAGGAAGCGATGATGAACGGTGAAACGCCCAAAGACAGTGAGGTCAGTGATGATGAAATATCCGTGGTTATGGAGGCGTTATCATCTTATTTCAGAACAACTGCCGAAAGGGTCAAATTTGAAATAGTGAAATGGATGGCCCTGCGTAACGCCGGTGTTGACGGCACCACGATCGTATGGTGCTATTGGGATGAAACCATTAAAACCGGTCTTTATGCCGATAACGCCCGTCAGGTCGCAATAAAAGGCGATCTCAGTATCGAAGTGTTGAATGTTTCGCAGGTGGTATTTGGTGATCCATATACCGATAATGTCCAACGGCAGCCGTTTATCATAATTGCACAGCGTCTGCACATTGACGAGGTGAAGCGTGAGGCTAAAAGAAACGGTGTTTCTAAAAATGATATTGACACTATTAAGCCTGATGACGATGACGGCTACAGCGTTAACTTTAACGATAACGACACAGCCGAGTCTCGGGAGGTAAAACGTGTGACTGTTTTGACCAAGCTCTACAAGGAGTTTGACGATAACGGTGATTACAAGGTTATGTGTACACGTGTTTGTAAAAGAACCGTTATCAGAAAGCCTTTTGATATGAAAATACAATCCTATCCTATAGCCAAGATGAGTTGGGAACCTCGTCGTGGCAGTATATACGGAGTTAGTGATATTACATACATGATACCAAACCAAATAGCGGTCAACCGTGCTCTGTCGGCCGAGGTGTGGAGCATGATGACTTCAGGAATGCCGATCACGCTTGTTAACGGCAGTGTTATAACCGAAACGTTTGCAAACACTCCGGGCAGAACGTATAAGGTGTTCGGTTCTGCCGAGGATATGCAGACGGCGGTCAGGTTTGTTCAACCGCCGCAGTTTAATTCGCAATTCATAAACGGTATTGAGAATCTCGCAAACAATACGTTGTCGGATAGCGGTGCGAATGATGCCGCACTCGGCAATATGCGACCTGATAATGCTGCGGCGATTATTCAGTTGCAGGAGGCATCTAAGGCTCCGCTGCAGGTGCATATAAACCGATTCTATGACATGATTGAGGATATTGCACGCATATGGGCTGATTTTTGGCTTCATATGTACGGTGATCGCAAGCTTAAGATAACCGATAAAAACGGTGTGCGGTATTTTGCGTTCAGTGCCGAGCGCTATAAGAATCTGATCATAAATGCAAAGATCGATGTCGGTGCTTCGACAATGCGAAGTGAGGCCGTTTCGATAGCAACGCTGGACAACCTGTTGAATGCACAGCGTATCAACTTCCTGCAGTATCTTGAGCGTGTGCCTGCAGGAATAATCCCCAACAAGACCGATCTTTTGGCCGACGTGAGAGCTGAAATGGAAGCTACTGCTGAGACTCAGTATATGAACAACGAATTATCCGATGAGAAAATACTGCAGTTGTGGGCCGCAAAGGATCCTGAGGGCTATAGGAGGTTTACACAGCTTCCGCCTGAACAGCAGCGGGCGGCTTTAACGCAAATGAGGGGCGCTATGCAGAATGCATCGGCCGAGCCAATGGCCGGGGAGGTGGTTGCATGACGGCCATGGAAATGATACGCAAAGCTATTTTACTGTTGGGGTATAACGATGACAAAGGAAATACATCCGATGCAAGGTTTCAGCAAACCGCCAAAACTGCTTTAAATAGTGTTTATGCCGAGATTTTCTACGCAAATCACAACGAGGGATTTGAGGAGATTAAAACGCTGTCAGACCTCATTGTGCTACCTGAGAGAGTGCTTAACAACATAATGCCCTACGGTGTGGCGAGCTATATTGCCGAGGCTTTAGGTGATGCCGATAAACAGGCGTATTTTGGATCAATGTACAACCGAAAATTGGTTCAGCTTAGTCATTTTGAGGATATTAAGGATGAGATACCGTATCCCGATTATTAACATGGAAGCGAGGCGAAATTATGGGTTTACCGATTATGAAAAGAACACCCACATACACACTGACCGTCCCCGAAATGTCGGGCGGAATGAATCTTAGAGATGGATTGACGCTGGTTTCGGACAATCAACTGACCGACTGTAAGAATGTTTGGTTTAAGGACGGTATGCTACGTACAAGGCCGAGGGTGAGGTCGAGTGATTTGACCGACGTTGTTTCCACGTCCGAAGGGTTTGATTACGACCATGCGCAAAAGTTGAATATTAACATTAGCTCCGATAACGTTGCTGTAATTAACGGACAGCGGTATATACTTCAAGCAACTGCAATTGAGTTTTATGACGAGGAGCAGAGCCTTAACACCTTAAAGGTGATGTTGAAGTACGTATGTGAATCCGATATTAACAGTGAAGTATATGTCGGTGAGTTCTCGATAGAACACAGCTTTGGAGAAGCAGGAAGTATATTGGTATTTCAGCATAACGGAGATGTTTATTGCTTCATTGCCGACAATCCCGATGCTACGGTCGTGAGAATAAAGCGAGAATCAGAGGGCCGTTACGCAGAGCATGAGAAGCTGACCGAGGAGGACATGACGGTACCGTTGATAGCTACCAACGGTAAGCCGGATTCAGTAAGCACGGATTTTACGGGAGAAATGATCAACGGACACAATCTGTTGACAAGATACTATACAGCGCAATATTCTACGGTCGATCTATCGGCTGAGAGCAATAGAATGCGGTATCCTTTGATACATCCGGTTCAATACGCTACAGCAAACGGTTGGATGCCTTATGACTATGCAGTCGGTAAAAAGGTGACGGTGACCTATACAACCATAGAGGGAAAAGAGTATACGCACGAGGTGACCCTCAATGAGTGGGGTGCAGGTGACGAACAGACGGCAGGCGAGGACGGCTATAGACTTAGTGTCAATCATAGCGGGTTTAATCTTTGGGATGACAGCACAGGCGATTACCCATACGTGACCCCGGACGATTATGTAAGCAATAATTTGACTGTCACGGCTCCCGGTCCCTTTGATGAAGCTTATGTTAAAAAGGCAGTCAATATGACCCGTGCGACGTGGTTCGGCGGTGCATCCTACGGTTTATACGGCGGCTCAAGGTTGTTTTTGGGTGGTAATACCCAAGATTCCGAGCAGGCGCTTATCATATGGTCGGATCTTAACGATCCGTTGTATTTTTCGGAAAACAACTACACCTATGTCGGTGATAAGGCACAGGCTGTAACGGCCTTCGGCAAGCAGGCCGATGCATTGGTTATTTTTAAGGAGCGTGAGACCTATCAGACACAGTATGTTGCCAACGAAACGCCCACGGCCGAGGAGATCATCAACCAAAGCGTCATAGACCTTTCGGCACAAACGGCTTACTTCCCCGTAACGTTGGTACACGGATATATAGGGTGTGACTGTCCCGATACGGTTAAATTATGCCGAAATCGGCTCATGTGGGCCAATTCCGACGGAAAGGTATACACGCTCCAATCACAGAATCAATACAACGAGAGGGCAATATTTGAAGTCTCAGAGATGGTTGAGCGAAGGCTAAAGGCTGAAACCGACCTCAAGAAAGCTCATGCGGTGGATTATGACGGACATTATATCCTGCAGGTAGGAAGTCATTTATACGTAATGGACTATAACTCTTACGGCAGCATATACGTTTCATCACATGCTAAAAACGAGGATGCCAATATAAAGATCCCGTGGTACTATTGGGAGCTGCCGATCACACCGGATGCCATGTTGGCCGTTTCCGATTCCCTGATAATGACGGTATGTGTCATAGACGGTACCGCTGAGAGGGTATCGGCATGCGTTAAGAATTTTTACTTTGATGATTCAGTGAATACGGATATTATAGCCGTGCCGAGGTATGACAACGGATGGGTTGCGGACACGGAAAAGCTAAATGTTTCTGTGTTAATACAGACCAAGCTGTATGATTTTGGGGCACCTGCACGGTTGAAGTCGGTTAACATAGTCAATTTTTCCTTTGGTTACAATGACGGTGCACCGATAAAAGTGGAATTTATTTCGGAACGCAGTATATCAGATGAGCATAGTATTACGGTCAGCGGAGCTGAGGCAAAAAGCTACGAGCCTCAGTACATACATCCGTGCAGGCTTTTCCCTTATACAAAGGGTACAGTCATGTTCGGTGCAAGGATAACCTGTGACGGTATGTTGAGTATTGCCTCAATGTCGTTGCAGTATAAAGCTTTAGGAGGTGCAAAATGAGTTCAATAGAGGAATACTTGAAAAAATATAATCAGCAGACCGCAGCCAATACTCAGGCTAAGGTCGATGCTGTCAATAACACGGCGGCTGCAAGCTCACAGCTTATTAAGGATGATTACGGCGCTCAGATAAAAGAGACTGAGCAGACGTATAACCAGCTCTTTGACGAAAACAACGTTCAGAAAATCATAAATGAGCGTCAGATTGCCGAGAGTATGGCCAATACAGGGTTGACCGATTCAGGGTTAAACCGTACACAAATGACAGCAAGTCAGCTTAGCCATGCAAACAACCAGGCTAATATCAGAAGGCAACAGCAGGCGGCGATAGATACGCTTTCACGTACAATGCAGTCAAAATTAACCGAGATAGAAACAAGCAGGGCAGCACAGGAGTCGAGCATCAGAACCGCCGATTACGACAGCAATTATGCTTTAGCGGTTGACTCGTACAATTCCGAGCAGGAGGCAATAGCCGAACAGACAAAGGCATTGGCAGACGCTATATCTGATTCTCAACAGCAGCAGGATAGCGATTTTAAAGCTGTTATGAACGTGATGGGTGATGCAAATGCGACACCTGCACTTAAAGCACAGTGGCAACAGTGGTACGGAACCAGATATGGTTTGGACAGCAAATCACTTACTGAGCTGTTTGGCAGTACAAGTGCAAAGACTGCTTATACCGACGATGAGCTTGATTCGGGTGTTACAAGCTCGGGTTCGCAGATCTACACTGATGAAATGATAAGCGATGCGCTTAAGGTTTATCACCAAAGCGATGAAAACGAGCAAGTGCTTGCTGATACGGTTGACGAGTTAGCTCAACAATACGGTTGGGACCCTGATACCGAGATTTCCTTTTATAACCTCTTAGTTAAGAGGACTGAGGGTACACGTCAATTTTGGCTTAATCCTCACTTGGATCATACTAAGTATACTCTTATGTCAAAATCGGGTTCGGCAAATGACGACGGTCTTTATCTTGATGCTGTTGTTCAAGACAGTTACGGCAACACATGGACGCTCAAGGACGTATATTATGCTTCTCGCAGGGCATTGGCCAAGGATAAGTACAAGGATGATTGGGAAAACCATGTAAACGATAAGAGCATCAAAAAGATGGCAGTTGACCAAGTTAAGAAGATTCAAAGCAATTTGAAAATTTCATAGTGTTGGAGGTGCAAAATGGCTGTTACAAAAGAAAGCTATGAAAAATGGAAAAAAGAGCGTGAACTGATAAAAGCTAAAATGATACTGCAGTCGCCTACGGTAGACCAAAATTACATTAAGAGCTACAGTGATAATGTGAGCAAATTTATTTCGGGTACCTCTGACCGATACAGCAATGTTAAGTGGGGGCAGTCGCAAGCTGCCCTCAACAGCTACAATAACGAGGCAACCCGACTGAAATACCAGAAGGTCCTTATTGAGGATTGGCTGTCAAAAAATGCAGAGGCCGGCAGTTATGACGACCTATTGAGTGCGATGACCGCAAATGAAAAAAGCATTGCCCAGATAGGCAATGAATTTTCAAAGCTACATAACTCAATGTCGAAATACGGTTCTGCCGACGAGTACAACACTGCTGTTACCAAGTCTAGGTTTGCTGATTCATCATACGATGAGATACTCAGCGAAATAACGAGGCTCGGCGAAGAGCAAAAGAAGCAGACCGCCGAGGAGGCGGCCGAAACACAGAAAACAAGGGATGTTCTTAACGGACTCTTATATTCTACCGCTTACAAGGATAGGGATAGTTACACCAAAGCGATCGCAGACCTTGATAGGCAGATTAAGGCGGCGGAAATTGAACTGTCGACAGAAATCAACCGATCGAACGCCAATGTGAATTTTGATCAAAAAAACACACCGACAAAAAAGACCAAAACAGATAAGGAAAAGGCTCTTGAGGAAAAACTCAATGCAATTAAGGGTAAAAAGGTTGAACTGCAGAGAGCTCAAAACAGTTGGCAGAAGCAGGCTGAAAAGCGTGCCTTTGGCACTACTCAGGATATACCTGAGTTTGGGGAGTATTCCAAGAAAGGCAGTACAGCCTTTACCGTTGACATAAGCGGTTCTTTAAATGACACGGTGACAAGCTACAATGCCGAGCGCCAAAAGGAAGGCTTTAACGATCAAAACATGGTCGCACTTTATTGGGCTCTTGTTGAAAAGTATCCCGAGCTTCTAAAGGACGGAGTATCGGTCAAGGATATTGAGAAAATGCCTCTCGGTACAGAGCACTATCTTGACAGATTTATATCAGATGCCAAAAGCGGTTATAACATCCCGATAAAGGATGAAAACGGCAACCTTAAAGAGGTCGTGCCTGTTCAGATATCGGCCATGGACGAGACTCAGCGCAATATATATAACTACCTTTATGCAATGAACGGCATAGATACCGCAAATAAGTATCTTGCAACAATAAGCGGAGATCTCAACGCAGTCAAGGCAAAACAGGAGTTTGAAGATTATGACGGTAAAACACTTAAGGAATTGTTATTTGCCGTGGAATCGGGTCTTGACCAGTGGGAGCAGGGCTTTTTGTCCTTCTTGAGCGGCAACAACGATACATACGTTTCGCCGTCAGTTAAGCAGAATTTGTCTGCTTTGGTAAAAAATGATCTCGGAACCTTCGGTAATTTTGCCTATGACATGATAAACACCACTTCCAATATGTTACCGTCGATTCTTATGTCAAGTGCTGCACAGGCTATTACGGGAAGTCAGACAGTCGGACAAATTGTAGGTGCAGGTATGATTGGCGCATCTGCTTCGGGTAATGCTTATATTGAAATGGTAAACCAAGGCTACAGCCAAGAGCAGGCCAAAACCTACGCAAACCTTGTGGGTGCATCAGAAGCAGGCTTGTCATTTCTTCTCAGCGGTATCAGCAAGCTTGGCGGTAAGATGACAGGCTTAGGCATTACCAAGCTTGCAAGCAAGTTTGACACGGCCTGGGGTAAATTTGCCGTTAAGCTCGGTGGTAGCATGGCAAGTGAGGGCTTCGAGGAATACTTACAGGAGGTAATATCTCCGCTTATCAGAAACTATGTATTTTATACCGATGAAGAGGTTGACCTTTTATCACCCGATGCGTTATATGCAGCATTGCTCGGAGCATTATCAGGCGGAATGTTTGAGGGAGTATCATCATACCAAAGTGCTAAGCGTGATGTTTACGTAAAGGAACTAATTAACACAGGCTTGAACACAAATGTTAATTCTGAATCGTTCAAGCTGGCCAACGAGCTTGCCGATATTTCGGTCGAAGAAGTAACCGCCGAGCAAATAGATGAGCTCACGGGAAAAATAAAGGATGCGTCCAAGACCGAAAGAAAAAGGCTGTTTAACAGAATCAAAAACGACTTGGTCAACAACGGCGAGACAGGAGATATTAACAAGATAGCCAATATCGCAGTTGATTTTATGACAGGTGTGAGAATTACTGAGGCAGAAGCTAAATTGCTTAACAGCAGCAAATTTAATCTTGCTAACAGAAACATACCGCAATCGGACACTGCTGCCGACGGTGATAATAACGGTAATTCAACGCAAGGTGTTGACAGCGGTATTGAGGATGATTATATAGATTCCGGAACTCCAGAGTCTGTGTTTCCTAACGTTTCGGCCCAAGGTCCTGAGCCTGATTTTATAAAGGATTTTATATATAGAGAAATGAAGGTCGACAGACTTACGGATGAACAGATTTTTATAAGAGATGTTGGAAAGGCTATTGGACGTGAGGTAAAATTCGGTGATCTTGATATGTGGGTGACCGACGAGAACGGAAAAAGCAAGCGAGTGCATCCAAACGGCTATTACGACAAAAATACGGGTATTATTTACATCAACTCAAGCAAAAAGGCTACCGTCAATGCTTTGCAGTTCATTTTTAAACACGAGCTTACTCACTTTGCCGAAAGTGATCCCGCCGCTTACTTTGATTTTGCCAACGGCGTTATGGACAGTCAGGCATTTAAAGCATGGGTAAAATCCAAAGGCTTTGCCGATGACGATAAAACAAGTGCTACCATGGCAATGAATGAGGATTATGTAAAGCGATATACAGAAAGTTCTCTACCGGGTACTGAAAATTTCGGCGAGGAAAACGCTAATCGAGAAATGGTGGCCGACTTTGTTGCGGAAAATCTGTTCGTTAACGATATGTCACGGCTTAAAAATGCCTTGACACACGTAACACCCGAAGCTACAGGAAAGTTTAAACAGTTGATACTGAATTTATTAAACAAGCTAAAAAATGTATTTTCGAAACAGAAAAACCGTTTTGTCGATATTCAGCATATTGAAAACGAGTTTGTTAAGGTTTGTGATTCAGCTCAAAAGGCTTGGGAGCAGAAAAACACTCCTAAAAATGAAAAATCCACCGCTGAGGGTGGAAAGGAGTATAGTTTTAAAGGCTATGCAGAAGACGGTAAAGGAAAGTACGAATCGAACTTTCCGAAAGGTACTCCAAAAGCAGCCAAAGCTGAAAGAATTCTGCAATACATTCAGAATGTATGGTCGAAGAAGCCGATACGCTTGAAAATCACTGAAAATGGAGAAACGAGGTATATCGAAGCAAGGTTCGACCCAACATATACTGCTGAGGAAGGCAAGCACACAGATGCCTCAAAACTTATGGGTGGAAACCGCCACGGAACAGCGTCTGAACAACGTGTTACTTTGGATTTGGCTGATGATTATTATCAAATTGCTTCTGAATCGCAATATAACTATTCCAAAGACGAGACCGGAAAGGATAATCCAACGCACAAGGATGTTATTAAATGGCACTATTTTATCAACGACATTTATTTTGCCGAACACGGAAGCAAGGATTATGAACCTTACCGAGTGTCAATAAACGTCAAGGAGCGTACTGACGGAGATTATGTATATAGTTTTTCGGCAGAAAAACAAAGAGAGTCAAACACCCCACAGACTTTACATGCTGTGGTTAACGATGGAGAAAACCCCAACGCCAATGTTCAACTCTCTGATAACAGAGTAGCACAAAATGAGCCATCTGTCAATAGTAATTCTACGCAGAAAAGCAAAGATTATTCCGAAAGTGGGCAATATTCTGTAGGCTTAACAGATACCGAGGAGCTTGACACTATGGCTGTAGCTGATGAGCTTATATCCAAGTACGGTGAGAGTACCAAGAGTAAAAAGACTATTGCTGATGAGCTGGACGATATATTTTATTCAATGGTCAACTCGCAATACTCAGACGGATATGCTACAGCTCAGAGCATTGCCGAGAGCTTTAACGGTGCTGATGTAGCCAAGGTAACAAATGAAATCTACGATAAGGTCGCCAAGGCACATGAAAAAGCGGTGAAATACGCAAGCGAAAGGGTCGCAAATGACCGAGCAGGAGCTTCGGCTGATGAAAACCAACAGTTGAAGGATAAACTCGGACGTGCAAATGAGCGTATAAAGACATTAGAGTCAGAAAAGGCCACTGAAAAAAGAACGTCTAAAGGGCAAAGAAACAATGAAAATCCTATCAGTATAGCGAGGTTAAAACCCAAGGATGCCAATACTACTCCGCCCGCAGAACGTCTTGAGGGAGTAAATAACGGCAATGCCAAAAGTAATTTTTACGAGAGCATGCAGGGATCAAGCATATTTGATGACCGTTTCAAGGCTGACCTTAAGGATGATTCCTATGTAAAGTCTTACCGTTCTATATCCAATAAAGAAACATTGCGAAAAGCGGTGAAAAAGCTTGAGGAAGGTGGACAGTCTTATGTAGATGAGTGGTTCTCAAAAGGCCCTGATGAAGCCAATCTCATTGACATTACAGTGGGTATTCTTTTGATGGATAGGTATCAAAGAGTTGGCGACAGAAACAGTGCGATAGCTGTTGCCGAAAAAGTTAGGCAAATGGGTACAGCAAGCGGACAGCAGGTGCAGATATTCTCGATAATAGGCAGGTTCGACCCCGATACCATGGCGGCTTATGCTCAAAAGGAATTGAGTAAGGCTTATGAGATTATGATAATAGGTAAGTCAAACAAATGGATCGAGGCAAACAAAGAGAAATTTGAATTGACCGCAGACGAAATCGAGACCATTCGTAGAAAAACTCTGCAAGCTGCCTTAATGCCGGATGAGAGCAGGCCTAAAACAGTTCTTTTGGCTGAAATCTGCACATTGTTACAAAACAAGATTCCTCCTGAAACAGGACAGTCGATACGTGCGTGGCAAAGGATTTGTATGTTGTTAAATGTCAAAACAAACCTTAGAAACATTTTTGGAAACGTTGGAATGGTTCCTGTTTATATTGCCTCGGATTATTGGGGAAGCGGTATTGACAAGCTTATTGCCAAAAAGACAGGTGTCAGAACAACAGGCATGTCAGGAGTTATCGGAAACGTTTTCACGAAAAGCGGCAGAGAGCACTTGGCTAAAGGTGCTAAAGGATTTGGAAAAGGTTTGTATGAGACCTTTGATGATTTCAAAAGAGGAATACATACCAAGCAGGAGGAGCTGAACAGATATGCTGTTGAAGGCTTTGGAATGGTGAAAAATGAAGGAGGCTTATTTAAGCACCGAGTCGTGCGTGCTGATGGGATCACGTCAGGGGGCAAAAATTTCAACGAAAACACCCAGTACAAAGCTATAAACGCAATTGCAAGGAAACTAAACGCACTTGACAACCTTACATCCTTTTGTTTGGAACTTGGAGATCGCCCGTTCTTTGAAATGTGGTTTATGAATTCCTTGAACAACCAGTTGAGACTTAACGGCATAACCGATTCAACTGAGGCAACTGCAGATATGATAGACATAGCCACGGAGGAAGCGTTGCAGAGAACATGGCAGGATGAGAACCGTATGTCAAGAATGGTTAGCAAATTGAAGCAAGCAGGAAATCAAATCCATTTTATTGGAACCTACGGTATTGGTGATTTAATGCTGAAATTCACCAAGACACCTGCAAATATTTCAAAAGCGATCGTAGATTTTTCGCCGATTGGTTTATTTGGTGCAGCTAAAAAAGCGCATGATTTGGCAAAGGCGATAAAAGCAAGTCAGTTCACACCGCAAATGCAAAAGGACCTTGTAAGAACAATAAGTAATGCTATGACGGGCACATTCTTTTATGCATTAGTTATTGCCGGCGCTTCACTTGGTTTTGTAAAGCTTACAGGAGCAGGTGACGAGGATAAGGATGTTTCAAACTACGAAAAATATATTGCAGGAATTCCGCCATACTCAATAGAAATTTTTGGAGTAAACGTTACATACGATTGGTTCCAACCTTTTGGATCGACACTCGCGATAGCGACAGAGTACATTGAGAATAAAAATGATCCGACAACAAGTTGGGAACAAGATTTTTGGGATGCGTTCACAACAGCAGGGGAAGTATTTACTCAACAATCGTTTTTGAATAGCTTGAACCAATTTTTCCAAAATGCTGACAATAATGTTTTGGTGGGTTTGGCGAGTGTGTTGCTATCAGATCCTTCGGTTAACATACCGACACTGTTCTCTCAGGTGGGAAGTTTCTTTGACGAAAAACGCAGAACGACTTATGACCCGACGAGCGATTGGATGAGTATGCTGTATAAAATCGGTGCAAAGTTACCCGGTATTAGAATGTTGTTACCCGAGCAGGTTGATGCGTTGGGAGAAGATGTTGAAAATAACCAATATTTAGACCCGTGGCGTGCTTTTGCTTCGCCTTATAATGATTATCCCGAAAGCTCGGGAAAGGTCGCAGAGGAAATCTACGAGCTTTATAAGAGCACAGGGGATAAGACGGTTATGCCAAGGGTTGCACCAAACAGCATTACCGTCAAAGGACGGAAGTACAGTTTTAATGCCGAACAGAAGTCGGAGTATCAACGTGAGACGGGCAAGGCGAGCGCTGAAATGCTTGAAAAGCTGTTTGATTCCGCAGAGTATCAGAAGCTTACCGACGAGGAAAAGGCTAAGGTTACCAAAAAGATTTACGACTATTCAACCAAACTGGCTAAGATAAAGGTCGTATCCGAGGACTATGACTATCAGCTTTTGTCGGACATGATCGGCGAAAAAGCTAACGGCGATCCAATTCTAACCGAACAGCAATATAATAAGCTCAGCGAGGAGGCAAGGGTATTTATTATTGAGGAGTATCTCTTGTCAAAAGCCGAGTTGAAGTTTAAAACCCATGACGATGCTGTGGAGTACTACATCAAGAGGGTACAGGAATAAACAAAAAAGGGACCGCTTATTGCGGTCCCTGACTGTTTAAACAGTTTATTTCTTTTCCTCATATTTAGTTAATATATCACTAATTTCAAAAGGGTTTTCAACATTTTTAACGTCTATGTTTTCAAATATCAAACGGCGAATTTTTGTGTTGTACACTTTCCTTTTGTGTTCTTTCCTCTTATAAAAACCTATTATAAAGAATAAAGTAATTGCGACTCGGGGAAGGTAATAATATTCGCCTAATATATGAAAAGTACCAGCATAAGCAAAAGCAATTAAACCTATGATTGACAAAATATATAAAATGTTACATATGGTATTCGATAGGCGCTCTGATGATGTTTCTTCCGACAGACATTCAGGACACAGTGAATACATCGATTTGTCGTAAATTTTACCGCATACATCGCATTTCGTTTTATTGTCCATAATATCATCTCCTTATTGCGGTCCCTGACTGTTTAAACAGTTTATTATTTTAGATATTTTTCAAATATTTCTTTTTGACGTTCTTTATATTTGTCTTTTTCTTTAAAATCGTGTGTCTGTGATATCTTTTTGTCAAGCTCGAGATACTCTTCTTTGTCTTTTTCGTCTTTAATTATTCCCATATAACCTTTAGGAGTCTTGATATGGATTGTCCACTGAATTATGCTTATTATGCAACCTAAAATAGAGCCCAAAACGGTAGATATGTTACTTCCTTTCATTGTAAGAAACGTACAAAGCACTCCGAAAAATAAAGGTGTAACAATAAAAACAAGAATTGTATTTCCTTTGTTATATTCTTTTTGATATTTTTTAGGATAGTATATTTTGACTTCAAACCAATCGGCGATTGGAGAACACATAAAAGAACAAATCATATATGCGCCAATCGCCGAAACGATAAACAATCCAATTACTTCAAATGTTTCCACTTGCAATCACTCTCCATATGCTTATCTAATATGCACGAAATAAATGTTAAGTGCCATTATTAGCGGCGAGAATGTACATATTAGCGCTCCTAAAAAAGATAACCAAGTATTACCTTTCCAAAATAATGTGGTCTTTAGAACCCCGATCATTGAAATAATAGGAGGAATACAAAACAATATTCCAACTATCATTAGGATCCAATGGACAACGGGATAGGGCAGAAAAATGCACGCCACATTAAATAAATAATAAAAAATTCCTGTCTTGAATAGATTGTTTGCATCAGATAGCAGAGCGTCTTGAACATTCCGCTTCATATTCTCAACTTCTTTAGTAGAAAGGTTGATTATGGCTAAGATGAAAATCAATATCCAACCGCCTATCCAAGGAATAAGAAGTAACCATAAATTCATTTTAATCCCTCCATAATCATAAATTGTAGAACATTTGACAAAAATTGTCAAGGAAAATTTATGAAAAAACACTTGACTTTTGTGTCACCAAAAGTTATAATTTTTTCGGTGACACAGAAAAGAGGTGATATGATGTCCCCAAGAACAGGCAGACCTTCGCAAGACCCTAAGCGCAATGAAACAAGGATAAGAATGTCTGATGAAGATATAAAAATTCTTGAGTATTGTTGCAAACAAACAGGCATGACAAAAGCTGATGTGATAAGGCAGGGTATCAGAGAGGTTTATGCCAAAATAAAAAAATAGAGTACCGAAGAACAGCTTGGCGGCGACTTCGATACCCTATAAAAGCCAACGGAAACCGTCAGCATAAATATTATACACTATGCTGACGGCTTCTGTCAAACAAAATTTGATAAGGAGTAATAATATGCAGTTAGTGAAATCAGCAAAATTCGGCGAAGTAAAAGTACGGACAATAACCGCATAACAACTAAATAATTTAAAGAAGCATCCGATTTCGGGTGCTTTTTTAATTCATATTTATAACTACTTTCCCAAACGTTTGGGAATCTGAGTTCGGAGGCGGTTTCACTGCCTCCGAAAATTTTTTGTAGAGGTGGGGTGACATTAGAATTTTTCGGTTGTTATACTTAATTTATAAGATATAAAAAGGAGGTCAAAAATGGCAATCAGAATAATTGAATATGCGGTGTCGGTGAACGGTATCACACCTGCATCGCAACAGTTTGGCGGTACTCAGGGCGACCACAATGTAACCCAACTGAAATTTACTTTGGAGGAGTCACTTTTATCGGCGATACAGACGGTTGCAGGCGACAATGCTATACTTTACCGCTTTGACGCTTATGACGGGTCGGGCAGTGTTAAGTCGACGGTGCCTGCACCGCTCACGGAGGAGCCGTGTGTGTACAGCTTAGAGGAGTGGCTCACAAGGTTCGGAGGACGGATTCAGGTGTATTTGGTCATCACCGAAGTTACCGATACCACCGAAATGGAGCTGTATTCGTTCCCTGCAGTGCTTGAACTGAAAGAACGACCCGACGGTCACCGTACGGATGAAAACAGTTACGAGAGCATTTCAACGCTCTCAGAGGTTACAAAGAAGAACGCCGACCGTGCCGAGCAGGCTTTAGGTGAGTTGCTCGGGGCTGTTCCCGAGGTTGAGGTCGAAGAGGTCGAGGGTGGTGTTGAGGTCACCGTGACGGATAAAAATGATACCAAGACCGCATTTGTACGTGACGGTGTTGACGGTCAAGACGGTAAGGACGGTATTTCGGTGACCCACTCATGGAACGGCACGGTTTTAACAGTTAGCTCAGCAAGTGGTGAATCATCGGCCGATCTTAAGGGTAAACAAGGCGATACAGGGCCGCAAGGTGAACAGGGACCACAGGGTGAACAAGGAATACCCGGTGAAGTCACCTACAGCTACGCTCATCAGATGTTCACAAATGCGTTAAAAGGACAGGCTGTGGGCAGTGAGGTGAATTTGAGCGACGTGTCACCGTTGTCACATACCGTGT
>CAYRIX010000031.1:0-21311 GCA_964424555.1 uncultured Eubacteriales bacterium
GTTATTCCAGAAGCGGCGTTCCTCAGTTGACTAAGATTGGCAAAAATGGGAAGGCAGAAATCGAAAGACACTTTTCCGACCATGGCACACCAAACAGCCATACGAATCCACATGATCATAAGATTGATTGGTCGGGAGGATTCCCTAATCCCGGTAAGCCAATAAATTATCCCGGGGGGGCACCTGAGTTTAAATTTTATAAGGAGAATAGATATATGGACAAAAGAATAGAAGCTTTTGATGAATTGAAGTTTGAGTCGCTTGGTGATTTGAAGCGGCATATTGTCCGTGGTTGCGAAATAGAGTTTATTTGGGATAATAAATACTATTGTATAACTCATCCCGACGGAATGATTTGTATTAGTGAAGGTTATTATTTAAAAGATGGGAAAGCATATAATTTGCTGAGCCATACCGAGTATGATATGGAAACATCATTCACAAGTAGCAATATCAACGATATAATAGAGTTTTCGCTAGGTAAAAATAAGCTCCACGAGGTTGCGACCGAAATAGGTATAGTTTACAGAAGTATATAGAAATAAACCGAGGCGAATATCATGAGTAACAATACACAGTATCCAAATCCTGATTACAGCTTTAAGACAATTAGTGATTTTAAGTGGGCAATGAATTGTGGCACGGAAATCCAGTTTAATTGGAAAGGAAAGGCATATGGCATTTTTGCTAAACTCACAAGAGAAGATAATTCATTAGAGCAAATGAATATTTGCGAAGCATGTTATGAAAAGAATGGTAAATATTACAATATTTTAAGTGATACGGAATATGATATAAATAATGAATTCTGGGCTGATACCATCGAGGAAATTTTAAATTTTGAAATTGATGGGGAAAAAATCAGAGATATTATTACTCGAGTTGAAGTTACAGACAGAACGATATAAATTAAATAAAACGATAGCCACACCCACAAATGAAGTTTTGTAAGAAGAACACCATAAATTTCAAAAAATTATGGTGTTCTCTTGCCTTTTTCCTGCTACGGCGGATATCGTTGTCACATTTTGTTTGCCGTCAAACAATAGACTACTTAAATATTTTTCTGAGACACGGTCGAGTGATTATATCACTCGGCCGTGTCTTGAATGTTACGGTTTAAAATTTGATTGACGGCACGGGGGCGATGTTGTATTATATTAGTGTATAAAGTGTCCGAGCTGTCGGACTTTGGAGGGTATTTATGTCAAGAGAACGTTTAGGAAGCCGTTTAGGCTTTATTCTGCTGAGCGCCGGATGCGCTATCGGTATGGGCAATGTGTGGAAGTTCCCGTGGATGGTCGGACAGAACGGTGGCGGTATTTTTGTACTGATCTACCTGTTCTTCCTTATTGTTATGGGTCTTCCTGTTATGACAATGGAGTTTGCTATCGGACGTGCTGCGCAGAAAAGCCCTGCGGTCATGCATAAGACCTTGGTGCCCGAAAAACCAATATGGCAGGCTCATGGTTGGGCCTCGCTTATCGGTTGCTATCTTTTGATGATGTTCTACACGCCCGTCTCGGGTTGGATGCTGCAGTACTTTGTCAAAATGGCTTCGGGCAGTCTTGAAAATGTCGATTCTGCCGCATCGGCTGCCGCATTTGGCGATATGGTGTCCGATCCATGGACAATGATAATCTATACCGTTATCACCGTTGCCTTGGGTGTTATTGTGTGCTCTATCGGTCTGCAGAAGGGTCTTGAGCGTGTCACCAAATATATGATGCTGGCACTTATCGTTATTATGATCGTGTTGGCTGTCAACAGCATGTTTACAAAGGGAGGCTCTGAGGGCCTTAAGTTCTACCTCACACCCAGCATTGAAAATATGAAGAATGTCGGTATCGGCAATGTTATCGTTGATGCCATGAACCAGTCGTTCTTTACACTTAGCCTCGGTATCGGCTCGATGGCCATTTTCGGCAGCTATCTCGGGAAAGATCGCACTCTTATGGGTGAATCGGCAAGAATCGCCGTTTTGGATACCTTTGTTGCGTTCACCTCGGGTCTTATTATATTCCCTGCCTGCATGGCTTATGATATCCCCGTTGATTCGGGCCCCAACCTTGTGTTTGTCACCCTTCCGACCATGTTCACCAACATGCCCTTAGGCCGTCTTTGGGGAAGCTTGTTCTTCGTGTTTATGTCGTTTGCGGCATTGTCCACCGTTTTGGCCGTTTTCGAGAACATTATGGCCTGCACTATGGATCTCTTCAAGTGGAGCCGCAAAAAGGCCTGCTATATCAACGGTATCGTGCTTATGGTGTTGACCCTGCCCTGTATCTTCGGCTTCAACATTTGGTCGGGCGTGACACCCTTCGGCGCAGGCTCAAATATTATGGACCTTGAGGACTTCGCCGTTTCCAATATCCTTTTGCCGCTTGGCTCCTTGATGTATGTTGTGTTCTGTACCACCCGCTACGGTTGGGGCTGGAAGAAATTTACCGACGAGGCCAACACCGGTAAGGGCTTGAAGGTCAAAAAATGGATGCGTGTTTACATGACCTTCATCCTGCCGCTTATCGTTTTGGCGCTGTTTGTTGTGGGTATTGTTTTAAAGTTCAAGTAATCGGGAGGGCAATATGGATTTTAGTGTAAACAGTACGTTTTTATACGGCGTGGCCATTTGTGTCATTATATTCGTTCTGGCACAGTCGGTGTTTTTTCTTGTCCGTGCATACCGCAGAGGTAAGCAGCTTGGCATGAGCACCAAAAAGCTACGTAAAACTATTATTTCAACCTCTATTTTCACTATTGCACCCGCCATTTCGATATTGGTTGGTCTGATAGCACTTTCCAAGGCCTTGGGCATTCCTTTGCCGTGGATAAGAATGAGCGTTATCGGCGCCATAACCTATGAAATGCCTGCTGCTGAGGCGGCAGTCGGAGCTTTTGGCAAGACCTTGTCAGACATTATTACCGATCCCGAGGTCTATGCCACTATTGCGTGGGTAATGACGCTGGGAATCATGCCGAGCATAATTCTTCCGCCGATACTGATGAAGAGAATAAACGGCGGAATGCTGAAAATTCGTCAAAAGGATGAGCGCTGGGGAGACATTTTTATGACATCTTTGTTCCTCGGCATGATATCGGCATTTTTGGGTGTTGTTTTTGCCGATATCCGCAAGGGTCTTGAGGGTTGGCTGCCTGTATTCGTACTTATGGTTTCGGCCGTTACCATGGCGATATGCGGTATTCTTATCAAGAAATTCAAATGGAAATGGCTTGAGACCTATGCGATGTCCTTCAGTATATTGGTCGCATTGGTTTTTGCAGTGCTCATAGCGCCTATTGTGGGCTATGTTCCCGAAGGAGTGTGATAGCATGAACGATTATATGAAGAAAACTGACAGATACGGCAGGATATGGATATGGACGGCGGCTGTTGTTGTTCTGATGGTTCCTGTTGTCATTGGCATTAAATATAACGCTTGGCCCGATATCACCAAGGTGCTCGAGGGTCTGGTCGGTGTTGCACCGATTTTCTGGACGGTTGGGGTCATTGAGGTCATAACCTACACACCGATGCTTGGCATCGGCGGTACGTACCTTGCCTTTGTCACGGGCAACCTTACAAGCCTTAAGGCACCGAGTGCACTGACTGCAATGGAAAATGCCGAGGTGAAATCGGGTACCGAGGAGGGCGAGGTCATATCCACTATCGCCATTGCTACAAGCTCAATCGTCACCACCGTTATAATCATTATAGGTGTTTGCGTGCTGACGCTTATTGCACCCGTTCTTAATTCGCCCACTTTGGCTCCTGCCTTTGATAATATACTGCCTGCCCTTTTCGGAGGCTTGGGAGTTGTTTACATTTCTAAGAATTGGAAGCTGTCTATCGCTCCCATCGTGTTCATGGTTGCGTTGTTCCTCATAGTTCCGAGTCTTGCAGGCTCGGTCGGAGTGCTTGTGCCTGTCGGTGTTATCATCACACTCGTCGCCGGTAGGATCATGTATAAGAAAGGCTGGGTATAATGATAGCTTGGATCCTTTTGGCCGTCGGTGTGCTTGTCGTCTTGCTTATTGCGGTCATCGTTATCAGAACACTGCACTTTAAGCCTTATCCTACAACGGTAGCCACACCGTCGGACATCACGCTTGATAAGGATAAGATCGTCGACGATATGGTCGACATGATAAGATGCAAAACGGTCTCCAACCGTGATGAAGCTCTGGTCGACCGAGCTGAGTTTGAACGGTTTGAAAAGCTTTTAAAGGAGCGTTTCCCCAATATACATTCGTCCTGTGAATTCAAAAAAATAGGCAAAACGGGTCTGCTGTATAAGCTTTCGGGGGCTTCGAGTGAGAAGCCGTCGGTGCTAATGGCTCATTATGATGTTGTACCCGTTGAGGAGGACGGTTGGGAAAAGCCTGCCTTCCAAGGAATCATCGAGGACGGTGTTATATGGGGACGGGGAACACTCGACACAAAGGGTACCCTTTGCGGTATCGTAGAAGCACTTGAAAAGCTGTTGGGCGAGGGCTATAAGCCTGAAAACGACCTGTACTTATCCTTCTCGGGAGAGGAGGAGATAGACGGAGCCTCCTGCTCGGATATCGTAAGCTTTTTTGAGGAAAACGGTATACGACCCGCCTTTGTTCTGGATGAGGGCGGTGCTGTCGTAGAAAATGTTTTCCCCGGTGTAAGGTCAGAATGTGCACTGATAGGTGTTGGTGAAAAGGGCAGTGTTAATATGAACTTTTCACTTTTGTCCAAGGGCGGCCATGCATCAACTCCGCCCACACATACTATCTTGGGCAGACTCAGTGCCGCCGTCACACGCATTGAGAAAAATCCCTTTAAGCGGCATTTTACTGCACCCGTCAAGGGTATGTTTGACACGTTAGGACGTCATTCGACATTTATTTACAGAATGATATTCGCAAACCTTTGGTGCTTTATGCCGTTGCTTGATATGATATGCAAAAAGAGCGGCGGTGAGCTTAATGCCATGATGCGCACCACCGTGGCCGTTACACGCTTTGAGGGCAGCAAGGCCTATAATGTTCTGCCGCCAAAGGCCTCATTTGGTATCAACATGCGTCTTATGGGCGGTGATACCATTGAATCGGCAACCGAATATCTCAAGAAAACCGTGGCCGATGACGAGATCGAGATATCCTTGGTGAACGGTATGAATCCGTCGATATGCTCCGACACTTCGTGCGAGGAATGGGGAAAATTGAGTGCCGCTATTCACGACACGTGGTGCGAGGCAATTGTTTCTCCGTACCTTATGATGGCCTGCAGTGATTCAAGGCACTACTGCCGTATAACCGACCGTGTGTACCGTTTCTCGGCAATGAAGCTGAGTAAAGAGGAAAGAGGCATGATACACGGCCACAACGAAAGAATCCCTATTGAAACGCTTATTAAAACCGTTGAATTTTATGTGAGACTTTTGAAACTGTTGTGATTTGTGATATTTTACCCTGAGAGGCTTAGCCTTTTGGGGTAAAATTTTGCCCAAATTTACAATATTGTAAAAATATACTGCTTGACGCAAGGGATTAATTATAGTAAAATTATTGTGTAGTATTGTAATCTGCCTGCATAAATATTTGCAGAGCTGTTTTATGAAAGGTGTTATTGTTTTGAACCGTTCCTTTTTACGAGTCATTGCCGCTGCGCTTATAGTGACGATAATGTCACTGTCCTTTGTCGGTTGTAGCCAAGACAAGGAGGGCAATAAGGTTGAAATCGGTTACATTTCGGGCAATTATCAGATGATAGTTGACTCGGTAGACAAGATCAACTGCGACTATCTTTTGATATACCGAAGCTCGGCAAGCTATGCGGAAATAGATGCGTTTGTTGATTTTGTTGAAAAGCTGGCAGCCTCCTCGTCGGCCACTTTCCAGATATGCCCCGATACTCTTAATGTTACCGATGCCAACCAGAAGATAATACTTCTTGGTAATACCATGTATAACGAATCGGCAAATTCAAAAACCATAATGGAGCGCATCCGCACTAATAATTATTACGATTATCTGCTTCACGGCTATGAAAACACATTGAGTGTTACTTGGATGTCAAAGTTCGGGCGTGAGGAAGCCTTTAATTATATAATCAACACTCTTTTAAACAATGGCTTTGAAAAGGTTTTTGATCCCGATTACAGCTATATGTATCTCAGTGACCGTACCGATACTCCGGTCGTCACCATCGACGATATAAATATTATTCAGTATTCGGTCGTCACATCATCATCGCCGTCGTATATCGAACAGAGCAGTGCCGAAAAGCTCGTCAGTGCTATAGAAAGTGCGACAGGTGTTAAAATACCGTTGGTGACCGATGCCGCTGAGGAGTCGAAGTATGAGATTTTAGTAGGTGACACCAACCGAGGCGAGACCTATGTAACGCAGTTTTTTGCTGCTAAGCGTTATGCCGTGGCTCAATACAGCACCAAGCTTATTTTAAGGGGCGGACAGATTGAATCCACCGCCAAGGCTGTCAAGCTGTTTACCGAAATGGTGCAACAGGCCAGTATAACCGCAGAGCCCTTGCATGTAAAGGCCAATTATTGCGACACAGGCAGTATCTCGACCTATGGCGGCGACACCTTTGACGGCTATGAGCTGGTCTTTTCGGACGACTTCAAGGCTGAAAAGCTGGATACCGAGAAGTGGACCACTGAAAGCGGAGCGATAGTTACGCACGGCGATGCAGGCTTGCTCATGCACTTTAAACCCAGCAGTATCAAAATGACAGGCGACGATATGCGCATAAGGACCGAATGTGTTGAGGACGGTTATACCTCGGGCCACATCACAAGTGAGGATTCATTCAGCTTTAAATACGGTTATGCTGAGGTCAGGGCACGCTTCAGAGCCACCGAAGGAGTGTGGGTCAAGCTGATACTTACCGATCAAAACGACGGTAAGGAGAGTATTTCACAGATAGACGTTTTTAACTCTATCGCCAGTGAGGATACGATATTTGCCAGTGCAGGAACTCTTAAGGCTAACGAGTATTATTCCAATTATCTGAAGTTTAACGAGCCCTCTTACGAGGCCTACCGTTCGGGAAGCTTTAACAACGGAAGGCTTTTAAGCGACGATAATTATCATACATACGGTGTTGAATGGACTCCCGACTATATCCGTTTCTTTATTGACGGTGTACCGTACGGCACGGTCGAGCTCGGTGCTAAAAAGTTCGATTCGCTCGATACTGAGATGTATCTGGATTTTCTTATCGGAGTTAACCTTACCGATCAGGTCGCTATTGACGAGGTTGCCGCATGGCCTCTTGACGTTAATGTCGATTGGGTCAAGGTATATCAGCGTGAGGGCGGTACTTTTACCGACCGTACTGCCATCGAAGAACCCGTGGATGAGGGCAATGATAAGAACACCGCAAAAAAATAAATCAGTATTAAAGGTTGTGTCGGAGCCTTTAAAATCCGACAAATGTAAAGGAGTGTTAGAATATGTTTGACAAAATCGGAATTCAGCTTTTCTCGGTAAGAAACCACATGACCGATGAAGCAGGAGTTAAGTACACCTTCGACCGTCTGGCTGAGATTGGCTATAAGGAGGTTCAGACCGCAGGTGCTTTCCCGTGTGATGTTGAGAAGTTTGCTGAGCACATGAAGAACGCAGGACTGACTTGCGTCGGAACTCACTACGGTTTCCCTGCAGACATCAATGACCTTGATGAGTATGTAAAGCTCCATCAGACCCTCGGTACAACCACCGCAGGTGTCGGCGGCGGCGCATACGGCAAGACCAAGGCTGAAGTTTTGGCTTATATTGACAAGGTCAACGAGCTTGCAGAAAAGCTTGCAGGCTACGGCATGAAATTCTCTTATCATCATCACAGCCACGAGTTCGCCAAGGTTCCCGGCGGCGACCGTGTTATCGACTACATGGTAGACGGCTTTGATAAGAAAAACGTCGTTTTTGTTCTCGATACCTGCTGGTTGGCAAACTCTTTCGTCAGCGTGACCGATTGGATCGAGAAGCTGGCAGGCCGCTGTGATGTGCTTCACCTCAAGGATCGAGCAGTAAAATTCGGCACCAACGAAGGCTTCATCACCGAGTGCGGAGCCGGTAATGTCGATATCGCAGGTGCTATTAAGGCGGCTGAGTCTTCGGGAGTTAAGTCTATCTGCATTGAGCAGGATACTTGGCCCTTGGGCTTTGATTCTCTCGATTACAGCGCAAGAAAGAGCTTTGAGTACGTTGCAAGCCTTATTAAGTAATAGCAATACCTTAAAAACCGTTGCTTAAAAAAGCAACGGTTTTTAATTTACCTACTTGTCGGTAGGTTTAAAATGTGCTATTCTTTACTCGATATATTTTTAAAAAGGAGCTATACCATGAGCTACTATAGTATCCGATTCCCCGAAGGCAGGTCCAAGGTGCTGACCTTCAGCTATGATGACGGAGTTGATTCCGACATCCGACTTTGCGAGATTTTTAAGAAAAACGGACTTAAGGGCACCTTTAATCTTAACGGTGGTATTATGAATGGAAAACCCGGTAACCACTGCAGAAGACTAACCGAAGAGGAGTGTAAAACTGTTTATGACGACCACGATTTTGAGGTTGCCTGCCATGGCTATACACATCCGTTTCTTGAACGGTGCGACCCGACAGTCGCTTTAAACGAGGTCGTGGCCGACCGATTAAAGCTTGAGCAGCTTTTCGGTGAAGAGGTGCATGGAATGGCATATCCTTTCGGCACATACAACGATACCGTGCTTGAATGTTGCCGTATTGCAGGTATTTACTACAACCGTACGGTCAAAAGCACCTTAAATTTCCAATTGCCGACCGAGTGGTTAACGTGGCACCCGACCTGCCACCACGCCAATGCCGAAATTTTCAATCTGGCCGATAAATTTATAAACGAGCAGGTTCCGTCGAAGCAGGCTCCGTGGCTTTTCTACATTTGGGGCCATTCGTATGAATTTAACCAACGCAACGATTGGGAACGTATGGAGGAGCTTTGTGAGAAGCTCGGTGGTCATGACGACGTGTGGTATGCCACCAACATGGAAATATACCGTTATTGCAGAAGCTTTAAGCGACTCAAATATTCCGCCGACGGCAAGACCATCTACAACCCCACCGCCGAAAAAATTTGGCTTTGCGATGGGGTCGGGGGAGAAATCTTTTCCATCGAACCCGGCGAAACGGTCAAAAGATAAGGAGGACGGTTATGGTAAGAAGATTTATGAGATACCCCAAAGGAAAGGGTAAGGCCGTCACCTTAAGCTATGATGACGGTGTTCAGCAGGACACTCAAATGATAGCTTTAATGAAGAAGTACGGTGTCAAGGGCACATTCAACCTTAACAGTGCGAGGTTCATCACCCGTGACCACCAATATCCCGAGGGCAAGGTGTGGCGTGCTATGGTTGATGAGGATGTATTACCTACCTATGACCCTGTAATCTGCAGTGTCGCCACCCATTCAGCACACCATCCGACCCTGCTTAATATGTCGGAGGCTGAAATCGCCGAGGAGATACTGTCCGACAGAATCGCACTTGAAAAGCTGTTTGGCCGCATTATCAACGGTCACGCCATCCCCAACGGCCCGTATGACGAGACCACAATAAAGGTCGGAAAGCTTTGTGGACTTAAATTTATGCGAACCACCAAGGCCACAAAGAGCTATAAATATCCCAAAACTCTTTTGCCGCTTGATCCAACCTGTGCACATTCCGATCCTGACTTAATGAACTTGGCCGAAAGGTTTTTGGCCGACACTCCGAAAGAGGATCCGTTCCTTTTCTATCTTTGGGGTCACACCTTCACCTTTGAGGGTGACAACAACTGGTATATAATCGAAAACTTTATGCAGGCAGTATCGGGTAAAGAGGATATTTGGTATGCTACCAATGACGAGATATTCGATTATGCCGAAAAATTCTCACAGCTCGAGTGCTCGGCTGACGGTCATATCGTTTCCAACCCCACCGATACTGAAATATGGTTTGCCGTCGGCGGAAAGGTTTACAGCGTCAAATCAGGTCAGACCGTAAGAGTATAAACAAAACACCTTTTGCAAAGCTTCTTGGAGCTGATGCAAAGGGTGTTTTTTGCTGCACTGTATTTGGACGGTGTCAAATCAGAACTTATCCCAAAGCCAAAACCGACAGGGCATCAATAATGATTGCAGAAAAGTAAGGACAAATTGACATTGTGAGTATATAATTAATGCAAGGCGGTGAGTCAATGGATAACAGTGTTAATTTTGAAGATATTGGCTTTTCAGGGGCGGTTTTCAGCAACATTACCGCAACGGGCCAGAATTGGAGCTTTAAACCGAAGTATTACGGATACATGGACAAACCGAGACCTGATAACGGTATAGTGCTTATAACCTCAGGTATGACAGCACGTTTTGAAACGGCCGACGGACATGTCTTTGAGGCAAAGCAAGGAGATATTGTTTTCGCACCGCAGGGGTCGCTTTATAAGGTCGATTTTTATAATGTTGATCACGACGCTGCCATTCATTCCTACACTGCAAATTTTGAGATGAAGGACAGCAAGGGTGTTGACCTGTGTGAGGATGGCCCGATTCGTATCATTGCACATGACCGCACGGGTGAATTAGAGCCCATGGCCGCCGAGCTGTCACTTGCCTGCAACGATGTCAGGAACAATCAGCTACGCATCATGTCAAAATTCTATTTTCTTTTAGATTCACTTATTGCAAGCATCAGCGAAAGGGCAGAGGAATATTACCCAATCCGAAGGGGAATCGATGTATTAAGCGTTGAATGGAACAAGAATGAGCGCATATCACGCTATGCAGAGCTTTGCGATATAAGCGAAAGCTACTTCCACATGTTATTTAAAAGGTGGTCGGGCTTGAGCCCTGTTGATTACCGCAATCGCCTGAGGGTCGCCCACGCTAAGGCAATTTTGCATAACACCTCAATGAGTATATGTGAGGTCGCATCTGCGGTAGGCTTTGACGACCAGTTTTATTTCAGCCGTGTTTTCAAGGCTGTTACAGGGGTCTCTCCCAAAAAATACCGAAAAACGAAATGATACATTATATTAAAACTGACAGCACCGAGAGTGCTGTCAGTTTTAATATTCGCGAAACATTTTAGAAACATTGTAAAAATACCCAAATAATAAAATGTATCTGTTCGGTAGCGAGCCAAGGAAAGGATTTCAAAAAGAATTTTTCAAATTAATAAAACATAAACATTTCTGAAAACTTTTTCTAACACCGACAGAGTATATTTTTAACAGAAATTAAGAAAGAGGTAAAAACAATGGACAGAAATGATCAGGAATTTATTGTAGAAAAGATCCGCACACAGTACATCGACAAAGAAGACAGAGACATCAATCAGCTGAAGGCAATGGACGCAAAGGTAAAGCGTCCTGCAAATCTTTTGGCATACACGCTCGGGACACTCGGCGCAATAATAATGGGTAGTGGAATGAGCCTTGTTATGACCGATATATCCGAAAAGCTGGGCATATCAAACCCCATGGTTAGCGGTATAGTGATTGGTGTTATAGGCTTGGCGGTAGTGACAGTCAACTATCCCTTATATAAAAGGATTCTTAGTAAAAGGCGCAAAAAATATGCACAGGCAATCATTGCAGTAAGTAATAGTATTATAAAGAAAGGTTAAAGGTGAAAAACAATGGGAGAATTTTTTAAAAAGGCGTTTCAGGATATGAAGGAGTCGGCCAAGGCTCAGCATGAGGTGGATAAGGCTCAGTTCAATGCAGTTAAAGCTGAATCCAAGGCTCAGTGGGAAGAGGCAAAAGCAATGCGCAATCCTGAAAAGCGCAAAGCTATGATGCAGCGTGAGCGTGACGAAAAAATTGCCGAAGCTCAGCAGCGTAAAGCCGAGGCTCAGGCCAGAATTGATGCCGCACAGGGCAAAAACTAATTAAACGGAGCCGTAAAACGGCTCCGTTTCTTCTATCAATGTCGAAAAAAGGAAAAACGCAAACAAAACTTTAACATTTGGGTGCTATAATGTATAATAGATTACAACGATTAGCGGAGGTAACACGATGTTTAAAATATTAGTTGTAGAGGATGATAAAGAGCTCAACAGGACGGTCTGCTCATTTCTTAATAACAGCGGTTATGAGGCAACAGGGTGTCTTAACGCCAATGATGCTTACGATGCTCTTTACAGTGAAATGTACGACCTTATTATATCCGACATCATGATGCCTCAGGTCGACGGCTTTGAGTTTGCGAGGAATGTCAGAGAACTAAACGAGGATATTCCAATTCTCTTTATGACCGCCCGTGACGATATTGCCTCCAAACAAAGAGGCTTCCGTATCGGTGTAGACGATTATATGGTCAAACCAATTGACCTAGACGAGCTCTTTTTACGCATAGGCGCACTTCTTCGCCGTGCTAAAATAGCATCGAGTCGTAAGCTTGAGATCGGCAGTTTCCAAATGGATGCCGACGAACATACCGCATATTTAGGGGATGAAGAAATTTCCCTCACCAACCGTGAGTTCAGTATTCTTTATAAATTGCTCAGTTATCCGAAAAAGACCTTTACAAGAACGCAGCTTATGGATGAGTTCTGGGATGCAGACACCGAAACCGCACCGAGAGCTGTTGATGTTTATATGACAAAGCTTCGTTCAAAGCTGTCTGATTGTGAGGATTTTGAAATTAAAACCGTTCACGGTCTGGGCTACAAGGCGGTGATAAAATGAAGAAACCGACAATTAAAGGTGTGTTGGGATCGGTCAACAGTTTTCTGCTATTCTTCTTAACAGTGGGATTCATCGTGTCCTGCTGTATGATGCTGTTTTTGAGTATATTGGCAGATACTATGGAGCTTACGCTTACTACCGACAATATCGCCACTGCCGCAAAGGCAACCTTTTGGAACGTGGTTTTAATCACATTTCTTTTCAAATTGGCAGACTATATCCGCCGCAAAATAATGGTCGAGCGTCCAACTAAAATCATTACAGAAGCAACCGAAAAGATTATGTCCGGTGATTTTTCTGTCCGAATCAAGCCTATGCAAAGCTCCGGTATGGAAGGCTTTAATCAGATTGCTATGGCAATCAACCAAATGGCGGAAGAATTGTCGGGCGTAGAAACCCTGCGTACGGATTTTATCGCAAACGTATCCCACGAAATGAAAACGCCTCTGGCCGTAATGCAGAACTATGGAACACTCCTGCAGGCACCTGATTTGAGTGAAGAAAAGCGGATCGAATATGCCAAAGGGGTAACTGACGGCTCCCGCCGTATGGCAGATATGATGACCAACATTTTAAAGCTCAATCGTTTAGAGAATCAACAGATTTATCCCGAAGTGTCGGAATTTGATTTAAGCGAGCAGCTTTGCGAGTGCCTTTTGCAGTACGAAAACGTATGGGAAAAAGCAAATATTGAAATTGACACGGATATTGAAGAGAACATTAAGGTAAAAGCGGATGCCGAACTACTCGGCCATGTTTGGAATAACCTATTTTCTAACGCCTTTAAGTTCACGCCGTCGGGCGGTACCGTTACGGTCACCCTGACGGCTACCGAGCATCATGCCGTTGTAAAGGTTACCGATACGGGTTGCGGCATGTCACCTGAGGTTGGAACGCATATTTTTGAAAAATTTTATCAGGGTGACACCTCTCATTCGGTTCAGGGTAACGGCTTGGGACTTGCGCTTGTCAAAAGAGTAATTGATATTATGCAAGGCGAAATCGGTGTTGAAAGTGTCATCGGTAAAGGCTCAACCTTCACAGTGAAAATACGGAGAGTCTGACACAAATCTCAAGGCTTATTATAAAGAGGGTAAAGCGCAGAATTGACCAATAAAAATGTGATTCAATGGCGATTTATATGATACAAAAAAGAAAAAGGATAAAGCTGTTAAACGCAGTGGAGGAGTATATAGATGGAAAATAAAGAAAAGGAAATGTTTAGCTTCACATACTCTGCAAAGGAGCAGGAGGAAATAAAGGCCATTCGCAAGAAATATTGTGCTTCCGAAGACGAGGATAAAATGACCCAGCTTCGCCGTTTGGATGCGGCGGTGACACAAAAGGCGACAATGGTCTCGCTTGTGCTCGGCATTATCGGAGCTTTGATCTTAGGACTTGGAATGAGCTTTGCAATGACCGACTTGGGAAATGTCCTCGGTTTAACCAAAGATAAGGCAATGCTACCGGGAATCGCCGTCGGTATTGTCGGCATTGTGCTCATCTGCACAGCTTATCCCATGTACAACCGCATTATAAAGAAGGAACGTGAAAAAATCGCACCTGAGATTATAAGGCTTACTGATGAACTTATGAAATAATTGGATATAAAGGCTTAGCAATATTAACGGTATTCATGTGCTCGATTCTCGCCGTATAAAACAAAAGCACCCATCTTACGATGAGTGCTGATTTTGGTGACCCGGACGAGAATCGCCCATCGGAGGGTAAACCTCCTCGGCACGCACGCGGGCACCGAAACAGTCCCCCGGACTGTTTCTATTGCTTCGCAATTGCCCTGTTCGATTCTCGCCGTATAAAAAAAGCGCCCATCTTACGATGAGTGCTAGTTTTGGTGACCCGGACGAGAATCGAACTCGTGTTACCGCCGTGAAAGGGCGGTGTCTTAACCGCTTGACCACCGGGCCAAACAAATCCGCACTGATCAGTGCGGATCGTTCTTGGTAGCGGTAGTCGGATTTGAACCAACGACAAATCGGGTATGAACCGAGTGCTCTAGCCAACTGAGCTATACCGCCATATATTAAGTTTCACAACTGTGCCCCGATATTATAATACGGTGAGAGGGATTTGTCAAGAGTTTTTTTAAAAAATTATGCCTGTGTCGAAAAATGTTTCTTTATATCTTGTTCTATTGCAGATTTATCTTTACATTGTACCGACCATAGTGTATAATCTATAATAAATAGACGGTCCAAGGAGGCATACCGTGAAAAGATTGACCGCAACCGTTGTAAATCTCCTGTATGTTATTATAACCGTATTTTTAAGCAACGGTTATCTGTTGTTTTGCAGAAACGCATGGTGGCTTTTACTCGGCATTCCTGCTTTTTTGGTTGTTAATATATATGTGGGTGCCATCGGCCGTAAGCTTTATAAGAGAGTTTTACGTAAAGCTTGTTTCAGATTTAAAAAACGGCGGACTATGATCCGCCGTTTTGTTTGATTTTACATCTTTTTACTCTTACGGTACTGCAATGGCGTCTGACCGTAGACCTTCTGAAATTCACGGTAAAAGCCTGCCTTCCCGACAAAGCCGACCGATGAGGCGATAGCCTCTATGGTTTCGTCGGTTTTCAAGAGCATATCAGCGGCCGACTGGATACGCTTGGTTATTATAAGAGTGTGTAATGGCACTCCGTAGTATTGCTTGACAAACCGAGAAAGCTGGCGCTCGCTCAAAAACAACTTTTCGGCGATCTCACGGTTAGATATGCTTGATGTGTAATGAAGACTGAGGATGGCCTCGAGCTTTAAGAGACGGTCAACGTCTAGCTTTGACCGGCTCCATTCTCTCTTGTTGTCCAAGTGGATATCTGCAGTGACGGCCAAGCGGCAGAATTCGGACGCAAGCATCAGCTTGTTTAAATATGGTATAACTCGGTCGGACTGCCGTACAGCTTCCATATTTTTATAGAAATGAGGTGAGACTGCCGAGACGGATATCTCACCGCCATACACCAGCGGTGCGAGCTTATCAAACAGGCCTTTATTGCCTTCGGATTTGCATTTTGAACACAAAACACCTGCCGAACACCACTGTGCATTGTCGCCATCAATCTTGGTATGAACAACACCGTTAGGAATGACCGCCATATCACCTGCTGTCAGGTGATACTGCGATTTATTTGTCCTAATGGTTATTTGACCCGATTTGCATGCAAAGATCTCAGCGTAGGAATGGGTATGCAAAACGCAAAATCCCAAAGACTTTTTGCTTTTTTCATAAAAGGGAATGTTTATAAGCTTTTTCTGGTTTGGGAAAAACTCAATCAACAGATCGTCGATCTGGATGGCGCCGTTGTTTTTACTTGCATCAGTATCAATCACAGTTTATACCACCTCAACTCAATATCCACTACGTATTATACCGATATTTTGAGCATCAGTCAATAAAAAGTGTACAATTCGGACAAAAATAATTAAAAATAGTCTTAAAATGGTATTTCTTTTATGGAAGTTTTGTGGTATTGTGTTGTATGTAGTCGCATAGTCTCTGTGTGAGAGGCGAATGTTTAATTAGTTAACTTTTACAGTGTCCATATAGCTATAAAATTGAAAGGTAAGGAGTGGGAAGAGCATGAAAGAATATATTAAGCCTGAAATGACCGTCAAGACCCTCGAGCAGAAAGAAAATATTGCAGCAGGTGATGAGGTTGTTGTATCCGCTTCCCCTTGGTGGGAGTTCAGCGAGGGCTGATTTCTGAAAACTGCATAGCAAAACCAAAGCGTAGCCTAATTGAAGGCTACGCTTTTTTCTTTTTATTTTTATGATGTATATGCTATCTTAAATATATAAAAAAACTGTAAATTATTAAAAAAGGTATAGGAATTACAGAAGTTTTGTGATATAATGACTCTGTACAATTATGCAATAATAACCGCAGTTAAAATGACAGATGAAAGGAGTCGGTATTCGTGAAGAAAATAAGCTTGATAGTACTGCTGATTGCGGCATGCTTGCTGTTCACCTCGTGCTCGGGTATTGGCATAAATATAACCGACAGCCTTTCACCTCCCAAGCCCTCGGGTGAGCTTTACGAGATACAAAAAACCCTTGAGACCTCGGTGGGTGGAGACATTGATCTTGTTTACCCCTCGTCGGGAGAGTACCGTTCGGCCATTATCACCAAGGATATCGACTCCGACGGTAAATATGATGTCTTTTCGTTTTACAGCACCGAGACCGATGATAAAACCACCGTTATGCACATCAACTATATCCGTTGGATAGGTGAAAAGTGGGTCTCGGTAAGTGATCTGCAGTTAGACTGCTCGGGTGTTGAATCGGTGGAATTTGTCAAGCTTGACAAAAGCGATACACCAAAGGTGCTTGTGAATTGGAGCCGCTACTCGGTCACATCAAAGTACCTGTCGGTATACAGCATTGATTCAGGTGAGCTTGTCCAGATCGCAGGTGAGGACTATTCGGTCTACTCGGCATGCGATTTTGACTTTGACGGTATTTCAGAGATTGTTGCCATCCATCTTGACGCTGAGGAAAAGACCTCGACCGCAACACTGCTCAAATTGGACGAGCAAGGCTTTTCCGAAAAAAGCACCTGTCAGCTTGATGCCAATGTAACGGCCTACTACACTCCTGTCGTGTCTAAATTTACCGACGGCACAACGGCACTTTTTGTTGATGCCGCAAAGGCTACAGGCATGATAACCGAGGTGCTGTATCTCGAGGACGGAGAGCTTACGGGAGCATTTCCTATGACGGCCAGCAATGAGAACGTCAATACTCTCAGAGCATCATCGGTACGTGCAGCTGATTTTGATAACGACGGTTGCATTGATATTCCTTTGGCGCTGAAGCTCCCGATAATTTCACAGGTTGAGGGTGATAGTGCATATCTCACCGTCTGGAACAGCTTTGACGGACAGCTTTTGCAACCAATAGCATACACGGTTATCAACTACACCGACGGATATTACTTTAACATGCCTGAAAATTGGCTGAACACCGTTGCTGTTGAACGCAGGCTTCAAAGCCGTCAACGTGTTTTTTACCGTTGGGACGCAGAGCTTAATGAGGTCGGTGAGGAAATACTGTGCATCAGCGCCGTTAAGCTAAGCGATTGGGAGGCACAATCGGTCCTTTTGGAGGGATATATTGAGTATGCCCGAAGCTCAGAGTATGTGTTCTGCATTAAATTCGGCAGCAGTGCGCTCAATCCCGGGGAAAGATATTTTAACCACAATTTCCATCTTATCAACCCCGAAAGCAATAACACCAATTAACAAGTCTAACCGAAAGGGGAAAAGACATTGAAAAGAATACTCATCGTAGAAGACGAGCAAAATATCCGAGAGTTTGAGGTCATCAATCTGCGCCGTGTGGGGTATGAGACCGTTGAGGCAGGTTCGGGCGAGGAGGCTCTGCAGATATTTGATAACGACCGTGCAGGCTTCGACATCGCATTGCTCGACATTTCGATGCCCGGCATGGATGGCTTTACTCTTTGCAAGGAGCTGAGAAAGCGCTCGCCTCGGCTTGGAATAATTATGCTGACGGCACGTACGCAGGAAATGGATAAGGTCAGCGGACTTATGCTCGGTGCCGACGATTATATCACAAAGCCCTTTAGCCCAACTGAGCTTAATGCCAGAGTCGACTCGCTCTACCGTCGCATAGAGCTCATGAGTGCAGGCGCATCTGCCGTATCGGAGGAGATCAAGCACGGTGAGTTTGTGCTCAACATGCGTCGACGCACGCTGTCCAAAAACGATAAGAATATCGAGCTGACGCAGGTTGAATTTCAGATCATTGAGTATCTGTTTACCAACCCTGATACACCGCTTGACCGTAATGACATTCTGACCCGTGTTTGGGGAGAAAGCTATTTCGGTGAGGAAAAGATTGTTGATGTCAACATCCGCAGACTTCGCATGAAGATCGAGGATGAGCCGTCAAATCCGAAGCACCTTGTCACCGTGTGGGGCATGGGATATAAATGGTGCACAAATAAAGAGTGAAAAGATAAGAGAGAAGAGTGAAAAGATAATGTGTTCCGCAGAGCGGAACGGATTTAAAACCGCTTTTCTTCACTATTCGCTCTTATCTATTACTTCAAACAAGGGGGTGAGACTGTTGGAAACCAATATCAAGCTACATAGCATAACAACACGCTGGATACGAAACGTCATGACGTTGGACTTTTTGATAATTCTGGTTTGTGAGATATTTATCGGAGTATTTATGTTCGGCTACTACCGTGATATGGTTATAGATGCGTCATCGGGGTATGTTCGTGACATCAATATGCTGTCAGTAGCTGATGAAAAGAGCTTTCCTGCCGCCGCAAGAAGCTATGCACAGACCTTTCAGCACCGTGACAAGGTAGAGGTTCAGATATTTGATGCCGACGACAATATGCTGGTCACCACCAACGGTTTCGCTTCTTTAGGAGTGGCTGAGGTCGCTACCGACTATTCCGAGGCTAAGGAAACGGGTGCCGAGGCATGGTGGTACGGTGAAAATGATAACGGCGAAAAGGTGTTGGCCGTCACCAATATCCTGCCCGATCTCGGCAACGGCTCTCACGGTGCATACCGTGTTTTGGTTTCGATGGAGGAGGTAATCGACAGCTATTCGCTGTTTTTGACGGCTGCCATCCTTGTCGGTGTGCTGGCACTGGGATTTTCAACGGTAACGGGTGTGTATTTTATACGCTCCATTGTCCGACCTGTGCGTGAGGTCACCGCCACTGCCCGAAAGATTGCCTCGGGAGACCTTGAGACAAGGCTTTTGGTAAAGCAGAACGACGAAATAGGCGAGCTTTGCGATACTATAAACTATATGGCCGCCGAGCTTGAAAACAACGGCAAATCCAAGAATGATTTTATTTCCTCGGTCTCACACGAGCTGAGAACACCGCTGACCGCTATTAAGGGCTGGGGCGAGACGGTTCGTATGTCGATAGGCGAGGATGACGAGGTCGTAAAGCGAGGCGTTGATGTCATGCTTGGCGAGGCTGACCGACTCTCGGGTCTGGTTGAGGAGCTGTTGGATTTCTCACGTATCGAGGCAGGAAAGCTGACTATAACCACATCGCTTAATGACCCTGTTACTATAGTCGGCTCGGTGGTCGATATGTATGAGGAGATAGCGCGTCAGCAGAAGATATCGTTGGTCTTTGTAAAGCCCGACGAAAACGAAATGATAATGGCCGACCGTGACCGTATAAAGCAGGTTTTTATCAATGTTATAGATAATGCCGTAAAGTATACCGAGGCAGGTGGTCACATCGTCGTTTCAGCCTTTAATGAGGAGGGCTGTATCCGTGTCACAATAAGCGATACGGGTTGCGGAATAGCCGCAAGGGACCTTAATCATGTTAAGGAAAAGTTTTTCAAAGCCAATACCAACGTGCGTGGTTCGGGAATAGGCCTCGCCGTTGCAGATGAGATAATCAAAAGTCATAACGGCCTCATGTTTTTGGAAAGCACAGAGGGTGAAGGCACAACGGTAACCGTTGTATTGCCAACCGTTAAGGCTCAGCCTGATGAGGTGACCGAGGTCATTTTCCCGCCTGAGCAGAAAGGATAACAATGCAAAAGAAAACATCAATCGGCGGTCAGGCACTTATCGAGGGTATAATGATGAAGGGCCCTTATAAGACCGCAATGGCTGTCAGAAAAAAGGACGGCTCTATAGATATTTCCGAGGTAGAGGAAAAGCACTTAAAGGATAAGTGCTGTATTTTCGGTTGGCCCATTATCAGAGGAATGGTAAACCTGATAGAGTCGATGCGTATCGGATACAAGACCATGATGCAGTCGGCTGATATTTCAGGCTTTACCGAGCTTGATGAGGAAGAGCCCGACAAGAGTAAGACCGAGTCTCAGGCGGCTGTTGAGGCAACGGCAACCGAGGCTGACGCAATTGAGACCACCGAGACCAAAGCAGTCGGGACGGCTGTAGCCGAAGCTGCCGAGTCACACGGTGGCGATGACAAGACCGAGGATAAACCTAAAGAGAAAAAGGAAAACGCCTTCACCGCTATAGTTATGGCGGTCGGTGCAGTGCTTGGCGTGGCATTGGCACTGTTGCTGTTTATGTATCTGCCGTCGTTGGCCTTTAAAGGCATTGACTACCTTGTCCCTGCAGACCTTACCAACCTTAAGGGTCTTATAGAGGGACTTCTGAAAATGGCTATCTTTATAGGCTACATAGCTGTGGTTGCCTTGGAGAAGGATATTAAGCGTGTGTTCATGTATCACGGTGCTGAGCATAAGACCATTTTTTGTTATGAAAGCGGTAAGGAGCTTACTGTGGAAAATGTGCGTGGCTTCAAACGTTTCCACCCCAGATGCGGAACGTCGTTTATGTTCCTTATGCTGGCTATAGGAATACTTGTGAGCAGTGTGCTGGTCATAGTGCTTCCCGATTTTATAATCGACCGTAACTATATATGGGTGCCGATAAAGATACTTACACTTCCGCTGACCTGCGGTTTGGGATACGAGCTTATAAAAATATGCGGCAGGCATGACAATGTGCTGACACGTATTATTGCGGCTCCGGGTCTGTGGATAAACAGCATCGTAGGTACCGTGTTCTCGCTGGCTTTTGTCTGTATGCTTCT
>CAYRIX010000032.1:0-18391 GCA_964424555.1 uncultured Eubacteriales bacterium
ACAATGGGTTGTTTCAATTGATGCTATGAAACGGGAATACGGTAATATTACCAATAGGTAAAAGAAATTACCAATTGTCACATATCCCGTAAACTTCGATGATGCGATGCTCATCAAATAGATAATGAGCAGGTAAGAAGTATGAGGTAGTAGTGAAAAGGTAAGGTGTCGGCTATGCCGACAGATTGATGAATATTAATATAATCGTAGGATTTTACAAAGGACAATAATTATGTTTAAAGTTTTAAAAAAAGAAGGCACTGCAAGACGTGGTGTATTTGAGACTGTTCACGGTACCGTTCAAACACCTGCATTTATGAACGTTGCCACCTGCGCTGCCATCAAGGGCGGAGTTTCGGCGTTTGATATGTCCCAAGACCTGCATACTCAGGTCATGCTTTGCAACACTTATCATCTGCATTTGCGTCCCGGGGACGAGCTGATCAAAAAATTCGGCGGTCTTCATAAATTTACAGGTTGGCAAGGACCGATTTTAACTGACAGCGGCGGTTTTCAAGTATTTTCATTAGCCTCACTACGCAAAATTAGTGAAGAAGGTGTCAATTTTAGCTCTCATATTGACGGTCAAAAGATTTTTATGGGCCCTGAAGAGAGCATGAAGATACAGTCTAACCTTGGCTCTACCATTGCTATGGCTTTTGATGAATGTGTTGAAAATCCTGCAACATATGAGTATTCTAAGCAATCCTGCGCAAGAACAACACGCTGGCTCAAGCGGTGCAAAATAAAAATGGACGAACTGAATAAAAGGGAAGACACTGTCAATCCAAATCAGCTTTTGTTTGGTATAAATCAAGGTTGTACCTTTGATGACTTAAGAATTGAACACATGAAGCAGATTGCAGATCTTGATTTAGATGGTTATGCCATTGGCGGACTTGCTGTAGGCGAGCCTGCTGAGGTCATGTATCATGTTATAGAGCAAGTTGAGCCACACATGCCCAGCGATAAGATCAGGTATCTTATGGGTGTCGGCACGCCTGCCAATATTTTAGAGGCTGTTGAGCGTGGTGTTGATCTCTTTGACTGTGTTATGCCGAGCCGAAATGCCCGACACGGCCATTTGTTTACTTGGGAAGGTATAAGAAACATTAATAACGAGAAGTACAAAGACGATCATGACCCTATTGAGGTCGGTTGTCAGTGTCCAACCTGCCGATGTCATTCGAGAGCATACGTCAGACATCTTATAAAGGCAGGCGAGATGCTCGGTCAACGCTTATGTGTACAGCATAATTTGTATTTCTACAACACTTTAATGGAAAAAATACGGGAAAATCTCGATAACGGAACATTTTTACAGTTCAAAAATGAAGTAATTGTAAAAATTGCCACAAGAATTTAAAATTTTCCTTGCTTTTTCAAGGTATATGTAGTAATATATCAACATAATAATTTTGGAGGTATTCACTAATGGGTGGCGGAATTTCAATGATATTGATGCTTGTCATCTTCGGCGGTATGATCTTTTTTATGAACCGTTCGCAGAAGAAGAAGCAAAGAAAAGAACAGGAACAAAGAGATAATGTTCAGGTTGGTGACGAGATAGTTACCATAGGCGGTTTTGTGGTACGTGTTATTTCGGTTAAGGATGACCATTTTATTGTCGAGTCTCCTGCAGACCATTCTAAGATGAAGCTCATGAAGTGGGCTCTTTCTTCAAATAACACCGTTCATGATGCAACCCCCTCAAAATAAGTAATAATTACTTTCACCGCTTCGTATATTTTTACGAGGCGGTGTTTTTATGAGAAATTTGATTAAAGATGGCTCAAGTACAGGTTTTATAAAGGCAAATATATTTGGTGTGCTGACAGGATTAGCAGTAATGCTGGCGACAACTGCCCTTGGAGCGGTTGTTATGTCAGCTGCTGATTTGAGCAGTAGTACAGCTAAAGCTATTGCTGTGATTATTTTAATAATATCATCCTTAGTTTGCGGTATGGTTACAGCTAAAAAGGCCGAAAGCAAGTCCTTAATAACGGGTGCTGCTTCGGGTATTTTTCTGTATTTGATAATTGCTGTAATTTCGGCAGCAGTAGCAAAAAACGGGTTTTCAAGTGCGTTCATAATAAGATTGATCATATCAGTTGTTGCGGCGGCAGTCGGTGCATTAATAATTACGCTTAAATCCAACAACAAAAAATATGTTTAATAAAAGCCGAGCTTCGGCTTTTATTTTTTATGTGGTATATATTTTGTGATATATTTGCAATTTGCAACATATCATTTGCGATATATGTTAATATTAATTTAATCATTTACAACTCTCGAACCGCTCGTTAAAATATTAACATATTCAGAGTACTCAAATTAAAAATATTCAAGGAGAAATTAAAATGAGTTATGAAAGATTTGAGTTAGTTGACAGTGTTGAGGCACTGCTAAAAACTATCGCCAGAGTTAAAAAAGCTCAGCAGGAATTTGCTACATATACTCAGGCTCAGGTTGACAAGATATTCCTTGCCGCCGCTTCTGCTGCCAATAAGGCAAGAATTCCTCTTGCTAAGATGGCTGTTGAAGAAACGGGAATGGGTGTTGTTGAGGATAAGGTAATTAAAAACCATTACGCATCCGAGTATATTTACAACGCTTATAAAGATACCAAGACCTGCGGAGTCATTGAAGAAGATATGGCATTCGGCACTAAAAAGATTGCCGAGCCTATCGGAGTAATTGCTGCAGTTATTCCTACTACTAATCCTACTTCAACTGCTATCTTCAAGTGCCTTTTGGCGTTGAAGACCCGTAACGCAATCATCATTTCTCCCCATCCGAGAGCCAAGAACAGCACCATTGCTGCCGCAAAATTGGTGCTCCAAGCAGCAGTTGCAGCAGGAGCTCCCGAGGGTATTATTGACTGGATAGATGTACCAAGCCTTGATATGACTAATACTGTTATGAAAGAGGCCGACATCATCCTTGCAACGGGTGGTCCCGGAATGGTAAAGGCCGCATATTCAAGCGGTAAGCCTGCTTTGGGCGTTGGCGCAGGTAACACTCCTGCTATCATCGACGATACCGCCGATATTCTGCTTGCCGTCAACTCGATTATCCATTCCAAGACTTTTGATAACGGTATGATCTGTGCTTCGGAGCAGTCGGTCATCGTGCTCGATAGCATCTACGACAGGGTCAAGGCAGAGTTTGCCGCAAGAGGATGCTATTTCCTAGAAGGCGAGGATACCGAGAAGGTAAGAAAGACCATTATCATCAACGGTGCTTTGAACGCTAAGATCGTTGGTCAGTCTGCATATAGAATTGCTGAGCTTTCGGGCGTATCCGTTCCCGAAACGACCAAAATACTTATCGGCGAGGTCGAGAGCGTTGAGCTTTCTGAGGAATTTGCTCACGAAAAACTCAGTCCTGTACTTGCAATGTATAAGGCAACTGATTTTGAAGATGCACTCTCTAAAGCTGAGCATCTTGTTGCCGACGGTGGCTATGGTCATACCTCCAGTGTTTATCTGAACGCTGTCACCGAAAAGGCCAAGCTGGATGAGTTTGCCGCACGTATGAAGACCTGCCGAATCTTAGTCAATACTCCGTCCTCGCACGGCGGTATCGGTGATCTTTATAACTTCAAGCTTGCACCGTCTCTGACCTTGGGCTGTGGCTCTTGGGGAGGTAACTCGGTTTCCGAGAATGTCGGTGTAAAGCATCTTCTAAATATCAAGACCGTTGCTGAAAGAAGGGAAAATATGCTTTGGTTCCGTGCACCTGAAAAGGTATATATCAAAAAGGGATGTCTGCCTGTTGCTTTAGCTGAGCTTAAGACCGTTATGAATAAGAAAAAGGTGTTCCTTGTAACCGATACGTTCCTTTATCAAAACGGCTACACAAAGCCTATAACCGACCGTCTTGATGAAATGGGTATTCAGCATACCTGCTTCTTTAACGTTCAGCCTGACCCGACCTTGGCTAATGCCAAAGAGGGTGCCGCTTTGATGACCGCATTCCAGCCCGATTGCATCATTGCTTTGGGCGGCGGTTCGGCAATGGATGCCGCTAAGATCATGTGGGTGATGTACGAGCATCCCGAGGCTGACTTTATGGATATGGCAATGCGTTTCATCGATATCCGTAAACGTGTTTACACCTTCCCGAAGATGGGTGAAAAGGCATACTTTATTGCGATTCCTACCTCGGCAGGTACAGGCTCTGAGGTTACTCCTTTTGCCGTTATCACCGATGAATCGACCGGTGTAAAATATCCGCTTGCCGACTATGAGCTTCTGCCCGATATGGCTATCATTGATACCGATTTCCATATGAGTGCACCCAAAGGCTTGACCGCCGCATCGGGTATTGATGCCGTTACTCATGCACTTGAGGCATACGCTTCGATGTTGGCAACCGATTATACCGACGGCTTGGCTTTGAAGGCCTTGAAGGTTATTTTTGAGTACCTGCCCAGAGCTTACGACAACGGTCAGACAGACGTTGAGGCAAGAGAGAAAATGGCCAATGCCGCAACCATCGCAGGTATGGCTTTTGCAAATGCATTCCTTGGTGTATGCCATTCTATGGCTCACAAATTAGGTGCATTCCATCATCTGCCTCACGGTGTTGCCAATGCGTTGATGATCGAAGAGGTCATCCGCTTTAATGCTAGCGAAACTCCTGCAAAAATGGGTACCTTCTCGCAGTACGACCATCCTCATACCTTGGCCCGTTATGCTGAGGTTGCCGATTATTTAGATCTTGGCGGTAGCACTAATGAAGAAAAGGTTGAAAACCTTATCAAGGCTATCAACGACCTCAAGGAAAAGGTTGGAATCAAGAAAACAATTAAGGATTACAACGTTGATGAAAAGTTCTTCCTTGACAATCTTGATGAAATGGTTGAACAGGCCTTTGATGATCAGTGCACTGGTGCAAATCCGAGATATCCGCTGATGAGTGAAATTAAGCAGATGTATCTCAACGCATACTACGGTAAATAAGGAGGAACTACAATGAAAGACGCTATTCTTTTTTATAATGACAACTCCAAGGAAATCTACCGTGACGGAGACAAGTGTATTAAGGTATTTGATACTAACTATTCCAAAGAGGATGTTTTAAACGAGGCGCTTAATCAGGCACGTGTTGAAAACCTCGGTCTTAACACAGCAAAGCTGTTTGAGGTCAAAATGATTGACGGTAAATGGGCAATAGTTTTCGATTATATTGAGGGCAAGACCTTACAGCAGTTGATGGACGAGAACCCCGAAAAGATAGATGACTATATTGAGCTATTTGTTGAAATTCAGCTTGAGGTTCATTCTAAAAAGAGTCCGCTGTTAAAAAGATTAAAGGATAAGATGAACTATAAGATCACTCAGACCGATCTTGATGCAACTACCCGATATGAGTTGCACACACGTCTCGAGTCTATGCCCAAGCACAATAAGGTGTGTCACGGCGATTTCTGTCCGTCAAACATCATTATCACACCCGATGGCAAGCCTTATGTTATTGACTGGGCGCATGTAACTCAGGGTAACGCTTCGGCAGATGTTGCAAGAACTTATCTTTTGTTTAACCTTGAAGGCAAAAAAGATGTTGCTGATAAGTATCTTGATATTTTCTGTAAAAAGAGTGATACCGCAAAGCAGTATGTTCAAAAGTGGTTGCCCATCGTTGCCGCATCGCAGTCGGTCAAGGGCAAAGCACATGAGCGTGAGTTCCTGCTTTCCTGGGTAGATGTTGTAGATTACGAATAAACATAAAAAACCTCCCTATACAAGGGAGGTTTTTATATAAATTTTTACTTGTTGAGGCATTTCCAATCAAAGATGAGCTCGGGCTGTTTGAACGGTGTCTTAAAGAATGTATCGTCAAGCTGTTCGCCGTACATGTGCCACTTAATAACCTTGACAAGCTGCTGAATATCCAAAGGCTGGTGGAAATGGGTCCCCGTGCGGTAGTACCAAACAAGGTTTTCCTCTTTGCCGTAAAGCTTGAACACCTCGGTTGCGGCCTTTGTGGTCTGCCACGAGCCTATGGTGTTGGTCCAGGCATCGCTTGCGGCCTCCCAAACACATAATTTGCGGGGTGCAACAAGTGCTTTCAAGTAGTGAGCGTCAAAGGGGAGGTCGGCTTCTCTTTCTTTATATTCTTGCATTCCAGAGCCTATCCAGAACGGATAATTGGTAGCAAGATCCTTTAAAGTCTCGCTACGTTTTTCCTGACCGTCCTCATTTATCTGAGTCATATGTATGCGATAGCAGGAACAAGCACCACAGTTTGTCTCGCTTGGATTGACGATAGCGGCTCTTTCATCCAAAACGCCTGCAAGCATTGCGGTTTTTGCACCTCTTGAGTGACCTGTGAAAGCGATGCAGGATTTATCAATAAAATCAAAGGTCTCAAGTGCGTCAACACAGCGTGAAAAACCCCAGGCCCAAGCGGATAATGCACCCATATCAAGGTCGGGGTAGACCTTGTAAAGCTGACCCTTGCCTCTGCCTTTATTACGAGTGTCGTTAGCTAACTCAAGACGGTTGAACAGAACAAAGCCGATACCGTTATCGAGCATAGCGTCGAGATATTCTTTATCATTTGAATATTTCCAGCAACCGTCGCCACAGACAACTACAGGGAACTTTTTAACACCTACAGGCTTGAAAATCTGCATAATAAATGAAGCCTGCTTTTCTTTTGTGCCGGCAGTAATTCTGTAGTTTAATACTTTTGCAGAGAATTCATACAAATCTTCAACCTCAAAAACCTCGGGCTTGGGAGGCTGAGGGCCGTACTGCAGTTCTACCGCAGTTTTATATATCTCTTTACGGCGTTTTTCCCAATCTTCGACCGTTTTTACCTGGGTGCCGTCATCAAATATAAACGGGTTGGGGAGCTCGCCCAAAACATCATACTTAACAGCCTTTATTATTTCTTCTCCAGTAACAGGTTTGACCATAATAATGCGCCTCCGTGCAATTTTTCTTCATAATACATCAATTTTATTGCAAAGTCAATACTGATATTTGTTATTTTTTGAACCATTGTTTTATTGACACAGAAATTACACAGAGGTATAATAAACACATGAAAACGTGTGTTTGGAGTGACATGATTGAGGACACTTATAAAATATTTGCAGCCTTATTTTGGGCGAATGTCCTTAGGCTTTGCTATCAAGGTGTCTGGTACCTTGGTAGAGCTGATGCTACCGTATATTTTAAGCCACATTCTGAAAAATGTAGTAGAATCTGAGGATGTTAAGCAAATTCTTATTTGGGGCGGGTTAATGCTTCTTTGCGCAGGTGTTGCAATGATTTGCAATATCACTGCTAACCGTATGGCGGCAAGGGTTTCACGAAATTTTTCGGAAGCTGTAAGACACGACCTTTTTGATAAAACAATGAAGCTATCCTCCTCGCAAACCGATAGGTTTACCATTGCCTCTTTAGAATCACGAATCACGACCGATACATACAATGTCCATCATTTCGTCGGCATGATGCAACGAATGGGTGTCAGAGCACCGATTTTACTTGCTGGCGGTATAGCGATCACCTTATTTATGGACAGCTTTTTAGCTCTTGGTATGATAGCATTACTGCCGTTTATTTTTATTACCGTATATTTTATCTCCCGAAAAGGGGTTCCTCTGTACTCTAAGGTTCAGCAGTCGGTTGACCGTATGATTCGTGTTGTTCGTGAGGACGTTCAGGGGATACGAGTTATAAAAGCACTTTCAAAATCTGAATATGAGCATAAGCGTTTTGACGGTGTCAACCGTGAGTTGGTCAAGGACGAGACAAAAGCAGGCATCGTTATGGGCACCGTAAACCCGATAATGACACTTTTGATGAATATGGGCCTCGTTATCGTTGTATCTATGAGTGCGTCTCGGGTTGCCGACCACACCTCAGATCCTGAAACCGTCATAGCCTTTATGCAGTATTTTACTCAAATTTCTATGGCAATGATGACGGTCACACGTATGTTTGTAATGTATACCAAAAGCTCAGCATCGGCCAAACGTATTGCCGAAGTACTGAACTCTGAGGATGAGCTTGCCGAACGCTCCGTATCGGATTTCCCCAATATTTCAACCAATTCGCATATTGTTTTCAATAATGTCGAGTTTTCATACAGCGGCAAGAAAAATAATCTTGAAAATATATGCTTTGAACTTAAAAAGGGGCAGAGCTTAGGGTTGATCGGCGCCACGGGTAGCGGTAAATCTACCATAGTAAAACTGCTACTGCGTTTTTATGATGTATCAAGCGGCAATATTTATATAAACGGCCGAGATATCAGAACTATTGAGCGAAAGGAGCTTTACTCATATTTCGGAACGGCTTTGCAAAATGATTTCCTATATGCCGATACCGTTGAAGAAAACATTCGCTTTGGCCGTGATATTTCCAAGGAAAAAATAGTCAATGCCGCCAAAATTGCTCAGGCTGACAGTTTTATTAGTGAGTTTGCCGATGGCTATAACCATATGTTATCGCCAAAAGGTACAAATATTTCAGGCGGCCAGAAGCAGAGGCTGTTAATATCCCGTGCCGTTGCCTCCGACCCCGAGATACTAATTTTAGATGATAGTACATCAGCACTCGATTACCGTACCGAGCTTGAGCTTCGTCACGCTTTGAACGATAATTTTAAAGCTACAACCGTTATAACCGTTGCGCAAAGAGTAAGTGCAGTCAAAAACTGCGACCTTATTCTCGTTATTGACGACGGAAAAATAATAGGCAGCGGAACACACGACGAGCTTATGAGAACCTGCGTCGAGTACGAAGAAATAAGCAATTCACAGATGGGAGGTGCTTTCGTTGAATAATCACGGAAATGCCAACCAAAGAGGCAACAGAGGTCTTGGTGCAACCCCTGAAAAAAAGCTTGACCGCAAAACAGCAAGCCACGTATTCAAGCGCTTGAGCGGTTATGTATTAAAGCAATGGCCTCTTTTCCTGACCGCCATAGCAATGACACTTTTATCCAACCAGTTGTCACTTTTGGGACCAAAATACTCGGGAGAGGCAATTGATGCCATTTCAAATGAAAACGGTGTTCTGTTTGATGTAGTTTGGCAAAATGTCATCAAAATGCTTGTCTGTTATATTTTATCTGCTGTACTGTCTTACGTTTTGGCAGTTCTTATGCTAAAACTTACTCAACGTATCGTCTACACAATGCGTAGGCAGGTTTTTGAGAAACTGACAACCTTACCTGTCGGATTTTTTGATACTAATGCCACCGGTGATATTATCAGCCGTATTTCCTATGATATCGACACCGTCAATTCAACACTGTCGCACGACCTTGTTCAGGTTATGACAAGTATTTATACCGTTGTTGGTTCACTTGTGTTTATGTGGAACATATCTAAACCGATGATACTTGTTTTTGCTGTTACCGTACCTATTTCGATTTTATTCACACGTTACCGCTCCAAAAAGGTTCGTCCGCTTTTTCAGAAGCGTTCAAGAATGCTTGGTGAGCTTAACGGTTATGCAGAAGAAATGCTTTCGGGCGGCAGAACCATTGCGGCTTACAACCGTGAAAAGGAGATCGGCGCTCGGTTTGATAAACGTAATAAGGACGCAATGGATGCCTACTACATGTCCGAGTATCATGGCTCGGTCATGGGCCCATCAGTTATGTTTATTAACAACCTGTCGATTTCCTTGGTTATGATCTTAGGCGGTATACTTTATATGTACTCGCAGAGCGGCGCTGTAAAGGTAGGTTCATTATTTTTTATAACTCTGGGCGGTGTGGCGCAGTTTGTTCAGTATTCAAGAAAATTTGCAGGACCTATAAACGAGTTCGCAAATATACTGCACGAGTTCCAATCTGCTTTTTCAGCGGCTGAACGTATATTCAGAGTTATCGACGAAGCTCCCGAAACTCTTGATAAATCAAAAGCGGTAATACTTGAATGCAGTGATGGCAAGGTACAGGTAAAAAATGTAACTTTCGGTTATACTCCGGAAAGAGCTATACTTAAAAACATTGACATAAACGCAGAATCGGGCAAGACTATTGCCATTGTCGGCCCAACGGGTGCAGGCAAGACCACCATAATCAATCTGCTTATGAGATTTTATGACGTTACAAGCGGCAAGATAACGGTCGATGGTAATGATATGACCGATATTACACGTGAATCCTTACGCAAGTCATATACTATGGTTCTGCAGGACACTTGGCTTTTCCACGGTACAGTGTTTGAAAATATTGCATACGGCAAAGAGGGTGCTACGATAGATGAGGTAAAGGCAGCGGCTAAGGCGGCCAAGATAAACTCATTTATTGAGCATCTGCCTGAGGGGTATGATACCGTTTTATCGGATGGCGGAGTCAATATTTCAAAGGGTCAGCGTCAGCTTATTACCATTGCCCGTGCCATGCTTTCAAAATCAACTATGCTGATCTTGGATGAGGCTACATCCAATGTCGACTCACGAACAGAGATAAAGATTCAGGAGGCTATGAAAGAGCTGATGCAAGGGCGTACCTGTTTTATTATCGCACACCGCCTCTCCACCATTCAGCATGCCGATACCATTATCGTTCTGAAAGACGGCAGGATATCGGAACAAGGGAATCATGATGAGCTTATGAAAAAAGGCGGATTTTATTCAACACTTTATAATTCGCAGTTTAATTGAGGTAGCGTATGAAAAGAAAAGATAATTCTAAATTTTGGCTGGCTTTGGTAATTTTTAGCCTTATAGGTCAGGTGGCATGGGTCGTTGAAAACATGTATTTCAACGTATTCATCTATAAGATGTTCAATGCTTCGGCCGACGCAATTTCTGTGATGGTGGCCGCTTCGGCTGTTGCGGCCACCCTGACCACTGTGTTTATCGGCGCTTTGTCGGATAAAATAGGAAAAAGAAAGCTCTTTATATGCGGCGGATACATTGTATGGGGCATTTCGATAATGAGCTTTGCTCTGATACGTACCGATATTATAAGTAGTATTGTGCCAAGTACTGTTTCAGCGGCGGCTGTCGGTGTATCATTGGTCATAATAATGGACTGCGTGATGACATTTTTCGGCTCATCGGCTAACGATGCCGCCTTCAACGCTTGGCTTACAGATGTCACCGACGAGAACAATCGTGGTGCCGCTGAGGGTATCAACTCAATGATGCCTTTGATGGCGATTCTGGTTGTGTTCGGCGGCTTTATGGCATTTGATCTTAATAAAGCCTCAAGCTGGACTGCAATATTTATCATAATCGGCGCTGTGGTGCTTATAATCGGTGTTTTAGGTATTTTCCTTATTAAGGATACCTGCGAACTCAGAGAGGAAAACAGCAAATATTTTCGCAATATTTTTTACGGATTTCGTCCGTCTGTCGTGAAGAACAATGCCGTTCTTTATATAACACTTTTGTGCTTTGCCGTATTCGGCATCTCGATACAAGTGTTTATGCCGTATCTCATCCTTTATTACAATGTGTCGTTAAAGATGAATAATTATGTGCTTGTTATGGCACCTGCGATAATCGTTGCCGCATTGGTTACGGCTATATACGGCCGACTGTATGATAAGAAGGGCTTTAGCTTTTCGGTAGTGCCGTCACTTTTGATGCTGTCGGTTGGGTATGTGATACTGTTTTTCTTCAAGAGTACGGGTTTGGTGTTCATAGGCTCGCTTTTGATGATGTGCGGATATCTTACCGGTATGGCCGTATTCGGTGCTATGATAAGGGATAACACACCGAAGGGAAAAGCTGGAATGTTTCAGGGACTGCGCATTGTCGGTCAGGTGCTTATCCCCGGCATTATCGGACCTTTTATCGGATCGGCTGTTTTGAAAAATGCCGAGACCGTTATAAACGACGATGGAACTACATCCTTTGTGCCGAATGAAAACATCTTTCTTGCGGCACTGGTAGTTATAGTCGCTTTGGCCGTTGTTCTTTCGGTTGAATTCTCAGTATTGAAGCATAAAAAAGGAGTTATAAATGAGTAAAACCGTTGATCTTTTCACTAAAGAGGGAAGACAGCTTGAGGGCGTTCCATGGAATGTCTATCCAAGGCCGCTTTTAAAGAGGGATTCATTTGTATGCCTAAACGGACTGTGGGATTTTTGTATCGAGCAGATCGGTGCGAAAGCACCACGTTATGACAGAAAGATAACTGTACCGTTTGCTCCGCAAAGCCTTTTATCAGGCGTAAAAGAGCTTATAAAAGACACCGATATTGTTTATTACAAACGCTCATTTAAATTACCCGACGGTTTTAAAAAAGATAGGGTAATACTTCATTTTGGAGCTGTCGATCAGATTGCTGAGGTCAGAGTAAACGGTATGCTGCTCGGTAGTCACAGCGGCGGTTATGACCCGTTTTGGTTTGACATAACCGAGTGTTTAAAGGATGAAAATACCGTAGAGGTCAAGGTCACCGACGAGCTTGACAGGCATATTTTGCCGTACGGCAAGCAAAGACACAAACGAGGCGGTATGTGGTATACTCCCGTGACGGGAATTTGGCAGACTGTTTGGCTTGAAAGTGTTCCTAAAAAATATATTTTCGATGTATCGTGCAAGCTTCTTAATAATATTGTTAATATATCTGTAAAAGGTGCGGAAAACGGTTGTGTAAAGATAAATACACCTGACAGTTGCATCACAACGTATCTTAAGAACGGCCTTGCAGAGGTGAAATTAGAGAATGTTAGAACGTGGTCACCTGAGGACCCATACCTATATTATTTTTCGGTCGAGACAGAGTGCGATAAAGTAGAGTCATATTTTGCAGTACGTACACTTGAGATTAGAGAAATTAACGGAATTAAACGTTTGTGTTTAAACGGTGAACCGTACTTTTTCCACGGACTTTTGGATCAAGGATACTACAGTGACGGACTGTTTACTCCCGCAACTCCCGAGCTTTTTATAAAGGATATTGAAACAGCTAAAAGTCTTGGCTTTAATATGCTTCGTAAGCATATTAAAATTGAGCCGCAATTGTTTTATTATTACTGTGATAAGCTTGGTATGGTCGTTTTTCAGGATATGATAAACAACGGCCAATACTCATTTATCCGTGATACCGCTTTACCGACCATCGGCCTGCAAAAATTAACAGATAGGTGTCTGCATTGCAGTAAGGAAACCAGAGAAGCCTTTAAAAATTCAATGCTTGATACTGTGAAACTGCTCAAAAACCATCCATCGGTCTGCTATTGGACGATTTTCAACGAGGGTTGGGGTCAGTTCAGTGCCGATGATATGTACAAACTGTTGAAAAGTGTTGATAATACACGCTTCATTGACAGCACATCGGGTTGGTTCAGAAGAAAAGTCACTGATGTCGACAGCCGCCATGTCTACTTCAAAAGGGTTAAGCTCAAGACAACCGATAAGCCGCTTGTTTTATCTGAATTCGGCGGTTATTCCTATAAGCCCGAGGGTCACGTTTTTAACACTGAGCAGACCTACGGTTATGCAAAATATGCTACAAGAGAAGAGTTTGTTGAAGCTGTTAGAAATCTGTACGTCGATGAAATTCTACCGCTTGTCTCAAAGGGGCTTTGTGCGGCAGTCTATACACAAGTTTCGGATGTTGAGGACGAAACAAACGGAATTTTAAGTTACGATAGGGAAGTGCTTAAGATTTCACCGTCTGAGTTTTTTGATATCTCTGAGAGTCTTAAAAGTAAAATTTAATAAACATAAAACGATGTCCGAACGGCAACCGTTCGGACATCGTTTTATCAATAGTAGAAATATTTATAAAAATTTGGATGAGTATTGAGCAGATCCTGCAGAGTTGTGCGGTCCTTTGACCCCGGATCATTAACAGTGAATTTAGAAGCAGAAAGTGAATCTCCTCCCTTAAACCCAGTTATAACAACCCAATGCTGACCGCCGTATTTATTCTTAGCACCAAAAAGCACAGGCTTGCCCGATTTAAGCTTTTCATATATCTTGGCAAGATAATTTGAACTGCTTGTAACGGATGTGAAATTACTCGGCCAATATACACTGCCTGATGAAGTGTACTTCAGTTTATTAGACATTGCATCAGGGTAGATGGTAGTACCTGTACGGTATGACTCCATCATAGCAATTCCTGTAGTGGCACAGCCTATCTCGGCAATCGTCTTTCCTGAAGTGCCTAATTTCACGCTTGCCCAACGGCTGTCGGTCTGCTTGAAGCTTGGAACACTCAGAGTGATAACTGAATAGGTCATAGCAGTATCAGAAAGATACCATGAACTCACATATCCTGTTTTAACACCGTCATAGAGAACAAAGCTCCAATTTCCTGAGGTGGACAGAACTATAACCTTTTCCTGTTTTTCGAGTGTATCGGTCTTTGAATATGAGCTTCCCGCACCGCTACGTACGTTTAATGAGCCTGATGAAATATTGACATACTTGACATTATCGGAAAATACGGTTATATAGTAAGCACTGCAATAACCGTATTTTCCGTCAGCGTATTCGACCAGCCACCAGTTTCCCGACTTGCTTACAAGTGTAACATAGCTGTCTTTTTTCAAGGTAGCCAGACTTTGTGAATCGGCGGTTGCACTGGTTCTGACATTTAACCATCCGCTACTGATATTAATTTTACCCGCTTTTAAACTGCTTTCCGCAGCCTTAAGCTTGGTCGGAACAAACATTATTCCAAACATTATTATTACTGTTAATACTATACTAAATTTCCTTTTCATTCATATCTCCTTTTGCTGTAAACTTACACATGTGCATGTAGATTATATCAGAAAAGCATTTCTTTGTTAATACTCCAAATTCTGTATGTTATGTTGCAAAAGGTTAAATAATTTGATATAATAAATTGAACTGTCGGGTGGTGATAGAATGCTCAAAAGAATACTTGCCATAGCATTTACAGTTATTCTGCTTATTAGTATAAATGCGTGTAAAAAGAATCAAACAGGCTACAGTGGGTCTGTTGAAATGAATAATTCTTCAGTGGAATCCACATACTCTAATGCTACGGGTACTCAGGGTGGTGCTTTTGATAACATCGACCAAGCATTGCTTGATAAGTATTCTTATAAGCCTCAAATAACCGAGATAATGCCGTCCGTTCATATAAATACTTTGGACGGCAGTAATAGCTTTGCGACCGATTTCAGCCGTAACGAAAAATTAGACGGCAAGATTAATTATATCGGCGCCACCGTTTCGGTAAGCAACTGTGACGCTGGCTTTATTTTAAATAATATAGAAGCAGAGGTAAAGGTCAGAGGCAATTACACCCTCAACTACGATAAAAAGCCGATACGCATTAAATTTGGTAGCAAGCAAAGCATGTTGGGCTTGCACAACGGTGAGAAATATAAAAACTGGGTACTGCTTGCCGATTGGAAAGATCTGTCAATGCTTAACAATGCAGTATCATTCTATTTAGGAAAACAGATTTTAGGCTCAGACGGTTATTACTGTACCGATTTCAGAAATGTTGAGCTTTATCTTAACGATGAATACTGGGGAGTATATCTTCTTTGTGAACAACAGGAGATCGAGAACGGCAGAATGAGTGTACCTGAGGCAGAGGACGGTTATACCGATACCGATATTGGGTATTTATTTGAGTTTGACGGCTATTATGTGCAGGAGAATCAGCTTTCTGACGGCTTGGGAGACCCAACATTCACTATTAATTATTATGATGACCGTTACGAGCAGATCGGCTATACTGTAAAAAGCGATATAAACAGCACGGAACAGCTTGAGTTTTTGCAAAACTATGTGTCAAACGCATACCTTATTGCTTACGCTGCGGCGGTCAATGACAATTATTTTGAGTTTAATGAAGATTATACTGACATTGTTCAGTCAAAAATGACTTCTGCTAAGGAGGTCGTAGCTAAGGTCATTGATATACAATCCTTGGTCGATACTTATATATTGCACGAGATAGCATGCGATCCCGATATTGATTGGTCGAGTTTTTATATGACGCTTGATATGTCAGAGGACGGATCGAAAAGTATTGTTTTTGAAGCACCGTGGGATTTTGATTCAGCTTATGGCATTAAGAAAAAATTTACGTCTGCTAATGGCTTATTTGCCGCCGATAATCTTAATCCTTGGCTCAGTCTTTTATCACATGAGGATTGGTTTATAGATATGGTAAAGCAAAAATGGAATGAACTGCTGCTGGCTAATGTGCCCGAATCAACGCTTATGCTTATAAAGGAGCATAAGTCGGTGTATGAAAAGTATTATGCTGAGAATTATACAAAATGGTCTAAGCGTGTAAAATACGGTAACGGTGAGCTGTCGCAGGAGGTTAATAGCTTTAAAACTCAAGCTGAGGCTGCCGACTATCTGTATAATTGGTTGGACAAACGCTTTGATTATCTCAGCAGTCAATGGGAATATAATTGAAATAAGAGAGGGGAGTAGCAATGGATTATGTTTTGAGAACCTTCGGGTTAAAGAAGAAATATAAGAACCATTATGCCGTCGACGGTGCCGATATCAACATCAAAAGAGGCGATATCTACGGCTTCGTCGGTGAGAACGGCTCAGGAAAAACGACCATTATCAGACTTGTTACAGGATTGATTTTTCCCGATGATGGCAGTTTTGAGCTTTTTGGAGTTCAGAATAGTTCTAAGGATATTGTTAAAACACGCACACGTGTCGGTGCGATTGTTGAAACACCGTCAATATACCGCAATATGTCAGCGTACGATAACCTTAAAATGCAAAGCATTGTTTTAGGTATTGATTGTGACGATTCAATGATACTTGAGACTTTAAAAGAGGTTGGTCTTGAGGAGCTGTTTGACGCAAGAAGCATGTAGGTGATTTTTCTCTCGGTATGAGACAGAGATTGGGTATCGCAATGGCACTCGTAGGCAAGCCCGAGTTTCTTATACTTGACGAACCTATGAACGGACTGGATCCTGCAGGTATTGTTGAGGTACGTGAGCTGATACTTAAATTGAACCGTGAAAACGGAATTACATTTTTAATATCGTCACATATCCTGACCGAGTTGGCTCTTGTTGCAACTAAGTACGGCATTATTTCGCACGGTAAAATAATTAAGGAAATTACAGCTGACGATATAAAAAAGGAATACGGGAAACTTACCACTATTAAGTCAGACGATCCAGATAGGTTATACAACTCAATAATTGAATTATATCCTAATATTAATCTTTCTTTTATTGCTTATGGTGTTAATGTTCACGGTGATATCGAGCTCAACTCGCTTTTAAGCAAAATTATTGCAGACGGAATTAAAATTACATCGGTCAACTGTTCGGAAACCGGCATTGAGGACTACTATCTTTCTCTTTTAGGAGGTGTTCGCCATGCGTGAGCTGATCAAGAGCGATTTCAGACGTGTTTTTAAAGATAAATTGATCCTCATTCTTTGTATTATCGGCGCAGCTTTTGCTCTTGTAACAACACTGATGTACCGAGGATTGTTCGCTTTGGTGGACGATGATTCGTTAGGCGATATGATGAGCGATATGGTAACGGCAAAAAGTCAGTTTTTCGCTGCGTTTTCGTTAGGAAACAACTTCGGCTTAATTGTACCTGTTTTGTTAGCTATAGTGCTGTGCAAGGATTTTTCCTACGGTACTGTCAGAAATAAGATAATCGGCGGACATACAAGAAAAAACATATTTCTTTCCTTGTTTATTGTATGTGCTGTCAGCATGTTCGCCGTCATTTTTCTACATGCATTACTGACTCTTTTTGTCAGCTTGATATTCTTTGATTTTCAAAGCACTCCGTTCGAGCTAAATGATGCTTTGTACTTTTGTTTGTCATTAATGCTTGAAGTCTTTGTATACATTTTTGCCGCAGCCTTGCTCAGTTATATGTGTGCAAGCTTTAAAAATGTTGGTGTAGTTATTGTCATCTACGTTGCGTTAAGCTTTGCTATGACTTTGATCTCAGGAATGATATCAGGTGTACTGTCGGTGCTTGAGATGAAATCCTACAGCTCGATAACAGAAGATATTCTAAACTTTATTCAACGAATAAACTTGTTTTACTCCTATGCTTATATAGGTACCGGTTCTAAGTACAGCCTGTCCGATATTTTATACATTGTTCTCCCGTCAATTATAGGAACTTGCGGTATTTTAAGCTTGGGTATTGTTCGATTTAACAAAAAAGACCTGAAATAACATATGAAATTTTCTGCTGACGCAGAAGTGATATTATATTCGCCGCAAACTGTCCGAAGGGCAATATCACTCGGCTTTAGCCGAATATCACTGCGAAGCAATATAACTCGCCGCAAGGCGAATTTCATTGAAAAACCGACTTGTTTCGACAAGTCGGTTTTTCTGGCGGAGCGAGAGGGATTCGAACCCTCGGACCCTTGCGGGTTTACCTGATTTCGAGCAAAAGGCAGTATCTACCGCACCGCCCCTCTCCGTCCCTAAAATCTA
>CAYRIX010000033.1:0-18120 GCA_964424555.1 uncultured Eubacteriales bacterium
GCTGACTACGCTTTTTATGCCTTTGCCAAATAAGGATCGCAAGATCCATCATTCCACATCCAACCATCCATGAAATCCAAAGATAAACAAAAAACATATTTTCATCTCCTTATTAACTTAATTCCCTTGCTAAAACGATCTTAGATATACGTTTGGTTGTTTTATCAAAGGGATATCTCTTACTGACTGTTTGCCGACACAGCCCCGTATATTTTGCAACATCAAGCTGCGTAAGTAATTCCTTGTCCGGAAACCTTTCGTCAAGCCGTTCCAAATGATCTCTATAACACACTTTCTCTCTTGGCACTCAACTCACCTCCTGCTCCGGCACAGTATATGTATTGTTTTTTTGCTTTTATAAGCTATTGAACAAGATTTCCGTTCAACGCTTTTGAACTTTGAGCTTAAAAAAATATAAATTAATCTCATACTCTGGAATTCCTAAAAGTTCGCACGCTTTAGTTATTTCAGGTTGTTTCCAAGGCACTCTTCCATTCATTTTTAGAGAAATTGTTCTCTCAGAAAGCCCCATGGCTTTCGCAAATCTTCCTCTATTCTGATAAATCTGCGTAATTTTGCCATCCAACATTGAGTAATCGTAATTCATAATCTGCCCTCCTTTCTGTTCAATCGCTTTGAACTATCTGTATAATATCACGCTTTACACAAGTTGTCAACATTTAAATTCAAAATTAATGAACTTTTTTTCATTTTTATATTGAACTTTAATTCAAAAAGTGATATAATCACATCGAGGTGATAAAAATGAAGAAAGAAAACACTTCAATAAGATTAAAGAAAATTATGAACGAGCGTGGTTTAAAACAAGTAGATATTTTAGAGATGGCAAAACCATACTGTATAAAATATCATGTAAAATTAAACAAAAACGATTTAAGTCAATATGTGTCAGGTAAGGTTGAACCTGGTCAAAACAAACTTTCTATTCTTGGTCTTACTTTAAACGTTTCTGAAGCTTGGTTAATGGGCTATGATGTGCCTATTGCGAGACAACCGTTAGATAAGTCTTTTTCCGAACACGGCCAACCCAATGAGCGAGATTGTATAAACAACATAATTAAAATAGCCGGTCGAGACGGTAGCTACGTTGAAAGGAAGCTAACCGACGACCAGCTTGATCTAATTAAGAGAATGATCGAGCAAATGCCTGATGCTGACGATTTATAATTTGTTATGCTGTATGTATTGCATGAAATTTGAATAAACTTTTTGCTCAAGCGGAGATTTTAAAAAAGCACTACGCTTATATAATATCTCCATACGCTCGGCTCGAAATTGTGCAGCTTGATTGCTGATATGGCATAAGCGTGAAATATCTTTTGCAGTTTTGCAACCGCACCCCCACAACACACAGGCTGGCGCAAGCAATCTCGACGCAAAGATATTGGCTGCTCTTTCGATTGGATTGTCTTCATTAGACGGCTCTCGATTTACAAGCTCATACTTCCCTACGTGACCTAACAATATGTGCCCTAGTTCATGTGCAGCAGTAAATCTCTGGCGTTCATGAGAATCATATTGATTGACGAAAATGACTGCTTTGCCGTCTATTATTGTACTTTCGCCAGAGTTTCCATCCATCGGCTCATACAGTTTAATCGCAATTCCCATGTTTTTACAAATACTGCTTACTGAGATGGGCAGTGCTGTAACATTCTCTTTTATCAATACTTCCCATGCGAGATCCCGTGATATTTTATACTCACTATAGTGCATTATACCTCTACCCCTTTTCAACTTAAATTTTAAGGGAATGAGGTATATAAATCATCAGGTAAATATTGGAAATTATATCATTGCAAGTTTAATATATACATAACAATCAGGAGAAACCGAATGATTACTAAAGATTTTATGACTGATACCAAAATCGTGGGTGTTTCGCAATTTAATGACAAAGGTATCCCCATACAAATGATTCTGTCTAATCTCAAATCGGGAGAGCGTTTAACTTTTCTTAGGGATTACGGCAATAAACATGATAATAATGCGATTAAAGTTTTTTCGTGGGATGGTCATGAGCTTACACACATAGGCTATATTTCAAGAGAACTTGCCGCCGAAATCGCTCCTTTTCTTGACAAAAATATGAGCTGTAGTTTAGAGGGCATTATACACGAAATCACAGGTGGCGCCGATGATAAAAACTACGGTTGTAATATTCGAATATGGATACAATCACCTGATGAACCTACTTATGAATATGATAAGTTTTTTCAAGAAGAATACCGTAAGCAGAATCAACGCCAAGGCGCAAACCAATATTCAAAAAACAAACCAAATAGTAAAAATAATATCACGACCATTTTGTTATGGTCGCTTATTATCGTCTTAACTTTTGTCGTAATTACACAAATATTCGGCGGTATTCAAAGCGATAATACTTCTTCTCTTTCCAACAGTTCTGCTGAGGTTGTAGACAAAAGTCTTATCACGTTAAACGAGTACAACCAACTAAAAACCGGTATGTCAAGAAGTGAAGTGTACAACATAATTGGCTCGTATGGTAAAAAGGTTTCTGAGAGTTCATCTGATGGTTATAGAATAGTAATGTATTCTTATGATGGTTACGGAAGTTTGGGAGCAAATGCTCAGCTTATGTTTGAAAACGGCAGCCTTAGCACAATGTCTCAGTACGGCTTAGATTATTATTTTGATAGCAATTCCGAAAATTCAAACTCTTCTAACAGTTCAACTACTCATAATGCATCATCTTCTATCACATTATCAATTAACGAAGAAAAACCTCCAATTGAGATGAAGGATGTTCACTTTAATGTTACCGTTTTACCTCCTGACACTGTAGGGACAATTTGGTTGGAGGCGACGTATAAAAACAATTCAAAATATCCAATCACATACGTTGATGCGACGGTTCTGCTTAAAGATACCAATGAAAAAGTGTACTTAACAAGTATCGATACTGTACTCCCCGGAGAAACATCACCGGTTTTTGATACATTTGGACCAAAATCGCTAAAGAGTGACGATATCGATTTCTTGGCGTGTACTTTTAAGATCAGAGATGACAACGGAGAAGAAATGTACGTAAGTTGGGATTTAAAACTCGGAACATACGAAATATACTAAAATAAAAAAACTCCCCTACCCTGCGCTAACAGGATAAGGGAGAACTGACGGACAGAGCCGTACAACACGTAAGCCTCGGAAACTTACATATGTATTGTACCACTCTGTCTTGGGAAAATCAAGAAAGGAGTGGTACAATAATGAAAAAAAGAGCTGACGGCCGATATGTAAAGGTCGTCACAATCGACGGTAAAAGACTTAGCTTCTACAGTCGTGAGGCCACCGAAAAGAAAGCCGAAAAGGATATTCAAAGGCAAATGGTGGAATATGCTCAAAAGCAAACACGTGGCATCGAATTCAACACGCTTGCTGACCAATGGGAAAACGTCCATTATCCTAATATCGGCTATAATACCAAATGTAAATATGAGAGGGCGGCCAAAAGAATAGTCAAACATTTTGGTGATATTCCTGCCCGGCTAATAACAACGCTCGATGTACAGCGTTTTATTGACGGTATGGCGGCACTTAGCTACGCAAGAGATACTGTGTCTTGCCATTTAAGTGTAATGTCTCAGATCTTAAAATTCGGTGTTTTAAATGGATATGTTGATACAAACGTATGTGAGAATGTAAAAGTACCTCGAAATCTTAAGAAGACAAGCTATGCAATGCCAACACCTGAAGAAATTAAAATAGCAATGTCTTCAGTAGATAAGCATTTTGGTTTATACGCATATATGGCAATCATGACCGGCATGCGACGGGAAGAATTGCTCGCTTTAACTCGTAACGATATAGATTTAAAAAAGCAACAAATTCATGTTTCAAAAGCTATAGTATTTGAGGGTAACCGTCCGGTGGTTTCGCCAACCAAAACAAAATCAAGCCAACGAACCATTATTATTCCTCAACAGTTGGTAAAGGTTTTAAAAAAAGAAATATCCGGCAGCAAGGGGTACATCTTCAAGAACACGGTTGATCCGGAGTCGCCGATGACATTGCAGATGTTCAGAAAAGCCTATGCACGGTATCAAAAGGAAACAGGGCTCAAGGTGACATCACATTCCTTAAGGCATGGATACGCAACAATACTGTATGATGCTAACATCGATATTAAACAAGCACAACGGCAACTCGGCCACTCCAAAATCAACACAACAATGGATATATATACTCACATCAGTGAAGCAAGACAGGAAACCAATCGCTCCCAACTCAACAAATACCTTAAGAGTCTAAACACATGAATTTAGTCAATTATTAGTCAGATATCGCAAATCAGGCTTTATAAAGCCGTTTTTATATCCTTGGTAAGGATGAGGTCGGCAGTTCGAGTCTGCCTAACAGCTCCAAAAAAGTCCTTGAGAGAAATCTCTAGGACTTTTGTTTTTTGTAGTGCAACAATCAGCTTTTTAACATAAGCTAAAATATTTGTGAAAAAGTCCTTGAAATTCTATATGATATTCGGTATAATGGTATTATCATTATTGAAGTATTAGAGAGAGGAGGATTTCACATGGAAAAGGAGTATACAAAGCCTGAGTTCCGTGTAGTATCCTTAGTCAGCAGTTCAGGCATTGCCGCAGACGGAGCCAGTTCTAACCCCAGTTCCCCTGAAGAGGACAAAGAACAGGGCTTCTTGCCTTGGGTCCCCATTAAGTAAGTATGTCTAACCTTTGTCGTAACCAACAAAAGCAATACATAGAAATACCTGCAGCCTTTAAAACGGTTGCAGGTATTTTTCTTTCACATGAGTAAAATATAAACAACAAAGATGGGTTTACCATCTGTTGGGTCGGCCGCCGTGACCGCCCATACCGCCTCCCATACCGTTGGTAGAGCCGTATATAGTGCTTGTCATTTCCACAGTCTGTTCGCCGTTCGGTGTCTTTACCGTATAGGTCTTACCCTGTACTATCTCAGGGGCTGTCAGCAATACACACTGATATGTCTTAGTCGGCGTAAAGCTTGCAAGTGTTTTACCGCTTTCATCGAGCACCGAGACCGTACCCGATGTGCTTCCCACATTTATCAGAATTGCTCCTTGAGATGAGCTTTGTCCGAAGTTCTGTGCCATACCTGCAGTACCCGTCGCAATCAAAATGCCGCCCGAAACGGTAGCCGTACCACCGTAATCAAGGAAGCCGTTGCCGCTGTTCGTTGGGCCCGAAACATAACACTCGCCGCCCTGCATGTATAGGTTTCCGTTAGAATCGATTCCATCGCCCGAGGCATCGACCATGAGCACTCCGCCTGAAATGGATATATAGCAATCAGGATCCGAAGCAAACTGGTCACGACCCATTTTGCCTCCAAAACCGCTTTGGTCGTTACCGCCTGCAGCATTCAGCCCATCGTCACTTGCGCAGAGCGTTATCACGCCTCCCTTAATGTCAATGGTAATACCCTCAATTCCCTCATAGCTCTCAGTAATATTGACATTTCCGTCATTGATTATAACACCTGCATCGGAATGCAGACCGTCATCTCCTGTAGCTATATTGTAGGTCCCGCTTTTTATATTGAGCGTCCCTGCACAATGCAGTGCATCGTCGGCTGAATCAATAGTCATTTCGCAGCCCGACAAAGTAAGACTTCCGTCAGACTTAATGCCCTTACAGCTTGTCGATTCGGTGGCCGTATTCTGCTGATAGTCCTGATGACCCCCAAAACCGAAATCATTTGATTTCTGCTCGGCATTTGCCGCACCTGAGCCCGAAACGATATTGAATTTACCGCCCGAGACTGCAATGGAATTAGATGCATCAATACCGTCACCGTCGGAAGTTATCTTTAAACTTCCGCCCGAAATATAAATAAAGCCTTTTTCCGTGTTTTCGGTATGTTCGGAATGAAGCCCGTCCTTGTCACATGTCAACGTGAAATTTCCATCCTTAATGCGGATAGAATCCTTGCCACTGAGTGCATGACCCGATGAGGTAATATTGTAAGTGCCGCCTGTAACAACAAGATCATCCTTGGTGACTATACCGTGGCCGTTGGCCGTGCTCACGGTCATACTGCCGTTACCGTTTAAGGTGAGGTCGGCCCTTGAGAATATTACACCGTCAACATTGGTGTCACCGTCAGCCGTAAAGCTGCCTGTTGTTTTAAGTGTGTTGCTACTGCCGTTAGCAAGGGTGATAAACACCTTATCGGCAGATTTCACGTATATCGGCGCACTGCTTGAAGAGGATAGGTCGGCATTATTTAAGACCAACTGAATTTTGGCCGACTCATCAGCCTCGACAACTATCTGACAGTCGGTCGAATTACCGCTGACAATATAGGTGCCTTCTGCCGTAACCGTTGCCTTACTGCCGTTTATCACGACCGACTTGTTGCCGGCTGAAATACCGCTACCGCTTATCTTTATCTGTATTGCCGTGCTTTCATCGTAGGTAACCCTTGAATCACGGTCGGTAAACATGTCTGAATCGGTAAAGTTCAGTTCAGGTGAAACAGCATCTGTTCCCAGAGAGGTGTCAGAAGATGTATTGCCGCCTGCCGATGCTGTGTTGCTCCCCATATGGTCACCTTGACCGCCGACCGATGAATTATTATCCGATGAGCATGCCGTCATGCTTAGTGCAAGCACCAAAGCAACTGCAAAGGATAAGGTCTTTTTAATATCAAGACTCACAGGACATCGCTCTCCTTATCATAAATTGAAACCTCAAGATTACCGTTGCGACAGCGCAGCTCGTCAACAAACTCTTTCTCTTTAGTAATATCGCACAGCACTACATCGTACTTGATCTTGTAAAGACTGCCCATTGCCGCTGTTTTGACCGAGGTTTGCACATAGGATTTTGTGTATTTCAGGAAAACATCATCAAACAATCCCGAAAAATTGAGATCCTCGGGAACAGTTATTTTAAGTGTCTTCTCACGGCTTGCCCGTCTGCGGTCGCCGAAACCAACAGCACTTATCAGCATCATAAAGCCACCCATAATGACCGTAAACAGTGCGGCATAGCCGATGTAGCCCATTCCGCATACAAGGCCTGTACCCATTGCGAGGAATATGGTGGCAATTTCACGGGCAGAGCCCGGGGCGGAACGGAATCTGACAAGACTGAACGCACCTGCCACGGCGACGCCTGCACCGATATTACCGTTGACCATCATGATTACCACACAAACCACCGCAGGAAGCACCGCCACCGTCATCAAAAAGCTTTTTGAATAACGGCTCTTAAAGGAGTGAACAAGTGCTATAAGCACACCCAAAACAAGTGCTACTCCTACGCAGGTCAGGAAGTCGCTGACAGCAATAACAGGTGTCAGCTCGGTATCAAAGATTCCTTTAAACAGTTTATCCATTTATATTTCTCCCATCCGCCGAACGTTCGGCAGTTTTTTGTTTTGCTAATATGTCTATGTACGCATGACCGTATTTTGAAAACGAGGTCTTATACATTTTACGGTCACTCAGCATTTTGCACACCCATAACGGCAAGGCTCCCTCGGCCTTTATCTCCATAAGCACCTGCCCCTCCTTTAGGATAGGTGTACCGTGGCGTTCAAGCGCCAGTGAGAGATCATAGTCACGGTAAAGAATATTTCGGTCAAAGGTTATTCTTAAGCCATCGTTGTCTTTTGCAAAATAGGCTTCCCTTTCGCAGGAGATAAGCATAGTGGGTCTCAAATTATCATACCTTTTAAAGAAAAATTCTATTTCCTTTTCAGTTGGGCTTTTTCCTTTGGACGGTCCGTTTTTCATGAAGTCAAGAGTTTCTGCCCGATTAAGCACTATCCGTCGTTTATAGACCACCGATTTATACTTTTTCTTAATCTCGGCAAACACCTTGGTAGTGTCACTAAAATCACCGTAGCTCCTCAATCGGAATTTTTCCTTGTAAATAGGTTTCTCTAATGACCGTCTTATCAGACGAAATGTCTCGGTATCAAAGTAAAGGCTTTTGACTGTACTCTTGCCGTAGTCATCGGGACGCATCTTGTTTGCCATAAACGACAACAGCTCTTCGGCTTGTGCTTCGGTTATCAAAAATTTGATTTCTCTCCGCCTGAACTCGGTCTTAAAAGCCACACAGTCACACCCTTTCCTATGTATTTACAGTACATTTTAACACAAATGATTACAAAAATAAAACACTTTTTAAATTTTAACACACAGATGTAAACATTGTGTTAACTCAATACTATTCTTTGTGTTCTAAAAACAGGTATTTTCTTAAATTTATAAGGCATCTCCACTCAAATATGAGAGCATATCGCCTATATCGATTAATTTTATTAGGAATTTTGCAATTTATAGACCTACTAAACATAATAATATAATGCCGACACCGATTTATGTTAACAAAAAGTCCGTGCGCAATGAATTTTATAATGTTTTAAGGCTTTGATGTTGACTTTTAAACTTAAAGTGGTATAATTTGCAGAGTAATCTCACGGACGGCGCTTAGAACAAGCTTTTGCGTCGTTTGTTTTTTGATTTTGGAGGATTTTTATGAAGATCGCAGAAATTTTCGGCAGCGAGGTTTTCAATGAGGCGGTAATGAAAGAAAAACTGCCTAAAGAGACCTATAAAGCTCTGAAAAAGACCATACACGACGGCAAATCGCTGGACATCACCATTGCAAACACGGTTGCCAACGCCATGAAGGATTGGGCAATCGAAAAGGGTGCCACCCACTATACCCATTGGTTCCAGCCGATGACCAACATCACTGCCGAAAAGCACGACAGCTTTATCGTACCGACCGAGGACGGTCATGTTATTATGGAGTTTTCGGGCAAGGAGCTTATCAAGGGTGAATCAGATGCATCTTCATTCCCTTCAGGCGGTTTAAGAGACACCTGTGAGGCTCGCGGATACACCGCTTGGGACCCGACCTCCTGTGCTTTTGTAAAGGACGGTACACTTTGCATTCCCACCGCTTTCTGTTCCTACAACGGTGAGGCATTGGATAAAAAAACCCCACTGCTCCGTTCTATGGAGGCATTGAGCAAGCAGGCTGTAAGAATTCTGAGACTTTTCGGTAACAACACCGCAAAGAGAGTTACCACCACTGCAGGACCCGAGCAGGAGTATTTCCTTGTTGATAAAAAATACTATGACGAGCGCCCCGACCTGCTTTATTGCGGACGCACCCTTTTCGGTGCACCTGCACCCAAAGGTCAGGAAATGGAAGACCACTACTTTGGTGCTTTGAAGCCCCGTGTTTGTGCATATATGAAGGAGCTTGACGAGGAGCTTTGGAAGATGGGTGTTCACGCCAAAACCAAGCACAACGAGGCCGCTCCCGCACAGCATGAGCTTGCTCCTATATTCAACACCACCAACATAGCCGTTGACCACAACCAGCTCACTATGGAGCTGATGAAAAAGGTGGCTTTAAGACACGGACTTGTATGCTTGTTGCACGAAAAGCCCTTTGCAGGCGTTAACGGCAGCGGTAAGCATAACAACTGGTCGATGTCGACCGATACGGGTGTAAACCTGCTTGACCCCGGTAAGACCCCTGCTGAAAACGCACAGTTCCTTTTGTTCCTTGCCGCCGTTATCAAGGCGGTCGACAAATATCAGGGTATGATGCGTGTATCGGTAGCCTCCGCAGGTAACGACCACCGTTTAGGTGCCGCCGAAGCGCCTCCTGCTATTGTCTCTATCTTCTTAGGTGATGAGCTGCAGGCCATATTGGAATCCATCATCAATGGTACCGACTACCACGGTGTTGACGCAGGAAAAATGAAGCTGGGCGTTCACGTTTTGCCCGACTTCCCGAAGGATAATACCGACCGTAACCGTACCTCACCTTTCGCCTTTACGGGTAATAAGTTTGAGTTCAGAATGTTGGGTTCTACCGCTTCGGTTGCCGACCCCAACATAGTGCTTAACACCATCGTTGCCGAGGCACTTTGCTCTTATGCCGACCGCCTTGAGGGTGTTGAAAACCTGACCGATGCCGTACATGAGCTGGTCAGAAAGACCATGAACGACCACATGCGTATAGTTTTCAACGGCAACGGTTATTCCGATGAATGGAAGGCCGAGGCCGAGCGCAGAGGTCTCTTGAACCTCACCTCAACCGTTGATGCTATGCCTCAGATGATCGAGCAGAAGAACATTGATGTATTTGTCAAGCACGGTGTTTATTCCGAGTCTGAGATTCGCTCACGCTATGAGATTCTGCTTGAGAATTATTCCAAAGCTGTCAACATCGAGGCACTGACCGCTATTGATATGGTAAGAAAGAAGTATCTGCCCGCCATCAGTGCTTATGTGAGTGACCTGAGCGATACTGTTCTTGCTAAAAAGAGCGTTTCGGATGTGATTCCCTGCACCGCCGAGATAACGCTTATCGCTAAGCTTTCCAAGTACACCGACTCGATGTTTAAGGTCTGCGACGAGCTTGAGGCCGCCGACAAGGAAGCCTTGAAGCTTTCGGGACTTGAGCAGGCCAAAGCATTCCACGACAGCGTTCTGCCGCTTATGGAGAAGCTTCGTGCCGACGTTGACGCCGCCGAGGTACTCACCGCCGACGAGTATTGGCCCGTCTCCACCTACGGCGAGCTGCTGTTTAAGGTGTAAAAACGGCAAGCCCCAAACACAAAAGCAAACCGTATATACAAAATCACCCCTCCGTTTCAAATGAAACAGAGGGGTTGCTTTATAATGAGCCATCATCCGCAAGACATTGTCCTCAACATAGCAATTTTTTACACAAAATATTGACTGTAAACACCTGTTTTGGTATAATACTATAGTTAAAAAATCAATCCACTGTCAAAGGAGACGGTTTTAATGAGTATAAGAGTAGGAATTATGGGTTACGGTAACCTTGGTCGTGGTATTGAGTGCGCCATAAAGCAGAACGCTGACCTCGAGTTGGTCGCCGTATTTTCAAGGCGTGACCCAAAAACAGTTAAGATACTATCCGATGGTGTTGGTGTTTATCATGTTGACGATGTACTGAACTTTAAGGATAAAATAGACGTTTTGGTGCTTTGTGGCGGCAGTGCTACCGACCTGCCGACCCAAACCCCCGAATATGCAAAATACTTCAATGTTGTTGACAGCTTTGACACCCACGCCAAGATCCCCGAGCATTTTGAAAATGTGGACAAGGCCGCCAAGGAAAACGGCAACATCGCCGTTATCTCCTCGGGTTGGGACCCCGGTATGTTCTCTTTGAACCGTCTGTATGCTTCGGCTGTCCTGCCCGATGGCAAGGACTACACATTCTGGGGCAAGGGCGTCAGCCAGGGTCATTCCGATGCCATTCGCCGAATCGACGGTGTCAAGGATGCAAGACAGTACACTATTCCTGTTGAGACGGCTTTGGATGCAGTTCGCACAGGTTCTAACCCCGAACTTTCCACCCGTGATAAACACGAAAGAGAGTGTTTTGTTGTGGTTGAGGACGGTGCCGACAAGGCTCGAATCGAGAATGAAATAAAAACCATGCCCAACTATTTTGCCGACTACAACACCACGGTGCACTTCATCAGCCAAGAGGAGCTTGACCGTGACCACAAGGGCATCCCCCACGGCGGTTTTGTCATCCGTGCAGGAAAAACCGGTTGGAACCGTGAGAACTCACACATTATCGAGTACAGCCTAAAGCTCGACTCCAACCCCGAATTTACTTCAAGCGTTATCGTTGCCGTTGCACGTGCCGCATACCGTATGAAGCAGGACGGTATGACCGGTTGCAAGACCATGTTCGACATCGCACCTGCATATCTAAGCCCCCTATCCCCTGAAGAACTTAGAGCAAAATTGCTATGATAATTCAAAAGCACCGAAACGTATCGCTTCGGTGCTTTGTTTTTTTAGTTGCCTTGTGACGAGAATTTCTGCTTCGCTTTGTCGATCTTCTGCTGTTCGGCGGGCTCGGTGGGATACCAGCCCTTTGAAGCCATAAGGTCAAAAACCTCGGACTGTAGCTTGTGCTGGTCGTTCATCAACGCCATAACATCGGTGCGCACGTTTTGGGTGGCACACTCGGTAGCAAAGGTTGAATAGTTGCACGCCAATGTCTTTTCAACTGTCAAAAAATCGGTCATAATATCCTTTTCCTGCATAAATCACACCTCAATTCAAATGTCCCATCAATTTGTCAAAATGCTGCTGATGACGGTCGGCGGCGTTTTTCATTTTTTCGCGCAGAACAGCATCCTGCGTCATCTGCTCGGCCGCCTTATACTTGGCAACCATTACCTGCTCAAGACCCATCATATCCTCAATAAAGGACAGTTCCTTACTTGTGAGTGCCACAAAAATCCCTCCAAAATTATTTGTTGGGGTTATTATTTACAGAAAATTCTCATTTATTCAAAATCTAAATCAAAATCGAAATCTATATTCAAATCAAATAACAAAAAAAGAAGCTCCCCTTGTCAGGGGAGCTGTCACCGTTAGGTGACTGAGGGGTAGTCCGATAATATCTCTTCCTCAGTCTTTTGCTGCGCAAAATCCAGCACCCTCATCAGAGGGAGCTTCTATTTATTGAACTAATGTCAAAATACTTTACACCATAAGATTGATAAAGAATCCGCCTAGAACAGAACGGTTCTGGAAGCCTCTTTGACGGGAGGTGTCGGTGAAATACCAGTCGGTTATCGGCACACGGTCGGGTGTTTCTTCGATCATTCTGCGGATTGAGGCATAAACTGCATCGCTGTACTTGCGGTCATTGGTCAGAACGGTGGTCCAAGCCATCCAGTCAAGCTTGGTGTAGGTGGAACGGCTGTCAAGAGGCACACCGTATTTGTTCATCTGCGCAGTGTACTCCTTGATCTCGTTCTCGTAAATTTCCTTCGAGAAAAGGCCCAAGCCAAATATTCTGTCCCAAACCATATTGTACTTCATGCTCCAACCGTCCTCATTATTGAAAACAAGTCGGGTTGAGGTTTCGCTCTTGGCGTCCCTCATCCAACGGTCGGCCATTTCCTTTGCCCTTTGTCCATAGGATTTATCACCCGAAAGTCTTGAATAAGCGCCCAGAGCAACGATAGCCTTAACACTGAGGTTACAGTTGTGAGCAAGGTGACCTGCGAAATCATCGGTGCAAAGCTGATTCTCTGGGTCATAGCCGTTTTCTGTAAGATAATCGGCCCATTTCTTCATTAAATCGGCCATATCGTTGGCAAATTGGAGGCTGTTTTCGGCAACGCAAACAGCGGCAACACAGAGAATAAAGTTAGCACACTCCTCAACCGGCATCTGCTTTTCAAGACGTTGTTTGCCGTCCTTAAGTCCGTAGACCTGACCGTTGCAAAGCGGATACTGACCGACATCGTGCGGTGCAAAATCATACTCCCAAGCATCACTTCTTGCAAAGCGTGCAAGAGGACGGAGCATACCCTTGACCAGCTCGGGGTTAAAGAGTAAAAATAACGGAATCGACGGATATGTAACGTCCAAGGTGCCGATACAGCCATTGGAGAAGTTTTCCTTTGAAAGGAAAGCAATTCCGTCGGGAGTCTGAACCAGCTTGTGTGCGGCGATGGCCTGACGGTATGCAAGGCAACCGATGGCGGCATAATCCTTACCGACGGCTAACATTCTCTCGGTCAAAGCAAGGTCAAAGATCTCGCACTTTTCTTTTACATCCTCATAATCGGCAATGGCGGCTGCAAGCATTTCGTCAAAGCTTGCGTACTTGGTCATATAGTAAGGATCAAGATCCTCACCGAAATACTGAATAGACTTTACATCATCATAAGCTAAAGTGATAACACCATTGAGCTCTTTTTTAATAACGGCAAGTGTTCTGTGAGCGCACTGGGTATAGTCGTTTCTGCTAAAGTCCTCAAACTTTGCGATCTCCCAACCCTTGATGAAGTTAAATCTGCCTCGTCTGTCCGAAACAAATGCGTCCTTGTCAGCCAAGTGGAAATAACCCCAATCAATTCGGCAGTCGTCACCGCTGCAGTGCAACGGCTTCTGCTCGGATTTTCCGACCCAGAGCGAGTTTTTGGTCTTGCCGAAGGTGAGCTTGTCGGCTTCCCAATCTCCGCATATCTGGGTGTCAACATCAAAATAAAGCGAGAAGTCATACTCACCCTTAAGCTCGGCCTTATACTCCATGTAAGAAACAGGTCTTGACATCAGCACAAGGTCGTTCATCAAAAGCGGTGTGCGGAAGGTGACGGTCAACTTCAAAAGGTCATTTTCAAAGGTGTAGATGCTTGCGGTGGGAGTAATATCCAAATCGGTCTGCGGTAATGCTTCAGGCTCGTGCCTATAGGTCGCATTGGTCTGCGGCAGAATGCGTCCGAGGAAACGGAAGTTTTTTCCGTCAACCTTGACCATACCCGTCATCGAGTGAATGCGGCCTGTCCAATGGCAGGTGTATGTGTCGGTCAGCCTGTCAGCAGGTGACCAAACGCTGAAATAGGGATCAACTGTGATAAGAGGTACTGAAACTGCTCTGATTTTCATAATACTTAATCCTTTCGGTATGTTTTTGGGACCGTAAACAATCGTCCCCTATCATATTTTGTATATTAACATACTATATTTAAAAAATAAATAGGGAAAACACATGCTTTTGTGAGGAAAACAATTTAGATTGCTATAATTTTGCATATATTTCAATGTATACGGTATGGATAAACGAAAAGTAGCAAAAAAACACCCCGCCGTTAAGGCGAGGTGTTGATTTAGAATTTCTATCAGCCTTCGTAGTTGTAGCCGATTTCGATAGCCTTGAGGTTGATGTCAAGCATCTCGGCACGCTTTGCCGAAATAACATGGCTGAGAGCCTCTTTCATGCCGTCCATCGAAACCATTTTGGCTTCTTTGATCATCTTGCCCATCATGATCATATTTGCAAGACTGGGAAAGCCTGCATCGTTGGCCAGCTTGGTTGCAGGGATGTAGTAAGCGTCAACGTCGGTACGCTTCACCTTGCGGTCGATAAGTGTTGAGTCAACAAAAATCTTACCGCCCGAAACGGTTGCATCCTCGTACTTATCAAGCGAAGGAAGGTTCATAGCAGTGAGAACATCGGGTGTAGAAACAATAGGCGAGCCGACGGGAGTATCACTGATGATAACGCTACAGTTAGCGGTACCGCCACGCATCTCGGGGCCATAGGAAGGCAACCAGCTAAGCTGTTTTCCCTCTTCCAAGCCCTTGTATGCAATACATTTACCGGTGAACAAAACTCCCTGTCCACCAAAGCCTGCTATAAGGATCTGTGTTGTAGCCATTATTTCTCCTCCTTATTCGCACTTCTGTCTTTGTATACGCCCAAGGGATAGTAAGGAATCATCTTTTCCTCAACCCACTCCAAAGCCTTTTTGGGAGTCATACCCCAGTTGGTCGGGCAGGAAGAAACAACCTCAATAAGGCTGAAGCCCTTGCCTTCTATCTGGTTTTGGAAAGCCTTTTTGATGGCCTTTTTAGCGGCGTTTACATTCTTGACATTGTTGACGGCAACACGCTGAATAAGCTCGGGACCGTCAAGTGTTGCTAACATTTCGGATACACGGATTGGGAAACCGACGGTAGCGGTATCCCTGCCGTAAGGAGAGGTCTGGGTAACCTGACCGGGCAAAGAGGTCGGAGCCATCTGACCGCCCGTCATACCGTAGATTGCGTTGTTGACGAAGATCACGGTGATATTCTCGTTACGGGTTGCGGCGTGAACAGTCTCGGCCATACCGATAGAAGCCAAGTCGCCGTCACCCTGATATGTAAAGATAACATTTTGCGGTAATGCACGCTTGAGTCCCGTAGCAACGGCAGGTGCACGTCCGTGAGCCGCCTCAACCATATCGCAAGCAAAATAATCGTATGCCATAACGGCACAGCCGACAGGAGCAACACCGATGGTCTTACCCTCAATGCCGAGCTCATCAATAGCCTCGGCAACTAAACGGTGGATGATACCGTGGGTGCATCCGGGGCAGTAATGAAGCGGAGCATCGGTCAAAGCTTTAGGTTTCTGAAATACTACTGCCATTACTTGTTACCTCCTGCTGCTTTTTTGATAGCCTCAAGAACTTCCTCGGGGCTGGGGATCATACCGCCTGTGCGGTTGCAAAGGGTCACGGGAGCCTTGCACTCGGTTGCGAGCTGAACATCCTCGATCATCTGACCCATAGAAAGCTCGACCGAGATAAATGCCTTACATTTGTCTGCGGCGGCCTTGAAGGGCTTTTTGGGGAACGGCCAAAGGGTGATGGGACGGATCATACCGACCTTGATACCCTCAGCCCTCGCTGCCATAATAGCGTTCTTGGAAACACGTGCGGCAATACCGAAGGCTGCTACACAGATTTCGGCGTCCTCCATCATGAACTCTTCCCAAAGCGGTTCATTCTCTTCGATAGCCTTATATCTCTCATAACGCTCGAAGTTGGTCTTCTCCAGCTCCTCGGGTTTGAGGTAAAGCGAGTTAATGATATTGTGCTTACGCTCACATTTTGTACCGGTTACTGCCCAAGGCTTATTGGGCTTATACTCAGTAGGCTCGGGCAAAATTACCGGCTCCATCATCTGACCCAAAGTACCGTCGGCAAGAATCATAGCGGGAACTCTGTACTTATCGGACAGATCGAAGCACTTTGCAGTCATATCGGCCATTTCCTGAACCGATGCAGGAGCCATAACGATGAGGTGATAGTCACCGTGACCGCCGCCACGGGTAGCCTGAAAATAGTCAGACTGCGAGGGCTGGATACCGCCAAGTCCGGGGCCGCCACGCTGAACGTTGACTATAAGTGCAGGAAGGTCAGAGCCTGCAAGATAAGAAATACCCTCACCTTTAAGCGAAACACCGGGGCTGGAGGACGAGGTCATAACACGAAGACCCGTTCCTGCAACACCGTAAACCATATTGATTGCGGCGATCTCACTCTCAGCCTGAAGGAATACGCCGCCGATCTTGGGCATACGCTTTGCCATATAAGCGGCAATCTCGGTCTGAGGGGTGATGGGGTAACCGAAGTAGTGCATACAGCCGGCCCTGATGGCGGCTTCAGCAATAGCCTCGTTACCTTTCATAAGTACCTTTTCAGCCATTTTGTTCACCTTACCTTTCAACAGTGATGACACAATCGGGACACATGGTTGCACAAAAAGCACAGCCGATGCATTTGTCTTGGTCGGTCATCTCTGCAGGAGAATGTCCTTTTTTGTTGAGCTTGTCTTTGGCGATCTGCAGAATGCCCTTAGGACATGCATCTACGCAAAGTCCGCAGCCCTTACACAGATCGGCGTCAAATGTAACTTTTGCCATAATTCTTACCCCTTTATGTCAAAATATTTGTTTTGCAATTTTAACGGTAAAACGTTGTCTATTTTTGATCTCAGTTCGTTGGCAACCTTGCTTTCTGCCGTTGTCATAATAACGGGAAGCCCCGAAAGACGTGACAGCTCCTCTGCCCTTCCCACCGTAGCCAAAATATCCTCGACGGTAGTTTCGTTGCCTGTGTTAGAGTTATTAACAATGGCGGTAAACGGCAAGTGCCCTGCCGCTTCTATCTCTCGCATAACCTCCAGAGCTTCTTGGGCAGTAGTGGTAAGCGGTCGGTAGAAGTTGGCGACAAAGATCATCTCATAGTCGTTTTCCTCTAAAATATACGGTGTGTAACGGCCCAAAGCATAAGCTCCTCGGTCATCACCACCTATGTCAAGGACGGAAAATTTGCTTTTGTCCTGAACAGTTTTGTACATTTCCTGCGGCAAAGCAGGAAGATCGACGTTAGAATTGGCAAATTGAGGTGAGATAAGCTCTACCCCCGCCGACTCTAAAACATCTAAGCTGTCTTTAGTGCGGAAATAAGGATTAACAATATCCATATCGGCAATCACAACGTCCTTACCCTCTTTTTTGAGGTAAAGGGCATAGTTAACGGCGATATTGGTCTTTCCGCTGCCGTAATGTCCTGCAAAAAGTGTTACTCTTTTCATAATTATAATTTATTACGCTGAATCTTACCGCTGACGGTCTTGGGCAACTCATCACGGAAGACAACGATTCTCGGATATTTATAGGGAGCCGTTCTGTTCTTAACGTATGTCTGAATCTCCTTCTTGAGTTCCTCGGTCGGTTCGGTGCCCTTGGTCAGCACGATGCA
>CAYRIX010000034.1:0-18102 GCA_964424555.1 uncultured Eubacteriales bacterium
TTTTACATTCGCCGAAGGCAAAGCTCACGGAATCGCCGTTAACCTTTACACCTGTTTTATTAAGGGTGTAAAAGCAATCTGCAACCGAGCGTACTTCCTCTTCGCATTTAGCCGACCACGACAGCACCGTATCGATATCGGTGCACATCATCCGAGCTATCAGCTCATCACGGTCAAGCTTCAGCAAACTAACATCAACACGTGTCATTTTATGATACCGCTGATGTTGTTTTTGATTTTCTCGGCAACCTCGGGCTTATTCATGGAATAAACATGAACGGCTTTGACACCGTTGGCAAAAAGGTCGATTATCTGCTCGGTGGCATAGGCAATACCTGCCTGAGCCATTGCCTCGGGGTCATCACCGAAGCGGTCGACTATTCTGACAAAGCGCTGAGGTAAAGCACTGCCCGAAATTCGGCAGATACGCTTTATTGATTTGGGATTGGTCACAGGCATTATGCCTGCAACAACGGGGATGGTTACTCCTGCATTATTGAGACGGTAAAGGAAGTTATAGTAGATGTTGTTATCGAAAAACATCTGTGTTGTCAAAAACTCACAGCCTGCCTCAACCTTACGGCGCAGGTTATCAATGTCGGCAATGCTTGATTCACTCTCGGGGTGCGATTCGGGGTAGCAGGCACCGCCGATGCAAAAGCCTCCAAACCTTCTTATATCTTCAGTTAGCTCGCTTGCATATCGGTAGTCGGTTTTTATAGGTGTTCCGTCACTCGGCACGTCACCTCTTAAAGCAAGGATGTTTTCAATATTATGTGCCCGAAGCTCAGTCAAGCGGTCAAATATCTCATCCTTTGAAGATGAGAGACAGCTTAAGTGAGCCAACGCAGGGACACCGAGATTCTTGAGATTCTCGGCGATTTTCATGGTGTATTCCGAGGTGCCGCCGCCTGCACCGTAGGTCACACTCATATATGAGGGCTTAAGGGCGGCAATTTTCTCGGTGGCCTCCTTTACGCTTTCAAAAGCATCCGAGGTTTTGGGAGGGAACACCTCAAAGGAAAGACTTAGCTTATCGGAATTAATGATATCGGTTATTTTCATATTTCATCCCTCGTTCTTGATGCAATTAAAGATTTAAAGCCCGACGTATCGGTCGGGCAAGATGTTACTAATTTACTTTTTTCTTTTATTTCGCTTGAAAAGCCTTGATGGCAGTTGGTGCAGCTTCATCAAAAATCCACGAATAGGGATGATCCAACGCCATATTAAAGAATAAAGCCTGAACCCAAATTCATTGCATGTGTGATATTTTCCGTTTCGGGTGAAAGCCTTGACGACACAAAGAATGTTTTCTTTGGGCACATTGTATTCGATCTCGGTCTGATGGTCGCCTATCATGTCATAGGTGTTTTGATGTACCTTGATTATTCTGTGCAATATGTACCTACCGTTGCCGCGTCTGTATAACGGGATATCACCCTTTTTTAGAGCGTGAGGATCACATTTGGTCAGCACAACAGAATCCTTACAGCTGGTAAGCATAGGACGCATACTGTTGCCTGTCACGGTCAGTGTCACATCAATACCCTCATTTATAAGGCCGACTATCAAAGGCGACAGTTCCTCCATGGGAACACATCTCAGCTCTTTTTTCATGCTAAAAGACTGGCCTTTTTAAGGTTTTCAATAAACTCGGAAATATCAGCCTTGGCGGTGTCCTGATCGACTGCATATTCCGAAAGCATGGCACTAAGCAGTTCTTCGGGAGTCTTTTCGGTCTCGAGCTGCTGCCAGAGAAAGGCTCCGGTTTCATTAAGTGTGATTATTGCTTTGAATGAAACGCTGTTGTCACCCAACGGTACTACGACGTTGGTTCCTGCAATGTTTTTCATTACAAATCCTTCTGCGATTTTCATATTTGTTCCTCCGATATCAAATGGTTTTCTTAATGGTTTTTACTGAACTGTTATACCGTAGATCCAATTAATAATATATTTTTTGGCCTCGTCAAGGTCATATTTCCAGACCCAACCGCCGTTGGTGTCCTCAAATATACCACCCTTGGCAACAACCTCGTCACCCGGAACTGAGGTGCTTTGGATGTGAAGATCTGAAATAGCCAAAAGAGGTGCATAGCTGAATATTTCATCAAAGCTGAGAGAGGTCTCTACATTTGAGAGAACCTCACGCAGTATTGATGGGTAGCTCGTCGCAGGGAGCGATTTGGCCTTTTCAAACAATGCACTTATGACCTTTTGCTGACGGAGAACTCGTATTTCCTCACTGTCGTTACGGATTCGGGCATAGCACATAGCTTGACCGCCGTCTAAGTGAACAAATCCCGAATTGGTTACGGGGGTGATGTTAAAGCCCTCCTGCTTGCCGTAATAGTTAATCTTCTTACGCTCAAACTCGGTTATTTCAATGTCAATACCGCCCATTATATCGATAACATTCCAAAGCTGATAGAGGCTTATCGAAACATAGTCGGATATATTAAGACCGTAATTGCTGTTGAGCGTATGAATGGCACGTTGAGCACCGCCAATGCTATAGGCAGCATTGATCTTGTTGTAGGTCACACCACCCTTGCCGTTGGAGATGGGCACCCAGCTGTCTCGTAGCACCGATGTCAGCTTAATGGTGTTATCGACTGTATTGATAGAAACAATGATAGTCGTATCAGAACGGCCTGTTAAAGCATCCTCACGGTTGGTGGCGTCCTTACTGCGTGAGTCAAGACCGAAAAGAGCAATGTTGACAATGTTTTTTGGCAGATTAGCCGCATCGGATGTAACACCCAAAGCTTCGTGGTCATCCGAAATAAGTCCCTGCTTCATGTCGCCGGTCAAGTAAATGGCCAGACCGAAAACACCTGTTGCGAAGACCGACACCGCCAGTAATATGGACAGTATTATATTAGCTAAATTCAGAAGTCTTTTATTCTTGCGGTAGGCCGCTTTTCTTTGTTTTTGTTCCATTATGCATTACCTCGGTATCAGTGTTCAACGTAATTTCCTAAGAATACAAAATACGATAGCTCAGAGTCCAGTGATGAAAGGAGATTACGTGTGCGTTCATCCTTTATATTGCCCGAAAAATCGATATAAAACTTATACTCAAAGCCGTGACCTAACGGGCGGGATTCGATTTTTGTTAAGTTGAGTCCGCAATCGGCAAAACGACCGAGCATTGAGTAAAGAGAGCCTTTTTCATGCGGAATGGTAAATGCAAGGCTTACGGTGTTGCTGTCGGGAGCAATGAACGGCTTTTTGGAGACCGCTATAAATCGGGTGATATTCTCGGGATTGTTTTGTATTGCTTTGTCTGCAACCTTCAGACCATAAACTGTCGCTGCGGTGACCGAGCCGATAGCGGCTACTGTCGGGTCTTGAAGCTCGGCAACATATTTTGCGGCCAAAGCGGTGTTTTCAAACTCTATTGTCTTAAGGTTGTGTTGCTTTATGTAGTTTTCGCACTGCTTCAAAGCATGGGGATGAGAGTATACCGTTTTAACCTCGTCGGCACAGCCCACACACAATAGGTTTTGTGAAACATCAATGGGAGTAGCCTTGACGATGCAGTGCTTATACTTAAGAATAAGGTCATAAACAGGATTGACCGAGCCTGCGGTGGAATTTTCCACAGGCAGTATTCCCACAGCGGTGTCGTCAGCCTCGACGGCCTTGAAAACGTCCTCAAAGTTATGCAAAAACTCAGGAGTAAGCTCAGGGAACATCTTGTTGGCCGCTGCATGAGAAAATGCACCCTCGGCACCCTGACATATAACACGGGAATAGGTCATTTCTTCAGGGTAGGCAGATATTTTCTCGGCGAATTCAGCATTTTTAAAAAGCGTATCACTCTGCAAAGCACGGCTGACCGCCATCATGTTGCGGTACACACTGCTGACATAAATGCCGTAATCACTTCCTGCTGTTTCGGCCACACGGTCGAGTATCTGTTGTTCACGAGCGGGGTGGTAAATAGGAAGATTCTCAGCTTTTTTAATGCGTGCGACCTCTAAGGAGCATTCCATTCGCTTTTTGATGAGCGGAATAAGTTCCCGATCTATCTCGTCAATTTTTAACCTTATTTCATCAAGGCTCATAAGGGCTTTACCTCCCAAAGCAGGTCGACGAGTGCTATTGCTACAGCGGCTTCAATGGCCGGTAGAGCTCTGGGTACTATGCAGGGGTCGTGTCTGCCTTCTATGATAAGTTTATCGTCTTGCTTTGTGCTTAAGTTTACGGTGTTTTGTTGCTTAGCTATCGACGGTGTAGGCTTTATGCCACAACGTATGATAAGCGGCATGCCGTTGGAGATACCGCCCGTAATGCCTCCGCAGTTGTTTGTTCTGCATTTAACAGCACCGTCGCTGAAATACATTTCGTCATTAGCCTCAGAGCCGGTCATCGAAGCAAAGCCAAAGCCTGCGCCAAATTCAATGCCTTTAACTGCAGGGACGCAGAAAACAGCTTGTGAGATCAGATTTTCGATACCTCTTGCGGTAGGCGAGCCTATGCCTACGGGCAGGCCGGTTACAGCGATTTCGACCTCACCGCCGATGCTGTCACCATTCTTCTTTGCTTCCGAAATCTCTGCCTGCATCTCTTCTTTGGCTTTATCGGAAATCACAGAGAAATACTGTGTGTTAAGTCTATTAAGCAGCTCCTCATCAACATTGACAGGGTCAAACGGCTCGTCCGCCGTGTTGCCGATAAAGGAAACATGACCGCCTAACGTAACGCCGTTAGCTTTTAATATCTGACGAGCAACAGCACCCGCAACGGTCAAGGGCGCTGTTAAACGTCCCGAGAAGTTTCCTCCGCCTCGAATGTCGTTACAGCCGTTGAAACGCACACTCGCCGCATAATCGGCATGCGATGGCCTTGGACGCACGGCAATATTTTCATAGTTGTGCGAACGGTGGTCGGAATTACGGATGATGAGTGCCAAAGGCGCACCCGTCGTTACACCGTCCAAAAGTCCCGACAAAAACTCAGGGATATCGGCCTCTTTCCTCTGTGTAGCGGAAGGGTCTTGCCCCGGAGCTCTTCTCATAGTCTGCACAATTATCTCGTCAAGGTCTATTTTATATCCTGCAGGAGGCGCATCAATAACGGCTCCGATAGCGGGACCGTGGCTTTCACCGAAAACGGTGGTCTTGAATTTACTGCCTATCGCTGATGACATTGCATTCGCCTCCGAGAGAACAAAAATCTTTGAAAAACAGTGGATATGACTTGTTTATGGCTTGGCAGCCGTCTATTACGGTTTTGTTGACAGAATTTGCCGCCATAATGCTGAAAGCCATGACTATGCGGTGATCGTTTGCTGAGGTGATCTCAGCACCTGAAGGCTTTGAGCCTCTGATAATCAGTCCGTCTGCGGTTTCGGTTACGTCAACACCAAACGCTTTAAGTCTTAATGCGGTCTCATAAAGTCGGTCGCTTTCCTTTATACGAAGACGCTCTGCGTTGGTGATTACCGTCGTGCCGTTGGAAAAAGCGGCTGTGACAGCCAAAATTGGCACAAGGTCGGGAATTTGAGAAGCATCTATCGTGATACCGTTCAGAGCCGATTTTTTGACATTTATACCGATGTCGGTTACTGCCACATCGGCACCGAACCGACGCAACAGCTCGATTATTGCGCTGTCACCTTGCAGGGTTTTCATATCAAGGCCCTTTACGGTAACATCGCCACCGACAGCACCTGCGCACAGGTGAAATGCCGCCTGCGACCAGTCACCCTCAACAGTGCGGTCGACAGCAGTCAGATGAGATCTGCCTTTTATAGAAAAACGGTCGCTTTCGACACTGATGTCGGTACCGAAGGCACGAAGCTCGTTGACCGTCATCATTACATAGTCACGGGACTGAAGCTCGCTGGTCAGCACTATCTCACTATCGCCCTCAACAATCGACAGTGCCAACAAAAGTCCGCTGATATACTGTGAACTGACGTTGCCTGCTATCTCAAAACGGCCTGCCTTCAGTTGCCCCGAAACGGTCATAGGTAGCTTATCGGATGAAACACTGACACCGTTCTTGCGCAAAGCCTCGGCGATTATGTCAAAGGGACGCTCGGGCAATCGGCCGTGACCGTGGAATACAACATTTTCTGCACCTAAAGCGGCGGCAACGGGTATCATAAACCGAGCAGTTGAGCCAGATTCGTTACAGTTGATAGCTATATTTCGGTTGCTCTTTTTTGCGGGAGTTACCGTTACTGTCAGTCCGTCACGCTTAATATCTGCTCCTAAAGCGCTCAAAGCATCAATAGTCGCCGTCATATCATCCGACTCACCGCAGTTGCGGACGGTAACAGGTCGGTCACAAAGGGCGGCACAAATAAGACTGCGGTGACCTGCTGATTTTGACGGAGGTGCGGTCACCTCTCCGCAAAGCACCGAAGGGGAGATAACAGCCTTCATCGTTCGCCTCCGAGATACCCTATCAGCTTGTCAGCAGGAAGAGTCTTAACCGTGCATGTACCAATTTTCTGAGGCAGAACTATTTTAATGTCCTTGCCTCGGCGTTTTTTATCGTTGAATGCACCCTCACACAGCTTATCTAAATCAATAGAGGTAGTGGCGGGCAGATTATACTTGTGCAATGCTTTGGTGATAAGACGGGCGGTTCCTTCCTCGCATTCGCCGTTTTTTTCGGCGGCAACGGCCATAATGACCATACCGATACCGACCGCTTCACCGTGCGACATGTCCTTAAAATTGTAGTACTTCTCGATAGAATGACCGATGGTGTGGCCGAAATTAAGCAGCATACGCTCACCGTTCTCAAAAAAGTCGTTCTCGGTTACATCACGCTTTATCGAAACGCATTCCTCAATAAGCTCGTTGATAAAATCGTGAGCGTCCTCCTCGAGTAAACGATTGAACAACTTTTCCGACTTGATAACACCGTACTTTATGGCTTCGGCAAGACCATCGCTGAAAAATTTTTGGGGAAGAGTATTAAGACAGTCGGGGTCGATAATTACCATTTTCGGCGCATGAAATGCACCTGCAAGGTTTTTGCCGTAAACCAAATCGCAGCCTGTTTTGCCGCCGACCGACGAATCGATCTGTGACAAAAGCGTTGTCGGGATGCCGATATAATCGATACCTCGCTGATAAATAGCTGCGGCAAAGCCTGTCAGATCACCTGTTACACCGCCGCCTAAAGCAACGGCAAAATCGGTACGGGTAAGCCCTGCCGAAACAAAGGCTCCCAGCATATTTTCAACGGTACGGAAGGTTTTACTCTCTTCGCCTGCAACGAAAACATGAGAGCTTACGGTAAAGCCTGCGGCTTTGAGCGACTCAACAACCGTATCAAGATACAACGGCTCGACATTGGTGTCGGTCACAACAAGGCAATTCTTACCCCTGACGGCTGACTTAATGAGCTCACCGCAGTTTTTAAGACTGCCGTTTTCTATCAAAATATCATAGGCTTCGGGCTTGGTGACCGAAATCTTTAAGGCTGACATAATGGTGTCATCTCCAAAAAATCAATTGTGTGTTATTGTGCGAATTGCGTCGTTTACAGCAAACAGCTTGTCACAAAGCCTGCTGAATTGCTCGGGGGTTATGGACTGAGCGCCGTCCGATAAGGCATGAGGCGGATCGTTATGTACCTCGATCATCAGTCCGTCGGCGCCTGCCGCAACGGCAGCCAAGGACAACGGCTCGACCAACCATGTTATGCCCGAAGCGTGTGACGGGTCGACTACAACAGGCAGGTGCGAAAGCTTTTTGAAAACAGGTACCGCCGAAACGTCCAAAGTGTTTCTTGTAAAGGTCTCGTAGGTTCTGATTCCACGCTCGCAAAGGATAACATTTTCGTTGCCGTTGCTCATGATATACTCGGCGCTCATCAGTGTTTCCTCGATGGTATTGGCTAAGCCTCTTTTAAGGAGAATGGGCTTATCGCACTTGCCAAGCTCCTTTAAAAGCTCAAAATTCTGCATATTGCGTGCACCGACCTGAATGACATCAACATCCTCAAAAAGAGGAAGATGATCAGCGCTCATAATCTCGGTTACGATTGGCATTTTTGTGACGGCTTTGGCTTCCTTCAAAAGCTCAAGACCGTCTGCCCTGAGTCCTTGGAAGGCATATGGTGAAGTTCTCGGCTTGAAAGCACCGCCACGAAGAAAATTGGCGCCGCTATTCTTGACCGATTCGGCTATGCCGATTATCTGCTCCTTTGATTCTACCGAGCAGGGGCCTGCCATTATCTGCAGCTCACCGCCGCCTATTTTGTGTCCCGCTACATCGATCACGGTGTCATCGGGATGGAACTTGCGGTTGACCTTCTTGTAAGGCTCCTGAACACGGCGCACGGTCTCAACTATGGGGAATGCGCTGACCGAATCGATATCAACAGCCTTGGTATCGCCGACAAGACCTAAAACCGTCGACTGCTCACCGAAAGAGGTGTGAACGTCGACGCTGTATTTTTTTCTTAGAATATCGGAAAAGTCAGCCACCTGTTCCTTTGATACTCCGTTTTTCAGTATAACTATCATAAATTAATGCCCTCTTTTGGGAAAAGTTTTATTCTAATATTCTACTACATCAGACATCTAATGTCAAGATTTCGGGAAACACTTCACATAAAGTTCAATTATTTCGTCAGCAATGTCCTCGGCACTGTTATCGGCGCTCACCGAATAGTGTCCTGCTGAGGCGTATAAGGGCTTGCGTTTCGCCATAAGCTCTCTGACGGCAGATTCTTTGTCGTCACGCATAAGCAGAGGACGGGTGGTGTCTCCCTCAAGGCGCTTCAACACCGTTTCGGGCGTTACGTCAAGGAATATCACAAGTCCTGTTTTACGCAGATTATCAGCGTTTTCGGTGTTCAGCACTGCACCGCCACCGGTGGCAATAACTAATCCGAATTGTTCCGACAGCTCACGTATCACCTTTTTCTCCAGTTCTCTGAAATATCCCTCGCCTTTTTGGGCAAAGATATTGCTGATCGTAGTGCCCTCACGCTGCTCTATCACGGCATCGCTGTCGCAAAAGGTATATCCGAGACGCTCGGCCAACAGCTTTCCGACGGTGCTTTTTCCGCATCCCATAAAACCGCAGAGAACGATATTATTTTGCATAAAAGATCCTCTCCATTTCACGGTTGGCGGCGGTGATTATGTTCTCTATATCATGTGTGTTGAACTTGGCACCGTACCAGAATTCATGTGCCTTTACGGCCTGCCACACCAGCATGGCCATACCGCCCACTGTTTTAAGACCGAGCCTTTGTGCGGTGATAATAAGCTTGGTGTTCTCAGGGTTATAAACAGCATCAAAAAGTGCGTTGCAGTTCTGCAACTGTTTTTCGGTCAGTACCATGGCATCGGTGTTGGGGTACATACCTACTGGGGTTGCATTTACACAAAGGTCAAAGCAACCGTCAAGCTCCTTCAACTCACATGTTGATACCTTTCCGCCGGCAACGGTGAGCCATTTTTTCAACTCGTCGGCCTTGCCGAGGTCCTCGGCTCTGACTGCAATGGTAACATCACAGCCTGCGTCGCAGGCTTCACGTGCGAGGGTTCTTGCCGCTCCGCCTGCACCTACCACCAGCACCTTACCTGACAATGCTACACCGTTGGCCTTTAAGGCTTGGGTGAAGCCGTAAGCATCGGTGCTGCAGCCAAAGGTCTTGCCGTCACGGCGCACAACACAGTTGACGGCATTGTACTTGAGAGCCGAACCGTCGACCGAGTCAAGCAAGGGTATAATAGTCTCCTTGTGGGGAATGGTTACATTGAAGCCCTGAAGTTGTCCCAAAGTCTTATTTATCTCGTCCGACAACTTTTCGGGAGCAATATCAATTGCCGAATACTCTATCTCAATATTTTGCAAAGCAAACAGCTTTTCGTGAATAAACGGTGACATTGTATGTCCTATGGGATGTCCTATAACTGCATATTTTTGTTTCATAAAAAATTACCTCGAAAGTAAAAATTTTCAAATTTCTATTGACAAATCGCCCTTGTCAACATATTATAATTAAACAGTAGCGAAAATCAAGTGCGATTTTCGTTATATCGACACCAAAACGATACTTTTAAACAGTATACCACAGTTTTGAGCTTTAGTCTATAATTTTCTTAGGAGGAACTAATAATGGTTTTCGAAAAAATCAGAGCAATTCTTTGTGAGCAGCTTGACATTGAGGAAGATGCAGTTACCATGGAGTCCAATATTGCTGAGGACCTTGGTGCTGACAGCCTTGACGTTGTTGATCTTGTTATGTCGATCGAGGATGAGTTCGATCTCGAGGTTCCCGACGATCAGGTCGAGAATATCAAAACAGTAGGGGACGTTGTCAACTACATTGAGAGCTTGAAATAATTCAAGCTCTTAAAGCTTAGCAAAACTGCGCAGCGAATTCAGGTTCGTTGCGCTGTCTTTGTTTAAACGTTCAAAATTCGACGATTGTTTACAATTTTGTATTGAAATTCGTTGCTCAATCTAATATAATGATACTTGACTATTAAGTTAAGTTACGAGGAAATGGTGAGTAGAGTGGCTAAAGAAAAGTTGGTTAAAGAAATAACCTCGATGGAGGATGACTTTGCGCAATGGTATACCGATGTCTGCATTAAGTCTGAGCTCATCGATTATACAAGTGTAAAGGGCTGTATGGTCATCAGACCCTACGGTTATGCAATTTGGGAAAACATTCAGCATATCCTGGACGGCATGTTCAAAGAAACAGGACACGAGAATGTCTGTATGCCGATGTTTATACCCGAGAGTCTTTTACAAAAAGAAAAGGATCATGTTGAGGGCTTTGCTCCCGAGGTTGCATGGGTAACTCACGGCGGCAGTGAAAAGTTGGAGGAGCGTCTTTGCGTCCGTCCTACATCCGAGACACTTTTCTGCGATCATTACAAGAATATCATCCATTCATGGCGTGACCTGCCCAAGCTGTACAACCAGTGGGTATCGGTCGTCCGTTGGGAAAAGACCACACGTCCTTTCCTGCGTTCCCGTGAATTCCTGTGGCAGGAGGGTCACACCATCCATGCTACTGCCGAGGAAGCTCAGGCAGAAACCGTAAGGATGCTGGATGTGTATGCCGAGTTCTGTGAAAAGTATCTCTGCATTCCCGTTGTCAAGGGCATCAAGACCGAGAAAGAGCGTTTTGCCGGTGCTGTTGAGACCTATACCATTGAGGCTCTGATGCACGACGGTAAGGCTTTGCAGAGCGGCACATCACACTTCTTCGGCGACGGCTTTGCCAAGGCCTTCGGTATACAGTATACCGATAAGGATAACAAGCTCAGCACACCGCATCAGACCTCTTGGGGTATGACTACACGTCTTATCGGTGCGGTTATTATGACACACGGCGATGATAACGGTCTTATTCTGCCTCCTGCGGTTGCTCCGAAGCAGGTAATGGTAGTCCCCATTGCTCAGCATAAAGAGGGTGTCATCGACAAGGCTACCGAGGTTTACGAGAGCCTGCGCAAAAAGTTCAGAACAGGTATCGACGTAAGTGAGCAATCACCGGGATGGAAGTTCGCCGAGTACGAGATGAAGGGAGTTCCCATCCGTCTTGAGCTTGGTCCTAAGGATATTGAAAAGAATCAGTGTGTTCTGGTTCGCCGTGATACCGCCGAGAAGATTTTTGTATCGCTCGACGGAATTGAGGAAACAATAGAAAAGCTGCTTGAGGATATTTCCAAGAGTATGTATGATAAGGCACTCGAACGTCGTGAGACCATGACCTATATTGCCGAGGATCTTGATGAAATGAAGGATATCGCTGACAATAAGCCCGGATTTATCAAGGCCTTGTGGTGTATGGACCGTGAGTGCGAGGACAAGCTTAAAGAGGTTGCAGGTGTTACATCACGCTGTATGCCTTTGGGTCAGCAGGATAATGTTGACGGCAAGTGCGTTTGCTGCGGTAAGCCTGCCAAGAAGCTGGTATACTGGGGCAAGGCATACTGATAAGTTTAGATTCCATTTTAAAGGATATGAGTTTCATGAACAAAAGACTGACAGCGGTTTTCGCTGTTGTGCTGTGTATGGCCTTGTCGGTAGCCTTCGGCATGTCGGTCACAGCAACCGAGAATGACGGCAGCAATTCTTCAGTAGCTTCGGTTTCGTCTGAACAAGCCGTTATTTCAAGCACAGACGCTACAAGTTCTTCGGTATCAAGCGATACAAGCGTATCGTCTGACAGTGAGACCGGCTCAGAGCAGGGTGTGAGCTCCGAAATGAGCACAAGCTCTACAGTCGGTACAAGCTCTGAGGCGGCAATGTCGTCTGAAGAGGATATTAGCTCGGATGAGGGAACAGTTTCTGATAATACCACATCGTCCAAGCCGAATAATCCCATCACCAGCGGCGGTGCACACGACAGCAATACACATATAGAGCAAACAGGCTCCGAGCTTGCCTCTGATAATATGTTTTCCGGTGTAGACAGCAGTGCGTCGGCATCAAGCGATGTCACTTCAAGCGGTGTGCAGGGAGAGGAACAGTACGAAGAAGAGGAGTATCAGGGAAAGGCTTCTTATGTTGCAAATTGGTTTTACAAGCTGATTTGGATACCCATTGTTATGGCAGTTCTTTGCATAGCAGGCCTCGTTGTTGTTAATGTTATGTTTAGAAAGAAGTATCCCAAGGCAAAGCAGGGTGCATCCCGCCGAGAAAGATCTTCTTCTTATGAGGCACCCAAAAGACGTGGACAGAAATAACTGTTAAGCAAAATTGAAGCCACTCGTTCGAGTGGCTTTTTTGCAATTATGAATTTATTTTAAAAGATCACGCATTATTTTAACCGACAGTGCGGCGGTATCGAGGAACAGGTCCTTGCCGAAGCAATCAAGGTTAAGCTCCATATTATACACGCCGTTGTAGCCCACCTCTTTAAGGGCGGCCATAACGTCATCCCAATCAACGCAACCCGTTCTGGGCGGCTTGTGCTGGTCTGTCAGGGTGTCGTTATCATTGAGGTGCAGGGTGGAGATGTGGCCCTTGAACATACGGATGGCATCGGCAGGCTTAGGGTGACCGAATCGGCTTGCTTTGTTTGAGTGACCTGTGTCAATGCAAAAGGAAACATAGTCACCGTAGGGGGTTTCGTTTCTCAGACGGGTGAAAATGTCGTACAGCTCCTTCGGGTCGCCGAAGAAATCACAGCAGCCGTATTTGGGAGAATCGCCAAAGGTCTCAAGCGCAACGTTTACGTTGAATTCCTTTGCATAGGGGAGTATATCGGCGAACATTCTGAAACCGAGTTCACGCATGTCTTCGGCGGGAAAGGCCGGCCCTGTTGTAACACGGCCGGTTGCGGTGATATGCATGACGGTTACGGGTGCACCTAATGCGGCGGTAACCATACAGTCAAGGCGTGCGTTTTTCAGCACTGCGGCATTTTCCTCCTCATCGTCCATATAGCCCTTTATACGGCCGTGAGTTTGGGAAATTTCAATACCGATCTCCTTTGCGTGACGGCCGATGGCAGAATAATACTCAACAATTTCTTCATCCGAAAGGGAGTACTTGTCGCCCTCTCGGCGGCAGTCACGGTTCTCGAGGCTGAAATCAACCGTGTCGCATCCAAGTTCTTTTGCTTTGTCTAAAGCCTGCATATCTCCGTAGGTTGCTTGGAGCTTCCAAATAGATAAACCGACCTTTTTATCCATAAAAACACCTCATTTTTGTTGTTTTCTTACATTATATATTTGTACGTGCGCAAAGTCAAGACAAAAGCAGGTGTTTCTTTGCAATATAAAACATAAATCTGTAAAATTGGCTAAATACATTGCAAAATTGCGCAACATTTAATTTTTTTTTGAAAATGTAAAAAAACACTTGCATTTTAAGGTGAGTTATGGTAAACTACTTGGGCATGTGATGTGCAGATATGCGTTGATGCGGGAGGTGGCCAACCTCGAGTTGGGGAATTTCCGCGGAGTATGTCCGATTTTAAACCGGGCGACAAGAATTTGCGTTGCTTTGGACTTCCAGAGCAAGGACGCCGAATGTCGGCCCCGGATTGTTGGCAAAGGTTATGCTGCGATCCGGATTTTATATTGGACAGGGATGAAACACCCGGCACAATGTAAACATTGCAGACAGTGCGGCGTTGCCCGCCAAATTTTACAAGGAGGCGAAAGTCACAATGGCAGTCAAGGAGAAAATCAGAATCAGACTGAAGAGCTACGACCATGCTCTTATCGATCAGGCTTCGGAGAAGATCATCGAGACCGCAAAGCGCACCGGCGCTAGAGTTTCAGGTCCTGTTCCGCTCCCGACCGAGAAGGAAGTCGTAACCATTCTTCGCGCAGTCCACAAGTACAAGGACAGCCGTGAGCAGTTTGAGAGCAGAACCCACAAAAGGCTTATCGACATTCTCAGACCTTCCAACAAAACTGTTGAGGCTCTGATGGGTCTTGAGCTCCCCGCCGGCGTAGAGATCGAGATCAAGCTCTGATCTTAAGCGGCAGGTCATGTTGGCAAGTTTGTCAACCAATAACCAATCAGGAGGAAATATCAATGCAAAAAGGTATCGTAGGCAAGAAGCTCGGTATGACCCAGCTTTTTGACGCAAACGGTAACGTCGTTCCCGTAACGGTCATTGAGGCAGGCCCCTGTGCCATCAGCCAGAAGAAGACCGCTGAAAACGACGGCTACGAGGCAGTTCAGGTTGGCTTTGGCGATCTGAAGGCTCACAAGGTCAACAAGCCCATGAAGGGCCATTTCGCAAAAGGCGATGTTGCACCTAAGAAGGTTCTCCGCGAGTTCAGATTTGATGATTGCTCCGCTTATAATGTAGGCGACATCATCAAGGCAGACGTTTTCGCAGAGGGCGACAAGGTTGACGTAAGAGGCACCAGCAAAGGTAAGGGCTACGCAGGCGTAATTAAGCGCTGGAACTTTGCGAGACTCAAAGAGACTCACGGTACAGGTCCTGTTCACCGTCACGGCGGTTCTTTGGGTGTTATCGATCCCGCCAGAATCTTCAAAGGAAAGAAGATGGCAGGTCACCTCGGTGCTGAGCGTGTAACCGTTCAGAATCTTGAAGTTGTCAAGATCGACGCTGAGAACAATATTATCGCAGTTAAGGGTGCCGTTCCCGGTCCCAAGGGCTCGATCGTAGTTGTTTTCGACAGCGTTAAAGCTTAAGGAAGGAGTGAAGGAAAATGCCTATTGTTGCAGTTAAGGATATGGCCGGTAAAAAGATAGCAGACATCGAATTGAGCGCAGCTGTTTTCGGTGTTGAGCCTAACGAGGCCGTTATGCACATGGCTGTTGTGAACTACCTCGCTAATCAGCGTCAGGGCACACAGTCGACATTGACCCGCTCCGAAGTTTCCGGTGGCGGAAAGAAGCCTTGGAGACAGAAGGGTACAGGCCATGCAAGACAGGGTTCTACCCGTTCACCGCAGTGGAGACACGGCGGTATTGCTCTCGGTCCCAAGCCCAGAGATTACTACTACACCATCAACAAGAAGGAAAGACAGCTAGCTCTGAAATCTGCTCTTTCCGATAAGGTTCTCACTGAATCCCTTATTGTTCTGGATGCCCTCACCGTTGAAGGCTACAAGACCAAGACTGTTGTTGAGTGCCTGAAGGCTCTTGAGGTCGGCAAGAAGACTCTTATCGTTCTCGCTTCCAACGAAGCAAACATCATAAAGAGTGCTGCTAACATCCCCGGCGTAAAGACCGCACAGGTCAACACCATCAACACCTACGACATCATCAATGCTGATACTCTTGTTATCGTTAAGGATGCTGTCAAGACTATTGAGGAGGTATACGCATAATGAAAGCAGCTCAGGACATTATTATTGCTCCGGTAGTTACCGAGCGCTCTATGACCGGTTTTGCTGACAAGAAGTACACCTTCAAAGTAGCAACAGACGCTACCAAGATCGACATCGCACGTGCTTGCGAAGAGCTCTTCGGTGTCAAGGTAGAGAAGGTCAATACCGTTAACGTCCGTGGCCACAAGCGCCGCATGGGTCGTTACGAGGGTTACACCGCTGCTTGGAAAAAGGCAGTTATTACCCTTAAGGCAGATTCCAAGACCATCGAGTTCTTCGACGGCTTGATGTAATCTGACAGAACGATAGAAAGCAATGTATGGAGTTAAACTCCGCTAAGCTTAAACAGGAGAGTGAAACTTAAAATGGCTATCAAGCATTACAAGCCCACCACCAACGGTAGACGTGGTATGACCGTTATGGACTACTCCGTTCTTTCCAAGGTTGCTCCCGAAAAGAGCTTGTTGGGCGTAATTAAGAAGCATGCAGGCCGTAACAGCTATGGCCGCATCACCGTTCGTCATCATGGCGGCGGAAACCGTATCAAGTACCGTATTATCGACTTCAAGCGTGATAAGATCGGCATTCCTGCTGAGGTTATGACCCTTGAGTACGATCCTAACCGTTCCGCATTCATTGCACTCGTTCAGTACGAGGACGGCGAGAAGCGTTACATCATCGCTCCTCAGGATCTTAAGGTCGGTGACAAGATCGTTTCAGGTCCTGACGCAGATATCAAGCCCGGTAATGCACTGAAGCTTTCCGATATCCCCGTTGGTACTGTAGTTCACAACGTTGAACTTTACCCCGGCAAGGGCGCCCAGCTCGCTCGTTCGGCCGGTAACATGGCTCAGCTTATGGCTAAGGAAAACGGCATGGCACTCTTGAGATTGCCTTCCGGCGAGCTCCGTAACGTTCCTGCTTCTTGCATGGCAACCGTCGGCAGCGTTTCCAACCCCGAGCACGAGAATGTTAACATCGGTAAAGCAGGTCGTAAGCGCCACATGGGCTGGCGTCCTACCGTTCGCGGTTCTGTCATGAACCCGTGTGATCACCCCCACGGTGGTGGTGAAGGACGTGCTCCTATCGGCCGTTCCGGTCCTGTTACACCTTGGGGTAAACCCACCTTGGGTTACAAGACCCGTCAGAAGCATAAACAGACTGACAAGTATATTGTCAAGCGTCGTAATGCTAAGTAATCGACGAAAGGAGAAAGAACAATGGGAAGAAGCGTTAAAAAGGGCCCTTACATTCAGCCTGTGCTTTTGAAAAGAGTACAGGAAATGAATAATGCGGGCGAAAAGCGTGTATTAAAGACCTGGAGCCGTTCCTCCACTATTTTCCCCGATTTCGTCGGACATACGGTGGCAGTTCATGACGGCAGAAAGCATGTTCCGGTATACGTTACCGAAGACATGGTAGGTCATAAATTCGGCGAGTTTGCACCGACCAGAACCTTTAAGGGTCATGCCGGCGCAAAGACAACGAAGTAAGCGGTCGAAAGGAGAGTATGACTATGGAAGCAAGGGCAACACTCAGATATGCCCGCATATCACCTCGCAAGGTGCAGATCGTCCTGGATCTTATCCGCAACAAGGACGCTGACAAAGCCATGGCTATTCTTAGGTTCACACCGAAGGCCGCTTGCGAGTATCTTGAAAAACTGCTTGCATCAGCAATAGCTAATGCAGAAAACAATCATCAGATGGATGTATCCAAGCTTTATGTAGCTGAGTGCTACGTCGGCCCCGGCCCGATTCTTAAACGAATCCGTGCAAAGGACCACGGACGTGCACACCGCATCCTGAAGAGAACATCTCACGTAACTCTGATTCTCAGAGAGCGTGAAGACTAAAAAGGAGGTTTAAGTTATGGGCCAGAAAGTAAATCCGCACGGTTTCCGTGTTGGCGTTATTAAAAACTGGGATTCTCGTTGGTTCACCAAGGATAAGGATTTCGGCGATACTTTGGTTGAGGACTACAACCTCCGTAAGTTCCTGAAAAAGACTCTTTATTCGGCAGGTGTTCCGAAGGTAGAAATCGAGCGTGATGCAAACCGCATCCGTATTCACATTCACTGTGCAAAGCCCGGTATGGTCATCGGCCGCAAGGGCGAGGAGATCGAAAAGCTCAAGGCACAGTGCAAGCAGCTTCTCAATACCGATAAGGATGTTTTCATCAATATCGTAGAGATCAAGAACCCCGATGTTAACGCAACCTTGGTTGCTGAGAGCATCGCAGCTCAGCTTGAGAAGCGTGTATCCTTCCGTCGTGCAATGAAGCTGTCCATCGGACGTGCAATGCGTTGCGGCGTTAAGGGTATCAAAA
>CAYRIX010000035.1:0-18097 GCA_964424555.1 uncultured Eubacteriales bacterium
AAAAAGAAGCAGTATCTTGCGATACCACTTCTTTTTTGGTGGACGCTGGGGGACTCGAACCCTCGACCGCCCGCACGTCAAGCGGGGGCTCTACCAGCTGAGCTAAACGTCCGTATTAAATTAACTGCAAGGGTTATTATATACAATCCCCCATCAAAAGTCAAGCATTATTTTCGAAAGTTGCATAATTTTTTGAAAAAACCTACTCCGTTATTTCATCATTCTGTATGTAAAGGGTGCGGACATTCTCACGTTGACAATGTCAGTGTGATTCCGTATAATAAATATTGTCTTATATTTTGTCGAACAAAGGGGTGTTGCCGAATGGGGGAACAGAGCGTTCTATTATGAAAGCGGAATAAAATCGATTACATTGCCCGAGACGCTGCAATACATAGGCGAGCAGGCTTTCGCTAATTGCAGAGGAATCACAAGCATCGTCATACCAAGCAGTGTCACTGAAATCAAGACTAATGCTTTTACCGAATGTAGCGTTTTAGCAGATGTTTATATAAAATCGGCTAACATTACCGTTGCTTCCTACGCTTTTTCAACCATGTATCAGCGAAGCGTATCACTGACCATTTATGCACCGTTAAGCGCAAATTTAGCCACCAAGGCGGCGCTTAACTGGGATGCCGAATATGTGGAGTGGTATGGTTAAATAGTAAAAAGCTCTAACGGGCACCTGTGTTAAAAACAAAGAGGGGACGAATATATTCGTCCCCTCTTTTGCTAAAATAAAATTTTTAATGAATTTTCAAAAAAGTCGTAATTTTTCGAAAAATCAGCCTCTTTATTATTAGATAACGAAAATTCTCGAGTGGACATCTTTCTTGTCGTGTGACAATGGATATGTCCAACCAAAACAATTATACTAAAAAAAATAATCAAGAGGTGCGTCGGGGATGAGAAAAGACTATGAAATTGAGAATTTGAACGGAATATACCGTGACATGGCAGATTCGGTTGGGCTTGAGTGCGCTCAGATGATTTTTGAGGAGTACCGAGGACAGCAGGTGACCTTCCCCGTTGAGTTTTTCAACAAACAATACATATATGACAGCATAGTTTCAGAATTCAATGGCTGCAATATTAAAACTCTTGCCGTACGATAGAGAATGGTATCAAATTGAGTGACGATGCCGTCGATAGAATAAACGGCCTATTCCAAGCTGATATGTTGGATGATGTGCAGATGATTGAGCAATAATTATAGGTCTTCGCAATATAAATTAACAATAACCGCCGAGAGCAAGTGCTCTCGGCGGTTCAAATTTGTAGTGTTTCTTGAAATTCGAAAAAGTTTCGTTGAGTTTGGGGTTTACTCTACATAATGAAAGCACTATAATATCTCTCGTTAAAGGAGTTGTTGCAATGATGAGTCAGCCCACCGAACAAAAAGATATTTATCAGAGCAGCTGTGTGATGTACATAATTGAAGCGGCCTTGGAATACTTTGTTTCAATTCTTGTGACCGGTGCTTTCATTGCCAAGCTGACCTCGAATCTTGGCTTTTCCGATAGCCTGACTGCGGTGCTGACCTCGTTTGTAGCCTTAGGTTGCAGCTTTCAGCTTTTTGCCGTTTTCTTTTTTCGCGGCGGTTCGGTAAAGCGCAAGGTCACCGTCTTTCACATAATAAATCAGTTGCTTTTTATGGGTGTGTACTTTGTGCCGTTTTTCGAGCTCTCACGTCCTGTTAAAACGGTGCTGTTCATTGTGATGCTCATGGCGGGATATTTTTTCCTGAACATAGTTTTTGCGCCCAAGACCAACTGGTTTATGTCACTTGTCGACAACCACAAAAGAGGTAATTTCACCGCCGTAAAAGAGGCTGTATCGTTAGCAGGCGGTTTTCTGTTTAATCTCTTAATGGGTGCATTAATAGACCATTTTGAGGCCAAGGGCGAGATAAAGACCTCGTTTATAATAGCGGCATGCACTATCTTTTTGCTGACTGTGACCCACACACTTACCTTAGTAATTTCCAAAGAAAAGCCTGCGCCCAAAATACCTGATAACGTATCGGTGGCTCAGCGCTTTAAAAATGTATTAGGAGACACGACCGTTATGAAGGTCATCGCCACCAGCGTTTTTTGGACAATATGTACTCACATTACAACCGCTTTTTACGGAACCTACCAGGTTAACGAGCTTGGCTTCAGTATGAAGTTTGTGGCGCTTTTAAGCATTATCTACTCGGCGGTACGTATTCCGTCGTCGTTCATTCTGGCTCGCATTGCCGACCGACGTTCATTTGCCTATATGCTGAAGTACGCCTACGGCTTGGCGACGGTTGGATTTTTAGTGGCTACGTTTATGGTGCCATCCAACGGGAAGGTGTTTTACACTGCTTATTACTGCCTGTTTGCGGCGGCAATGGGCGGTATAAACAGTGCCGAGACCAATCTTATTTTTGACTATGTTTCGCCCGAAAAACGAAGTGATGCGCTAATGGTCAAGCAGACGATTTACGGTCTGGCAGGCTTTTTTGCCACTTTAGCGGTGACACCGTTGGTCAACTATATACAAAGCAACGGCAACCGCTTCCTTGGAATGAACATCTACGCTCAGCAGGTGCTGTCGGCAATATCGGTAGTACTCGGTGTGTTGGTCATCGTCTATTTACAAAAGGTCATTTTGAAGATCAAGCCGCATAAATAAAACCTTTATTAACCCTCTCTACAGTATAAAACTGCAGAGAGGGTTGTTGCTACAGTCACCGTTTTATCAAGTACACGTTTACATCACAAACCGACCGTATTTCTTATCTCGGACGGTGTTCTGCCGAGATGCTTATACAGTATTTTTCTGAAATACGATGACGAGCTGAATTGCAACATATTGCTTATTTCCTCGATCGAAAGACTGGTCGAAGTCAGAAGCTCCTCGGCTTTTTCGCAAAGTATTTTCTGCCGCATTTCGTTGGGGCTTATATTAAGCGACTCCTTAAAAACTGTGTACAGCCACGATTCGCTGACCCTACAGGCATTTGCAACATCGTGCATTGCGCAAAACGGGTTCTCTCGCATAAATTTCACGGCATTTTCGGTTATAAGGTCGACTGAACGAACTTGACGTTGCATTTTGGGCATCACCTCGGACATCAGCTCATATAATCGTCCTATGGTGTAAGGGGTTACCTTCATCTGCTCGGTGATAGAGTTAAGTATCTCGGTCGAGGTTTCATTAAGCTCGACCTTCTGCAACAGATAGGTTCCTTTATCGGGCTGAGGAAAATAGTCGAAACCTATTGAGTCCCACTCAAGCCTTGAGTTTTCATCGGGTGTCCAGAACGACTCGTAGCGGCACCCTTTTGGGATGAACACCGTTTCCCCTGCCGTGAGCGTCACGGTTATCCCCTGCGACACCAATTTGGCCGTGCCGTACAAAAGCCGCCCCAAAAAGTTGGTCACACAGCCCTGCTTTTCCATATTGCCGCCCTTGTTGTATCTGTTCGGCTTTATTCTTAAAAATTTAAATGAACTAAAGAATTCTTCATTATTCATACCCTTAAACCTCATAAAAAGTGTAGAATTTTACCTCTTTAGTATAGTATATTGTATTGAAACACGTTCTGTCAAGCGGTAAAATAAAGAAAAACTCAAAAGTGAGGTATTTTTTATGGAACGTAAAGTAATTCAGTTCACAGAGCCCAAGTTGGCCGAGCTCGTAACAGGTGAGCTCAACGCACCCAAAGCAGGTGAGGTTCAGGTCAAGCTGGCCGTTTCGTCCATCAGCAGCGGCACCGAACGCGCCAACCTTATCGGCGACCCCAACGTTTCGCCCGTTGGCGTTAAGGTTGATTTCCCGAGACATGCAGGTTACAGCACGTCAGGTACCGTTACAGCCGTTGGAGAAGGCGTTGAGAGCCTCAAGGTCGGTGACCGTGTTGCAATGATGTGGACCATCCACGCAAGCTACGTAAACATCGCCGAGAAATTGGTTTTTAAGCTTCCCGATTCGGTTTCGTTTGAGGATGCGGCGTTATTTCATATCAGCATTTTCCCACTTGCCGCTATCCGCAAGTGCCGTCTTGAGATAGGTGAACCTGCCATTGTTATGGGACTGGGCGTTTTGGGACTTATGGGAGTCAAACTGTTGAAGCTTGGCGGTGCGGCACCCATTATCGCTGTTGACCCCAACCCTGATAAACGTGCAGTTGCTTTAAAACACGGTGCGGATTACGCACTTGACCCGTATGACCCCGAGTTTGCCGCAACGGCTAAAAAGCTGACTGGCGGCGGTGCCAAGGTCGGTATTGAGGTCACAGGTATCGGCGCAGGTCTGGACGGTATTTTGGACTGTATGGCACGTTTTGGTCGCGTTGCGTTGCTTGGTTGTACCCGAAACAAGGAGTTTACCATCGACTACTACCGCAAGGTGCACTTCCCCGGAATCACCCTTGTCGGCGCACACACCGACGCACGTCCCAGACAGGAATCACATGACGGCTGGTGGACTATGCGTGACGATATGAGCGCAGTTCTGAAGCTGACCGAAATGGGCAGACTGCATCTCAGTGAGCTTATCGAAGAGACCCACTCACCCGAAAAGGCAACCGAGGTCTACACCCGCCTTGCCAATGAGCCCTCCTTCCCGATGGTTCAGTTTGATTGGAGACTTTTGAAATGAAAAAGGTAAGAATAGCGCAGATCGGCACAAGCATAATGAGCCACGGAAACTGGGTTTGGAACAGCTTGAAGAGGCAGACCGACATTTTTGATATAGTCGGTTTTGCTTTCCCCGAAAACGAGCGCGTGAAGTTCCCCACACAGATGAAGGACTTTGAGGGATACCGTGAAATGACGGTGGAGGAGATACTTTCCGACCCCACCATCCAAGCCGTTACCGTTGAGACCGAGGAGATATACCTCACAAAATATGCCCTTATGGTAGCCAAGGCAGGCAAGCACCTGCATATGGAAAAGCCGGGCGGTCAGAATCTCGAAGAATTTGAGGAAATGATCGAAACCATGCGCCAAAACGGCAAGGTCTTCAGCACGGGATATATGTACCGCTATAACCCCAAGGTCATCGAGCTGCTAAAAGCCATTGACAACGGTGAGTACGGCGAGATCGTGTCGGTCGACGTGCAGATGAGCTGTACCCACCCCACCGATGTCAGAAACTGGCTTTCGTACATGAAGGGCGGTATGCTGTTCTTCTTGGGCTGCCATCTTATTGACCTTATCTACCGTATTCAGGGCAAGCCTAAAAAGGTGATTCCATTGACTCGTTCAACGGGAATTGACGGTGCAACTGGTGAGGACTTTGGAATGGCTGTATTGGAGTATAAAAACGGTGTTTCAACCGCCAAGACCACCGACATTCAGCACGGCGGATTTTGGGAGCGTCAGTTAGTTGTCATCGGCAGTAAAAAGACAGTCGTTGTAAGACCTCTGGAAATGTATGTTGATATATCAAAAAACGCACTGTTATATACCGATGCCACCGAGTATTCAAGCACAAAATGGCTTGACACGGGTCTGCAGACTAAAACTGAGCCTTATGACCGTTTCGACACCATGATGGCCACCTTCGCCAAGCGTATAGGCGGCGAATACGAGGAAAAGATCTACACCCTCGACTACGAACTCGAGCTGTATAAGCTGGTGCTTAAATGTTGCGGAATCGAATAAACAAAAAACGCTGTGGATGATCCACAGCGTTTTCACTTATATGATCCAAAACAGAATTGCAAAGAATTGCAACAGGCTTCCTAAAACCACGAAGATATGGAAGACGGAGTGTGCATAGCGGTGCTTTTTGCCGACAGCGTAGATAACAGCGCCGATTGTGTAGGCAATTCCGCCTGCAAGAAGGAACATTAGCCCCTGAAATGGAATGGCGGCAATAGCGGTTTTGGCGGCAAAAACGATGCCCCAGCCCATTCCGATATAGCAAAGCATTGAAAACTTGGAATACTTTTTAAGGTCGATTCCATTCAAGGTTGCGCCCAATGCGGCAAATCCCCACTCGACACCGAAAAGCACCCACGCCGTAACGGGATTTTCACGCCTGATGGCGGTCAGCAGTATCGGAGTATAGGTTCCTGCGATAAGCAGATATATGGTGCAATGGTCGACCACCTGCATAACCTTTTTTGCGGTTTGCAGGCCGAAACCAAGCCCGTGATACACACTTGAAACGGTGTAGAGTAGCACCATTGATGCACCGTAGATTGCACTTCCGACAACACCGTAGGCATCGCCTTTAAGTGCCGATTTTATAACGCAAAGCACAAGAACCGCAACACCCAACGCGCCGCCCACGATGTGGGACACCATATTGAATATTTCCTCACCACGAGTGTAATCGGGCAGACTGCGTGCCTTTAAGGGCGTTCTTTCCATTAAATTACCTTACCTTTCCCAGATAGAAAAGAGCCAGCGTGCCGGGGCCTGAATGAGCACCGATAACAGGACCTGTGTAAACCGTCAGATCGGTTTTAACTCCATAAGTGCTTTCTATAATGTCAGACAGCTTTTTGGCGTCATCTTCACAGTCGCCATGACAAATCATAACAGGGCCTTTGGTGTTGTCAAGGGCTGTCTCGCCGAATTTGTCGGCAAGTGCCTTGATTGCGGCATTACGGCCACGGGCAGTGGTAACCTTTACAAGATGACCTTCGTCGTCAACATGCATAACGGGTTTGATTCCTAAAAGTCCGCCGACAAAGGCAACAGCAGGACTTACTCGGCCGCCACGCTTAAGGTATACAAGGTCGTCAACAGTGAACCAATGTACAAGATTGGGTATTGTAGCCTTGGCGTATTCGGCAGCTTCCTCAAGTGATGCACCCTCGTCACGCTTTTTAGCGACAAGATACACCAGCATTCCAAATCCTGCAGATGCGGCTAATGAATCAATAGTGATGATCTTGCGCTCAGGGTAGGCTTCACTCAGCTCCTCTGCGGCAAGACGAGCCGAGTTGTAGGTGGTGCTGAGTCCCGAGGAAAAGCCAAGATACAAAACATCCTTTCCTTCCTTTAAGGTTGCCTCAAACAGAGCCTTGAAGCCGTCCATGTTTACAGCCGAGGTCTTGGCAACGCCACCCTCACGCATTTTGTCATAAAACTCTTTGACCACTATTTCATCGTTTTTAAGTTCGGCTTCCTCGCCGTCGAATTTAAGAGTGAGGCTTACGCACTTCACATCAAGCTTTGAAAGGATCTCAGTTCCAAGATCGCAAGCCGAATCGGTCATTATCTGATAATTACTCATTTTGATTACCTCCGAGGTTTTCGTTGTGATTATGATACACCTTATAGCTGTTTTAGTCACTAAACCGATAAATTCAATATGTATACCGTTTACAACCGCTCGGTAGAGTCGCTTTTTGTAACATCTACCGATAGTAGAATAGGCCTGAAATAAGGGGTTGCAAAGTGTTAGCGTTTATGGTATACTATTAGCATGAACAGGACTCTCTTTTGAGTAGAGTTGAAATTATTGCCGCTCAGAGGTTAAAATGGAAGAATTAAAAAGCATTATTGCCGATAATATTACACAGTTAAGAAAAGAAACAGGAATGACCCAACTTGAGCTTGCTGAAAAGCTGAACTATTCAGATAAGGCTGTCTCAAAGTGGGAGAGGGCGGAGTCGTTGCCCGATATCGGCGTCTTAAAGCAGATTGCCGATATGTTCAGTGTTACGGTCGACTATCTTCTCAAATCCGACCATTCTGCTGAAAAAGAGCATGCCGCAAAGGTCAGCCGTCGTATCCACCGCAATCAAACGATAATAACGGGCATATCTATTGCGCTTGTGTGGTTGGTTTCAACCGTTGTGTTTTTTATACTTGATGCGGCCACCTCAATAGGCCCTGACAAGTTGAGCTTCTGCTTTGTCTATGCAGTACCTGCAACGTTTGTTGTCTGGCTGGTATTTAACTCGGTTTGGTTTAATCAAAAAAGAAACTTCCTAATAGTTTCACTGCTTATGTGGAGTGTACTTGGTGCCTTATTTGTCACCTTGTTTCAGTTTAAGCTGTATCTTATGTTCATCGTCGGTATCCCTGCGCAGATCATCATTTTCCTGTGGTCGGGAATAAAGACTAAGGGCGGCAAAAATATTAACAAGACTATTGAAAAAGAAAAAGAAAAGTGATATTATGTTTTGGCAGACCACGTCTGCCGAAATACGGGGGCGTAGCTCAGCTGGGAGAGCGTACGGTTCGCATCCGTAAGGTCATGGGTTCGATCCCCACCGTCTCCACCAAAAAAGAAGCGGTATCGCAAGATACTGCTTCTTTTTTTGGTGCTAAAAAGCGTGGGACTCGAAATATTAAAAGATTCTTCACGTTAGCGAAGAATCTTTTTTGCTATATCTATTATATCAACTCTTTATATATCTCGTTACGCCTAAGGCCTGTCAGCCCTGCGGCACTTTTAGCGGCGGCTGTGGATGACATTCCGTCACTTATAAATTCTTTTGCCATCTTAACAGCGTCGTCGAGTGTATACTCTTTGGCCTCATTCCTTGCCTCAGCACCTGTGATTATCAATACATACTCACCCTTAGCACTGCCGTCGGCATATTTTTCTGCGGCGGCCGAAAGTGTCGTACGCTCACAGCTTTCGTGCAGCTTGGTAAGCTCTTTCACAAGCGCAAGCTTACGGTCCCCAAAGACTTTCAGCATATCCTTGAGTGTTGCGGCCAGCTTATGCGGAGCTTCATAAAATATCAGCGTATGAGTATCGCTCTTTATGCTTTCAAGATGTGCCTGACGTTCCTTTTTTTCAACCGACAAAAAGCCCTCAAAGCAAAAGCGTTTGGATGGCATTCCTGAGATTGCAAGTGCTGTAATCAACGCACTGGGACCCGGAACCGACTCGACAGTCAGCTCTCTTTCACGGCAATATCGCACAAGATCCTCACCCGGATCGGAAATAGCGGGCATTCCCGCATCGGTCACCAATGCACATGTCTCACCCGAGGCAATGCGGTCGGCAATTCGTTCATGCTGGGATGCCTTATTATGCTCGTGGTAGCTTATCATTGGCTTTTTTATGCCAAAATGGTTGAGCAATTTGACCGTCACACGTGTGTCCTCGGCCGCAATAAAATCAACCGTGTTGAGCACCTCAGCGGCACGGGCCGAAAAGTCACCAAGGTTGCCTATAGGTGTGCCGACAACATATAATTTTCCGCTCATTTTGTTTCCTTTCAGATCTTACGGCTGTGGCCTTCCTTATAATCGCCGTAAATTTCTATCATTTCATTTGAGAGTTCGCCGTTTTTCTCGACATACAGCGGTGGCAAAACGGTCATTCCTCGGTTGCCGCCCAATTTTCCCTCGACCAACACAAGCCATGCCTCTTTACCGTCACGTTGAATGACCTCGCGCAGTACCTTTGGCTCGATGCCTGCGGCACGCATTTCGCAAATAATATCGGCCAACCGTTCAGGTCGGTGACACACACATAGACGTCCGCCGAATTTCAGCAGATATTTTGCGGCGGCCACAACATCCGAAAAGGTGCATTTCACCTCGTGTCGGGCAATGCGTTGCGCCTCGGTCAAATTCTGACTTCCGCCGCCGTCAACCTTATACGGCGGATTGCATGTCACAAGGTCAAACTCTGCGTGAGGCAGGTTACCTTTGACCTCCTTCATGTCAATGTTATGTACCAAAAATGACCGACCGAGCTCGTTAAGCTCGCAATTTTTTAGAGCCAGCTCGGCGGCAGGGGTCTGCAATTCAACACCGTGAGCCTCGGCGGTGATTCCGTTTTTTAAGAGCAGCAACGGAATGATCCCACATCCTGTGCCCAGATCACAAGCCAGCTTTGCCTTGTGCTTGCCTGCAAAATCGGCCAAAAGAACAGCATCAGTGCCGAAGGTGTGGTCGGCACTGACGTAAATTTTGAATTTTCCCAACGGCTCCAAGCTCAAACCGTTCATTATTTGCGACTCCACTTAACGCCCTCACGGGTATCTTCGAGAATGATGCCCATATCATTGAGCCTGTCACGGATCTCGTCGGCCTTTTTAAAGTCCTTGGCCTTTCTTGCGGCGGTACGCTGAGCGATAAGCTCCTCGACCTCGGCGTCAATAGAGTTGTCTTTCTTTTGATAGAGAAGTCCCAAAACATCGCAAAGCTCGTTGAAAGCGGTGAGACAAGCCTCAAGAGTTGACTTGCCTGACTTATCGGCAACGGCCTTATTGATGTCACGAACCATCATAAACAATGCGCCCAAAGCGTCAGCAGTATTAAGGTCGTCGTCCATAGCCTCAATGAATTGTGCCTTGTATTTTTCAAGGAATTCGGGTACCTCGCCTCCGTCAGCAGCGTGAGAAATGGCAAACTCTAACCCCTCACGGCACTTATAAAGGCGGTCAAGAGAGCTCTGCGCCTGCTCGATAATGTCAACACTGTAGTTGATGGGGCTACGGTAGTGCGATGCTATCATAATGTAACGCACGGGTTCGTAACCGAACTTTTCAGCGACCTCACGGACGGTGAAGAAGTTGTTTAAGGATTTTGACATCTTGCGGTTATCAACGTTGATGTAACCGTTGTGCATCCAATAGTGTGCAAAATCGCAACCGTTGGCGCACTCGGACTGTGCGATCTCGTTCTCGTGGTGAGGGAATATAAGATCCTGACCACCGCAGTGGATATCTATGGTCTTACCTAAGTAACGACCTGCCATAGCAGAGCACTCGATATGCCAGCCCGGACGTCCCTTGCCCCAGGGCGACTCCCAGAAAGGCTCACCCTCTTTAGCACCCTTCCACAGACAGAAGTCCATCGGGTCCTCCTTAACATCGGCACCGCCGTCGACACGGTTTGAAGCACCCTCTGCGAGCTCGTCAAGAGGTTGATGTGAAAGCTTGCCGTATTCGTTGAACTTCTTGGCACGGAAATAAACATCACCCGCCGAAGGATAAGCATAGCCCTTTTCCACAAGGTCGGTGATTATACCGATAATTGCGTCGATATTTTCTGTGGCTCTGGGATGAACGGTGGCCTTGCGGATATTAAGACCTTCCGAATCGGTCCAGAATTCCTTGATGTAACGCTCGGCAACCTCGGGGACGGTGATGCCCTCCTCGTTGGCCTTTTTGATGAGCTTATCGTCGATATCGGTGAAGTTCTGAACAAAACGGACATCCAATCCTCTCCACTCAAGGTAACGGCGAAGCACGTCGAAGACGCAGAGCGGACGGGCATTTCCGATATGGATAAAATTATAGACCGTAGGGCCGCAGGCATAAATTTTGACCTGACCCTCGTCAACCGTTTTGAGTTCGTCTTTGGTTCTGGTTAAAGTGTTATAGATTTTCATGATATTCTCCTTGTGTTAAAGATTCTTCGGTCACAATGCTCCCTCAGGATGACAAAAACTAAATATGTTTGTCATTCTAAACCGCAGGCGAAGAATTTTTGTTATTTCTTTGTTATTTCTTTGATATTTCATCGAGCTTTTCGGTCAGCTCGTTCAGGCGGTTGTTAAGCGCATCAAGCTGTTGAGCTACAGGGTCTGGAATGTGTATCTGATCCAGCGGAGCAATTTTTTGGCCGTCCTGACGGACAACCTTTGCAGGTATACCGACAACGGTACAGTTAGGCGGAACCTCCTCAAGCACAACAGCACCTGCCGCAACACGTGAGTTGTCACCGACCTTGAACGGTCCTAACACCTTGGCACCGCTGCACACCATGACGTTGTTGCCGATGGTAGGATGACGCTTGCCGACATCCTTACCCGTACCACCCAAGGTCACGCCCTGATAGATCAGTACATCGTCGCCTATTTCAGCGGTCTCACCTATAACAACACCGTGACCGTGGTCTATCACCAAACGGCGACCGATTGTGGCACCGGGGTGGATCTCGATACCTGTTTTTCGTGCGGCCCGCTGTGATATCCAACGTGCTAAAAACTTCATATTATGCTTGTAAAACCAGTGCGCACGACGGTACATCCGAAGTGCTTTGACGCCGGGATAAAGAAAAAATATTTCAATAGAGCTTCGGGCGGCAGGGTCACGTTCCTTAACCGCAGCTATGTCCTCTCTTATTCGTTTGAACAAGTCGATTCTCCTTTTTATAAAACGGCAACAGCCGTTCATTACTTATTACTTATTACCTATTACTTCTTACTTAAATAAAGCGCCTCCGACGGGTACAATGACCCATCGGAGGCGCAAATTGGCGCGGTTCCACTCCTGTTTGTAACTCGAAAAGCCTTTAACGGGGCTTAGCCGTGTGAAGATACTCTGTTTCCCCTCACAAGCTCACAGGTGCATTCGCCGTAAGCTCCACTCAAAGCCGTTTCAGTCGGTGCGGCTTTGTCCCTGTTGTGTCATCTTTTCGGTTACTTGTCCTGCTCAAAGCAGATATTGTTATTTATTATATTATAGCAGATTTTTTTTAAATGTCTACACTTAAATTTATTGCTGCTCAACTTTTTTGATAATACCCTTAAGCCAATCACTGACCTGAAACAATATTATCATTAACAATATAGCCTGAAGGCCACCCATAATTTCGCTCAACGATTCGAAATGCAATATTGAGCTTACAAGTGAAATAACCAACATCGGTGAAAAAATCGTCAAAATAATGGCAAACGTCAACTGCACACCTCTCAAGCCGCCAATTCCTTTAAGCTGTATTCTATCATTGATCGCACTTTTCTCTAAAGAACCGGAAAACTTAAACGCAACATAAGATGGTAAAATAGATAACACTACAACAACGATACAGCTTATTATCATCTCAACAAGCTCACCTATCATAAACCCTGCAAACAAGCATATCACTGTTGCGATCACCAGACTCGGAACTGCCGATACCATTCTTACCGTTGTGTATATACGGAAAAACCTAAATGGTTTTACATAGTCTGCAGCCACCTTTGTTTTGGAAATAATATACATTCTCCACATGGGAATAACCAGCAAAAAGTTAACTGCTATATCTATTGCAGATGATGCAACATTGGTCCAATCACCTATAATTACCGACTCTAACATTGAGATGGCACCGAACAAACTATACAGAGTTACAAACAAGCACATCATAAAATACTCGCTTGATGAAAACATATCACTAAATAACTTTCCTGCAGACAGTTGCTTTTTAAGAGCAGGAGTGGGAGCACCTTGATCATTTTTGGCAGACGTAGTAACATCCTTTTTGACCTTCGCTCCGCAGGTGAAGCACTCACGGGCATTGTCGGGCAGGTTTTCTCCGCATTTTTTACAGATCATATTTATCCCCTTTCTAAAATACAAATGCAGTATAACAGTTTACTTTGCGTAAACCATTATACTGCATTACATAAGATTTGTCAATGTAGATAATTTTTACTTTGACGGGTCGATAAACTCAAAGCTGTCCTTCATATAGATGACACCAGAAATCACGGCAAATGCGGTCGATATCCACAAAACGATGTTGAAAACAAGCATAAGCATATCGGTCACAACAGGAGAAACTGCAACCGACTTGGCAATAATGGGGAGTATCGACTCATTAAAATACAAAACAGCGATTCCCAAAATAATGGCAACCATCTGTGAAACGGTCTTTATTTTGCCCCACATATTTGCGGGAATAACCTTTTTCACCTCAGATGAAACGGCAACAAGACGCATCGAGGCTATCATAAACTCACGGAAGAGAACAATGAACAGCACCCATTCTATACCCCAACCGAAGCCCTTTGCGAGAAATGCCAAGAACGCTGAGGTGGTCAGCATCTTGTCGGCCAACGGATCCAAGAACTTGCCGAAATTGGTGACGATACCTCTTGCACGGGCGATGTTTCCATCCAAAAAGTCGGTAAACGATGCAACAGCAAACAAAACCAATGCGACAAGGTAGTGATGTGGGAAATCTATCATCATTGCCGCCATAAAGAGTGGAGTCATGATAATTCTTAAAATTGTAAGCTTGTTGGGTAGATTCATAAAGCTTCTCCTTCCATTTCTCCGAGCAGATCATACTCCAAAGAATCATTTATTCTGACGTTAACAAAGCTGCCGATTACCTGCGGCTCTGTCACGGTGAAAAACACTTTGCCGTCGATCTCAGGTGCATCGGCACGTGTGCGGCCGTAATAGCACTTGATATAATCATCATAGCCTTCAATAAGTACCTCCTGCAAGGTGCCGTATTTTTCCTCATTTTTAGATGCGGCAATTCCAAGCTGGTCATTCATGATTATCTCGGCTCGGTCAACACGGGTCTGAGGCTCTATCTGGTCAGGATAATTTGCGGCGGCCGTGCCCTCCTCCTCGGAATAAGCAAAGCAACCGAGACGGTCGAAACGCACCTTTTTCACAAACTCGCAAAGCGACTCAAACTGCTCCTCTGTCTCACCGGGGAAGCCGGTTATCAGCGTTGTGCGAAGTGTGATATCGGGTATCTTTGCGCGGATTTTTTCTATCAGTGCCTCCAGCGACTCACGGTCTCCGCGGCGGTTCATTCGCTTTAACACAGTGCCGTCGCAGTGCTGTAGCGGAATGTCGAGGTAGTTGACTATCTTTTCCTCAGCCGCCATCGTATTGAGTAGCTCATCAGTAATAAGGTCGGGATAGGTGTAGAGCATTCTGACCCAACGAAGATCTTCTATTTTGCAGATATTCTTTAAAAGAGTACTAAGCTGAGGTGTTCCGTAGATATCCTCACCGTAGCGTGTGGTATCCTGTGCCACAAGCACCACTTCCTTTACGCCCTGCTCTACAAGGTATCCTATTTCAAACAGAATATCGGCCATCTGACGGCTACGGAATCGGCCTCGTATCTTAGGTATTGCACAGTAGGTACAACAGTTATCGCATCCCTCGGCTATTTTTACGTAGGCGGTATACGGCGGTGTGGTGAGCAATCGGTCGCCCTCAATGACAAGGTCCTCTTTAGCGCCGTAGCGGTTTTCACACACGCCCTCATAAGCCTTTTGCACTATTTCAACGATATCGTTATTGCCTGCCAACCCCACTGTTACATCGACCTCAGGCAACTCCTCTTTAATATCGTCACGGTAACGCTCGGCAAGACAGCCTGTAACAATAAGCGCCTTACACTTGCCGTCCTTTTTATAGTTTGCGGCCTCTAAGATATTTTCGATAGCCTCGGCCTTGGCATCCTCGATAAAACCACAGGTGTTAACAATTATAACATCGGCCTCGGCCTCTTCAGGAGTTATTTCACATCCTGCATCCTGCAGCTTTTTCAGCATTATCTCGGCATCCACCCTATTCTTTGGGCAACCGAGGCTGACCATTCCAACCTTTATCATCAGTAATCCTCGCAGTAGTCTGTGGGTGCGTTGAAACGGGACAAAGCTTCTCTTATTTCGGAAAAGCTGTAGCCCTTTCGCATTAAAGCGGCAATGACCTTGTCGTTCTGCGCTTTGTCACCCAATTTATTTTTATATTTTCGCTCTATCAACAGTGTTATCGTGCCAATGGGGTCATACTCAGCCTCCTCGGCGGCATCCTCGACAAGGTCGGGATCTATGCCCTCATGACGCAATAGCTGTTTCGCCAATTTTACCGAGACTTTTTTCTCGTCGATGATCCGTTGCAAGCGACGCTTGGCATAAGCCTCATCATTAAGGAAATTCAATTCCTCCATACGGTCACAAGCCGCTGTGCTTGCATAATCGGGGAACGCTTTTGACAGCTTGTCAAAAAGAGTTTTCCGTGAGCAATCCCCACGAGACAGATGCCATAGCGCTCGGGACTTGGCACGCTTTATATGAGATTGGCGCACAAGCTCTATAAGCTGTTCATCGGTCAACACCGTGCCGGACCTGAGCCGCTTCATTTCACAAAGCTCACTGTCAAGGCTCAAAAAGCCTGCCGCATCGGAGTCAGCGCCATAATCCTTGGGGTCGATCTCGCAATCGAACACTATGCCCGAAACAAGCTTTCTTCTCGGTCTTATTTCAACTATCTTCATTACTCAACGTCAACGTCGATATTGATCTTGGATTTTCTTTTGGGCTTTTCTTCCTCTGCGCCCTCCTCGGTAACAGCGGCAGCAACGACCTTATCCAACTCGGCAGCCTTGGCCTCAGCGGCCTCTTTAGCCGATTTGCCGATAGTGCTCGCCTGCTCGGCCAGCTTCTCACGTATTTTTGCCTCGATCTCGGCAGCAAGCTCGGGATGGTCACCCAGATAAAGCTTGGCATTGTCCCTGCCTTGGGCTATCTTTTCGTCATTATACGATATCCATGCACCCGAGCGCTTGACTATATCAAGCTTGATGCCAAGCTCGATTATTTCACCCGGACGGTAAATACCCTTACCGTACAAAATGTCGAATTCTGCCGAACGGAACGGGGGTGCGACCTTATTTTTAACTACCTTTGCCTCGGTCTTATTACCGATGACCTCGCCGCCGACCTTAATGGCATCCCTGCGGCGGATATCAAGACGAACCGAAGCGTAGAAGCGAAGTGCACGACCGCCCGTGGTGGTCTCTGCACTTCCGTACATGACACCAATCTTATCACGAAGCTGGTTAATAAAGATGGCGATACAGTTTGACTTGGAGATAGCACCTGCCAGCTTACGCAAAGCCTGTGACATAAGACGTGCGTGAACACCCATGTGAGAGTCACCCATGTCACCCTCTATCTCGGCTCTTGGGACAAGTGCCGCAACCGAGTCAACAACGACAACATCCAAAGCACCCGAGCGGACAAGCGCCTCGGTGATTTCGAGTGCCTGCTCACCTGTATCGGGCTGAGAAACCAGCATTGAATCAATATCAACACCCAAGGCAGCAGCGTAAACGGGATCGAGCGCATGCTCAACGTCAATAAACGCAACCTCGCCGCCCTTTTTCTGAGCCTCAGCGATAACATGCAGTGCAATGGTGGTCTTACCTGAGGATTCAGGGCCGTATATCTCAACGATTCTTCCTTTAGGCAGTCCGCCAATACCGAGAGCGGCATCAAGACCGATGGAACCGGTCGAGATATGCTCAACATTCATGTGGGCATTTTCACCCAGCTTCATAATAGTGCCCTTGCCGTAGGTCTTTTCAATCTGCTCCAGCGCTGTAGCTAAAGCCTTTGCCTTATCATCTGCCATAACAAAAACTCCTTCGAATATATATGTATTTAGGTATCTACCCAAGTTTTAACGAAATCATCTCTGACCGATCACTACACGGTCGTTGCCGCCAAGATCCTTTTTACACCGCACTTCCCTGTAGCCTGCATTTTGCATTATTTGGGTGACAGCATCGCCCTGATCATAGCCTATCTCAAAGACGAGATATCCGCCGTCCTCTAAAGACGAATACCAATCGGTTGCTATACGTCGGTAGAATATAAGACCGTCCTCTCCACCGTCAAGGGCCATTCGGGGCTCATGCTTGACCTCAGCCTGCAGGGTCTCGACCTCTTTGGTCTTAATATAAGGCGGATTGCTGACTATTATATCAGCCTTGCCGCTGTAGGGCTTGCCCAAAACATCGTATTGCAGCACCGTTGCCGCAACGTTGTTCAGACGCACATTTTCTTTAAGGTAGCTCAACGCCTGCTCGCTTTTTTCAAAAAGCGTGACGTTGGCATCGGTTAGCTTGGCCAAGGTTATTCCGATACAACCGCTACCCGCACAAAGATCAAACACACGGCTCTTACCGTTTTGAATTAGGGGAAGCACCGTTTCGACCAACACCTCGGTGTCCTGACGAGGTATCAGCACCCCCGAGCCCACCTTGAACGGGAGTCCGTAAAACTCCCACTCGCCCAAGATGTACTGCAACGGCTCATTATTAAAACGGCGCTGTAGCATTTCTTCGACAGCTTTGACCTGCTCGGGTGTGACCTCATAGTTCCATGCTGTGTCTTTTAAGACCGACTGCACGATCTCCTTGGCCTCAAACCTTGCTGACTCAAAGCCGTTGGACTTTAAAGCCACAGTCAGTTCATTAATGAGTTGCTCCTTAGTCATTTGCATCCACAATCCACTTGATCCGAGCCATCCTCTGGGATGACCTCTTTAACAGCGGCAATAGCTATTTCTATCATGCTGTCATCGGGCTCCTTGGTAGTCAGCCGTTGTATCCACAGACCCGGAGCCGCAATAATACGTGTCAGCACATTGTCATGCCTGCCG
>CAYRIX010000036.1:0-17857 GCA_964424555.1 uncultured Eubacteriales bacterium
TTTGTTGTTTTCTTAAAAGATGTTAAATAGCCTTTGTTTGTGGCAGTACAGAGTGACTAACTCTGTACTGCCACTTCTTCGTTTCAAAGAATTTCGTACATAAAGGAGATTTGAAATGAAGAATACAAAAATAAGGATTATTTTCTTTACAATAATAACGTTTAAAATTTTTTGAACAATATACTTTGCTTAATTTTCAATTTCATTACCATTCTCATCATCTGTAAGCTGCTCATTTTTGTCTAGCAATGGGTTAGTATCCCGCTCGGCGCTTTTAAAGATTTCTAAAAGCTTTTTAGTGTCGATTATTCCTTCTTTGTGCCTCAAAATTGCTTGCTCTATCTTGACAGCACCCTTATAGAAACCGTCGGCATGCACCTTGGGGTGAATTTTAGAATTCACAAGCGGCAATAGCGCCGATACAAATGACATTATCGATGATAAAATAGCACTATTACTGTTTTCGTCTACCAAAAAGTCAGTAGTGAAATATACCGTGGCCGCCGATGTAAAAATAGGGATAAGTATTAAAAAGTATTGAATAACGCTCCACCATGAGAATGATGTTGTCCAAAGCTTATATCTGTTGAAAACAAGGTCAGGACAGTCAGGATAATCGCCCTTTTTGATTTTCATTTGCTGTTTAAACATAAGAAACAAAAATGTCGCAACCGCAAACAGTATAAGTGAAACTGTGATTATTGAAACCCAAACACTTGTATTAAAACCCATAGGCCCTCCTCCTGTCTTTACCATATTTTACCATATTAATCCTGCTTTTGCAACACGATTTTTTAATGCTGACATATTTATTGTGGTGTTAAAGCCGTTATGGCTGAACCTTACTGTGGCTACAACTTGATTTTGATTGACTATCGGGCGATTTTAATATATAATATACAGGATGATAGTGAACTGTTTTAGGAGGTGTCGCTTTGGGTATCAAGATATATGAGGAGACCATGAATTCTTGCACAAACGGAACTTTTTTGCCGCCGACTGTTTATGAGGTACGGCGCTTTGGACGAAGTGTTTTAAGCCTTGTTACTGCCTGTCTGTTTACATTGGCGGCACTGCTTATCAGCGCTCACGAATTCGTCTTGGGCTTTTTTGTTATTCCCAGTGCGCTTTTGGTACTATTCGCAACCCTTTTCGGCTTTAAGGCCTCGGGAAAGCTCAACGGCGGCTACGGTATCTCCCTTCAAGCATGGTGCTATCTTGCCTCGGCTGTCATTCTTTTAGCCTATGCAATACTATATCAGATAGATTCAACACGTTACTTGCTCGACAGAATCTCGCTCCTTCTTGACCGCTTTTCCACTGCCCTGCCTGAACCCTTTGACAATATCATAAACAGTGTGGTTTCAAACTTTGATATGCTGTCCGCCATGACTGCCATATGTTTTTTAAGCATTGCTTTAAGTTTTGGTGTTCTTGACCGCTCAAGGTGCAAAAATATCCCTTGTACCAAGCTCCTTTTCCTGTCGGTGTTGGTGAATTCGGGCTTTGGCGCATGGTTTATTCACGACACTTTGGAAAGACTTCATCTTATACCGTCTAACTACATATATGAGGATTGGACGTTGGGAATGGAAATTTCACGGTACTGCGATGCCGCCATCTCACTTTTACTTGCAGCAGTGCTTATGCTTTTTGCTGTAAGACTGCTTATCATCTACATCAGAATGAGGAAGGTCAAAAATGCTGTTCTCAAAGCCTAAATACGAATATATAATAGTAGGACTGGGCAATCCCGGTGACAAGTACAGTGACACCCGTCACAATGCAGGCTTCAGATGTCTTGATATCCTTATAAAGGAGCTTGACGCAGGGCCCGAAAAGAACAAATTCCAATCTCTCATCTACGACGGTCAGATAAAGGGACACAAGGTGCTTTTCCAAAAGCCGTTGACCTTTATGAACAACTCAGGCTCGGCCGTCTGCGAGGCTGCACGTTTCTATAAAGTCCCTTTTGACAGGGTTATTGTGGTATCTGACGATGTGACTATGGACGCAGGTCGGCTCCGCATCAGAAAATCGGGCAGTCACGGCGGTCACAACGGCCTCAGAGACATAATTGAGCTATCAGGCACCGATAATATACCAAGGGTCAAGATAGGCATGGGCCAAAAGCCTCATCCTGAGTACGACCTCGCTGACTGGGTCTTGGGCAAGCCGTCAAAAGAGGACAGAGAAAAGACCGATGATGCCGAAAAAAGAGCCGCCGAGGCGGTCAAGACCATGGTGGCCCAAGATATTGGTCTTGCAATGAATAAATTTAACAGGTAGTTTTATGCAACTTAAATACAAGGTTTTTGCTGAGGCTCTACAAAAATCACACGGATTTTCCGAGCTGTCAGGTGCTGTGAAAAACCGTTTGTTCCCGATAGCGGTGACCGGCGTTTCACATATCCACCGTTGTTTGATATCGGCAGTCTTGGCTGTAAATCACGGCCAAAAGGCTTTGATACTTACCGCAGGCGATTCGGAAAACGAGCGTATTTTAGAGGATCTGACTGCGTTGGGGCTTGACTGCACAGTCTTCCCCTCACGGGAGTACTGCTTCCGCAGTAACGTTTCACGCTCACATGAATATGAGCACAAAAGAATAGGCACCCTCTCTAAAATATTAGAGGGGGATTTTGATGTTGTGTTGGCCTCCTGCGAGGCGGCTGTCAGCACAACCATTCCGCCCGAGGTGTTGAGTGACCGTTGCTTTACGCTTACTGTAGGTGAAGAATGCTCGATGCTCGTGCTGGTTGAGAAGCTGATAGCAGGCGGTTACGTCAAGAGCTCACAGGTCGACGGCGCAGGTCAGTTTTCAGTAAGAGGCAGTATCGTTGATATTTTTTCACCGAATATGCCCAATCCTTGCCGACTTGACTTTTTCGGCGATGAAATTGACAGTATCTCACTTTTTGATGTTGATACTCAGCGCAGAACCGATACACTTGACGAAATAAAGATAACCCCCGTAACCGAGTCGTCACCCGATGACCCCGAGGAGCTTGCGCTGAAACTCGAGACGCTTTTGCAAACAAAAAAGCTTGGTACAGAGCAGCGCAAACGCATTTTAGAGGATATTGATCGCCTGTCGGTCGGTGCGTCGATCAGTTTTGATGCATATTTGAACCATATTTACGACCGAAATGTGACATTATTCGACTATATTTCGGACCGTGATTTTGCTACAGTTACCTTTATGTTCGATACAAATGCCTGTGTTGAGCGTGTTGACGGTTGCTTAAAGCTTCATTCCGAGGAGATAAAGTCTCTTTTGCTCGAGGGACAGCTCCCTCCTGATTTTAAATCGGTATACCTTGACCGAGTTGGTCTGTCCGAGCGCCTAAAAAGGTGCAACACCGTTTATTGCGACAACTTTCCGAAAACCTCCTACGATGTGCCGCCGAAAGCGCTGGTCAACATGAATTTCAGGCAAAATACAGGCTTTACGGGCTCGGTTTCGGCGCTTTGTGAGGATATCAAGGCTTCAGGAAACCGCCTGACCGTTGTGCTTGCAGGCAGTGAACGTGCCGCCTCGAATCTTTGTGAGGAAATGTGCGAGCTTGATGTTTCGGCACAGTTTTGTGTTGAACCGTCGCAGGTTGGTCAAAAGGGTGTTTTTGTTACTGTGGGTGTGTTGTCCTCGGGCTTTGAACTGCCCGACGGCGCACTTTCGGTCATAGTCCGTGGTAAGGCGGCCGTTGCCAAACGTAAAAAACGTTTTAACGGCGGCAATGCTGTCGGCTCTTTGGAGGAGCTTGAAAGAGGCGACTATGTTGTTCATGCCACACACGGCATTGGTATTTTTGAAGGTGTACAGCAGCTTACCACCCGTGGGATCACCCGTGATTACATTAAAATAAGCTATCAGGGTAAGGATGCTTTGTATGTTCCCGTAACCAGCTTGGATATGGTGTCAAAATATATTGGCTCATCCGAGGAGGTCAAGGTTAAGCTCAACCGACTCGGCTCGTCCGATTGGGCCAGAACACGTAGCCGTGTCAGATCGGCGGTTAAGGATATGGCTAAACAGCTTACGGCGCTGTATGCCAAGCGAATGCAACAAAAGGGATACTCGTTCAGTCCCGACGGGGATCTGCAATCCGATTTTGAGCGTCGCTTTGAATTTGAAGAGACCGACGACCAGCTTCGCTGTATTTCCGAAATCAAGCGTGATATGGAACGAGGCGTGCCGATGGATCGACTGCTTTGCGGTGATGTCGGCTTTGGCAAAACAGAGGTCGCATTGCGTGCCGCCTTTAAGTGCATTGCCGACGGCAAGCAATGTGCCATTCTGGTACCGACCACCATCCTTTGCTGGCAGCACTACAACACGGCACTTCAACGCTTCGGCAATATGGCGGTCGAGGTTGAAATGCTGTCACGCTTCCGCACACCCAAGCAGCAGGAAAATATCAAGAAAAATTTGAGAGCAGGTAACATCGACCTAATTGTCGGCACGCATGCACTCATTTCAAAGGATGTTCAATTCAAGGATCTTGGGCTCATAATCGTTGACGAGGAGCAACGCTTCGGGGTCGCTCAGAAGGAAAAACTCAAGGAGCTGTTTCCATCGGTCGATGCACTGACATTATCAGCTACACCTATTCCGAGAACACTTAACATGGCCCTTTCGGGACTTCGTGATATGTCCTCTATTGAGGAGGCTCCTTTAAACCGTCACCCTGTTCAGACCTATGTTATGGAACAGGATAAAGCAATCGTAAATGAGGCAATAAGCCGTGAGCTTCGCCGAGGAGGTCAGGTCTATTATCTGCATAACCGCACCGACGACATTGAAGCCTGCGCAATGAAATTAAGCGAGGCTCATCCCGACGCACGGATAGGAACAGCCCACGGCAAAATGAGCGAGGATGCCCTGTCACGTGTGTGGCAGCAGTTGTTGGAGCATGAAATAGACATTCTTGTTTGCACCACGATAATAGAAACGGGCGTTGATGTTCCCAATGCTAACACCCTTGTCATCGAGAATGCCGACCGAATGGGCCTTGCACAGCTACACCAGCTTCGAGGACGTGTCGGACGAAGCCACCGAACTGCATATGCATACCTTTTGTTCACTCAAGGCAAGGCATTGTCAGACATTTCACAAAAACGTCTGGATGCAATTCGCAAGTTTACCGAGTTTGGCTCGGGCTTCCGCATTGCCATGCGTGACCTTGAAATAAGAGGTGCGGGCAGTATCTTAGGCGGTGAACAGCACGGACATATGGAGGCCGTCGGCTATGATATGTATTTAAAGCTTTTGTCCGACGCTATTGCTGAGGAAAAGGGCGAGGAGCCTGAAAAGGAGCTTGAATGTACGGTCGATGTCAAAATGAGCGCCCATATTCCTGAATTGTATATATCATCGTTACCTCAAAGGCTTTCGGCCTACCGCAGAATAGCCGCCATACGCTCAAAGGAGGATGTTCTGGATGTGACCGATGAGCTGCTTGACCGCTACGGAGACCTGCCGCAGGCAGTGGTCGACCTTATTGACATATCCTTCCTTAAAAACAGGGCGGCCGCTTTAGGCATCACCGAAATATCAGAGCAAAACGGCAGGCTGCTGCTTTATTGCGGCACATTGTCCGAGCCTGTCAGCCGACTTATAACAAGCGATATCAAGCGCCGTGTTATGTTCAGCGCAGGATCGAGACCCTATGTTGCAATAAAGCCCGAGCCTAAACAGCATGTGCTTGATACCCTGAAAGAAGCTCTTTCTTTCATGCAGGGTGAATAATTCACAATTCTGTCATAAAGAAACTCAAAAAAGGCTGGACTTTTGCAAGGATTTAATATATACTGTTTTGTGTATCTAATATTTTCAAGGAACTGTGCTGTTTATTTTTACACGGCACGGAAAGAATAGGAGTATATTTATGAAGAAACTTTCAAGACTTTTAGCCGTAGTGCTGGCTGTTCTGATGCTTATGACGGCCTTTGTCGGCTGTCACTCAAAGGATGAGATCGCCTTTACCATCGGTGAATCGAAGTTCACCTCAGCCATGTTCAGCTGTGTGCAGTTCTTTTCGGCACAGTCGGCAAGAAGCGCAATTTACAGCCATCTTACCGATAACGAACTGAGCACCGAAAATATAAAGTACGAGAATTATAAATTTGACGAAGATGGCAATGTTGCCGCAAGCGGCACCTCATATGAGAAATTTGTCAGAGAAGCCGCTATCAAAACACTTCGCCAAAATGCAGCTCTGGATGCGTTCTTCAAGGCTGAGGGGCTTGAACTTGACGAGGACACCGTAAATGCCACCACATACGAAGCTTTAAGCTATTGGAACTACGGCTGTGATTACAGCACCTATTATCAGTACGCGGTTTACGGTATGGAGTCCCAGCTTTCAAGCTACTATACTCCTTATGCCTACCTCCTTCAGGAGAACGGTATAGCCTACGAGACCTATCTTGAGTATATGTTGTATGACGCGAAGTACAATTTCTACTTCGAACACCTTTACACCGAGGGCGGTGCTAAGGAGATATCTAAGGACGACCTGACAGCATATATGACCGAGCATTTTGTACTCGGTGATAGCATCACTTTTTCTAAGACGGACTCCGATGGTAATGACCTTTCCTCGGATGAGCTTACAGCACTCAAGGCCATTGCTGACGGTTATGCAGAAAGACTCAATGCAGGCGAAAGCTTTGACGTGATTTACGAAGAAGAAACCAAGCGTCAGGAGGCAGACTCCGATACGACTTCCTCTTCAAGCTCGACCTCGAGCGATGCTTCAAGTGAGACCGCTTCATCTGAAACCGCCTCCTCAGACGATACCTCCTCAAGCAACACCTCTTCCGAGGATGAGGAATACAGCCCCGAGGATTATAAGGGACTTTTCGGTGACGAGGAAACGGGTTCTGAAAACTCCATGTTCGCAGAGTATGAGAAGCAAGAGATTGACAAGGCTGTCGTTCTTGAGGATACTACTAATTCTCAGTACATCCTCTTTGTCCGCAGAGATTTGACTGACGAAATCTATGAGGATTATTGGTTTGACTATCTCAGCCTCAGTGTTTCCTATTTGCTGAAGCAGGACGAGTATGATACATCACTTGATGAAAAGGGCAATTCTCTCACTCTTAATGAGGATACCTACGCAACCTCTCCCTTTGATGTTGATGAGATCAAGTTTGAACTCGAGGACTAATAAATGATTCCAAGGCCTGCCGAGCAAATCCTACGGCAGGCCTTTAATATCCACAAAATCGAATTATCAAGGTGAAAACTATGAATGATTTTTCTTTAAAAAACGGAATATCCTATTCGTATATTCCAAGCAATCGCTTTAAAACCACCCTTATCTCGGTCGGCTTTTACCTGCCTTTGAGCCAAAACAATGCTGCAAACGCTCTGACACTTGCTTTAATGAGGAGCGGCACCGAAAAGCTGACAGACACCTACTCGTTCAACCGTAAGCTGGCTTCCTTTTACGGTGCAGGAATAACAGCATGGGTTGCAAAGAACGGCGACTGTCAGGAATTAAGACTTGGTATTACGGTCAATGACAACAAATATTCTCTGAACGGCGAAAATACCGTCGGTGAGGCGGGCGAGCTTATCTGTGATATGATATTCAGTCGTTTTCTGTCGAAAACCGATTACCCGAAAGAGGCTGTCAGCCGTGAAAAGCGTCTGCTTTGTGAATCTATAGATGGAAAGCTTAACGACAAACGCACCTACGCTCGTAACCGTTGTGAGGAAATGATGTGTGCCGCTGAGCCGTTCGGACTTTCTCCCGAGGGTACTGTTGACAGCGTAACCGCCTTGACAGACGACGATATAAGAGCAGCCTTAAACCGCATGATACGTCAGGCTTTTATTTCGGTGCTGGTTATCGGAAGTGAGGAGCCAACCTGCTTTACCGATAAATTTTCAAAATGTGTTGCCGCCTCAAAGCGTGATTTCAAACCATTACCCAAGGATGTTGTTGTGTTGGCTAGGGATGAATGTAACACTGCGACCGAGGAGATGCCTGTAAAGCAAGGCAAATTAGTTTTGGGACTTCGCTCTGCTAAGGGCGGAGCTGACCGTGACACCGTAGCCAATTGGGTCATGGGCGATATTTTCGGCGGCGGACCTTATTCAAAGCTGTTCTGCAACGTGCGTGAAAAAATGAGTCTCTGCTACTACTGCTCGGCACGTTCCATCCGAAGAAAGGGTATTATTTTGGTCGACAGCGGTGTTGAAGACCAAAATATCGAGGCCGCAAAAACCGCAATACTCAAGCAGCTTCAGGATATGGCGGACGGAAGCTTCACCGAAAAGGAGATGATCTCCTCTAAGCTTGCGATGTGTGATGCCATCCGCTCGGCCGAGTCTGAGCAGGACACCTTAGCGCATTGGTATGCCGCCCGTGCCTTGGAGGATGAGCCCGCCTCTCCGAAAGAGATCTGCGAGCTTATTGAAAAGGTCACACGTAACGATATAATCAATGCCGCCAAAGGCTTTAAGCTTGATACAGTATTTGTTTTAAAGCCTGACGGCACAGCTAAGGAGGAAGAATAATGAGCTTTGAAATAACCAAGCTTTACAATAAAGCAGCCGATGAATCCTGCACCAAAGCCATCCATTCCTCGGGACTTAAGGTATATATCTGTGAAAAGCCCGATTTTAATGTCAACTATGCTGTTTTCGGCACCCATTACGGCTCGGTGGATACCGAGTTTTCGCTTGGCGATGACCCCATGATTCAGGTTCCCGAGGGAATTGCTCATTTTCTTGAGCACAAGCTGTTTGAGGGTGAGGACGGCGATGCCTTCGAAAAGTATGCCGTAACAGGCGCTTCGGCCAACGCTTATACCTCATTTGACCGCACCTGCTATCTTTTCAGTTGTTCGGGACGGTTTTATGAAAACCTTGAGATTCTTTTAAATTTTGTCAGCTCACCGTATTTCACACCTGAGACGGTACAAAAGGAACAGGGCATCATCGGTCAGGAGATCAGAATGTATGAGGATGTTCCGGGATGGCGAGTGCTTTTCAACCTGCTTCGCATAATGTACCACAACCATCCCGTTAATGTGGAGATTGCAGGCACGGTCGAGTCGATTGCCAAGATAACCGACAAAACTCTTTATGACTGCTACCGCACCTTCTATAACCCTTCAAACATGTTTGTCTGCCTTTGCGGTAATTTTGAGACCGAAAAGGTGCTGAAGATGATCGACGAAAGAATAAAGGCGACCGAAACACCCACAATTCACCGTTCGGAGTTTTCAGAGCCCAGTACACTTAAAAGCACCTACATTGAGCAGAAAATGCCCGTATCCATGCCTCTGTTTGTGGCAGGAATAAAGGACAATGCCGCAAAGCTTGACCGCACTCAAAAGACCGTTATCGCATCGGAACTTTTGCTCGAGACGGTGGTCGGAAGAATATCTCCCCTTTATAACCGACTGCTCAATGATGGCCTTATCAACAGCCACTTCGGGACCGAGTTTTTCTGCGGTCACGGATATGCGGCTTTCCTCTTTGAGGGTGAATCTAAAGACCCTGAGGCCGTAAAAAATGCCATTGTCTCCGAGCTTAGGACTATAATCGACAAAGGGGTCGACCCTGAGCTGTTCGAGGATGCACGACGCAAGATGTACGGCAAGGAAATACGTTCATTTAATGATACCGAGCAAACGGTCGATGGCTTTATCGACTGTGCGATGAACGGCTTTGAGCCCTACGGAGTCTTGAATGTATTAAGCGATATCACTGCCGACGATGTGACCGCACGTGCCCGTGAGCTTGATCTTGAGCTTTGCGCACTGTCGGTAATTACAAAATAAAAGTTACTTTTTTATAAATTTTTAAAAATACCCCTTTTCTTAAAGGGGTATTTAGTATATAATGTACTTAACGTAGTTTTATTGTGAAAGGGTGTTTTCTTTTGAATACATTAGCCGCTTACAATGTTGATATTTTCGGCATTGATATAAGCTTTGACTCAATAGCCTTTACATTACCCATCGGCGACGGCTGGAGCATTTATTGGTACGGTGTATGTATCGCCTTGGCTTTTCTTGCCGCCGTTGTTTACGGATTTACGAGAGCCAAAAAGTTTGATATTGACCCCGACCGTTTGACCGATGTCGTTCTGGTCACGACACCCTTGGCCATACTTTTAGCAAGAGTATACTATATAATATTCTACCCCGGTGAGCTTAATATAAGCTCTATAGGAGAGTTCCTTGGAATATCGGGTAGCTCGGGAATTTCGGGTCTTGCCATCTACGGCGGAGTTATTGGTGCCGCTGTGATTGGACCTTTGATGTGTAAGCTCAGAAAGGTCAATATTCTTGACGCACTTGACCTTGCATTTATATGCTTCCCCTTGGGTCAGGCTATCGGCCGTTGGGGTAACTTCTTCAATCAGGAGGCCTACGGCTCGCCCACAGGTAGTGATTTCTGGGGTATGGTGAGCGAGGGCACAGGCGGTGTCAGAGTTCATCCCTGCTTTTTGTATGAATCCTTGTGGTGTATTTTAGGCTTCGTTTTACTGCATATCCTGAGCAAGCGCCGTAAATTCAAGGGTCAGCTTGCCCTTACCTACGGTGTATGGTACGGCTTCGGACGCATGATAATTGAAGGCTTAAGAACCGACAGCCTTTACTTGGGACCATTGAGAGTTTCTCAGTGGCTTTCGGGCGCTTTGATGCTGGTCTGCGGTGCTTTACTGATATTCTTCTTTGTAAGACTCAAAAACGCCAAAGAAGCTCTTACCTATGAAGCCATGTTTGATGATATCGACGACACCACGGTAAAAACCGTTTATTATGAGGGTGATGAGGAGTCCGTTGAAGAGACCGACAGCGAGATTGCCGAAACTGAGGATGACTTGAGCGAGCCGATAGAGGCTCAGGAGTCGGAGCCCGAGGACGATACCGAAGAAGATAAAAAGGAAGATGAATAATGGCAGAGATCATTAGCGGAAAGATTATTTCGGCGGCGGTCAAGGAACGTATTGCCGCCGAGGTGAATGAATTAAAAGTAAAAGGTGTGACACCCGGTCTTGCCGTCATCATTGTCGGCACCGACCCTGCTTCACAGGTATATGTTGGCTCTAAGGAGCGTACCTGTATTGAGCTTGGAATGTACTCCGAAAAGTACGAGTTGCCCGAAAGCACCACCAACGAAGAATTGTTGGCTTTGGTGGAAAAGCTAAACAAGGATGACAAGATTCATGGCATACTTTGTCAGCTGCCGCTACCCCGACACCTTGATGAAAAGGCGGTTATTGGTGCCATCGTCCCCGAAAAGGATGTCGACGCTTTCCATGTTCAGAATGTCGGCAAAATAATGCTCGGCGACTATGATTTTCTCCCCTGCACCCCCGCAGGAATCATGGAAATGCTGAAATATTCCGATATTGACCCTTCGGGCAAGCACTGTGTTGTTATCGGGCGAAGCAATATAGTGGGCAAGCCTATGGCAATGCTTATGCTTCATGCTAACGCAACCGTTACCATATGCCACTCTAAAACACAGAACCTCAAAGAGATATGCCGTGAGGCTGATATTCTTGTTGCCGCCGTCGGCCGTGCAAAGTTTGTAACTGCCGACATGGTAAAGGAAGGTGCCGTTGTTATTGACGTCGGCATGAACCGTGACGAAAACGGTAAGCTTTGCGGTGATGTTGACTATTTAAATGTTGAGCCCTTGTGCTCGGCCATTACGCCAGTGCCGGGCGGTGTAGGCCCTATGACCATTGCAATGCTGATGCAAAATACCCTTACCTCTGCTAAACGCACTCTAAAATAAGGAACAAAATACAAGGAAGTGAACCGCTGTGAAGAAAGCATTTATATATGTTTTGGCCATTGTTTTGTGCCTCTTTGCCGCGGTATCGGCATCGGCAAAATCAACCAAGCACACCGTCAAAAATGTATCCTTTTCATTGAGCGACAGCTATGACCTGTTGACCGAAGAAGATCTGTTGGTGTCGAGTGATGTTGAGGGGTTGGTGTTTGCCGCAATTTCCGAGGATGAGGCTCATCAGATACAGGGCCGTGAGACCACCACCGATTTTTCCAAGGAATTGGGCTCTTTCAATGGCTTAAAGGGTGAGGATCTTGCTCCTGTAGGTTCAAAGCTCTTTCCAAACGGCTATGACACTGCCGAAACTGACAATCATATATACTTAAAAAATACCTTGGAAACCGACGGAAAATACACCGTAATGTACGTGACGGTAAGCAACGGCAAGCTCTACACCTTCACCTACTTCGGCACTGATCCCACGAAGATAGGTGAGTTTATCGGCACAGTCACGTTACCTGACAGCAGCAACAGCAGTGGCTCGAATGTTCTGATGATAGTGTTTTTGAGTCTGGGCATTTTAGGTCTTGGTGTGTTGATAGTTTTTCTCTCCCTATCTTTTATTAAGGACTATCGCCGCCGCAAAATGGAGCAAAGCGAAAATGTTGTAAGCAACTATATCAAGATAAAACGCCGAAAATACTGATAAAAATAGATCCTATGCAGGGCCGTCTTCCCGTTGCATAGGATCTTTATTTATATTGCCTTTTCAACAACGGCGGCGAACACCGTTATATCGTCATCATGCCCGTCTCGCCTTCTTCTTCGAGCCGCTGTCGCTATTCGCTCCGATAGCTGTCGTGCACCGCCGTCCTTAAAGCTCTCTATTTCGGCGCATATCCAATCCGTACCGTCGGTACACACACCGTCTGACATCATTATAAGCACATCACCCTCATTGAGCGTAACAACTGCACGGTCAAACCCAACCTCGTTAAGTATACCTGCAGGTAACGATTTGCACTCGGCCTTACCTGTGCGCCCGTTTCGGCGTACAAGGGTCGGTGCCGCACCTGCCTTGAGCAGCTCGGTCTTGCCCGAAAAGAGGTCGATGCAGGCAATATCAAGCGTGGCAAGTGATTCATCTGTGGACTTATACAGCATTGCAGTGTTGACCAATTTGAGCGTACAATCGTATCCAAAGCCTGCCTTTATCAGCCGTTCGGCCAATCCCGCAGTCATGGCGCTGTCAACTGCTGCTCTGCCGCCCGAGCCCATACCGTCACTGACTATTACCACCAGCCTGCCACGACCGTCAAAAAAATAACGGCAGGTATCTCCGCAATGCTTATTTTGTCCTTGATTAAATTGCGTGCAGGAACAGTCAATAGACAATATAGCCTTTTCGGTTGCAGTTATATAGTATGTCCTGCCCACCCTGTTTATTTCGGGCGGTTCAAAATCTCGTTCGCAGGTGCTTTCCAGCCGTTCAAGTATTCTTGCTCTGTTAATAGGCAATAACGGCTCCTGCGTGAGCTTTATCTCAACCGTCATTCTGCCGTATTTGTCAACAACACAGCTACACTCGGATGCGCTGATATCCAACTCCTTCAACGCTGATGCTACCCTGCCTGCCATTGCAATATCATATTTCTGGGCCGTTTGAAATTCCTCAGACAATTCACCCAACATATCGGCAATGCCATTCATTTGACCCGACATGACCTCTCTCATTTCTGCCACCCTGCGTTCAGCCGAAATACTGCTTAAAAAGTCGGTGTAGTGCTTGGTCAGTGCATCCTCAAAGCGCTCTATTCTTAAGCATCGCTCAGAAAACTCCTCGGGAGTATCAGCAAGACTGATGGGCTGCCCCCTACGAAGTGCCTCACTCATAGCAAGCACGGCATCGACCGTATTGCTTTTTTGCTTTTCCCAACAATAAATGTGAAAGGAACAGCCTTTGCAGGCATCGTTTTCGGTCTTGTGCAAAACATTGGCGAAGCTTGGGTTTTGGGATAACGACAGACAGCGTGAGACCTCGTCAACCGTTTCACTAACACCTCTTAAAGCGGCCGAAGCCAACCCCAACCTCATAGTCAGCGTCCTGCGAAGTCCCTTTGTGTCGGGTGTGGAGGTCTCGGGCGCTATAAAGGTGACCAGCCCCGCCGTAACGGTTTTTGGAATGAGTGCAAAGATGAGTCCTGCGGCCGAAGCCTCTATTAAAAGTGCAATAGCTTGACTGTCGGCACGTGACAGAAGCATCCACACTCCTGCCACGGTCATGGGAGCCAGCACCACGGCAAATTTTCCCACGCTGCCGAAGACTCCTGCCAAAAGCCCTGCAAAGCATATGACTACAGCCGTTTGTGAGCCGCCTGATGATAGAATAACAGCCGCCGCTGATGAAATCGAGCAGACACAAGCAGTGCCTATCTGTCCGTACCTTGCGGTCAAAAGCAGTAAAACGAATATCGCCGTCCGTCCAAGTGAAATATCATCAAAGCCTACATTAATAAAAGCTGTAAGCACAAGCGAGACCGATATCAAGAGTGCTGCCACCTGCTCGGGCGTATTGCTCTTAAGACCTGCTCTCACAGTTCCTGCCCTGCGTAAAAAGTACGCACCTGCCCCTGCTATTGCACCCTCAGCAAGGCTCACGGCCACACCCTTAAACAGACCCTGCCCCGACATGGCTATCATACCCACCGCCGACACTACCGTTGCCGCAGTAACGCCTGCCCATATGGCACTTCGGCCAATCTCCTTTAAACCGTTAAGTATCAGCCTTATGGAAAACACCGCCAATAATACCGCAGTGTAACGCAATGCCGAAATGTCTGATAACGGCATGAGGTATCCAAGCACTGACCCTATCGCCGCAACTATTATGTATTTGTTCGGGGCACCTGCCGTAAGGGCCGCCCCTAACGGTGCCATACCGCCAAGTAAGCTTGTCCTTGCCATAAAAAAGCCCATGGCGGCAAACCCAAACTGCTTGGCTATCGCTGTCCACCGTTCTGTAGCACTAAAAAGCTGCTGCCATTTATTTTTCTCCACCGTTTCCTTTATCATGCCACTCTCACCTTTCAATACGTCTTGAATTATGTAAACATATTATACAGGCCGACCGTACGGCGATTTTGTCAAACTAAGGAGTATTATTTTATATTCTTTTGCAATTTCCCGACGAAACGGTATAAATTACATACCTATTGCATAATCATTGTATTTATACGAACAGTTTTAAAGAAAAAGAACAGAGAACTTTTGAAGTCTCTGTCCTTTTTATAGATACCTTGCTAAAGCATGTGTCAAGCGCTTTCAAGGCAGCTTATATTATATTCTCACTTACCTTTACTCCGCCGAAATACGTGAGTATCAACCGAGTGCCGCTATTGTTTAGGAACATGCAAAACCGCACTCCCTTAAGATCGGTGACGCTATTGAGGAAGTCCTCGGGCACCCTCAACTCTCCCATGATACCTGTCACTGTCTCAACACAGATGATCTTGTTGTCTCCCTTTTGGTACGAATACTTATAGGCTCCGTCCTTGGACCACACCGATACCGAGCTGTCGCTGACACTCACAGGCGACGACACGGTCCTGTACCCGTCAGGCAGAACTATCTCGTTGTTTTCAATGTCCTCAGAGACATCGGCACCGTTGTCGAGACGGTAGTAGACGCTTTGGTCTCCTTGTTGCATTACGGCATATTTTATTCCGTCAAGAGTGCATATCATAATAAGCTCTCCCTCAAGCTCACAGGCATTACCGTAATAAAAATACCATGTGTCACGCTTGGTCGGGAAACAGACGGTACCGTCAACTATCTGTGCCGCCTGCTTGGGATACGGGCGAGCCGTAATATCCTCAGGCAGATAGTTGCGATTTTCACCCAACAGCACCGTAAAGTTTCCGCTTTGAAGGTCAATGATAAATACATTATCCTCCTTGCGGTCGTCCTTATTAGATGCCGCCGTGTCGTTTTGACTGTCATTTTCGGCCGAGAAGAACGGAGTGGTCACCACAGCAAAGCTGTAATCGCTGGCAACATCAATACTTTTAAAGCCGTACAGATCAGCCGTGTAGACCTTACTGCTGTCATAATTATAAAGTACGCTTCCGTTTTTCAGATATTCACCGTTATCACCATTAAGCGAGGTGACGACACCTGTCTCAAGCTCTATCTTGAAATTTCCCCATGAGGCATCCGAAACAAGCGAAGAAATGCCGTATATACAATACTCAGTACTGAGTCCGAACTCGAGAATGCTGATCATCGGATAGCTGTAGCCTGTAAGGTTTTGCTCAAAATTCTGACCGAAAAGGTAGGTCGTTCCGACATCTACCTTCAGGTTCTGTACGGTGGGCATTTCTCCTCGCATAAATATCTGATCCGCACCGTTTTCGTAGAAAATATCAATTAGATCGGAATATCTTTCTTCAATATTATGAGTAATACCCAGCTCTTTTTCGGTGAGAATACACTCTTCTATCAAGGCTCTGATGCACGCATCAATATAGTACGGTTCTTTTTTAACCGATTCCTTGATAGCACAGGCAACACACATTATCTCGTTTTCCTCAATATTGTAATATACCCCGTCACAATCGGCGTGCTCGCCCTTGTGAGTATCTATTCGCACAAGGTTGCCGTCGGTACATGACACTATCTCGGTACTGCCCATAAAGGAAAGGTCAATATTTTCACTTGTGGGGCTTTCGACAGAGGCCGAGGTCAGCGAAACTGCAGGCTGAGATATGCCTGAATTGGACAGAGTGGTCAGCTTGAGTGAGCCGTTTTCCCATGGAAGTCCGACACTGTTGATGCTTTCTTCAGGCGGACGTATATAGCTGATATCAGGCTTTATCGGTGTATAGGTCAACACCTCGGTACCGTTCTCTACATTTACAAGCTTAGACAACGGTATCAATACGGTTATTGCCACCGCAATGGCAAGCACGGCAGCCGTCACGGTCACGAATACTTTACGACGATAAAACGGAATCACTTTTCGCTCTGTATTGGAAAAAGCTTTTTCTCCTCTGAACTCAAACCTGTGTGAGGGCTCGGTGCTCTCGATATTTTTGAGCATTTTATCCAAATCCTTTTTCATCGTTCCAGCTCCTTTCTCAGCTTGTTGCGTGCTCTCATTAAAATTATTCTGAAATGTGTGTAGGTCTTGCCCATTATCTGTGCCGCTTGTTTACCGTCATAATCGTCAAAGTAAAACAACGTGACTGCCACACGCTCGTCGGACGACAATCGCCCTATTGCCTCATAAAGACGGCTGTAATCCTGCTCTTCGGTTGGATTTATCCTGTTTGAGTTAACCAACCGCTCCATGTGCTCTTCACACTCAAAATAGGCTTCCTTAGGCTTCTTGCGACACATATCCAAAAAGCAATTAACACAAATTTTTGAAGCCCATATGTCAAAAGGTCGTAGGGTATCATAGGTGTCGAGTGCACGGATTATTTTTATCCATGTCTCCTGATACAGGTCATCGGCATCATGATAGTTCTTGCACAGCGAGAAGCATAAGCGTGACAGCATCATGCCATAGCTTTCTATGTAACGCTCCACAGCAGAATTGCGAAGACACACGTCTGTTTTCTTCTCGCTCGCCACAAATTCCTCTCCCTTCCCCCATGCTTCAATGAATATACGAAATTTTTTTGAAAAATGTTACTCCTATTGTGTATAAATTATACCATAAGCATCGGCGAATTTGAATACCTGATATCATATTTTGGGACAAAACTTTACTCTCGGTAAAATTTTGCTCGCGAATTTACAATAAATTTAAATAATAATTCCTAAACCTTGTAAATAAAAAGTATTTATTGTTATTTTCTTGACAAATAAATACTTTTTGTATTAAAATGTAAGGTACCTCATAAAAAGGAGTAGTAGAAATATGGAGAAAATATTAGCTCTGTGCTCATTTGTCGGAGCTGCGGTAGCATTGCTTTTTGCAATCTTTACTGCAAAGAAGGTTATGAAGTTCTCTGAGGGAACCGACCGCATGAAGAAAATATCGCAGTCGATCCGTGAGGGCGCTAACGCTTACCTTAAAAG
>CAYRIX010000037.1:0-17829 GCA_964424555.1 uncultured Eubacteriales bacterium
TATGATGGGCTCCGGCGGTCTTATCGTTATGGATGAGGACAGCTGTATGGTCGATATCGCCAAGTTCTTCCTCGAGTTTACTGTTGACGAGTCCTGCGGTAAGTGTACTCCCTGCCGTATCGGTACTAAGAGACTTCTCGAAATGCTCGACAACATCACCAAGGGCAAGGCTACTTTGGAAGATCTCGACAGAATGGAAGAGCTCTGCTACTACATCAAGAAGAACGCACTTTGCGGTCTCGGACAGACTGCTCCGAACCCCGTTCTTTCAACTCTCCGTTATTTCCGTGACGAGTATGAGGCTCACATCGTTGACAAGAAATGTCCCGCAGGCGTATGTAAGGATCTCCTTACCTACTCCATCATCGCCGACAAGTGCTTCGGCTGCGGAATGTGTGCAAAGGCTTGTCCCGCAGGCGCCATCTACAAGACTGACTATACTGCACCCGGCAAGAAGCTCCCTGCTCTTGCAATCGACGCTGATAAGTGCGTAAAGTGCGGCGCATGTATGGGCACCTGTAAGTTCAAGGCAATTATTAAAGGTTAAGGAAGGAGAACACCTACAATGGCTAAGATGATAAATTTAAAAATCAACGGTATGGATGTCTCCGTACCTGCCGGTACTACCATTCTTGAAGCAGCTCGCGAGGTCGGAATTGAGATTCCCACCCTTTGCTTCATGAAGGAAATGAACGAGATCGGCGCTTGCCGTATCTGCGTTGTTGAGGCAAACGAAGGCCGCGGTTTCAGAATCGTTGCTTCCTGCGTATACCCCGTAACCGAGGGTATGGAGGTCAAGACTAACTCCAAGGCAGTTATCGAGGCAAGAAAGATGACCCTCGAGCTTTTGCTTTCTACTCACGACAGAAAGTGTCTGTCCTGCGTACGTTCGGGCAACTGCGAATTCCAGAAGCTCTGTAACGACTACGGCATCGAGGACGAGGCCAAGTTTGACGGCGACAAGCCCCACTACGAGCTTGACTATTCCTCTGCTCACATGATCCGTGACAACAACAAGTGCGTGCTTTGCCGTCGTTGTGTTGCCGCTTGTCACGCACAGCATGTCGGCGTTATCGGCGCTAACGACCGTGGTATTGATACCAACGTTGCTTGCGCATTCGAGAAGGGCCTCGGCGCTACCGGATGTGTATCCTGCGGTCAGTGTATCGTAAACTGCCCGACCGGTGCTCTCACCGAGAAGGACGATACCGATAAGGTTATCGACGCTATCAACGATCCCGAGAAGATCGTTATTGTTCAGACCGCTCCTGCTGTCCGTGCTGCTCTTGGCGAGGAGTTCGGCTACGAGATCGGTACCGGTGTTGAGGGCAAAATGGTTGCCGCTCTCCGCCGTCTCGGCTTCGACAAGGTATTCGATACCGATGTTGCCGCTGACCTTACCATTATGGAAGAGGGAACCGAGTTCATCGACCGTGTAAAGAACGGCGGTGTTCTCCCCATGATCACCTCTTGCTCTCCCGGTTGGATCAACTTCTGTGAGATGTATCATCCCAACATGATCCCCAACCTTTCTTCCTGCAAGTCTCCTCAGCAGATGTTCGGCGCAGTTCTCAAGACCTACTACGCTGAGAAGAACGGCATTGATCCTAAGAACATCGTTTCCGTATCGGTCATGCCCTGTACCGCTAAGAAGTACGAAATCATGCGTGACGACGAGAATGCTGCAGGCGTTCCCGACCTTGATATCACCATCACCACCCGTGAGCTTGCCAGAATGATCAAGAAGGCAAGAATCGAGTTTACAAAGCTTCCCGACGAGCAGTTTGACTCTCCCTTGGGTGAGGCAACAGGTGCAGGTGTTATCTTCGGTGCTACCGGCGGTGTTATGGAAGCAGCTCTTCGTACTGTCGCTGAAGTTCTTGAAGGCAAGACCATTGAGAATGTTGAGTACACTGCAGTTCGTGGTACCGACGCTATCAAGGAAGCAACTCTCAATGTTGCAGGTATGGACGTTAACGTTTGTGTTGTCAGCGGACTTGACGCTGCTCACAAGGTTCTTTGTGCTGTTGAGAACGGCGAAAAGAACTATCACTTCATCGAGATCATGTGCTGCCCCGGCGGCTGTGTAAACGGTGGCGGTCAGCCCATCCAGCCTAACGCTGTTCGTCAGACCGTTGACATCAAGGCTCTCCGTGCAAAGGCTCTTTATGATTATGATGCAGCCAACACTAAGAGAAAGTCTCATGAAAGCCCCGTTGTAAAGGCTCTTTATGACGAGTACTTTGAGAAGCCCGGCAGCCATAAGGCTCACAAGATTCTCCACACCTCTTACGTCGACCGTTCCAAGAACGTTATGAAGTAATAGGTTAAATACCCAAATACTTATAACCCTCCGAGCAAGCTCGGAGGGTTATTTTATTGCTTGTCGGATTTTCGGCAAATGCTTGTCGGATTTTCGGCAAATAGGTTGATTTATGCAACAAACTGTGGTACAATGACTACTGTAAGTAAATTGGATTTTGTATATGGTAATTTTTTGTAAAACACTTGCCTTATCATTTCTTTGGTCAAACTAATTTTAAGCAACTGTCTATAAAGGATGTGTGGATACTTGAAAAAAAACAAAGCCTTGCGTGAGGATGCCAAGAGCGTAGTTCGCAGTATTGAATGTATATTTGAGGTTGCCGTGTTGGCGGTGCTTTATTATTTTGCTTGGCGTCATTCTTACGGATACGACGGTGGCCCGTTCCCCTATTATCACTACAACGGTAAGTATGTGCTCGCAGGTGTTTACGCTCTGTTGCTCATACTTGTCTTCAATAACCTCGATTGCTTCAAGTTCGGACATTTGAAATCGTTGGACATTGGTTTAGGGCAAGGAATCGCACTGCTGATGGTAAACTTTATTACCTATTTTCAGCTTTGCCTTATTGCCAACCAAATGATAAAACCGGTTCCAATGTTAATATTAACAGGGGTACAGTTGATTGCGGCCGTTTTGCTGATATTCGTTTATTCCCGTATATACCACTCTTTGTATGCTCCGCACCAAATGGTGCTTATCTACGGAACCGACAATGCTGTCGGACTTAAGATAAAAATGGATGCTCGGCGTGATAAATATAATATCACTAAACTGATTTCAGCCGATGAGGATTTCGGCAAAATATGTAAAGAAATAGTCAAATACGATGCCGTTGTCATTAACGACCTGCCACCGCAGATAAGAAATGACCTGTTGAAATTCTGCTATAAAAACGAGCTTCGTGTTTACGCAGTACCCAAAATCTCGGATATTATCATCCGAGGCGGCCGTGATGTTAAGCTGTTTGACACTCCGTTACTGCTTTCAAAGGGAACGGGTATGTCGTTGGCACAACGATTTTGGAAGCGTTTAATGGACATAATTATCAGCCTTATCGTTACCGTTATTGCTTCGCCGTTTATGCTACTTGTGGCACTCGCCATAAAGCTTGAGGACAGAGGTCCTGTATTTTACAAGCAAAAACGTATGACCTTAAACGGCCGTGAGTTTAATATCTTAAAATTCCGCAGCATGGTCACCGACGCCGAAAAATACTCGGGAGTGGTAATGGCCTCAGGCAACGACCCGAGAATAACCAAGGTCGGTAAGTTCATCCGTGCTACCCGTCTTGATGAGCTGCCTCAGGTGTTGAATATCTTAAAAGGCGATATGTCGGTCGTAGGCCCCCGCCCCGAGCGGAAGGTATTTGTCGACCAATTCTGTGAGGACATGCCTGAGTTCGTTTACCGTATGAAGGTCAAGGGCGGTCTCACAGGCTACGCACAGGTCTACGGCAAGTATAACACCAGTCCGTATGACAAGCTTCGCCTTGACATGATGTATATCGAAAACTACTCGCTGTTGCTTGACATCAAGCTGATCATCTTGACTGTAAGAATCATGTTCAGTAAGGACAGCACAGAGGGCATAGATGTCGCAAAGGCAAATGAAACCTTGAAGAACGAGCTTCTTCAAGAAATACGACAAGAGAACAAGGAAAACCGAAACAGTTAAAGGAGTAACTTATGACAGCAGGTCTTGTATCAATCATCACCCCGTGCTATAACGGTGCAAAATACATCTCTGAGACCATTGACTCGGTACTGGCTCAAACTTATACCCAATGGGAAATGATAATTATCGACGACGGCTCTAAGGACAATTCTGCGGAGGTCATACGTGCCTATGTAGAGAAGGACAGCCGTATCAAATTCCTGCAGCAGGAAAATGCCGGCTCGGCCGCCGCAAGAAACAACGGCATACGTAATGCCGAAGGTCAATACATCGCCCTTTTAGATGCCGACGACCTTTGGGAGCCTGAGTTTTTGCAAGAGCAGATCACCTTCATGACCGAGAAGAACGCAGTGTGTGTTTACTGCTCATATAAATGTATCGACGAAAACAGTAACGAGATACTAAGCCCTGTTATCTGCCGTCCCGAGATAACCACTAAGGACATGATGGTGACTAACTACATTGGTTGCCTGAGCGGTCTTTACAACCTTGAAAGACACGGCAAGGTATATCTGCGTGAGGAACTGAAAAGTCTGCGTGACGACTATGCCTATTGGCTTGATATCGTTAAGCTTGAGGATAAGGCCTACGGCAATCAAAAGCTGCTCGCCCGTTACCGTGTACTAGCAAACTCCACCACGGGCAACAAGAAAAAGCTTATCAAAAAACAATACCGCTTTTACCGTGATTACCTTAAGCTCGGTGTATTTAAAAGCACCGTCAACCTTATCCGTTGGGGCTTGATGGGACTGAAAAAATATAAAGGAATATAACAAATACCCTTTAAGGTTTTGCACACATTACTTAGGAGATCTTCATGAAGAAATTTGATTATTTAGTTGTCGGCGCAGGTCTTTACGGTGCAGTATTTGCCCAGCAGGCCAAACAGCACGGTAAAAATGTATTGGTGATCGACAAGCGCAGTCATATCGCAGGAAACATTTATACCGAAAGCATTGAAGATATAAATGTTCACGTGTATGGCGCACACATTTTCCATACAAACAACAAAGCGGTTTGGGATTATGTAAACCGTTTTGCCGAGTTCAACCGTTTCACAAACTCTCCCGTTGCAAATTACAAGGGTGAGCTTTATTCCCTGCCCTTTAATATGTATACCTTTAACAAAATGTGGGGTGTGGTGACTCCCGAGGAGGCTGCCGATAAAATCGCTGAGCAGCGTGCCGCCGCAGGCATTACCGAGCCAAAAAACCTTGAGGAGCAGGCAATTTCCTTGGTGGGAACCGATATATATGAAAAGCTTATCAAGGGCTATACCGAAAAGCAGTGGGGACGTCCTTGCACCGAGCTGCCGTCCTTCATAATCAAACGCCTTCCCGTGAGGCTGACCTTTGACAACAATTATTTCAATGCGCTGTATCAGGGAATCCCTGTGGGCGGTTACACAAAAATGGTTGAAAATATGCTCGAAGGCATTGAGGTGCGTTTGGGTGTTGATTATCTTCAAAACAAGGCCAAGCTTGATGCATTGGCCGAAAGGATTGTTTATACGGGTGCTATTGATGCTTACTTCAATTATTCCTTGGGTGCTTTGCAGTACCGTTCGGTAAGATTTGAGACCGAGGTTTTAGATAAACCCAACTTCCAAGGCAATGCCGCCGTTAACTATACCGACAGAGAAACTCCCTACACCCGTATAATTGAGCACAAGTGGTTTGAGTTCGGAACTCAGCCCAAAACGGTCATCAGCCGTGAGTACAGCTCGGAGTGGAAGGTCGGCGACGAGCCGTATTACCCCGTTAACGACGAAAAGAACGGTGCTTTGTATCAGAAGTACAAAAAGCTGGCTGAAAGTGAGCCGAAGGTCATCTTCGGCGGTCGTTTAGGCGAATATAAGTATTATGATATGGATACTGTAATTGCCGCCTCGCTTGAACTGTGTGATATAGAACTGTAATATTGACAACAACGAAAAACTTTTGGAAATGCTACGCATTTCCAAAAGATTTTTATTTTAGACATTATTGTCTTTCAAACCTTATATTTAAAAAAACATCAAAAAGGTGTTGACAAAATCGCTTTAAAGTGTTAAAGTATGCATAGAGCATTTTATTACTTTAAATCAGAAAAGAGTTGTTTTGTTATGCCCTTAAATTTACCAAACGTTTTGTCGGTATCTCCCACCGTGCTGATATCGATCCCAATGCTCATATGCTTCTTTGCGCTGATGATAGTAGTCGGTTTTGTCTGCCGCAAGCACGCAAAAAGTGTTGACAGCTTTGTTTTGGGCGGACGTGCCGTAGGCCCGTGGCTGACAGCCTTCGCTTTCGGAACCTCCTATTTCTCAGCAGTCATATTCGTCGGCTACGCAGGTCAGTTCGGTTGGAACTTCGGTCTGGCCTCAACGTGGATAGGTCTTGGCAATGCCTTTATCGGATCACTCCTTGCGTGGGTCGTTTTGGGACGCAGAACCCGTGTTATGACCCAGCATTTGGGCTCTAAGACCATGCCCGATTTCTTTGAAAAACGCTATGATTCAAAAAACCTCAAGGTAATAGCCTCGTTCATCGTTTTCGTGTTCCTCATCCCCTACACCGCATCGCTTTACAACGGCCTTTCCTCACTCTTTAACAACGTTTTCGATATACCTTATTGGGTCATCGTTGTCGGAATGGCTATACTTACAGGTATCTACGTTATCTTTGGCGGCTATATGGCCACCGCCGTCAACGACTTTATTCAGGGTATTATCATGCTGATCGGAATTATTGCAGTTGTCGCTGCAGTTTTGAATCAGAACGGCGGCTTCAGCGAGGCTGTAAATGCCCTGGCAAGCAGTGAGCATGCGGGACCCGAGTACACCTCGATGTTTGGACCTAACCCAATATTCCTGTTATTCGTTGTCTTGCTGACATCGTTGGGAACATGGGGTCTGCCTCAGATGGTTGGTAAGTTCTATTCTATCAAGGATGAGGGCTCGATCAAGAAGGGCACCATTATTTCGACAATTTTCGCCATTGTTGTTGCAGGCGGATGCTACTTCCTCGGTGGCTTCGGCAAGCTGTACTTCAAGGAAATGGAGCTTGCCGGCTTCACCTCGACTGAAGGCACTAAGTTTGACAAGGTTATCCCCACCATGCTTCAGAACCTTCCTGCCGTCATCGTAGCACTTATCGTTGTTCTTGTTCTTGCCGCCTCGATGTCGACCCTGTCATCGCTCGTTCTGACCTCATCATCCACCCTGACACTCGATGTTGTCAAGCCTGCTATTGAGAAGAAAAAAGCCGTCTCCGATAAAAAGAGCGTCCTTATCATGCGACTCTTTATCGTATTCTTTATTGCTATTTCGGCTGTTATTGCCATCCTCAAGGACTCTATCTGGGCCGATTCGGTCTTTATCGCACAGATGATGGGCGTTTCGTGGGGTGCGTTGGCGGGTGCGTTCTTGGCACCGTTTATGTACGGACTGTACTGGAAGAAGACCACCAAAGCGGCCGTTGTTGCCAGCTTTATCTTCGGTGTCGGACTTGAAATTGTCCAGCTTTGTATCAGCGTCGGTTGGTTCAGTGTAGCTAATATCCCCGTACTTAGCTTTATTTTCACAAACTCGCTCTACTCAGGTGTATTTGCGATGGTTGGCGGACTTATTATCGTTCCCATCGTCAGTCTGCTTACTAAAAAGACGCTACCCGAAAACATCGACGAGAAATTCGACTGCTATAATGCAACTGTTGTGACAAACGCAAAGGACTCTTTGGGCTGAGGCTTGATTGAAAAGCACAATTTAAACAGATAAAAAACAACGCTGTTTCCTGCTTGGAAACAGCGTTGTTTTTGTTTTTTAGTTAAACATGAATTAACCGATAAACTTATCGTGAACTGCCTGCATACCCTTCTGGCAATCCTCAACATCAATGATGACCGAGATCTTGATCTCACTGGTGGCAATCATGTGGATATTGATACCGACATCGGCCAGAGCCTCAAACATGGTAGAAGCAACACCGGGATGTGTTTCCATGCCTGCACCGACAATGGACAGCTTACCTGTATTCTCATTGATAACGACCTTCTCGTAGTCAACCTTTTCCTTGATGATGCCGAGAGCCTCCTCAACATCGGCCTGCTGTACCTTAGGAACGGTAAAGGTAATATCCTTGGTGCCGTCACGTCCTACCGACTGCAAGATAATATCAACATTAACATTCTTGCGGCTAAGCTGATTGAATACCTTGAAGGCGATACCGGGGGTGTCCTTAAGACCAATTATTGATACGAGCAGAATGTCTTTATCACAAGCTACTCCCTTAACAAGCATTTTTTCCATATTAACTGCCTCCTTAACGATTGTACCGGGTTTGTTTTCAAGGCTTGAGAGGACCTCAAGCTCAACTGAGTATTTTTTGGCCATTTCGACCGAACGGTTATTGAGAACCTGTGCGCCCAAGGTTGCCAACTCGAGCATCTCATCATAAGTGATCTCGTTCATCTTTTTGGCGCCTTGAACCTTTCGAGGGTCAGCGGTGTAAACACCGTCAACGTCGGTATATATCTGACAAAGATCAGCATGCATTGAGGATGCGATAGCAACTGCACTTGTGTCCGAACCGCCACGTCCCAAGGTGGTTATATCATCATACTTGTTAAGGCCTTGGAAGCCTGCTACAACAACGATGTTACGCTTATCAAGCTCAGCACGGATACGTTCTGCATTGACATTCTTAATGCGTGCCAAGGAATGCTTGGAATCGGTTGCAAAGCCTGCCTGCCAACCCAAGAGAGAAATAGCGGGACAGCCCAGCTTTTCGATAGCCATTGCCAAAAGTGCTATTGATATCTGCTCGCCCGAGGCCAACAGCATATCCATCTCACGCTTGGAGGGGTTATCGGAATTGATCTCCTTTGCCTTGGCAATGAGATCATCGGTAGTATCACCCTGAGCCGACACTACGACCACAACGTCGTTACCTTTCTTGTAATCCTCGGTGACTATTCGTGCGACATTGAACAGCTTCCCAGCATCAGCAACCGAAGAGCCTCCGAATTTCTTTACTATCAGAGCCATAAAATCACCCTATCCTTTCAGTCTGATCTGATAATATATAAAGTAAATATTTAAATTAATCCAACAAGCGGAGCGTGCTGAGCACGGTGCCGTTGAGCTTATCTAACTGAGTCATAAGCGTCTTTTCGGATGCAAAAGAAGTAATAAAAGCCAACTCATCCTCAGGCTCACCGTTGCGTCCGAGTAGCTGTATCTCACCGAACAGCTCCTCTGCCTTGGCCTTCAAGCAGTCACGGCACTTGTCAGCCTTGACTCGAACATAAAGCCTTACCGTATCCTCGGTATGGTCGGTCACATAGCCGTCCTCGGCGTAGCCCCAAGACAAATACTTTCTTGCGCTCAAATGCTTTACAGCATCGATAATATCGGCCACAACAGCACTTGCAGTGGGCAGCTTGCCTGCTCCTCTGCCGTAGAACATTACATCCCCTATTGCATCGCCTCTGACCATTATCGCATTGAAAACATCATCAACATGTGCCAACTGATTCTTCTTGGAAACAAGCGCAGGATAAACGGTTACCGAGCACTTGCCGTCGTCGGTTCGACGGGCTCTGCCTATAAGCTTTATAACACAGCCTGCAAAGTCGGCATAGGCGGTGTCGGCTGAGGTTATTTTGGTGATTCCCTCGGTATATACATCCTTAGGATAAACATGCTTGCCGAAAGCTAACGCTGCCAAAATACATATCTTACGGCAGGCATCGTGGCCCTCAACATCGGCTGTCGGATCCTTTTCGGCATAGCCTAAACGCTGAGCCTCAGCCAAGACCTCCTCAAAGGTCAGTCCCTCACTTATCATTTTAGTCATGATAAAATTGGTGGTTCCGTTAAGTATTCCCTGAACCTCAAACAGATCGTTTGCGGCAAGGCACTGAGCAATAGGTCTCAAAACGGGAATACCGCCGCCTACGCTTGCCTCGAACAGATAATTTACATTATTTGCCTCGGCAATATGCAGCAGCTCATCGCCTTTTTCAGCAACCAACTCCTTGTTGGAGCTGACGACACTTTTTCCTGCCTCAAGCAAGGACTTGGTGAATTCGTAAGCAGGGTGAAGTCCTCCCATGACCTCGGCCACAACCCTGATATCGGGGTCGGAAAGGATATCGTTGAAATCCTTTGTGAATTTATCGCTGTAATCAAGCTCAGGAAACTCTCTGAGGTCAAGAATACGTTTGATATTTATGGGATTTTTTGCTTTTTTAGAAATAATTTCGGCGTTTTTTATAAGCACCTCTGCTACGCCCGAGCCGACAACGCCGTGGCCCATAATTGCTACATCTATCATGTCTTTCTCCAATTAGAATTTATTTTAACCGTGTACCTGCTTTACCGAAATGACACCGTCAATATCGGAAAGACTTTTCAGCATCTGCTCCGAGTGGAACTCTTCAATCCTAAATGATACCGAAAATGATGCTATCCCGTTCACAGGCAATCCTTGATTTACTGTAAGAAGATTGGCCTTACAACTGTAAAGGACCTGCAAAAACTGTGATAATACTCCCGCTTTATCTCTTAGAGCCGCTTGTAAAGAAACCGTTTGCCCTACGGGGGATGTATATTCAAATACACAGTCTTTATACTTATAATAAGCACTTCTGGAAATTCCGCACATTCGTGAAGCCTCGCTTGCAGTCTTGGCCGTTCCCGAAGCTATAAGCTTCTTGGCTTCGACCACCTTTTGAAAGACCTCAGGCAATGCTGCAGAGTTAACCAACAACATACCGTTGACCAATATTTATCCACCTGCCGTAAACACTGTATTTGATTAAGAAACAATATAACATATAAATCCTATAAAAGCAAGCATTATTTTTCATAAAACATAAACTTTTGACAATATTATTAATATATCGTCTTCAAGGCGGATTTTTTTGTGGATTGTGGTGTTCAAATTGACGATAGATAAGCAAAAAAACCTATTGGTACGCATTCTGTTTTACACTGTCGTACTTGGGCTCGCATACCTTGCCTTAAAGCTGTTGGCAGGACCTTTACTGCCCTTCACATTAGCCTTGGCGGTAGCGGTGTCTCTGCAGGGAATTATCCGTTTTTTGTGTGAAAGACTTCATTTTAAACGAGGCTTTGCCGCCGTATCGCTTGTGATAACCGTATACACCGTAATAGGTGTTGCGGTAGTATGGCTTGTGAGAGCGCTGTACCGACAGCTAACCGAGCTTATCGCCACACTGCCCGAATACTCCGAAGATATATCACGAGCTATTTCTGATATACTGGATAAAATTAACGGTTTTTTCGGCAGAATGCCCGATATCGGCAACGGCATCTTGGAGGACATCCCCACAACGGCTCTGTCATCTCTTGCAGAACGGGCAACCGAATTCATCACGCAGTTCGCTGCCGATTTTGCACAAGGAATACCTGCCTTCCTTTTATCACTTGCCGTCATGATTATAGCTACTGCCTATTTTGCCAAGGACTACGTCAGGGTTGAGACTTTTTTGACCGACAACCTGCCTCAAGGATTACTTGAAAAGCTCATCGGCATAAAAGAGGGCTTACTCAAAAAGCTTGGGAAGCTGCTGAAGGGCTACCTGTTAATAGTGGGTATGACCTTTCTCGAATTGCTGATAGGCTTAGGACTTCTCAAAATAAAATATGCTCTCATAATCGCCGCTGTGACAGCATTGGTGGATATACTGCCTGTTTTAGGCTCGGGTACGGTGCTTATACCTTGGGCAGTTTTTTGTGCTTTGGCCGGTAATGTAGGACGTGCTGTCGGACTGGTCGTGCTTTATATTATCATCACTATAATACGTAATGTTACCGAACCGAAAATAATCGGCTCAAAGCTTGGTGTCCATCCAGTGCTGATGCTTGTGTCGGTATTCTTAGGGCTGCGTCTGTTTAAGGGTATCGGTGTCATCATAGCACCTATAGCAGTGATAGTTGCCAAGAGTATTTTTGAACACAGGACGCACGGAACACTTAAAAATGACAAAGCGGGCGGTCAGTAGACCGCCCGCTTAATGCCGTATAAACTGTAATATTTCACCGCTTTCTCAGTTGCCAAAAGGCAACCGCACCTGCGGCGGCGACATTTAAGGAGTCAACCCCGTGCGCCATAGGGATCTTAACGGTATAATCGCAGGCCGTAACGGTATTTTCCTTTAATCCGTCACCCTCAGTGCCTAAAACGATCGCTAACTTTTGTTCCTTTTCAAGGCACGGGTCGTCGATAGATATAGAATCGTCGGTCAAGGCCATGGCCGCTGTTTTGAAGCCTGATTTTTTAAGGCCTTCCACCCAATCCTCACCGAGATATGTCCACGGCACCTGAAAAACGGTGCCCATACTGACTCGTGCCGAGCGGCGGTAAAGAGGGTTGCTGCATCCGGGAGTCAGCAATACAGCCTCCATACCTAAAGCAGCTGCAGAGCGAAAAATCGCACCCAAATTGGTTGGATTCATAACATCCTCAAGCACCACCATACGGTCGTATTTTGCCAACAGCTCTTTGGGGTCGGGCAACTCACGCCGCTTCATTGCACAGAGCATTCCACGGGTGAGCATATACCCCGTGAGATTGGTGAGCACGTCGAAATCGGCGGTATAAACAGGTATATCGCCGCAACGCTTTATCACCTCAAGCGTTTCACCCGAAAGATTACCCTTTTCGGCCAAAAACGATATCGGCTCAAAGCCTGCGTCCAAAGCCCTGGTTATGACCTTGGGACTTTCGGCTATGAACATACCCTCTTTTATCATATGGTGATTCATTAGCTGTGCCTCGGTCAGCCTAGCAAAAACATCCAGCTCAGGTGCCGAGAACTCGTTTATCTCAATTACGTTCATTTACTTACCTTTTCTCAGTTTCTCGATGCGGTCACGTATCTCGGCGGCATGCTCAAACTCCAAGAGCTTGGCCGCCTGCCTCATCTCGACGGTGAGTCGCTTTATCATGGCCTCACGCTGTTCACGTGACATCTGCTTGATATTCTTTTCCGAATCCTGCTTGGGGGTTATCTCAATGACATCGTGAATGTCCTTGATAATGGTCCTGGGCACAATACCGTGCACCGTGTTGTAATCCGATTGGATTTTGCGTCGGCGCTCGGTCTCGGATATTGCACGCTCCATAGAGGGGGTAACCGAGTCGGCATACATGATGACCTTGCCCTCAGCATTTCGTGCGGCACGGCCAACCGTCTGAATAAGTGAGGTTTCGGAACGAAGGAAGCCCTCTTTGTCAGCGTCTAAAACAGCCACCAACGAAACCTCGGGAATATCAAGACCCTCTCTTAAAAGGTTGATTCCGATAAGCACATCAAATTCGCCCAAGCGAAGCTCACGTATCAAACGCATACGCTCAATGGTATCAACATCAAAGTGCATATATTTGACCTTTATGCCGAGGTTGTAAAGGTAGTCGGTGAGATCCTCGGCCATTTTCTTGGTCAAGGTTGTTACCAGCACACGTTCCTTCTTTGCGGTGCGCTCGTTTATCTCCGAGACAAGGTCATCTATCTGTCCGTCGGTGGGCTTCACGATTATCTCGGGATCAATAAGCCCCGTCGGACGGATGATCTGCTCAGCCACCTGAGTTGCGTGTTCCTTTTCGAAATCGCCCGGTGTTGCCGAAACGTATACCGCCTGATTTACGTGAGAATAAAACTCATCAAAGCTTAAAGGGCGGTTGTCGAAGGCTGACGGCAGACGGAAGCCGTATTCAATAAGGTTGGTTTTCCGTGCCTTGTCACCGCCAAGCATGCCTCTTACCTGCGGCAAGGTTACATGCGACTCGTCGACAAACAACAGAAAATCGTCAGGGAAATAGTCAAGCAGTGTGAACGGTGTACTGCCCGGTTCACGGCGGGAGAGCACACGTGAGTAGTTTTCGACCCCCTTGCAGATGCCTATTTCTCTTAGCATCTCAACATCGTACTCTGTACGCTGACGGATGCGTTGTGCCTCGATAAGCTGCTTGTGCTCGGTGAAATATTTGACCCTGTCCTCCATCTCGTCCAGAATGTCCTGCAAGGCGGCCTCTTTTTCCTCTTCGGGAACAATGTAGTGCGACGCAGGATATATGCCAATATGGCCTAATACCGTCTTGACCTCACCCGTAAGCGGATTAATTTCACTGATGCGATCAATCTCGTTATCGAAAAACTCTATACGGATAGCAGTCTCACCCGAATAGGCGGGAAATACCTCAACCACGTCACCCCGTACACGGAATTTATTTCGGGTGAAGTTTATGTCGTTGCGCTCGTACTGCAGATCAATAAGCTTATGGATCAGCTCGTCTCTTTCCTTTTCCATGCCGGGACGCAAGGAAATGACCATATTGCGGTAATCTATGGGGTTGCCCAACGAGTAAATACAGGAAACCGATGCTACAATGATAACATCATTACGCTCTGACAAGGCACAGGTGGCACTGTGACGAAGCTTGTCTATCTCGTCGTTTATAGCCGAGTCCTTTTCGATGTAGGTATCGGTGCCGGGGATATATGCCTCAGGCTGATAGTAGTCGTAATAGGAAACAAAATATTCAACTGCATTATGGGGGAAATACTCACGCATTTCGGAACATAACTGTGCCGCAAGCGTTTTATTATGAGCAAGAATAAGTGTTGGCTTGTTGACCTGAGCAATGATGTTCGCCATAGTAAAGGTCTTGCCTGAACCTGTAACACCCAATAAAGTCTGCTCTTTCAAGCCCATTTTGAAACCTTCAACCAGTTTTCTGATTGCTTCCGGTTGATCTCCGGTAGGTTCATACGGTGCAACTAACTCGAAATGATCCACAGCAAAACCTCCTTTTCTAAGAATTTACTATGATTACTATTGACCAATTATTTCGTCATTGAGAGTTACTTTTTGATAGTAAAAAGTAGTCCCGAATAGGCTGATGACGAATGCGGCCACTCAAGATTTATTTTTGGACAAAACGCGTTTATTTGTACGCATAAATTTTCAATATATCATTATATCACATTTTTCTGCAAATTAAAAGGGGGCGGAAGATTTTTTCACAGAAAAATCAAATCCGCTCCCCTCTTTACCTTATTACTCTACATACCAAATTACTTAATGATTCCCATTATCTCTTCGGCAAGCCCTTCTGGGAAATAATAAATCTCATCCAAGAATCGAGTCCGATTTGCCTCTTCCACACGTTGCTCTTGAAGGTAGGTGATCGGGAAAATCTCACAAGCAAATTCCTGAGTCTGTTCTGAAACATCAACAATCATTTGCTTTTTGTCCGTGTAAACATCAACGGTGATAATTGTTTTTGAATGCCCTAATGAATTTGAAATCGCCTTAACGTCAATTTCTTCATTTGTCAATATGGTAGCGTATGTGTGGCGCAAATCATGAAAACGGATATTAGGCAGTCCATTGTCAGATAACAACTTCTTGTATCCTTTGTAGCAATAGGACGCGCTCTGCGGTCTTCCGTAAGAAGAACAGCAAATATAGCCTTCATCCTGGAACTGCCCTGGTCTACGACGTCTGTTTTTCTCATAGATTCTACGCTGCTCCAATATAGCATTAAAAACGACATCGGGAATATCAAGAACTCTCTTACTGGAACGTGTTTTTAACGATACCTCTTGTTTTGTTAATGTTTTCTTAGGTAGTTCATCCTGAGGTTTTGACAAATCTTTTCCCAACTGTCTTTGTACATAAAGAGTTTGTCTGGTAAAATCCACATCCGAATACTTAAGGCCAAGAATCTCGCTTTTTCGTAATCCCATTAGTCCGGCAAATAAAATATACATATATACCTTAGTTTCCTTGGCCTTTTCAATCAGCAACTTTAACTGCTCAACGGTTAGAGTCGCCTGGCTGTCAATATTGATGGTTCGATATTCCTTTTGTTTTTCCTTCTGTTTATCTTTTTCAGACTTAGGAACATACAAATCTTCAGCAGGATTTTCAGATATCAGCTTTTTACCGACAGCGTATCTAAGGGCTGTAAGCAGAATCACTCTGCAGTTTTTTGCACTCGAATAACTCTTTTTGCTAACATCTGCATAAAATTTTATGAGATGGCCTTTGTTGAGATCGGATAGCTTCAAATTGCCAAGTGCAGGATATATGTGATTTTTAAGCTGATAGTGATAGCTGGAATATGTTGTCGCTTTCTTTTTTTTGATTACGGTTTCATGCCATTCAGACAAGAACTCTTTAACCTTTAGAGATTCATCAACGACAAACGTCCCACCATACAATTCCGCGACCGTCAAATCACGTGCTTTTTTAGCATCCTTTTCTTTTGTAAAGCCACCTTTTTGCTGTACCTTCTCGGATCCATCCGGGTAAATCAGTGTGATACGGTATCCAAATCGATTCTTTAGTTTTATTACCTCACCAATCTTAAAATCAACATATGTTTTACGTTCCATTTTCCTCCTCCGTTTCATCTACACTGAACGTATCGTTGATATAATCTTTGATTCGCTCCTTTTCATCAATGACATCACAATAAAATTCAAATGTGGTGTGAATCGAACTATGACCAAGTACCGCAGAAATTTTTACCAACGGAACACCTTTTTCCATAAGAACCGTGGCAAATACATGTCGAAGAGAATGAACAGTAGCCTTTCGTACACCGCTTCTTTTACAAGCTCGCTCCAAAGCCAGGTTAAATGCACTCAAACTACTGGACAATCCATTCTTTTGACAGCTTATATAGTCATTGTCAATATAGGCATCACCCATCGCATTTTTGTTCTTTTCAATCTGTATTTTTCTTTTTCTGATTTCCGGAACCATAATCTGAGGAAAACGCAAGGTACGATAAGCATTTTCGGTTTTCGGTTCTTTTTCAGTTGGACGCTGCCCAATCCTCTTCCCGTCAGCATCAAAAGAGTATTCCATTGTCACCTGACGTTGAATCGATACTGTCCTTTTGTCAAGGTCTATGTCCGAGAATTTCAATCCGAGTATTTCGCCCTTACGCAGACCACAGAACAACGCAAACATTGTTTCGAGTAACCAGTTTGTTGTACACATCTCCGGCATTAGTTTCTTCAACTCTTCCTTAGATAATATGACAACATTTGCTTTGTCACGAGGATAGGACTTTGTATTCTCAATCGGATTGTTTTTTAGGTAACCATCCGAGACTGCTGCACGCATTGCATTAAATAAGAACTCACGCGCCTTGTTTCCTGCTGATTTTGAGTAAGGAGCAACCTTTTCAAGAATCTCATCGAAATACTCAGCAGTACACAACGTCAATCTGACATCACCAATGTTGGGCGTGAGCAGATCATTCAAAACAATATCATAGACCATCCTTGTGCTTGTTGATATATTGGGAACTTCGACTTGATAGAACCAGTACCTCAAGTAGTCTATTAAGGAAATATTGGCACTGTTTTTTACGCTAAGCGCTTTCCGCTTAGCCTCAAACTCCGCCTCCATCCTTTTACAGCTATCCAGAGCCTCTTGTTCCGTCTTAAAGCCGCCTTTTTTGCTGTACCCAATAGAGTAGTCATCTCTTAGTATCTTCGTTCTGTGATACCATGAACCGTTGTAGAAGAACGCCTTGCTTTGTTCCTTTGCCATTACGCATCAATTCCTTTCTGTGATTATTTCTCGCAATCGGTAAGGAACTTCCAAAGAGAGCTTACTGATTCTTTCTTTTGCTCACATTGATATTCCTCCTTAACCTCTGCGAAATTTACGCAGAAAATATTTGATACAAGTCATCATTTGGCAAGTAAAAAACATCCGGAACTTTTTCAAGTCCCGGATGCTCGTATTCTTTTATTCTACTGTAAGATTTACATTAAACATTCTGCCGCAATTGAAC
>CAYRIX010000038.1:0-17415 GCA_964424555.1 uncultured Eubacteriales bacterium
GTTGAATGCCCAGTCCTTCATCTTATACTGAACACCCTTTTCGCCTATACCCCTGTCTCCTAAGAAGCCAAGCATTTTCTCGATAGCGTCGGCCTTCTTTTCGATACCGTTAAGGAAATCGGAGTTAACCATCTCACCGTCGCCGGTGTATGCCTCAACCGAGATGTCACCGCCCTTGATAACCTCGATAATATCAATGCCGAACTTCTTGGCAAAGTCATAGTCACGCTGATCGTGTGCAGGAACGGCCATGATAGCACCTGTGCCGTAGCCCATCATTACATAGTCGGATATGTAAACAGGAATCTCCTTACCGTTGACAGGATTGACAGCGGTCAGACCTTCGATCTTAACACCCGTCTTATCCTTGACAAGCTGGGTACGCTCGAACTCGGTCTTCTTGGCGCATTCGTCCTTGTATGCGTCAAGCTCAGCGATATTGCTTATTTTATCACGGTATTTTTCAATAATTGGATGCTCGGGAGCAATAACCATAAAGGTTACACCGAACAAGGTATCGCATCGTGTGGTATATACACGGAGACTCTCTTCAACCTCTTTGATTGAGAAGTTGACGAAAGCGCCTGTCGACTTACCTATCCAGTTGACCTGCTGCATCTTGATATTCTCGGGATATTCAACGCCGTCAAGACCCTGCAACAGCTTATCGGCATACTCAGTGATTCTCAAGTACCAGACATCCTTGGACTTCTGAATGATATCGCTGTGGCATATGTCACACTTGCCACCCTGAGAATCCTCATTGGACAAAACGACCTTACAGCTCGGGCAATAGTTGACCAAAGCCTGATCACGGAAAACAAGACCGTGCTCAAACAGTTTAAGAAATATCCACTGAGTCCACTTATAGTAATCCTCCTCAGTGGTATCGATGACCTTGGTCCAATCGAACGAGAATCCAACCCTTTTAAGCTGAGAGGTAAACTTTGCAATATTTCGGTCGGTCAAGATTCTCGGGTGAGTATTAAATTTGATAGCCGAGTTCTCGGTGGGCAGACCGTATGCGTCAAAGCCCATCGGGAACAGAACATTATAGCCCTGCATTCTGCGCTTACGGGAGATGACCTCAAGACCAGAATAAGCCTTGATGTGGCCGACGTGCATACCTGCTCCGCTCGGATAAGGGAACTCAACAAGTCCGTAGAACTTAGGCTTGGAATAATCCTCAGATGCTACAAAAGCCTGCTTTTCGTCCCAGATTTTTTGCCATTTTTCTTCGATTGCTTTAAAATCGTACTTCATTTGACTTTATTCCTCCATAGCAGATGTTAATATCTGCGTCAAATCAACCTGTTGACCGTCCTGCCACATGTGGTCAAGTGAATAAAACTCACGTGACTGTCTGCCGAATATGTGGATCACGACGGTGCCGTAATCGAGCAACAGCCAATCTGAGGCTCTGCCCTCGATGTGATCGGGTTGGACTCCTGCCTCTTCCAGCTTTTCCTCAACCTCATCGGCCAAGGCTCTGATATGGGCATTGGACGTTGCGGTGCAGATGAGAAAATAATCCGCAATATCAGAAATATCGGCGATTTTTACGGCTGCCATCTGCATTGCTTTTTTATCGTTAAGTGCATTAGCGGCAATTTTTAATATATCAAAGGTTTCCATTGTTTTCAACCTCATTTCCTTCTGTAATCAAAAAATTGTACGCATCCAAAGTATCCGGATGCAAGGGTTTATTCTTTGAGACGATATCCTTAATGGTAAATTTCAGAATACCCAGCATACATTCGTCTAAATCACGGTCGGCAGCGGCACGTATCTCTGCAATATCAGGGTAACACCTGTCGGCCGAGGTAAGGTCTGCTACAAATATTATCTTTTGACAAAGCGTCATATCTGCCTTACCTGTTGTATGGTAACGGATTGAAGATATTATATCCTCATCAGTTATCCCCAATTCATGCTCTACAACCAATGCACCCGACATTGCATGCCATATCAAAGGCGATGCCGCCTCGGTAACAGACAGCATTATACCAAACTTTTTAAAGGTTTGCAACTGTTGATTGTCGGATAAATTCTTGGTTATGTCGTGAAGCAGACCTGCAAGGTACATTTTATCGGGATCGGCACCGTAAATTTCGGCCAAGCGTCTCGCCTCGTCGGCTACGCAAAGCGAATGATGATACCGCTTTTCCTTGAGTCTGCTTTTCAGTAATTCTTTGTACTGTTCCAAGGTCTTTCAAGCCTTCCTATATAAACCGTTTGATTTTATAAATTCATAAATATTTGTCGGTATCAGAGCTTCAGTATTTTCACTGCCCGTAACCGATTCTCTGACCTCGGTCGATGAGACCTCGGGGAAATCCACACTTAACACATGAAAAGTGCCGCCCTCACGACGCAAGGACTCGACACTTCGGTCGAACTCATCGTTATCGGTCCCCTTGCGGCGGACAGCGTAAAACTCGGCTATTTTCAGCAGTTCCTTATAGTTGAACCAAGTGGTGAACGAGGTCACCATATCACCGCCGATAAGCATTGCTATCTCACCGTACACTTCCTTTAGTTGGCTCAAGGTATAATAGCTGTAGCTTTTACCCTGACGGCGGAATTCAATATCCGAAACCTCAGCCTTTTCTACACCCTCAGACAGCAAGCGGCACATAAAAAGTCTTTCGTCCTTGCTCGCAAACATACCCGTTATCTCTTTATGAGGCGGGATATTTGTCGGTGCAACCAACACTCGGTCTATTTCGGGTAATTGCGCTACTGCTTCAAGCATTTTGCGGTGAGCAATATGAGGCGGATTAAATGTACCGCCGAAAAACAAAGTTTTACCCATATTATTTCACAAGCACAATTTTTTTATTTTCTTTGCTCTGCTTGTAAAGAATGAACTTTGAACCGATGACCTGAACGACGTCGCTGTCAGTTGCCTCGGCAACGGTATCAGCGCACTCACGTGCTTTCATAGGTGAGGTCTCGAGCACAGAGAGCTTAATAAGCTCTCTTGCTTCCAATGCCTCATTAACCTGACGGATAAGCTGTTCACCCACACCGCCTTTACCTATCTGGAAAATAGGCTGATATGGATTAGCCATCCCACGAAGCTGAGCTCTTTGTCTGGAATTCAACATAAAATACTCCTAAATCAAATAAAATCTTTTAACTTTTCTTTAAATGCAATTATAGCATTGTGACGGTGACTGACCTTGTCCTTTTCCTCGGGGGCAAGAGTGCCGAAGCATCCAAATTCGGTTTGGAACAAAGGATCATAACCGAAACCGCCGTTACCCTGAGGTTCTTCTAATATGAAGCCCTTACATTCCCCTCGGACGGTAAACTCCCTGCCGTCGGGGAAAACACAGGCAATACACGAAACGAACCGTGCCGTGCGTTTTTCCACAGGCAGACCCTTTAGATTTTTAAGCAGAAGCTCATTATTATCTTCATCCTTGCCCGTTCCTGCATAGCGTGCCGAATAAATACCCGGTGCTCCGTCCAATGCGTCAACGCAGAGGCCTGAATCGTCAGCAACAGCAGGCAATCCCGAATGTTCACAGGCCGAACGGGCCTTTAAAAGAGCGTTTTCCTCAAAGGTCGTGCCGTTTTCCTCGACATCGGGGACACCTTCCTCAATATCGGACGGACAGACCACATCAAAGCCCATCGGCTTTAAAATTCGGGTCAGCTCGTTAAGCTTTTTCTTATTGTGAGAGGCTAAAATGAATTTATCCATTATGCTTCCTCCGAGAATATGGCTTTTGAGAACGAATCGGGATCAAACGGCTGAAGATCGTCGATCTGCTCTCCCACTCCGACATACTTTACCGGAATCTTAAGCTCGTCCATAATGGCAAGCACAACGCCGCCACGTGCGGTTCCGTCAAGCTTGGTAAGCACTATGCCCGTAATGTCAGCAACCTCTTTAAAATCTCTTGCCTGATTAACGGCATTCTGACCTGTTGTAGCATCAAGCACCAAAAGTGTCTCGATATCGCTTTCGGGCAACTCACGCTTTAATATGCGGTACATCTTGGCCAGCTCGTTCATAAGGTTTTTCTTATTGTGCAAACGGCCTGCAGTATCGCAAATAATAACATCGCTGTTACGTGCCTTAGCGGCGGCTACCGTATCGAAAACGACCGATGCAGGATCGGCACCTTCGGCACTCTTGACCATATCGACCCCTGCTCTGTCGGCCCAAACAGCCAGCTGGTCAATAGCGGCTGCACGGAAGGTATCGGCGGCACCTAAAATTACCTTTTTGCCCGAGCTTTTAAGCTGCGAGGCCAGCTTACCTATGGTGGTGGTCTTACCCACTCCGTTTACGCCTATGACAAAAATGACCGACGGATGGGTACTGATATGAAGCTCACGGTCTCCGTCGAGCATAGAGCGAACGGTTTCGGCCAACATACCTTTAATAACATTCGGGTCGGTGACCTTTTCTTCTTTGACTCTTTTGCGAAGCTCGTCACATATTTTACCTGCCGTCACGACACCGATATCACTCATTATGAGTATTTCCTCAAGCTCCTCAAACAGCTCCTCATCAATCCTTGTGAAGGCGGAAAGCATTGAGTTGACAGCACCTGTAATTGAATCACGTGTCTTTTTTAAACCTGCGGTTATCTTACTGAAAAAGCCCATTATTGCCTCCCGAAATTATTTGTTCTCGCTGATGTTAAGTGTTCTGATAAGCTCGTCAACATCAAGCTGTAAAAGCTTGGTGACACCCTTTTCCTGCATGGTTACACCGTAAAGCATATCTGCCGAATCCATTGTACCCCTACGGTGGGTGACACAGATAAACTGCGTTCCAAACTGTGACTTGGTCATATACTGTGCAAAGCGTTCAACGTTGATATCGTCGAGGGCTGTATCGACCTCATCGAGGAAGCAGAACGGCGGTGCGTTGACCATCATTATAGCAAAGTAGATGGAAATTGCAATTAAAGCCTTTTCGCCGCCCGAAAGTCCCTCAAGGCTGGGAACGTTCTTACCGGGGAGCTTTGCAACTATATCAATTCCGCTTTCCAAGATATTTTCAGGGTCGGTCAGCTTGAGCTCGGCATGTCCGCCTCCGAACAGCTCGGTAAATACCTTAGTAAAGTTTTTGCCGATCTTCTCGAAGCCCTCGGCAAACTTCTCCTTCATCTGTGAGGTGAGGTCACCGATAAGCTTATTAAGCTCGTTACGTGAAGCATCAAGATCATCCATCTGTGCTTTCATAAATACGTAGCGTTCGTGTACCTCTTTGTACTCTTCGATAGCGGCAACATTAACATGACCCAATGCCTTTATCTTACCCTTGACGTCCTGTAATTCACGCTTGGCCTCAGGTATGTTTTCAACAGGCTCGGCTATCTGCTCGGCCTCGGTACGGGTCAGCTCATACTCGTCAAACAAACGCTTGATTATCTCGTCATATTCACGGAGCATGTTTTCTCGGCGCTCCTCAAGACGAGCCACCTCACCGCTTAACTTTTCTCTTTCGGCAGTCATGTCACGCTCTTTTTGGCGCATCTGCTGACCCTCACGGTCAAAGCTGTCACGCTCGGCAATCAGTTCATTGACTTTATTATTGCCCTCGGCAATATCTTTCTTTCGTTCCTCGATCTGAGCGTTAAGTGACTCAATAGCGGTTCTTTCGTTATCCGACAAGGACTGAACCGAGTCAATCTCGGAAAGTAAAGCTACTCCCCTGTTGCCACTCGAGGAAACAGCCTCCTGTAAAAGCTTAATAGAGCTCTCGATAGCTTCAATGTCCTTCTCGGTCTCCATAATCTTAATACGGATATCGGTGATATCGGTGGTAAGCGACTCACGGCGGTCGGTAACGGTATCTCGTCCGCCCGAAAGTCCGTCGATCTCAACCTGAGCGTCGTTTTTCAGCTTTTCAATGTCAACTATCTCGGCATTAGCGGTGTTGACGGTGGTCTGAAGCTCTGTTCTACGGTTTTCCAAAAGGAATTTTTCACCATTCATAGCCTCTATGGATTTTACAAGCTCAGAAATAAGGTCGCCAACTCTGCGAATCTCACCCGAAACACGAATCTTATCCTCGGTAGCAGTGGTGAATTCGGAGCGTGCATTCAGTATCTCTGCCTCCAAGGACGATACCTCGGCCGCAGCAGAATTATAATTATCGGTAAGTAAGCCCGATTTTTCAAGCAGCTTTACTATTCGTTCGTTAAGCTCCTTTATCTCACCTGCTCGGCTCAAAATTCCTGAATTTTTAGCCAACGAGCCGCCTGTCAGAGAGCCGCCTGCATTGACGACCTGACCATCCAAGGTGACAACCTTAAAACGGTAGCCATGCTTTTTGGCAATGGTGACCGCCGAATCGATATCCTCGGCAACGACCGTTTTACCCAAAAGATTGCCGATAATACCGTCATATTTTTTATCGATTTCGACCAACTCGGACGCTATACCGACATAACCGAACTTATTCTCGAGTCCGTCCTCATCCAACGTTCTCGATTTAATGGTGGAAATGGGCAAAAATGTTGCTCTGCCCTTATTTTGATTTTTTAAAAATTCAATAGCACGCTTGGCGTCGTTTTCGGAATCAACAACAATGTGCTGCAGCGACGCGCCCAAAGCGGTTTCGATAGCAACAGCATATTCCTTTTTGACCTCTATAAGCTTGCTCACAGGACCGTGAACACCACGCAATGTGCCGTGCTCGGCCTCACGCATAACCGATTTTACGGGGAGTCCCAAGCCCTCCATGTTGCGCTCAAGCTCTTCCAAAATAGCAACACGGCGTTTTTTATCCTCAATATCAAGACGACAGTTATCAAGATTTTGCTTGTATTCCTCAAGCTTTGCTTTGCGTGAGTCAAATATCAGTTCTCTGCCCTTTAATGCGTTGGCGGCCTCCTCGGCTAATTCCTCTGCATTTTTCAGCATCTCCTCTAACTCGGAAAGCTCCTTATCAAGCTTTTCTTTTTCAGCCGTTTTTTCAACCACTGAACCGTCAAGCGTTACATTACGGGCGTCTATTTCGGTTATCGATGACTGAGCCGTCACCATTTTGACCCTTTTATCTGAGATCTGCGCCGAATAGGTGTTGAGCTTTTTGGTAAGCTCCTCTATCTGACGTGAAATAACCTCGGAGTTACTGATAAGTCCGTTCAATTCGCTCTCAAGCTCGGTAGCCTTAGCGGTCAGATCGGCAATCTCTCCGTTTTTGACCTCTATAGTTGCTCTGCGCTCATCTATCTCGGTCTTAGACCTTGTGTCAGAGCTTTCAAGCTCGGAAATATCGGCACGTAAGCGCTCAATAGTCTCCTCATTATGCTTAATTGTAGCGTTATGAACGTTGATCTCGCCTTGAAGTCGGGTGATCTCCTCCTCCATTGCGGAAACGGTACGGTGCATCTCATCAATACGAACATTTATAGAGGAATAACGCTCAGAGCTTGACTCTATGGTAGCGGCCAACTCAGTTAATTTACCCTCAACCTCGTTATAATGCGCAGTAGCCAATGTGATCTTTTGGTCCTGAGCCTTTAAAAGGTCACCCGACTGATTCAAAGAATTCAGCCACAGACCGATCTCCAATCTCTTGCGGACGGCGGCAAGCTCAATAAACCTTTCGGCCTTTTTGCTCTGCTCCTCCAAAGGACCGACTCTGCCCTCAAGCTCGGCCATAATATCCTTTAAGCGAAGCATATTGTCATCAGCGGCGGCCAGCTTTCGTTCTGCCTCTATCTTACGGTAACGGTAGCGTGAGATACCGCTTGCCTCTTCAAAAATATCACGTCGTTCATCAGATTTTGAACGGACTATGGTGTCGATCTTGCCCTGTCCGATCATAGAATATCCGTCACGGCCCAGTCCTGTATCCATAAACAGCTCATGAACGTCTTTCAGACGCACTACTGCCTTGTTGATCAGGTACTCACTCTCGTGCGAGCGGAAATATCGGCGTGTAACGGCGACCTCGTCATTATCAAAATTGAGACTGCGGTCACTGTTGTCCATAACCAAGGTGACCTCAGCAAAGCCGTGAGGACGGCGGTCAGCGGTTCCGCTGAATATAACGTCCTCCATCGACTGTCCGCGAAGATTCTTAGTCGATTGCTCGCCCAATACCCAACGAACGGCATCGGAAATGTTGCTTTTTCCGCTTCCGTTAGGGCCAACAACGGCGGTAACGCCCTTACCGAATCTCAGAACGGTTTTATCGGCAAAAGATTTGAAGCCTTGAATTTCGATCGACTTTAAAAACAACTGTTATTCATCCTTTCGACCCTGATATCAGACGGCTTGACCGACACATCTGCTACCACGGTGCATTTATATCCTAATGAATTCAACTTTTTCAAATTAGCTTTCTTATTTCCCGTCACCTTTGAGACCTCTTTTGGGTTGACGAGCAGCTTATATTCACCCTCTTCGGGCAATATTTCGAGTATTTTTTCTAAGTATATCTTACTGTCACAAAGCTCCTTAAAGGCTGGATGCCACGGACCTGCGACATATCGGTCATTCTCTATACTGTGAAGACCCGTTCTGATTACATCGATTCCGTTTTCTTTAAACATCACTAATAGCTTTGCGCAAAGGTCAACCGTCTCATCCAAGGAAGGCGGTGTGTACTCTCCTGCCTCATAAAGAGAGGCAAGACGGGTATTTTTTAAGGTTATTGACGGGTATATCCTGACAGTATCAGGCCTCAAAGCTATGATAGCCTCAGCGGTCTTAACATCCTTTTCGTATGTACTTTTGTAAAGACCGGTCATCATCTGAAGACCCAACTCAAACCCGTATTCCTTTATAAGGCATGATGCATGCCTTACATCATCGGCAGTATGACCTCGGTCATTAAAAAGCAAAACATCATCACACATGCTCTGTGTGCCAAGCTCCACTGCTGTCACGCCGTAGGTTTTTAAAATATCAAGCACCTCACGGTCGATACAGTCAGGCCTGGTAGAGACCCTAATACCTTTGATGTGTCCTGACTTGACGTGCTCGTATGCCACCGTTAAAAGATGGAGCATATAATCACGGTCAATGGCTGTAAAGCTTCCGCCGAAAAAGGCAAGCTCGGTCGATTTTGCGTCATACTTATCCGACAATACGGCAATTTTTACGGCACTGTCAATATCCTCTTTGGATGGCTGTGAATGAGCACCTGAAATAGTAACCTGATCGCAAAAGCTGCATCGGTTAGGACAACCTAAATGAGGTACAAAAACCGAAATGTTGGCATGACTCATGTGTCCTGACCCATAAGCTCCAAAGCTTTTTTGGCCGCCTGCTGTTCAGCCTGCTTTTTGCTGTGTCCCACTCCGTGTCCGATAACATTTGAATTAAGTCTGACCTCGACCGTAAAGCTTTTATCATGGTCAGGTCCTTCCTCACCTACGAGGATATAGCTCAGTTCCTCACCGGGATTTTTCTGAATTATCTCCTGAAGCTGTGTCTTATAATCGTGGAAGGCTTCTTCTACGGTGTGGTGCTTTATTTCTTCCTTGACAAAGCGCATAACGTGTGCTCTGGCAGGCTCAATACCGCCGTCAAGATAGATAGCGGCAAGCAGTGCCTCAAATGCGTCAGCTAAAATAGACGGACGCTCTCTGCCTCCGTTTTGCTGCTCGCCCTTGCCCAAAAACAAAAACCGACCCAGATCCATCTCACGGGCGAAGGCCGCCAAGGATTTTTCGCACACCAAGGATGCACGAAGCTTGGTCAGCTCTCCCTCGGGTAACTGTCTGAAGTTTTTGAAAATATAGTCTGATACAATTATCGACAGCACCGAGTCTCCCAAAAACTCCAATCGCTCATTGGACTCGGGAATACTTTTCACCTCATTGATATACGAGGTGTGCGAAAGCGCACGGAGCATCAGGGATTTATCCTTAAACTCGTACCCTATGATATGTTCTAATTCTTGCATAAAAACACCTTTTATTGATCCTCACCGACATTTTCGGCGGATTTGGCAAGATCCTCAGATATCTTGCCGATAACATCGTTTTCAACGCAAAGCATTGCCTGACGTATTGCGCTCCTTATAGATTTCGCATCTGAGCTGCCGTGAGCCTTGATAACAGGCTTTTTAACACCAAGCAGCGGTGCTCCGCCGACATCCGAATAGTCTGCAAATTTTTTAAGGCCCATCAACGGTTTTTTCGCTAACAGATAGGCAAGCTTGGTCTTTATATTGGTAAGAAATGCGCCTTTAACGAGCTTCATCAGGTTCATTGCAACACCCTCGTAGAGCTTTAAAGCAATGTTACCTGTATAGCCATCGGCAACAACACCGTCACAAACACCTGCAGGCAGATCACGTGCTTCAACATTTCCGACAAAATTTATGGGACTGTTCGAAAGCAGCTTATAAGCCTCGATCTGTAACGGGGTTCCCTTGGTATCCTCGGTACCGATATTCATAAGGCCTATCTCAGGATTTTCAATACCCTCAACGTTACGCAGATAAATTGACGACATTACACCAAACTGTTGCAGCATTTCGGGGCGGCATTCGGCATTTGCACCGCAGTCCATAAGCATAAATTTACGTGTTCTTGCGGGGACCATAGTACCCAAAGCAGGACGCTTTACACCCTTAATGCGCTTAACAATAAAGGTAGCACCTGCAACTACTGCACCTGTACTTCCTGCCGAAACAAATGCATCCGCCTTGTCTTCTGCAACAAGCTGTAAAGCCAGTCCCAATGAAGTATTTTTCTTTGCACGGACGATATCGGTCGGTTGGTCGTGCATATCGAATATCTCTTCGGTATGGACGATCTCCATCTTGGAAATATCGATAGAGTTTTCGAGGGCAACTTTTTTTATTATGTCCTCGTTTCCCGTTAAAACTATTTCGACTCCGAACTCCTTTTGGGCATCCGCCGCACCCTGAAGTACCGCCATCGGAGCGTTATCTCCGCCGAATGCATCAACAACTATTTTCATAATCTACTCCTTCTGCCGAAAGGCATTAGTTTTAAATATCAATTACAGGGATCTTCTCACAAAATCCGTTTTCGCAAAACCACTTGGCCGAACGGTAAAACAACTCGGTATACCGCTTTTGTTTGTCTCTTATTTGCTCGTCAAGCGGCGGCAAAACACCGAAATTCGCACCCATCGGCTGAAAATCCTTAACCGTTGGATCACTTACGTAGCCCGACAAAGCACCGAGCATAGTATACTCGGGGAAATCAACAGAAGCTGTGCTCTTTATCCTTGCCGCCATGTGCATAGCCGCTACCAAGCCCGAGCCTGCCGATTCCATATAACCTTCCACGCCGCTTATCTGTCCTGCAAAGCTCACTTTGGGATAATTTTTCATTGAAAAATCCTTATTTAGCAGCTTTGGAGAATTTATAAACGAGTTACGGTGCATAACTCCGTAACGCACAAACTCAGCGTTCGAAAGTCCCGGTATCATACCGAAAACACGTTTTTGTTCGCCGAATTTCAGGTTGGTTTGAAATCCCACAAGGTTAAACATTGTACCCTTGCTGTTCTCTTTTCTCAACTGCACCACTGCCCACGGACGGTGACCTGTTTTTGGGTCTCTCAGTCCCACAGGCTTCATAGGGCCAAATCGCATGGCATCGTTCCCACGGGTTGCCAAGACCTCGATCGGCATACAGCCCTCATACACCTTTAACGGGTTATCGGCATCATGCAAAACCGCACGCTCGGCCGAAACGAGAGCATCTCTGAAGGCTTCATATTCCGCCTTATTTAAGGGACAGTTTATGTAATCATCGCCGCCCTTACCGTATCGGCTCTCGGAAAACACCGAGGTATAATCGATGCTATCGGCCGTAACAATCGGTGCCGCCGCATCGAAAAAGTTAAGATACTCCTCACCGCAAAGCTGCTTAATGCTTTCAGCAAGCTTACCCTCGGTCAACGGACCTGTTGCTACTACCGTATATTCCTCAGGGTCAATTTCGGTAATCTCTTTGCGGATAACATTTATCAGCGGATGCGAGCATACCGCCTCGGTGACCGCCCTTGAAAACAGCTCACGGTCGACCGCCAAAGCACCGCCGGCAGGAACGGCCGTAGCCTTAGCCGCTTTGACGCAAACCGAGCCAAACTGTTCCATTTCCCATTTTAATAACCCTGCCGCAGAATTAAGTCTTTGAGCCTTTAACGAATTTGAGCAGATAAGCTCGGCAAAGCCCTCCGACTTGTGAGCAGGAGAGTATTTTAAAGGCTTCATCTCATAGAGGTCAACCTCTAATCCCGAGGATGCCAGCTTCCAGGCCGCCTCACAGCCTGCAAGACCTGCGCCTAATACCTTAACCCTCATTGGTTTCATCCGTCTTTTTGGTTTTTTTGCGGGTTGAGGCCTTTTCGTAGCCACAGCCCTCATTAAGGCAGGCAAGCTTACCCCTACCCTTAAACAAAGTCTTGCCGCACTCGGGACAGTTCTCGGCGGTAGGCTCATCCCACGTCATAAAATTGCAGTTGGGATAAGACGAGCAACCGTAGAATTTTTTACCCTTTTTGGTATTTCTCTGCACAAGCTTACTCGAACAAACAGGACAAGAGCCTTTAATGTCACCGGTCAACGGCTTGGCATTTTTACACTGGGGATATCCCGGACAGGCAAGGAATTTGCCGAAACGGCCGTTTTTAATGACCATTTTTCTTCCGCAAAGCTCACACAGGACATCGGTCTCCTCATCGGGCACCTTGATACGTTTGCCGTCCATCTTTTCCTCGGCGGCCTTGAGAGTCTTGTCAAAATCCTTATAGAATTCTGCAATGGTCTCGACCCAGCCAAGCTGACCGTCGCCGATTTTATCAAGGCTTTCCTCCATTCCTGCTGTGAACTTGATATCGACTATCCTTTTAAAGTATTCACACATCAGTTCGGTTACAGTCTCGCCTAACGGAGTGGGAGCATATGCCTTATTTATCTTGGTAACATAATCTCTCTGCTCGATGTTGGAAACAATAGGAGCGTAGGTAGCAGGACGGCCGATGCCGTTTTCATCCAAAGCCTTTGTAAGGGTTGCATAGTTATATCTTACGGGAGGCTGAGTGAAATGCTGCTCCTTCATAACGCCGCTGACACTATCGGTCTTTAGGACATCACCGACTGCGAGCGGAGGAATTGCACTGTTTTGCTCTTCTTCCTCGTCCTTGCCTTCAACATAAAGCGCCGTAAAGCCGTCAAACTTGACCTTATATCCGCTTGCCTTAAAGAGATAGCCGTTATTGTGTATATCAACATTGACGGTATCCTGCAGGCAATTTGCCATCAAGCTGGCCAAGAAGCGTTCCCAAATAAGCTTATACAGCTTATACTGCTCTGCAGTGAGCGCTGCTTTCACCGACTCTGGAGTCATATCTATAGAGGTGGGACGGATAGCCTCGTGGGCATCCTGTGTTCCCTTTTTTGCCTTAAAATAACGTGGTTTTGAGGGAAGATAATTAGTTCCGAAACGATTGGTAATAAACTGTGCCGCAGCAGTACGTGCCTCTTCAGAAATTCTCAAAGAGTCGGTTCTCATGTAGGTAATAAGACCGATACTGCCCTTATTGGGTATCTCAACACCCTCATAAAGCTGTTGAGCAATACGCATAGTGCGTTTACCGTCGTAGCCCAAGCGCCGTGAAGCCTCCTGTTGCATGGTGGAGGTATTGAAAGGAGGGGCAGGCTGACGGGTGCGTGTGCCGTTTTTGACCATAGCCACGGTAAACTGACCGTCCTTTACGGCATCAAGGATAGCCGTGGCAGTCTCGTCATTAGGTATATCGACCTTTTTGCCGTCGACGGTTCCGTGGAACTTAGCAACAAATTTTTTACGGTCTTTAATCAGCTTGGCGGCAATGGTCCAATACTCTTCGGGTACAAATGCCCTGATTTCCTTCTCACGGTCAACAATAAGACGGAGCGCCACCGACTGAACACGTCCTGCCGACAGACCTCTTTTGACCTTTTTCCAAAGGAACGGGCTTATTTTATAACCGACAAGGCGATCCAACACACGGCGAGCCTGCTGAGCATCGACAAGGTCAATATCAACCTTACGTGGGTTGCTCATACCCACTTCAACGCCCGAACGGGTTATCTCATTAAAAACCACTCGGTTTTCCTCATTGAGATCCAAGCCCAAAACGTGTGCAAGATGCCAAGAAATAGCTTCTCCCTCACGGTCAGGGTCGGTTGCCAGATACACAAACTCCGATGATGCGGCAGCCTCCTTAAGCTTTTTTATGACCTCTTTCTTATTAGCAAGATTAGTATATTTAGGTGCAAATCCGTTTTCGATATCGATACCGAGTGAGGACTGAGGCAGGTCACGTACGTGACCCGTACAGCCAACGACCTCATAGCCTGCTCCCAAATACTTCTGAACTGTCTTTGCTTTAGAAGGGGACTCCAGAATTACTAATTTAGACATTTATATTATCACTCTTTCGTGTTATATATACTTAGCTTCACTTACTTTAAACGGTATCTGCCGCCCGGAACAGCCTCGATAAATCCGCATATCTCAAGCTCGGTCACACAACCGATAACGGTACCCGAGGGCAGCTCGGTCTTATCCACAGCATCGTCGGCGGTAAAGGTTTCATCCACAGACTCCAAAACCTTAAGAATACTTAGTGCCTCATCCGACAGCATTTCTCTGCTCGGTTTTGCCGTGACACGTACTTCAATGTCCTCGGTGTTAACCTCGGGCGATTCCTCCGTCTCACTGATAACCGAAATATTTACATCCTCTATCTCATTGACTCTATCGTTGACGGTAGCTCTACGCTCAGGCTCATGTATTTTGTCAGGATAAAGGAATAAATATTCATTTATTATATCATTTACACTGAGTAACGGTCTTGCTCCGTCGGCAATAAGACGGTTAGAGCCCTCGTATTGAGGTAACGATGGACTACCCGGAATTACAAACACGTCTCTACCCTGCTCGGTCGCATGTCTTGCGGTTATCATTGTACCACTTTTTTGCGCACCCTCAATTACCACTACTCCGTTGCAAAGCCCTGACATTATGCGGTTTCTTCTTGGGAAAGCTCCTTTTGTAACCGAGTCAAACGGCGGACATTCCGATACAAGACAACCGTTTTTAGCAATATCGTCACGAAGCTCTTTATTGGACTTTAGATAATCGCTCTCAATTCCTGCACCAAGCACACCGACCGTATAGCCGTGTGCTTTAATTGCGCCTTTGTGTGCGGCACTGTCTCCGCCCAGGGCACCACCGCTGACCACACAAAATCCGCATGAGGCCAAGGTGTCGGCTATTGTATAAGCGCATCTTGCGCCGTAATCACTCACCTTTCTCGGACCGACAATAGCAATAGCAGGAATATTGTTGAAATCAAAGCGTGAGCCTTTAACATAAAGTACTGCAGGCGGATCGGCAATATTCAGCAGACGCTCAGGATAAAGAGTATCCTCAGGTGTAATGATATTTATGCCGTACTTTGCACAGTCTTGCAGGATTTTAAAGATTCTTTTTCTCGACACCGAATGAAGCCTTGATGCCTGTGTTTTATTAAGGCGGCATTTAGCGATCTTTTCGCTGTCGGGCGCAAGATAAAAATCTTTCGCAGTTTCGTAGTGTGCGATGACCCTTGACACTGCAGGACTTCCGTAGCCTAACACCTGCTGTAACCAAATCCAATATTCAGCCGACATCACTGCACCTCTTTACGGGTCATTTCCCACATTATTATGGAGGCGGCAGCAGCAGCATTCAAGGACTCGGCCCTGCCCTGCATAGTAATGGTGATTTTTTTGTCGCAAACTGCTATTGCCTCATCGGTCAATCCGTTAGCCTCATTACCGATAAGAACAGCGCAATTTTTTGGATAATCAACCTTTGATACATCACAATCGGAATTTAACACTACCGAAGCAAACAGTTCAAATCCTTTATTCTTCAAACCATCAAGGTCAGATAAAAGGTCGTTGGTTAAATATATCGGCAAGCGCAACAAAGCGCCCATGCCCGCTCGCTGAGCTTTAGGGGAAAACGGATCGCATCCGAGCGATGAAACAATAAGTCCATCCAAGCCGAGTGCCTCAGCAGTACGTGCAACAGTACCTAAATTTGCAGGGTCAGCGGTGTTTTCCAAAACGATATATCTACCGCTTTTAATATCACCTATACTCCCTACGGTTTCAGGTATCCTTACAACACACATGACGCCCTGAGGAGACACGGTATCGCACATATATGAAAACAGACCGTCAGGCACCTTTATACGTTGCTTAGCGGCATTAATAACAGTGTTCAGCCTTTCACTTTCCTCAAGCCCCTCGGCAACAATGAGATATTCAACGGTATACCCGTTAACAGCGGCATCGGCGCAAAGGCGTAATCCTTCAAGCACGAACATACCGGTATTCTTACGCTCACGGGCTGAGGTCATCAGCTTGCGGACCGATTTGATAAGTTTATTGTCTTTACTGCTGATAAAGGAAAAATCCACCCTTGCCACCCCATCGCATACTTTCTCATTATATTTTTGTAGTATAACAGAAATCAACTCTAAAATCAAGACTAATGCAAAAATAAAATGCCGCAGTCAAAAAGACTGCGGCAAATGAAAGCTATTACTCTGCTTTTTCGGCAATAACCTTCTGAGCGATGAACGGAGGTGCTTCCTCGTAACGCTCAAATTTAAATTCGAACACGGCTCTACCCTGAGCAATGGATCTCATTGCGGTCGGGAAATCGCCCATTTCGGAAACGGGGACCTCGGCAATTATCTCCTGCTTGCGATTTTCGGCAGGATTCATACCCAATACTCTGCCTCGACGCTTATTAATGTCACCGATAACATCGCCCATAACATCATCGGGAATTATGACATTCAAGGTTCCGATAGGCTCAAGCAAAACAGGATTTGCCTGAGGTATACCGGCCTTAAACGCAACAGCGGCCGCCATCTTGAACGACATTTCGGACGAATCAACAGGATGATACGAGCCATCTACAAGCGTTGCCTTGAGTCCGACAACGGGATATCCCGCTAATGTACCCTTCTTTACGCAATCACGGAGACCTGTCTCGACTGCGGGGAAGAAATTCTTAGGAACTGCTCCGCCAAATACATTCTCGGCAAAGACCATCTCGTCGCTGTCGCACGGCTCAAACTCGATCCACACATCACCGAACTGACCGTGACCGCCTGACTGTTTCTTGTGTCTGCCCTGAACCTTTACCTTTTTACGGATGGTCTCTCGGTAGGCAACCTTAGGTGTTTCAAGCTTAACCTCAACACCGAATTTATTCTTCAGCTTAGAGGAAACGACATCCAAATGCTGTTCGCCGAGTCCCGACAAAACAAGCTCTCTTGTTTCCTTGTCAGTACCAAAGGTAAGGGTCGGATCCTCTTCGCAAAGTCTCTGCATACCCTGAGACACCTTTTCCTCCTCACCCTTTTTCAACACCTTGACGGCCATTGAGAGGCAAG
>CAYRIX010000039.1:0-17162 GCA_964424555.1 uncultured Eubacteriales bacterium
ACGTCACCTTATCTACTCACGCTTCTGGCATAAGTTCCTTTACGACATCGGAGAGGTTCCCACCGCTGAGCCTTATGCAAAGCGTTCGGCTCAAGGGTTGATCCTCGGCGAGGACGGCGAGAAGATGAGTAAGTCCAAGGGCAACGTTGTTGACCCTAACGATGTTGTTGACACCGTCGGTGCAGATGTTCTTCGTGTATACATCCTCTTTATGGGTGATTACGGTATGGCCGCACCGTGGAGCGACTCTAGTGTAAAGGGCTGTAAGCGTTTCCTTGACCGTGTTGCCGATCTGCCATCGATGGTAAAGGGTGAGGGTGCAACCCCCGAGCTTGAGAGCCTCTTCCATAAGACCCTCAAAAAGGTTACCTTGGATATTGAGGACATGAAGTTCAACACTGCTATTGCCGCAATGATGACCTTGCTCAACGCAATTGCCGATCACGGCTCGCTGACTCGTGATGAGCTTAAGATGTTCGTTCTGATGCTCAGCCCCTTTGCACCGCATCTTACCGAAGAGATATGGGAGCAGTTGGGTGAGACCAAGCTTTGTTCGCTTAGCGCTTGGCCTGAGTATGATGAGGCAAAAACAGTCGACTCTACTGTCGAGATCGTTGTTCAGATCAACGGCAAGTTGAAGTCAAGACTGAATGTGTCCGCTGATATTTCGGCCGCAGATGCCATTAGCCTTGCCAAAGCCGACGAAAAAATAGCCGCAGAGATAGACGGAAAAACAATTATCAAGGAAATTTATGTTCCTAAAAAGCTTGTAAACATTGTCGCAAAATAAAATGTTGTAAGTTTTAAAAAATGTTCTTGACATCTATGCGCACTTGGGTGTATAATGATTAAAAATGTAATTAACCCCTGCTATCAGGCGGAGGGAGGGAATATAAATGAGTCAGGTTCGTGTAAAAGAAAATGAATCGCTTGAAAACGCACTCAGACGCTTTAAGAGACAGACCCAGAAGGATGGAGTTATCCAGGAAGTCCGTAAGAGAGAGCATTATGAGAAGCCTTCTGTAAAGCGTAAAAAGAAATCGGAAGCTGCCCGTAAGCGCAAGTTCCGCTAAATCTTAATGTGAAAAAAGCCGATCGGGAGCATCTTCCGTTCGGCTTTTTTACTTGAAAGGAAAGCTATGTCACTTTTTTCTTCAACCGCGGTGTTTAAAAGGATCACCGATATTGATTTAAAATATTTGAAAGAGAATAATATCAAGACCTTGCTTCTGGATGTGGATAATACCTTGTCCACCCACCACGGGACCGTATTGGTCGAAGGTCTGACCGAGTGGCTGAAAAATATACAAGACAACGGTATCGACCTCGTTGTTGTGTCAAACTCAAAGCATTGGCGTATTGAACCGTTTGCCAAAAAAATCGGTCAGCCTTTTGTCAGTCTTGCCTGTAAGCCTTTGCCTAACGGTTACCGTAAAGCCGTTAAAATGATGAATGCCGATAAAAAGACAACGGCTATAATAGGCGATCAGATTTTTACTGATGTTTTGGGCGCCAACCTTTACGGAATAAGGTCATTGCTTGTCCGTCCCGTCAAGCTTGAGGACGGTTTTAGCTTTAGGGTCAGACGATATTTTGAGAAAAAGATATTGAAGGATAAATTTTAAGAGGTGTTAAAATGTCTGCAAAATTCGGACCGGCAGGATGTGCTGAGTCGTTTTATTTTAAAGGGTACAAACACAGTTTGCAGGTGCCTCAATATATCTCGGAATTCGGTCTTGATGCGTTTGAGTATCAGTGCGGACGAGGAGTTAATGTAGGTGAGGAAAAGGCACGTCAGTTTGGTGTTTTGTGTCAGGAAAAAAATATTCAGGTGTCGCTTCATGCACCGTATTATATTTCAATGTCAAGTATTGACGAGGAAAAACGCTTAAATTCGGTCAACTATATCCTTCAAAGTGCTAAAGCCGTTGATTTTATGGGCGGTAACCGTATCGTAGTTCATACAGGCTCCTGCGGAAAGCTGGATAGGGCAGAGGCGTTGCGACTCGCTAAGGATACTATGACTTTGTCGTTGAAAGCACTTGATGAGCAGGGCTTGGGTCACATTCACATTTGTCCCGAAACAATGGGCAAGATAAATCAATTGGGTACTTTGGAAGAGGTAATCGCACTTTGCGAGCTTGACGAAAGGCTGATTCCGTGTATTGACTTCGGACATCTTAATGCAAGAACCTTGGGTGAGGTCAACTCGAGGGAAGCCTTCAAAGCGATAATCGACGAAATAGGCAACCGTCTGGGTGAGTACCGCAAAAAGCATTTTCATTCGCATTTTTCCAAGATCGAGTATACTAAGGGCGGTGAAAAAAAGCACCTGACCTTTGAGGATGAGGTCTTTGGCCCTGACCCTAAGCCTTTAATGGAGCTGATCTGCGAGTTCGGTCTTGAACCTACCGTTATTTGCGAGTCCGACGGAACTCAGTCGGAGGATGCACTGTTTATGAAAAATTACTACCTTGAAAGGAAGTCTTTGTAATGGCAAACAAAAAAGTTTTGGTTTTGAACGGTCCAAATCTCAATATGCTGTCGATCCGTGAGCCCGGTATATACGGCGACCAAACATTAGCCGAGATAAATTCCAACATTGAGACCTATGCAAAGGGATTTGATATTAGCTGTGATTTTTATCAGTCAAATTCCGAGGGTGAGATCATCGACGCTATTCATTCAGTGCGTGAAAAATATGACGGCTGTATTCTTAATGCAGGTGCATATACTCATTACAGCTATGCTATCCTCGATGCTATAAAGGCGGTGGGTAAGCCGTTTATTGAAGTACATCTTTCCAACATACATGCACGTGAGGAGTTCCGCCACACCTCTGTCATCGCACCTGCCTGTGTCGGCAGTATTGCAGGCTTCGGTAAAAACAGCTATTTCCTCGCCGTCAATGCCATGAAGGAACTTCTGAAGTGAAAAAAATAGTTGATTGGTTGCCTGAAAACTCGGCGGCGTTGGTGTACACCGGTGTCAACCGTCAGTATCTCACAGGCTTTGCCTCGTCCTTAGGATTTCTTTTGATATCCAAGGGCGACAGTTGTCTGTTTGTTGACGGTCGGTACATCCTTGCCGCAAAGCAAAATGTTAAAAATTGCAGGGTGGAGTTATTTCGCAAAGCTTCGGACAGTATTAAGCAGTTTATCGTCCGAAACGGTATCAAAACCGTGCTTTGCGAGGATACAATAACAGTCAAACAGTTGAACAGCTTCAGAAAAATGCTTGACGGTGTTGAGTTAAATGCCGATTGCGGTCTGCGTGAAAGAATTGAGGAGCTCCGTACCGTTAAGACCGATTTCGAGGTCGAGTGCATTATAAAGGCTCAGCGCATTGCCGAAAAAGCCTTTCAGGAGGTGCTCAATTTCATCAAGGCAGGCGTTACCGAGCGTGACATTGCGGCCGAGCTCGAATACCGTATGAAAAAGTACGGCTCAGAGATGCCGTCGTTTGAAACTATCGCAGTTTCGGGCAAAAAAAGTGCAATGCCTCACGGTGTTCCCGATGGGAATGTCGTTCAAAACGGTGATTTTGTAACCATGGATTTCGGTGCGGTTTATAACGGCTATCACAGTGATATGACCCGTACAGTTGCTGTCGGATATGCTACCGATAAAATGCAGCTTGTGTACAATACCGTGTTGAATGCTCAGTTATCCGCCGAAAAGCCGGTTAAATCGGGTGTAAAATGTGCCGATGTCGACAAAGCGGCACGGGAAGTTATTGCAGAAGCAGGTTTCGGTGAATATTTCACGCACAGCACAGGTCACGGAATTGGACTTGATATCCATGAAGCCCCGACCGTATCTCAGGCGGCGGATTATATACTGCAATGCGGTATGGTTATTTCAAACGAACCTGGGATCTATATTGAAAATAAGTTCGGTGTCAGAATAGAGGATATGCTGCTTGTTACCGAAAGTGGGTCAAAAAATCTCACTGTTTGCGAAAAATCTTTGATAATTCTCTAAAAAGTGAAAATAAGACTTGAAATTAAATGCAAAATAAGATATTATATCTATGTTAAATTAACAGTATAATAACTGTAAATATTTGGAGGTACAAAATTATGGTAACTGCCGGTGATTTCAGAAACGGTGTAACCTTTGAAATGGATGGAAAGGTATACCAGATCGTAGAGTTCCAGCATGTAAAGCCCGGTAAGGGTGCTGCTTTTGTCAGAACCAAGATAAGAAATGTTATCGAGGGCTCTGTCGTTGAAAGAACTTTTAACCCCACCGAAAAATTCCCGACCGCTTTCGTTGAGAGAAAGGATATGGAATATTCCTACGCTGACGGAGATCTCTACTACTTTATGGATTCCGAGACATATGAGCTCGTTCCCGTAAGCAAGAATGAGCTTGATGATAACTTCAAGTTTGTTAAGGAAAATATGGTCTGTAAGGTTCTTTCCTATAAGGGTAAGGTGTTCGGTGTTGAGCCGCCGACATTTGTTGAGCTGGCTGTTACCCAGACCGACCCCGGCTTTGCAGGTAACACCGCAACCAACGCTACTAAACCCGCTACATTGGAGACCGGCTGTGAGATCCGTGTGCCGCTCTTCATCAACGAGGGAGACATGATCCGTATCGACACCAGAACCGGTGAATATATGGAGCGTGCATAAGCAAAATAAACTATATACCGAATGGTAAAAAGGAGAAAACAATGACTGTTTCTGAGAAGGTTGCTTATATCAAGGGTCTTGCAGAGAATGCAGGCTTTTCTGACAATGATGCAAAGGATAAGGTCGTAAAGGCTATTATTGATGTTCTTGAGGATATCGCAGGTGCTATTGGTGAGATAAACGAACAGCTCGACGCTGTAGATGAAGATCTCGCAACACTTGAAGAGGATTTCTACGAGGACGACGAGGATTACGATGATGATTATGATGAGGACGAGGATGACTTCTGCTACGAGGTCGAATGTCCTGCATGCCATGATGTTATCTATCTCGATGATGAGATGATCGACGAGGGCGGTATCAAGTGCCCCAACTGCGGTCAGGAGCTTGAGTTTGACATTAGCTGCGATGAGTGCGGCGGATGTGCAGGCTGCGACGAGGAAGAGTAATCTGAAATCTGATCGGGCATCCCATGTGGGTGCCCGATTATTTTAAGTAATAGGTAAGAAGTAAGCAATAAGAGGTGAAGCAAGTGATTTCAACCGAAACGGTACTCAAATATACGACCGTCAATGATAACCAATCGGGCAAGGTGTCAGTTATTGTGGTTTGTGGCGGCAGCTCGTCACGCATGGGCGGTATTGATAAAATGATGACCGTTGTCAAGGGTATACCGATCTGTGTTCGCTCGATCATGGCATTTCAAAACTGCGACAAGGTCTCCGATATAGTTGTCGTTACCAAGGCTGAAAGCATTTTAAAAATGCAACAGCTTTGCGGAACCTTTAAGCTGACAAAGGTTACCGATATCGTTGAGGGCGGTGATTGCCGTCAGAGATCAGTGGCAAACGGATTGGTACAGCTTGCCGATGATACAGGAATTGTTCTCATTCACGATGGTGCAAGGCCGTTTGTGACCGAGGATTGTATACAACGTGTTATAGACGGTGTAAAACGGTTTTCAGCAGTTACCTGCGCAGTGCCCTTAAAGGACACCGTGAAATCTGTCAGAACTGACGGTCTTGTTACCGCAACCCCCGACCGTAGCACACTACAGGCGGTCCAAACTCCCCAAGGCTTTAGGCTTAACCTTTATAAGACGGCGGTTGAGGGAATTATTAACGATCTGGAAAAATTCACCGACGATTGTTCTATTGTTGAGTCTCAGGGTTATCCTGTTTATACCGTTTTGGGTAACTATAAAAACATTAAAATAACCACGGCGGAGGATCTTAAGATCGCCGAGGTCTTTGCGGAGGATATCATATGAATATAAGAGTCGGACACGGATATGATGTTCACCGCCTTACGGCTGACCGCAAACTGATATTGGGCGGGGTCGAGATACCGTATGAATTGGGACTATTGGGGCACTCAGATGCGGATGTTTTGCTTCACGCAATAGCCGACGCCCTACTCGGTGCTGCCGCCTTGGGCGATATCGGTAAGCATTTTCCCGATAACGACAGCACATATAAAAATATAGATAGTCGTATCCTTTTGCAAAAGGTAGTTGAGCTGATAAAGGCTAAGGGCTACGAAATCTCTAATATCGACGCAACCGTTGTAATGCAAAAGCCTAAATTGGCACCGTTTATCCCTAAAATGATTGAAAATATCGCCGATGACTGCGGTATTGATCCCAGTCAGGTTAACGTAAAAGCTACTACAGAAGAGAAATTGGGATTTACGGGTGAGGGTCTTGGCGCAGCGTCGCATGCAGTCTGTCTGATTTGCAGATTATAAGAAATAATAACCTGCTTGAAAACATATAATCCATTGGTGATGATATGTTTTCTGTGAATTTAAAGCTATCAAATAAAAGAATTGCAGTAGTATTACTGATTTTTGTTGCGACGGTTGTTTTTGCGGTGGCGCTAAGGCTTGCTTATTTTGAGGATGTAAGCAACCAAAGCGTGGAATGCAACTCTCAGACCGATATCAGGGAATACCTGCAATCGTTCGGACTGGACGTTGGCGATGTGACCGTTGATGAGATAACCGTTCCGCATGAGTTTAGCGATGTATACAGTAACTACAATGAGATACAGCGTTCACAAGGATTTGACCTGTCGGAGCATAAGGGTAAGACGCTTAAAAGATATACTTTTTCAGTGAATAACCATCCTGACGGTGAGCATTATTTCGCCGAGGTGCTTATGCTTGATAACACCGTTGTCGGCGCTGACATTTATTCGACCGAGCTTGACGGCTCAATTTCACCGTTGAAATGAGGTTAAGATGTGGAAAGACTTGATAAAATAGTAGCTGTCATTACGGGCAACTCGAGAAAGCTTGCCCGTGGCATGGTGCTAAGGGGAAGGGTATCGGTCAACGGACAGGTCAGCGGAGATATATCGTTAAAGGTAGATCCCGATAACGATGATATTAAAATTGACGGTCAGAGTTATACATACAAAAAATATGTCTACATCATGATAAATAAACCTAAGGGTATACTGTCCGCTTCAAGTGACAAAGCTCGTGAGACGGTTGTAGACCTTGTGAAGCCTGAATACAATAGGGAAGGGCTGTTTCCCGTTGGCCGTTTGGACAAGGATACCACAGGACTGCTGATAATAACCGATGACGGCGATTTCGGTCACAAAGTGATCTCGCCCAAAAGCGGTATTGAAAAGGAATACCTTGTCACCTTGGACAAGCCGATAACCGACAGTGATATAAAATCGCTCGAGAGCGGTGTAACGTTAGCCGATGGAACGGTGTGCTTGCCTGCTAAGGTGAGGCTAGCTGATAATGATCCAACCAAGATCTTTATGATCTTGACCGAGGGTAAATATCATGAAATTAAACGTATGCTTGGTGTTGTCGGTATCGGAGTTAACGAGCTGGAAAGAGTCAGAATAGGCAAATTGTACAAAGACAACAAACTTAAAACCGGTCAATACCGAGAATTGTCACCTGGCGAACTGTCTCTTTTGTGGAAATGACGAAAATTTTCAACAAATTATATGATTGTTTATGTATTTTTTCATAATGTATACATACTATTTGACATTTCATATAAAATATTCGCTCTAACTTTGGTAAATTAGGGTATAGATATTTGATAACTTATCTGCTATAATCTATTCGTAGCGTAAATTCAGCAATTTTTCTTAGGAGGAAAAACAATGGCAAGCCTTTCACTTCGCAATATTTGCAAGAAGTATCCCGGCGGCGTTCTCGCTGTTCAGGACTTCAACCTCGAAATCAAAGACAAAGAGTTTATCATTCTGGTCGGACCTTCCGGATGCGGTAAGTCTACAACTCTCCGTATGGTCGCAGGTCTTGAAGAGATCAGCGGCGGCGAGCTCTACATAGGTGACCGTCTCGTTAATGACGTAGCACCTAAGGACAGAGATATCGCCATGGTTTTCCAGAACTATGCTCTTTATCCTCATATGACCGTTTACGATAACATGGCATTCGGTCTTAAGCTCCGTAAGACTCCGAAGGAGGAGATCAAGCGCCGTGTTGAGGAAGCAGCTCGCATTCTTGATATCGAGCATCTTCTCCAGCGTAAGCCTGCTGCTCTTTCCGGTGGTCAGCGTCAGCGTGTTGCTTTGGGACGTGCTATCGTTCGTGAGCCGAAGGTCTTCCTTCTTGACGAACCGCTTTCCAACCTCGATGCTAAGCTCCGTGCACAGATGCGTACCGAGATTTCTAAGCTTCACTTAAGACTCGGAACCACCTTTATCTATGTTACTCACGACCAGACCGAGGCTATGACCATGGGTACCAGAATTGTTGTCATGAAGGACGGTATCGTACAGCAGGTCGACACTCCTCAGCATCTTTATGATATGCCTTGCAACTCCTTCGTTGCAGGATTTATCGGTTCTCCTCAGATGAACTTCCTCGATGCTAAGGTTCTGCAGGAGGGTGAGGACTTCTTCGTAGAGTTCGGTTCGGAAGACACCAAGACCCGTTCGGGTGTTAAGTACAAGATCAAGCTTCCTGCCGAGAAGAACAAGAAGGATTGCCTTGTTCCTTATATTGATCAGGAGGTTATCATTGGTATCCGTCCTGAGCACGTACATGACGAGGAGGAGCTTATTGAGAAGTTCCCCGACGGTATTGTTGAGGCTAACGTTGAGGTTACCGAGCTTATGGGTGCTGAGAAATATCTCTACACCATTTGTGAGGGACAGAATATCAACGGACGTGTTGCTCCGACCTCTACCGCTCATCCCGGCGATGTTATCAAGATCACTCTTGAGCCCGGAAAGATCCACATCTTCGACAAGAAGACCGAGAAGACCATCACCAACTGATGATTTTTCAACTGCCGCAGGTAAAACTGCGGCAGTTTTTTACTGCGGCGGTTTACATAATGTGTATTTTGTAATCAAATTGTAACTTTTTCTAACTATTTTGTAATTTACTCTTGAAATATACTTAAAAATTGTGTAAAATAACAATGTGTATGGTGCACTAATATGGGAAAACACAAGGAGTGGGCATTATGTCAAATAGACTTTTTCAAGGAATAATACATCAGATAAAGGATGCCATAGACCGTACGGTAGGTGTTATTGACGAGAACTATACAGTTATCGCTTGCAGCGACCTTGGCAGGATAGGTGAGACTCATGAGGTCATGTTTGCAGGCGGCGGTAACGGTGCAAATGACACCTTTGTAAGAGGCCAGTATACATACAAAATGTTTGGTACACCTCAGCGTGCCGAGTATATTATTTTTGTCGAGGGTAATGATCCGCAGGCTTCAAAATATGCTTCCATTCTGTCAATTTCCCTTTCAAATATCAAGTTTTACTATGACGAAAAGTATGACCGTGGTAATTTCATAAAGAATGTCATACTTGAGAACATACTTTCTAACGATATCAACCTTAAAGCACGTGAGCTCCGCTTTAACAGCGATGTTGCCCGTACCGTATTTCTTATCAGAGTTACCTCTAATAATGATGTTTCGGTTTTTGATATCATTCAGAATCTGTTCCCCGACAAGAATAAGGATTTTATTATCAATATAAGCGAGACCGATATTGCGCTTGTTAAAGAAACCAAGCCCGGTATTGAATCGTCAGACCTTGAGAACCTCGCAGGCTCTATTGTTGACACCTTGGCAAGTGAGTTCTACTATACTCATGCTGTTGTCGGTATCGGCTCAACTGTAGAGAGTCTTAAGGAGCTTGCCCGTTCCTTTAAGGAGGCTCAGGTTGCCTTGGAGGTAGGCAAGGTGTTTGATACCGAAAAGGCTATCGTCAGCTATGATAACCTTGGTATTGCACGGCTCATTTACCACCTGCCCACCACTCTCTGTGAGTCTTTTCTTCGTGAGGTGTTTAAGAGAGGCTCTATTGAAAGCCTTGATCAGGAAACACTTTTCACTATACAGAAATTCTTTGAAAACAATCTTAATGTTTCTGAGACCTCAAGAAAGCTTTTCGTACACAGAAATACTCTGGTATACAGACTTGAAAAGATCAAGAAGATAACCGGTCTGGATCTCAGAGAGTTTGACCATGCCATTATCTTCAAAATAGCTCTAATGGTCAAGAAGTACCTCAGAGCTAATCCGATCAAGTATTGATAAATTCTATTTTCAGAAAGAGTGATAGTTATTTCTACGGATTTTGCAATCGGTCAGCAGCCTAAGGCTCAGCGGCCGTTGATAGAATTCAAGGGTGTGTCGAAGAATTATGCTAACGGTACTCATGCTCTTGATGATGTTAATATAAGAATAAATAAAGGCGAATTTGTGTTTGTTGTCGGTCCGTCGGGCGCAGGAAAAAGTACCTTCATGAAGCTCATTATGAGGGAAGAGAAGCCGAACACGGGCGATATTACCGTAAACGGCTTTAGGCTTACAAAAATGAGAAGAAAGCAGGTGCCTTATTTCCGCAGGACTATGGGCATCGTTTTTCAGGATTTCCGCTTAATACCTAATATGAACGTGTTTGACAACGTTGCATTTGCAATGCATGTTGTCGGTGCTTCAAGACAGGAGATAAGAAAGAATGTTTCCCGTGCCTTGAATCTTGTGGGTCTTGCCGAAAAGGCTCGCTGTAAGCCTGCCGAGCTTTCGGGCGGTGAGCAGCAACGTGTCGGTCTTGCACGTGCGCTTGTCAATAAGCCTAACCTTATTATCGCTGATGAGCCCACGGGTAATGTCGACCCTAACATGTCTTACGAAATTGTTGAGCTTTTGACCGAGATAAACCGCAGAGGTACTACTATCCTCATGGTTACCCATGAGCATCAGCTTGTGCGTGATTTCGGACAAAGAGTAATTATGATAGAAAACGGTAGAATTGTTGCCGACAATGCGAACGGAGGTTTATTATGAAACTGACGAGCGTTAGATATTTGGTCGGCAACGGATTCAAGAACATCTGGCTCAATAAGCTCATGTCGATAGCATCTATCGGTGTGCTTGTTGCCTGTATGTCGGTAATAGGACTTGCCGTTGCACTTTCCATTAACGTTGACAGTGCACTTGACAAGCTTGAGCAGGACAATGTCGTTATGGTCTTCTTTGATGACCGTAATGCAGCTCTTTACGGCGATTCGGGTGTCGTTACCGAGGGTACTTATAATGAAATAACCGAGGATGACTACACCATCCACGATTTTGAGGACGCCGTGCGTCTGTGCGCCGAGATAGAAAAGCTTGATAATATTGCCACAGTACAATATTTCAGCGGAGATGACGCACTAAAAAACACAATGGAATCCATGACCGAGGAGCAGGCTAAGTATTATCAGTCACTGCTTGAAAGTGACGAATACGGTAACCCCATGTCATGTGGAGCTAAGGTATCCTTTTTGAATCTTGAAAAGTTTGATGAGACGCTTAAAAGCATTGAGGAGCTTGAGGGTGTAGATGCGACTCAGTCGACGAAGGATATCGCCGAAAAGATAACCGCTATCAAAAAGGCTATCGGTATAATCGGCTTTTGGATCGTGGCTATCCTGTTGGTCATTTCCTTGATGATAGTTTCTAACACCATCCGTGTTACCATGTATAACCGTAAGCTGGAGATAAGCATTATGAAGGCGGTCGGTGCGACCGATTCCTTTGTGCGTCTGCCGTTTATGATCGAGGGTGTCACGATCGGACTTTTGTCGGCGATCGTCACAACGGTTATTCTTTACTTTGTATACAATGCCGTCGACGGCGCTGTAATTAATGCATTGGGACTTGTTTCTCTCATCCCTTTCTCGGAGTTCTTCTGGATAATTTTTGGAACCTTTGCGGGAATAGGTTGCTTCGCAGGTCTTATTTCGAGTGCATTTATGATAAATAAGTATTTAAGAAAGGAAGGCAGTGAATTCCGTGCGCTTTGATATCAAAAGAGCATTAGTTTCGGCACTTTGCCTTACAACAGTATTAAGCTCGGTCTTTATTGTCGGAAGTGTTGATTCCGAAAAAAATGTAGAAGCCGCTACGGTCAGTGATTATCAGCAGTATATCAAGGACCTTGAGGCTGAACAAAAGGAAATTCAGGCTGAGATCAACAAATTAAAGGGTGATAAGTCCGACAAGAAAGCGGTACAGACTGCTTTACAAAAAAATATTGACAATCTGCAAAGTCAGATAAATGCCTGCAACAAGCAGATATCAGATCTTGATGCGGCAATAGTTCAGCTTGAAGAGGACATTGAGACTAAAACTCAGGAGCTTGAAGATACCAAGTATACCTTCCGTCAGCGACTCAGAGCTATTTATATGAGTGGCGGTGAGCAGTCATCAGCCGCTTCCGTGCTTATGAGTGCCGAAAATCTTGAGGATCTGCTCACAAAAACCGAGCTTACCAAGAGTATCAGTGCTTATGACAGCGCCTTGATGAAAAAGATAGTTGACGATATGAAGACTATTGAAGAAAACAAGGCTAAGATAACTCAGTTGAAGGAAGAGCAGGAGGCCACTAAGGTCTCTTTGCGTGAAAAAAGAAGTGAGCTTGATAAGCAGATAGAAGAGGTTAAAAATACCATTTCTGACCTTGACAGCGAGATGGATGACCTCAAGGATCAGGCTGATAAGATAGACGACGCTATTGCCGAGTATGAAGAGGCCATCAAGAATGCTCAGAATGTCGGTTCTGACCAGAAGTACGATGGAGATTTTGCTTGGCCGTGTCCGGGTTACTACTATATCTCCTCACCATATGGCTACCGCACGCATCCTATTAGCGGTAAGTATAAGTTCCATAAGGGTATAGATATCGCAGGCAGCGGTATAAAAGGTAAGCCTATTGTTGCAGCTGCTGACGGTATCGTTTCCATTGCCACCTACAACACGGGCGGTTACGGATATTATGTCATGGTCAACCACGGAACAGGCGACGACGGAAAGAAGTATGTCACACTGTATGCACATATGACTAAGTATATCGTGAGCGTTGGTCAGTATGTCAAGAAGGGTCAGACCATCGGTTATGTGGGAACCTCGGGTGCATCAACAGGATACCATCTCCACTTTGAGATAAGAGCAAACGGCAACACTACCAACCCGATGAGTTATTATTAAACCCTTGATATTTGGAAAGGAATACGGCGATTTGTTTTGAAATTCAGAAGATTGCTAAGCATATTGCTTTGCTTTGTTTCGGTTGTGGGTGCTGTGTGTGTTTCCTCTGCCTACGGTATTCAAACCGTTTCGGCTACAACGGTCAGCGAGTATCAGCAGTATATCAAGGACCTTGAAGCCGAGCAAAAGGAGATAGAACAGGAAATATCAGCACTTAAAGCTGACCAAACCAAGCAAAAAGAGATCAAGGCCGCTTTAGTTAAGCGTGTTAATAATCTGCAAAGCCAGATAAATGCTATCAATCAGCAGGTTGCCGACCTTGATGCTGAGGTCGTCGAGCTTGAAAATGAGATACAATTCAAAACGCAGGAGCTTGAGAGGACAAAATACACCTTCCGTCAGCGACTCAGGGCTATTTACATGAGCGGCGGAGAGCGGTCATCGGTAGTCTCGGTGCTTATGAGTGCCGAAAACCTTGAGGATCTGCTCACAAAAACCGAGCTTACTAAAAGTATTAGCGCTTATGACAGTGCATTGATGCAAAAAATAGTTGACGACATGAAGGTTATTGAGTCAGATAAGGAGCGTCTCAGTGAGCTAATGCTTGAGCAGGAATCAGCCAAAAGTAAATTGAATGCCAAAAAGGCTGAGCTTGATGAACAGGTATCGGATATAAATTCCACTCTTGCAGGAATTGGCTCGGAGATAGATGAGCTTCAGGATAAGTCGGATGAACTTGAAAAGGCACAAAAGGAATACGAGGAGGCCATCAAAAATGCTCAGCACGTTGGCTCTGATCAAAAATATGACGGTGACTTTGCTTGGCCCTGTCCGGGATATTATACGATCTCATCACCCTACGGCTACCGTACTCATCCCATAACTGGAAAATGGAAGCTGCACAAGGGTGTTGATATAGCGGGCGGCGGTATAAAGGGTAAACCGATAGTTGCTGCCGCTGACGGAATTGTTTCGATCGCTGCCTATAACACGGGAGGCTATGGTTATTACGTCATGGTGAATCATGGCTCAGGTGATGACGGTAACACTTATGTTACGTTGTATGCTCATATGACGAAATACATTGTCAAAGCAGGCCAATATGTAAAGAAAGGCCAAACTATAGGCTACGTAGGAACCTCGGGAGCTTCAAAGGGGTATCATCTTCATTTTGAGATACGAGTTAACGGAAATACTACCGATCCCATGAAATATTACTGATTTTTATAGGGGACTGAATTTTCAGTCCCTATTTTGAATGAAGATACGATATTTAAGGAATGAACTATTTATGAAAAGATCTATATCCACAAGCTTTTTTGTGACGGTTATTTGTGCAGTTGCAGTTGTCTCAATAACGCTGACAACATTTTTGTTTTGCCTGTTTATTATTCCAAAGAGGGAAGGCGAGCTGTTTAAGTATAACCAAAAGATGCTTGAGATCAACGCTCTTGTTGAGGAATATTATGTCGGTGAGGTAGACGACACATATATGTCTGACGGAATTTCTGCAGGCTATATAGCAGGGCTTGACGATAAATATTCCGCTTACATTCCTGCTGAGGATGCTGAAGAAAGCATGAATTCCATGTATGGACTTAATACCGGTATAGGAGTGCAGGTGACGGCTCATCCCGATAATAACACAATATATGTCCTTGAGGTTCATGAGGACAGTCCTGCTGACAAAGCAGGCATTTTGTCGGGTGATGAGATAGTTGTGCTGGATGAATATAAGGTTTCTGAGATCGGATATTCTGCAGCATTGTCTTACATAAAAACAATTCCTGCGGGCGAGAGCATAAAAACGGTTATTGAACGTGACGGTCGGGAAATAATTATGGATATCGAGCTTACACAGTTTGTTTCTCAAACCGTATTTTATAAAATTATAGACGGTAAAGGATATATTCAGATAACTCAGTTTACAGATGCGACAGTAGACCAGTTTGTTGAGGCTGTAGACTATATGGAGGAACAAAAGGTTGACGGTATAATCTTCGACCTCAGAGGTAATGGGGGAGGAACCTTAACTTCGGTATATCACATGGTCGATTATCTTATTCCCGAGGGCTTGGCCATAAGGGTCGAATATAAAAAAGAGGAGCATGAGCAGGTATATATGTCGGACGAAAACGATGTTGATCTGCCAATGGCGGTGCTTACCGACGAAAACACTGCGAGTGCATCCGAGCTGTTTGCTCAAGCTCTTAAGGATTACGATAAGGCGGTGACGGTTGGTTGTACAACCTACGGTAAGGGTGTTGTTCAACGTACCTTTGAATTGAGCGACGGCTCACTTGTGAGATTTACCGTTGCAAAATATTATACCGCCAACGGCTCATGCCTTGACGGTATCGGTGTTACACCCGATATACCGACCGAGTGGTCGGATGAGGAGCTCCAATACCGTTTGGTCAACGGCATTGAGGAGGATAAGGATTTTATCAAGGCCTGCGATTACCTTGACGGTCAGCTTCAGCCGTCGTAATCCTCAAGGATTTTGGCCAGCTCTGAATTTGTCTCGGCAATAATGCCTTGTTTTAAGAGCTCTTGGTCATATAATGGTAATTCACTGACCAACGGAGTGTCCAAGGTGTACAAGGGTGTGCTGTTTCCTTCAAGAAAAACGGCTATTTTGTCGTCGTAGGCCATTACTTTGTAGTTTTCCTTTGCGACTGATGTCTCGGCCTTTTGTGAGGGAGGGGTGTCTTCGGTCCTTTCAACCGTGCCCTCTGCCAAAAGCAAAACTGCCGACAAAAGCACTGCCGCTGTAAATATTCCGATAACTATTTTTTTGCTTAATCTCATGTTTTCACCCAAATTTATTATTCCTCGGAATAAATTGTTTATTCAGACGGCAATAATTACGGTGATAAATATTACCAAATTCTTAACAGTTTCGCCGTTTTCTGACCGAGATGTAACAATACTGTAACACACAAAACCGTAAAAATATGGTACAATACATAAGGAATAGTAATAAATTAAGACTCCATTCATTTGTAGGAGGTGCTGCCTGTGAGTGATTTTGATAAAGAAAAGGATTATGATCTTGACTATTTCAACAGCAAGAGGGATGATTCTAATAACGGTGACCTGATGCCCGGAGACAGTCTGAACTCTGACGAGGGCTTTGACCTTAATGCTTTTTCCAAGCAGTCGGATATTATAAATGATGAGCAGTTTGATTTCAACTCTGCTACCGATGACGCTCAGGAAGAGGTCGATTTCTCGAGCTATGGCAAAAAGCAGGGCGAGATAAAGAAGGAAACCCGAAAGAAAAATACCAAGGCTAAGAAAACAAAGGCCAAAAAAATAGTTGGAATTTGTCTTAAGGTGTTTGTGTCCATAATGCTTATCGGTATTATTACGGGCTGTCTCGTTGTCGGCGCATTTGCTATCTATGTTTTCAACTTTGTTGATGATAAGGTTTATGAGGACCTTGACGAGATGTCCTTAGGCTTTACCACTACAATTTATGTGGAAAACAAGGAAAGCGGAGAATACGAGCCTTACAGAGTGCTTCACGGTGAGGAAAACCGTCAATGGGTCGACTTTGAAAAAATGCCCGATAATCTTCTTAATGCCTTTGTTGCTGTCGAGGACCAGCGTTTCAGAGACCATCAGGGTGTTGACTGGAAGCGAACGGTCGCAGCCTTCGCAAATATGTTTGTTGACCTGTATTCTTCCAATCAGGGCGGTTCGACCATAACTCAGCAGCTTGTTAAGAATATAACGGGTGACGACAAGCAGACCCCAATGCGTAAGATACGTGAGATAATGCGAGCAAGGTATCTTGAGGACAACTATGAAAAGGATACCATATTAGAGTGCTATCTGAACACTATCTGCTTAGGCGGCGGTGTTTACGGTGTTGAGGTTGCCTCAAAGTATTACTTCGGCAAATCAACCGACCAATTAACCTTGGTTGAGTGCGCTTCGTTGGCAAGCCTTGCTAAGGAGCCTGAAAAATATCGCCCCGATAAAAATCCTCAGTTTAACAAAGAGCGTCGCGACCTT
>CAYRIX010000040.1:0-15309 GCA_964424555.1 uncultured Eubacteriales bacterium
GTCCAAGAGGTTCTATGGGTAAAATCGATAATGGTAGAGGGGTAACGTGCATAAACTACCGAGAGTTTGCTACTATCAGAATAAGTAGTTGAGGTGCTGACAGTTGCGGTATTAGGGGTTACGTCAGCTACGCTCGTATAGTTGGCATCGTTATACCAACCCATAAACTTCTCGCCCTTGGCGGTGTTTTCAGTGTTGCTGCCGGCGAGGGTGATAGAGGTTCCATCATACTGGGCACGGGTATAGATTTCACCATTGTCGTTATACAAGGTAACGCCTACATTCTCGCTTCCGCGGCTAAAATGAGAAACCTGAACCGACTCGATAGCTATCTTAGAGCCGATACCTGAGAAAGCAATTCTCAAATAACTAGCGGAACTAGCAGTATTTGGATAGAAAGAAGCGGTGAAATACTGCCAATCATCAGAAACAGCGGTAATCTTCTTACGGTTGAAGTGTATTGTCTGGCTAGCGGTTGCACCTGCGCGGCCGAAAGCAATGGCGGCATATCCGCTTTCACCTATTTCCAAGACCTTATACTTAACTGTAAGGGTATAGTAGTAGGGATTATTACCCACAACGGCTTTCCCGTCCGAATCGACAATGTTAACCCAGTCGGGAGAGGTGCCATTTTGTTGGGAATTTCCACTTGCTGTAATAACATCAACAGTGGGGACGAAAACTGCAATGCCATCTTCACCAAGATAAGAATCATTCATTATAGAAGCATAGCCGGTAGTACCGCCAGTGAATTTAAGATCATCAGCGGTGGTGTTTGCAGTACCGTCTTCGTTGAAGTACGAACTGAAATCACTATAAGTAGCGTTGCCATAAAAATTAGAAGAGGTTTCTGCGGTTATACTAAAGTTCTTAAGGTAACCGTCGATACCGACTTCGTTGTAATAGGTGAGGTATACACCGGTAAGAGAAACCTCTGTTCCGTTATCATCTTTAGTAGGTGTAGTTGCTTTAAATGTAAGTGCCGCAGAGTGCCACTTACCATCGCCGATAAAAGAACTGCTGATGCCCGATGTACTTGTACTAGTAATTGCCACACGGCCAAGACCTGCATAATCGGTCAAGCCATGGTAGGCTTGGAAACCGAAATTAGAGGTTTCCGCACCTACAGCATCAATCAAGTAGTCAAAGGTGATGGTGTAATAGGTGTCCTTGGTTGCAACGAATGCTTTTGAAGTGTCGGCAGGGTCGGCAAGGCGAAAGTTAAAACGGCCGTTACCATAGTCCATTTTAATAACTGTCTGGCCTGTTCCCGTCGGATCGGTCACAAATGAATCTGATTTCAGAGTTCCGGTAGCTGTATAAATGCCGGAACCGCTGTAGAGACCGAAATCAGCAAGGTTGATTTCTTCGGCTGAAACAGATGTAATGGCAACTGTGCACAATGACACCAACATCATGACAGCAAGTATTACACTGACAGCCTTTCTGAATGTGTTTTTCATAAAAGTACTCTCCTTTATATTAGATTTTCGTATAGGTACACCTACACAAAGATACTTTTACATAAAACATAATACATTATTTTGCAACCGTTGTCAAACATATTTTGGGAAATTTTTAAAAAATTTTTTTCGAGACTTTTTGGGCTTATCAAAATTGGTTGAACAACCACACAAAAGGACATCAAAAAAGCATTGGCCCCACCCTCGGAAGCCAATGCTTTATATTATACTTTTAGCATCAACGTTAAAACTTTAGAAGCAGTTTGCAGAAGATATTTTTGCGTAATTGTTTAATCTGTATTGGTCGGTTGGATACTTTAACAGCACCTCCTCCAACTCATCAATTCGGTCGATATCGCCGTTTATATAGGCCTCGAGACGATCACGGCAGCTTTCAAGCCTCTTTATAACACCGCCGAGACGCATATCCTGCACATCAAAGCCGTGAGGCTTTTTCTCCTTGAACCAGCATTCCTCGTATGCTCGGTGGAAGGCATTGACCTTGGCCTCTGCGATGAGATATTCCTTGACAACGCCTTTTAGTGCCTCTTTGTCACCCGATTTATAAACCTCACGAGTCAGCTTGCCCAAGCCGCCCTTGTAAGCAACGGCCTCACACAAAGCGGCGGCCGACTTAAACAAATAGCCATAGGTCTTATGCTCAGCCAAGGGCCAAAGCTCTGAGGCGTAACCCAAGTAGGTCTCCTTCATCTTGGCAGGATCGTCAACTATTGTATCGGAGAAGCCCAAAAATGGGTCTGAGTAAAGCATCTGCTTGTCAGGTAACTGTGCCGAAGTATCAGCATTAGGACTGTAAACGGAAGGAAGATCAAGCTTCATATAATCATCAAAGCCAAAGCCGAACAGCTCCTCGAACTTCTGCTTAATTGAATCGAGGTCATCGTTACCCCGATACACCTCGGCAGAGTACATCAGTGCAGGCAGGATGCTAAAGGTTGAACACTCGCCGCCGTTGTCACCCCAGCAGGTCAAGAAAACGTTTTCAACACCTGCATCTCGGCAGGCCGACATAGCCGATTTTGTAATATTCATTGACATATTGTTGTGAGGAGTGAAGCCTGTCCACGTCCATGCACCGCCTGCAAACCAGACAGGCTTATTAAAACGCTTGTGTGCCTCGATCATAATGTCGTAGGGTTCACGTTCCATCTTATAATAGTCCCAATAGACCAGTTCAACATTATCGGGAACGCACTTGACGATATCCTCGGTGATGATATCGGGGTCTTTGACGTAGTATCCGCCGTGGTTGGCTAACCTAAAGAACATATCGCTCCACATCATTGGCTCAAAATCATATTTTGCGGCAAGCTCGGCAACACGCTTCAAATGGCGTGCAATGATCTCGAAACGGTTTTGGAAGCCGTGTTTATCGAGGAACTTTCCGAGTCCGACGTTATGAGCCTCATCCATACCGATATGTAATTTATTGGTCTTAAAGCACTGGCGCAAGGTACTGAACATATCCTCGATAAGCGTATAGGTCTTTTCCTCGTCGATAAGCAGGATGTCATCACAGTCGTGAACGGCATTGTATTCAGGCCAGCGGAACATCTGATTAAGGTGTGCCAAGGTCTGGATACAAGGGATAAGCTCTATCCCTTTTTCCTCGCCGTATTTGACAATTTCCTTCATCTCGTCCTTGGAGTAGCGGCCTCGAAGATAGCCAAACCAAGGCTGATTATCGACCTCATAGGTGTCCTCGGTGTAGAGCATCAGCATATTATAGCCCATCTTACTCAAGGAATCGATAAATTTTTTGACCGTGTCGACCGTCATAACGGCATTTCTCGAGCAGTCGACCATTACACCCAAACGTTTTTTATCCATAACCTCAACCTCATTTCAAAAAAAGAAAAAATAATGAGCACAGACCATTGCGACCTATGCTCATTTTACTAAATGAAAATTCAAATGTAAAGACAAATTGACATTATTTGTAGACAAATATTTACCTGTTTATTTGTTCACTTCGTCAACAAATTTAAGGAATGCGGACTTGCCCTTGTCATCACGCTTATAAACACCTGCGTGCTCCAACACTTTAGCAAACACCTTGCCCACCTCAGTACGGATAATCTCGTCAACATTGTCAGCGGTTATGGTGTAGTTTTTGCTGAACTCATATGCCCAATCGGCATGCTTGGCGGTGACCTCATCAGCATAAAGGTCAGCACCCACCACCAATTTTTCACCTAAAACACGCATTTCCTCTTTAAGTCGTGCAGGTAAAACGGCCAGACCCATAACCTCGATAAGTCCGATGTTCTCTTTCTTTATATGATGCAGTTCTGCGTGGGGATGATAAACACCCAACGGATGCTCAGTTGTGGTAATGTTGTTACGAAGCACAAGGTCCAACTCAAACTTGCCATTGGCGACACGGGCAATCGGAGTAATGGTGTTGTGGGGAGTGCCGTCGGTTTCAGCAAAAACAAAGGCATCCTCGTCGGTATACCCTCTCCATTTTAAGAGAATTTTATCTGCCAGCTCGATAAGACGGTCGGTGTCGTTTGAACGCAGACGGATAACCGACATCGGCCACTTTACAAGGCCTGCCTCAACGTCCTCAAAGCCATTGAATTTAACCGATGTTTCTATAGGTGCCTTGGCCATTGCAAAGGTATAATGTCCGCCTTGAAAATGATCGTGGGTCAAAATCGAGCCGCCGACTATCGGCAGATCAGCGTTTGAACCGACGAAGTAGTGTGGAAAAAGTTTGACGAAATCAAGTAGTTTTCTGAAGGTTGCACGGTTGATAGCCATGGGAGTATGCTCGGAATTGAACACGATGCAATGCTCGTTGTAGTAAACGTAAGGCGAATACTGCATCATCCAAGGAGTGTCGTTTATCATCATGGGGATGATGCGGTGGTTGCCACGGGCAGGATGGTTCATTCGGCCTCTGTAACCCTCATTTTCCTTACAAAGCAAGCACTTGGGGTAACCGCTCTGCTTAGCGTTTTTGGCAGCAGCAATAGCCTTGGGGTCTTTCTCGGGCTTGGACAGATTAATGGTGATATCAAGGTCACCGTACTCGGTCGAGGTGACCCACTTAACATCCTTTTTAATACGGTAGCGGCGGATATAATCACTGTCACAGCTTAATTTGTAGTAATAATCGGTAGCGGCCTCGGGCGACTTTTCATATTCCAACCAAAAGTTCTTGATAACCTCCGACGGACGTGGCACTAATGTCGACATGACCTTGGTATCAAAAAGATCCCTTTCGGTGATGTTATCATCTAAAAGTCCATTTTCCACCGCATAGGAAAGTATGTCTTTAAGAATGGTCTCAAGGTCGTCCGAAGTAACGGTCTGGGGCTCGGAGTACTCGTCCATATCCAATATTTCAAGTATACGGTTGGTGGTATATACCCTATCCTCTGTGGTAATGAGACCGCATTTCACACCGTATTCTACTAAATTTTTAATTTGCTGTTCTATCATTTTTATCACCTGCAAAAATTAATGCTTTAATACGTAAACAAAATCCCCTATCAAGCCTCTGAAATGTATCGTCGCAACCTCTTTCAGCCGGTGATACAAAAACAGATTTTTAAAGCAAGGAATAAGCTTTTTATCATACAAAATGCTCTTCCGATTTTCACAAAACCGTTGAAGCTTTTGTAAAAACACTACCTGTTCTTTATCGTCGGCGTTGATATTTACCCGAACCATTTCAAGCTGAGCCGTTTGTTGCTGTAAAACCTTGAAGCGCACATCCTCGGCACCTCTCATTTTAAGCGGACCAAAGGAGTTGTCGGTGCTTAAGCCTATGGTATTATTACCGTGCTGACGGTAACCGATAAGCGGCACATTTAAAAATCTTAGTCCGTCCTGCTTTGCGGCAATGACATTAAGCTCCCAATCATGGGGCATTTCGCACCTTGAGGTTTGAAGATAACACTCAACCGCCTCTCTTTTAAAAGCACAGGTACACCCTGGGGAAATATTGTACACCAGCACTGTGTTTAGGTCAACCCTAACGCAATCACCCTTACCCACAGGGTACAGTATCAATCCGTGATTGGCTGTATTGCGTTTGCCCTCTCCGAACGGCACCAAAACAGCACCCTCTCGGTCGGTCATGTCGAATGAAGTGTTGACCCCTAAGCAATCACGGTCATTTTCAAAAACCGTCAAAACCTTTTCAATTTTTTCGGGATACCATACATCATCCTGATCGCATAGGAAGACCACATCACCTGTTGTGTTTTTCAAGCAATTATAAAAATTCCTTTTATAGCCCGAATTAGTCTCAGCTACCGTAAGCTTCCAATCAAGACCGTGTGAGGAAATATAATCACGAACTATCTCGGGTGTTTTATCGGTCGAGCGGTCATCTATTATTATGACCTCATCAGGCCGTCTTGTTTGGTTCAGCAAAGAATCCAACTGCGGCACTATAAAGCTTTCGCCGTTATAGGTTGCAAGTGCCACCGAAACCGTCATTCCCTCACCACCTTTTTATACTCCCAATATCCTCATTGCAATAAAGAAATAGACGATCAGCGACAGAACGTCAACTATAGTCGTAATAAACGGACTGGCCATGACCGCAGGGTCAAGCTTTACCGCCTTAGCCAAGATCGGCAGACTGCATCCGACCAGCTTCGCCGCAAACACTGTCACTACTAAAGTAAGGCTAACGACCGCCATTTCCGAATACGATACGTTCATATTAAGCAACATATTGTCGATAAGGATTATTTTCAAAAAGCATGTAACTGCAAGCGTCACGCCGCACAAAAGTGCAACCCTCAGCTCCTTCCACAGGACCCTCAAGATGTCCTTTAACTCAATTTCTCCGACAGCCATACCACGGATAACGGTGGCCGATGACTGACCGCCTGCATTACCGCCCGTTCCCATCAGCATCGGGATGAACGAAATAAGCACGGGAAAAACGCTCAAGGCATCCTCAAACGAGCTGATGATAACACCGGTAAAGGTTGCCGACAGCATGAGCAGCAGGAGCCACGGAATACGGTTGAGCCAAATGCTCAAGGTTCCTGTTTTCAGATATGGCTTATCGGTCGAGGTGATAGCCGCCATACGCTCAATATCCTCGGTGGCTTCCTCCTCCAGAACATCCATAGCATCGTCGACCGTAACGATACCGACTATCCTACCCTCTTTATCAACTACAGGCAAAGCAAGTATATCGTACTTTGAGAAGGTCTGTGCCACGACCTCCTTATCCTCATAAGCATCGATACTGATAACATTGGTCTCCATTATATCGGAGACCACCTGCTCGGACTCGGCCATAAGAAGATCCTTAACCGAGACAGTGCCTATAAGCCGACGCTTTTCGGTAACATAACAGGTGTAAACCGTTTCCTTGTTTATACTTTCCCTGCGTATCTTATTAAAGCACTCGGCAATAGTCAGGTCCTTTTTCAACGACACATATTCGACCGTCATGATACTGCCTGCCGAATCCTCGGGATATTTTAGCAGCTCGTTAATTTGACGGCGGACTGCAGGGTCGGTATTTTTCAGTATTCTCGCAACTACATTGGCCGGCATCTCCTCGATGATATCTACGGTATCATCCAACCAAAGCTCATTGAATATGTCACGCAACTCAACATCACTGAAGCTGCGTATCAAAAGCTCCCGATCCTCGTTTTCCATATAGGAAAAGACCTCGCCTGCCAGATCCTTTGGCAGTATTCTGAAAGCAATAGGGATCTCCTTATCCTTAAGACCGCCTATCATTTCGGCAATGTCGGCAGGGTTTTCCTCTAAAAGCAGGTTGCGAAGCCTTGCAAAAGCATGTGCTTCAACCAGTTCCTTGACCACTGCCATTATTTCTTCTCTCTCCATTTGATATTTCTCCTTTCTTGGTGCAGTTTTACTGCGTTTTGACAGCAAGAAAGGTACAAAACGGCTGAGATACCAATTTACATCAGAGAAAAACGGACATAGACCGTTTTTCTCAAGGTACCTCGGGGCTTCATACCGCTACTGTTACTGCCTGTGTCCATTTAATTCTCACCTCACAAATCAAAAATGATACATTTTATATGCAAAAAGATTATAATACCTCAAAAAATATTTGTCAATACAAGTTTCCTACAGCTTTTCTTCCCTGCTCGGATATCAGCCAATCATACAGTATTTTAGTATTTGAATTAGCAGGCTCGGAAGCACGTATCGAAACGTTGACCGAAACTGAAAGTGTATACTCACCTGAGCTTACCGTTTGCCTTGACGGAGCTACACCGTCAATCATAAGAGGCTTTATGCTTGAGCCGTTGAAATTTCCCGAAAGGCTTAAAAGAGTGTAACCCAACGCACCGTCACGGTTATCATATTCGGCATTTGCGGAAAATGTGCCGTTTTCGGTGACTATGGTCTTCTCAACCAAAGACTCGGAAGGCTCGGATGAGATGTGCTTTTCAAAGGCGTTCTCGACAGCCGTCTTATCTCGACGGCCGAAAAGAGTTATCGGCAGTTTTTTACCGCCAAGCTCACTCCAATCGGTAACCTCTGCGCTGTAAACCGCCCTTAACTGTTCAACCGTAAGCGATGCGACCTCCTCAAAGCCGTTTGTCATAAACACAAGCGCATCTCGGTCAAGCTCAGTCGATGTAAAACGCAGTGCTGTTTCCTTAAACCGCTCGTTTATGCTTTTTCCGTACTCGTGAGCAATCACTATATCGCATTCACCGTTGATTAGACCCTCATAGCAAGCGTCGGTGGTGTCTAAAACGGTTATTATGCCCTTTGCAGTCTCAGCATCACAGCCGATAACCGCTACAGCCATATTAATTCCCATCTGTTCGGTATACGGTGTAACGTATATCTTAGGATAGTTCTCGGCCGTAAACACGACACTTCCCTCTACAGTTCTGAGCGGCTTTTCCTCACCGCATCCGACCGTCAGTAAAACCAAGCCGCACAAAAAAGCAAGTAATATTCTTTTCATAATGTTACCTCCCATCAGTGCAGCACCGCTTCAGGCTGAGTCAAAACGACCGAAAGGCTCGAATCATACACCGTTGCATTGCCGTTAGATACAACCGACAGCAATGTTATATCAGCAACCGTCACCGCTTCGATATAGTCACACTCTTCAAAGACAAACGAGCTTGTTGTAAGGTCGTACAATCCAAACCCTGCTGTGTCGGGATTCTGCATTACGAGATAACGGTCACCCACGCTTTGGTACATATATCGGTAGCGCATCCACTCGGTGCGCTTTTGGGTGCTTATTGTAACAAAGCAGGTCTTTTTTCCGTTGGCGTTGACGACCACCGCCGTGTTATTGAAGCGGTCGGCAAGCTCTCCGAAATCGCCGATGCTTACTATACTGTCGCCGTGAATGTTGAAAATGGTGCCGGTGCCTGAGTAAACACATACATAAAGCCCCTCCACAGGTGCATCACCGTCGGGGAACTGGCCTGTTTCAAGACAGGTAAACGGCTCATCGTTATCGGCATAAAAATACTCTACACGTCCGGTGTCGGGATTGGTCTTTTTATATATCAGCCAATCAGACGAAAGCATCTCAACATTACCCTTTTCTGTAAATACCTTTTTAACCTGCTCCTTTTCTTGGTTGAAGACCGCAAAGAAGCCTTCATCGGCACAGGCAAACAGCATGACCTTGGGATTGTAGTTCACTATGCGGTACTTTGCTTCAATAAACCATTTACCCTTAGTGTCAAGAACACCGTAAAGTCCGTTTTCATCGACTGCAACGGCATAGCCGTTTTCAAAACGAGTACAAGAGGTCAAGCCGTCATATAGCTTTTTGCCGTTGTTATCAATATAATATGCCGTTAAGGTATGCTCTTTTTCGCCATCCTGCTCCGATGTTACGGTGATATTAACAGGAGCCATACCCTCGTGGAATTCTCCTATTGTGTACACGGTATTTTGATCTTCGGCAAGCTTGGTGTCAAAAGTAAATTTGCACTTCCCCTTATAGTCATAAAAATCGTGATAGGTAAACACGACCTTTTTGACCGTCTTGGTGCGTTCAAGTATTATTCTCTCGCCGCCTGCTCTGAAAAAGCTGCAGTTTTTAGGCATCTTAAACACCCAAGAGCCGTCGGAGGCTGCAACATATCTTTCGCCAAGCGTAGGGTCAGAACCGTCACAACCCTTTACCAGCTCGTAAACAAAGCCGCCCTCGTCCTTGGGGTGCTGTTTCACGGCATCGTATACGGCATCGACAACGACCGCACCATTTAAGGTACACAGTCCGTACACAGGCACCGAGACGGTCTTTTCCTTACCCTCTTCAACGCTTTTGTATGTATAATATGCGCCGACAAAGGGTATCAGCTCACCGTATTCCTCGGAAGCCGTTAGGGTATCGGTATAGTCGGGATTAAACCGCTCATGCTTTACGGCGTCAGCCTCCGGTGCAGGTGCGGTAACATCCTCGATAAGCTGAAAGAACGGGTCACCCGACTTATCAGCGCTCTCAGACTTACAGCCCACCACAGCCATCAGCACAGCTAAGCTCAACAGCAAACAAATGTATCTTAAAAGCTTCAAAGCAACGCTCCTCCGTATTCTATATAATTCCATTTAATATTCTACCATCTTTTATACTGTTTGGCAACGCAAAAAATCCCTTTGGTAAAAAGTTTACATTTTTATGTTGACGAAATTTCGGTTTTCCAATATAATATAAGAGTATCATACAGAAATATGAAAGGAGTTTTACTTATGGAAAGATTTATGGTTATGCATGATATCGATATAGCTGATTTCATTCAGACTCTTGACAAGTGTCGCGGAGATGTTTTCTTGGAGACAGAGGAGGGCGATGTTTTAAACCTCAAGTCCAAGCTTTGCCAGATGATAGGTGTTGCAAATATTATGAAGGACGCCATTATTAAAGAGGTCACCATCCGCTGTGCCGATCCCGAGGATGAATCGCTATTGTTCAGGTTCAATCTCTATAAAGAGGTGCCTAAGTCCAATGACGAGGACGAAGAAGACGAATAAAATTCAAAGCAAAAAGCCGAGATGCTTCATCTCGGCTTTTCATTTTACAGCAAAGCTTTAAGTATACAGTCGGCGGTAGCGACATTGTTGGCAATAGGGATATCGTACACCTGAGCAATTCTTAAGAGTGCTTTGACATCGGGGTCGTGAGGCATTGCAGTCAAGGGATCGGAAAAGAAAATTATAATATCTATTTCTCCCGTTGCAACCCTCGCCCCTATCTGCTGGTCACCGCCCAACGGACCGCTTAAATACGCCTTGACAGGCAAACCTGTTGCCTCGGTTATCTTGGATGAGGTGGTACCTGTTCCGCAAAGAAAATGATGCGATAATGCCTCATAATTGTCCTTGCACCAATCGATCATCTTAGGCTTCATATTATCGTGTGCTATAAGTGCTATTCTTTTTGCCATTTTGTATCTCCTTTAAAAAACTATTCTTATCGATGTGCCCACATCCAGTTCGCTTTCGACCGTAACCGAAGCTCCCAAGAATAAAGCGCCGTGCTTAACTATAGATAATCCGAGTCCTGTTCCGCCAATAGCCTTTGAATGGCTTTTATCGACACGGTAGAACCTTTCAAATATACGCTCTATATCCTCCTTCGGAATACCTATACCCGTATCGCTGACGGTAAGCTCAACACCGTCCATACATTGTTTTATCTCGACCAACACCCTGCCGCCCTCACGATTATACTTGATGGCGTTATCACAAAGGTTGAAGATCATTTCCTCCACTATTTTATGCGATGCCACCAGTTCTGAACGGTCGCCCTTAAGCTCCATTATAACGCTTCGCTCAGCCGCCGCCATTTCAAGCTGTGAGAGAACATCTTTACATACCTCATAAAGGTTTAATCTCTCAATTTCCACAGGTGCTTCATGACTTTCAAGCTGTGACAGCTTGATAATATCGCCAACCAAGGTAATCAGACGCTGTGACTCATCATATATCTTGCCCGCAAAACGTTCAACATCCTCCTGTTTTGCAATTCCTGCTTTTATTATTTCTGCATAGCCCGAAATAGATGTGAGCGGAGTTTTAAGCTCATGCGAAACATTGGCCGTAAAATCCCTGCGCATTGCATCCTGATTCTCATGTTCAAGCCTCAGGTCGGTTATCTGCTTGGCGATCTGTGTATTCTGCGATTCAATACGTTCAACAAGCGGTGTCAGCTCACGGTAGCACACGGTACTTTTAGGATCCTCGGGGTTAAGCCTGTTTATCGGCTTGGTAATCGACCTTGATACCCTATCTGCAATAAAAATCAACACAACTATCTCAATAACAAATACAATCGCAACAGGTACAAGCAGTTTGAAAACAGAAGCATCACTTCCGTCATAGACAAAATATACTACTGCAAACAACACTACGAATGCTATCACCGACATGATTGCAGATATCAGCACAATATACCGTGTAATAATTCCCTTAAGGCTTTTCATCGGTCATCACCTACTATTTTGTATCCGATTCCTCTGACCGTCTCAATAACATCACCTGCAGATTTAAGCTTCTGGCGCAATGTTCTTATATGTACATCAACCGTCCTGTTTTCACCGTCAAAGGAGTACCCCCAAACGCTGTTCAGTATTTGATCACGTGACAGAACTACCTGACGGTTTTGAAGCAGCATGCAAAGCATCTCAAATTCCTTTAAGGTTAGCTGCACATTCTCACCGTCGACCGTAACGATATGCTTTTCGGGGCACACATAAAGCTTTCTCACCTTGTATTCCGATAAAGCCGAAGACTCCGTTCGATTCCTGAGTCTCGCCTTGACACGTGCCACCAGCTCCATCATACCAAAAGGCTTGGCTATATAATCGTCAGCACCCAACTCAAAGCCCTTTACTTTATCAAGCTCGGTGCCCTTGGCAGTCAGCATTATAACAGGAATATGCTGTGTTTTTTGTGATGATTTCAGTTTTTTGAGTATACTTAAGCCATCCTCCTCAGGCAACATGATATCAAGCAACACAAGCTGTGGTAGCTGTCTCTCCATTGCCTTATAATATTCGGATGGTCTTTCAAAGCCGTAAGCATCAAAGCCCGTGCTATTAAGTGTGTAGACCACTAACTCACGGATGTTGGCATCATCCTCAACAAGATATATCAAGCTCTTCCCTCTTTTCATTCTACAATATGCCTTTACTGTTCCAAGATACATTATACATAAAGGCTTGCAGTTTGAAAAGCATTTTTTTATTAAATCAATGTTAAATCTTTGAAAAATTAAAAGGCAGGGTGCTCCTGCCTTTTATGTCATATACCAAAATATTTTTTTGCGTTATTATAGGCGATTCCTTGAACTATCTCGCACAAGGCCGTTTCGTCATAAGGATACTCACCGTTTTCGACCCATTCACCTATCAGGTTGCACATTATCCTTCTGAAATACTCATGACGGGTGTAGGATAAAAAGCTACGTGAGTCGGTCAGCATGCCGACAAAATTGCCTAATATCGAAAGGTTGGCCAAGGATGTAAGCTGCTCCTCCATACCGGTCTTGGTATCGTTGAACCACCAAGCCGAGCCGTGCTGTATCTTGCCTGCCACCTCAGTTCCCTGAAACGCACCAATTATGGTGTCAAGCAGCTCATTGTCGGCAGGATTGAGCGAATAAAGAATAATCTTTGGACAGGCGTTGTTCTCTGTGAAGGCATTGAGCAGGCCTGCTATTGCCTCACAGCAGCAACGGTTAGATATAACATCAAAGCCCATATCAGGACCCATTTTTCTGAAAATCGGTCCGTTGATGTTACGCATTGTGCCATAATGTATCTGCATTGCCCAGCCACGCACACAATATTCCTCAGCAAAGAAGATAAGCAGGCTGGTTTTATAAATCTCCATCTCGTTTTGAGTAACCTTTTCGCCCGACATTGCCTTTTTGAATACAGCATCGACCGCATCTTTGGTTGCGGGAGCGTAAACTACATAATCAAGACCATGATCGGCGGCCTTACAGCCCATTTCCTCAAAAAGATCAAGACGGTCGTGCACGATCGATTTGAGCGTTGCAACCGAGTCGATTCTTTTGCCGACAACCTCACCAAGCTTTTCAATATACTCCTTGAAACCGTCCTTTTCGATATTGACAGCCTTATCAGGACGGAACGACGGGGCAACCTTTGTTTTAAAGGTCTTATCCTCCTTCAAAAGGCGATGCCACTCTAAGGAGTCGGCAGGATCATCGGTAGTGCCGATAAACTCAACATTTGAACGTTCAATAAGTCTTCTAACCGTAAAATCATCGGTCTTGAGCTTCTCATTGCAGAGGTTCCATACCTCCTCGGCAGTATCACCGTTGAGTATGCCGTCATACCCGAAATAACGCTTAAGCTCAAGGTGAGTCCAATGATACATCGGGTTGCCGATGGCCTTGGGGAGTGCCTCTGCAAAGCGTTGGAACTTTGTGCGGTTATCGGCCGAGCCGGTTATCTCCTCCTCGGGAACACCGTTTGAACGGATAAGCCTCCACTTATAGTGGTCACCGCCGAGCCAAACCTCCGTAATGTCATTGAATCTGCGGTTTTCATATATCTCCTGAGGATTAATATGACAATGATAGTCAATTATCGGCAACTCACTGCACATACTGTACAGCTTTTTTGCGGTATCGGTCTTCAAAATAAAATCTTCATTCATAAAAGGCTTCATAAACGCCACCTCCATCGTAAAATATTGTATAACAAAAATACCGTTTTTACAAGTAATATTTTCTATTTTAGTAAAACTTTGTCAATTTGTTCTTTGAAGGCCGTTGACAAAATGTTGATTTCATGGTATTATGTGGTGGATTCCAAAATTTACAATGTGGTTTTTGAGATTGGCGTTACGGAGGTAATATAATATGCTTGCTGTTGAACGTAAAAATATGATATACGAAAGACTGTGTAACGAAGGTCGAGTGATGGTAAATGACCTTGCGGCCGAATTTGGTGTATCGGATGAAACAATCCGACGTGATCTTGATAAATTAGTGCAGGAAGGTCTTGCCGAAAAGTTTTACGGCGGAGCTATTAAAGCCGAAAATACTTTCTTTGATCTCCCCTTCCATGTCCGTCAGAACTCAAATACGTCTGAAAAGCGAAGAATTGCCGAGCTTGTATTACCCATGATACATGACGGTGATTATATTGCGCTTGATTCAAGCACTACGGCGCTGGAGGCTATAAAATCGGCAAAAAGCTGCCGCAATCTAACGGTCATTACTAACTCGGTCGAGGTAATGCTTGAATTCTCGCAGAAAGCCGATTGGAACATTGTTTCTACGGGAGGCTCATTAAAAACAGGAAGCCTGTCGTTGGTCGGCGGAATTGCCGAAAAGACACTAAAGGATTTCAATGTCGACCTGTGTATCTGTTCCTGTAAGGGACTGGATATTGACAAGGGATGTACCGAATCAAGTGAGACAGAGGCCGCCGTCAAGGTGGCACTCATGCAAGCGGCCAAGCGAAAAATAATGCTTGTAGACAATTCAAAGCTTGGAAAGGTATCCTTCGCAAAGGTGTGTGACATATCGGAATTCGATACGGTTATCACCGACAAAAAGCCGTCAACTGAATGGATCAAAGCTTTAGAAGCTAACCATTGCGACCTATTTTACTAAAACTGATTGATGCAGAAGCTTATTAAAAGCAATACCCCGTAAAGCCATCGCTTTACGGGGTATTGCTTTGTTATTTTATAACATAACGGTACAAAAAAACTCCGACCGAATTGGTCGGAGTCAAAATCATGCTCTGTTTTCTGAACACACCCTGAAAACTGAACAAGAAAAGATACACAAAGAGGTCAAAGGTCAAGCCCTCGGTCTATTAGTACTGCCTAGCTGAAC
>CAYRIX010000041.1:0-1848 GCA_964424555.1 uncultured Eubacteriales bacterium
ATGACGATAACATCACCTTAGGCGGCGAGGTTTCCATTGCCGTTCCCGATAACGATTATTGGAATCCTCAAGACTAATTAACCTGATCATTTAGTTAAATAACCGATCTTGGTCTCTCCCCTACTGACACCAACAGTAAGGTGAAGCTATGATCAAACAAAAAGAATGCGTAATGTCCGTGGACATTACGCATTCTTAATTTTCCTATATCTATAGAATTTATCAAACCATTTGTAACATACCTTGCCCAATACAAACGCCATTACAATTAATGCCAATGGGCTTATATGCGTTACCGATACATAATCCTTGTTTGCCGCAAAAAAGCCCCCTGCTTCACGCAGGAGGCTTTTTAAGTGTATTTAAGTAATTATACGATTACTTGTTAAGAGCGTCGAGAATGGTGATATAACCATCATCCTCGGTCTGTGCGCCTGTGTTGAACGAAGAAAGGATATCATCAGCAGGATTCTTCTCATCCTTGCCGTCCTCTCCAAGACCTGTAGCAACAACGATAATACGCATCTCATCCTCAAGATTAGGATCAAGCTGTGCGCCCCAAATAATAGTTGCATCGGGATGAGCCATATTGGAAATGATAGTAGATGCCTGTTCGACCTCTTCGAGTCCAATATCCTCGGAACCGATGATGCTGATAATAACACCACGTGCGTTTTCCATGCTGGTCTCGATAAGCGGGCTGGAAATTGCCTTCTGAGCTGCAAGCTCTGCCTTGTCACGGCCGGTTGCAACACCAACGCCCATATGAGCGTAGCCTGCATCCTTCATAACTGCAGTAACATCAGCGAAGTCAAGGTTAACCATTGAGGTTACATTGATAAGCTCGGAAATGCTCTGTACACCCTGACGGAGAACATCGTCAGCAATCTCAAAAGCGTTCTTCAATGTGATCTTCTGTTCAGAAACGAACTTGAGTCTCTCATTAGGAATAACGATGAGGCTATCAACATGCTGACGAAGCTGCTCAATGCCTTCCTCAGCCTGAATCATTCTTCTTCTGCCCTCGAATGCGAAAGGCTTAGTTACGATACCTACAGTGAGGATACCAAGCTCCTTAGCTATCTGAGCAACAACAGGGGCTGCACCTGTACCTGTGCCGCCGCCCATACCTGCAGCGATAAATACCATATCTGCACTGCGGAGTGCTGCTGCGATCTCGTCCTTAGACTCCTGAGCTGCGTTCTCGCCCTTATCGGGGCTTGCGCCTGCACCCTGACCCTTAGTCAGCTTCTCACCGATCTGGATCTTATGGGTAGCTTTAGAAAGAAGAAGTGCCGCCTTATCGGTATTGATTGCGATAAATTCAACACCACGAACACCTGCATCTACCATGCGGTTAACAGCGTTGCCGCCGCCACCACCGACACCGACTACTTTAATCTGTACTACATCAGCAGTTTCGTTATCAATTTCGAATGCCATTTAAATCATCCTTCCGTTTTTATATACTAATACCTAAACTTGCAGTATTCCGTTAATAATTCTACCATGCAATTTACAAAATTGCAATACTAAATATTGAAAAAAATCAAAAATATAGTAATATTTTTTGAAATAAACCGCAATATCTTGAATTTTTACCCGTTTAATTAATTAAATCGGTTATATCCTCATATTTTAAAACGGCTTCCTTATTATTAACCGACCATGCATCTAATGAAATGCTGGCTGTGACTTCTTGATCAATCGACGGAAGCATAGCTTCGAGGTGCTGGAGCTTACCGCCTATATCGTTATAGCTGCCGAGCTTGATGTAAAGTCGGTCTCCAATAGTAAAGCTTATATTTACCGCACTTTCTACATTTATGTATCCGACATCAAAGCCCT
>CAYRIX010000041.1:1948-15016 GCA_964424555.1 uncultured Eubacteriales bacterium
GTAAAGCTTATATTTACCGCACTTTCTACATTTATGTATCCGACATCAAAGCCCTTATCGTCACATATCTTTTTAAGCTCGGTCAGAATATCTCTCTGCTGTTTATCTGAAAAGCTGATATTCTTTCCAACTGTGACAGCTTCTGTAGCAATACCCTTTATACGCAACAGACCTTCCGAGTATTCGTTTACCGCTCTCAGCACCTTATAGTCGGAATCGCAAATGAATTTTCCATCCGAATTTTCAAAAAATATAGCCTCCTTAGCAGGAGTTACCTTAATACCGACCGTATTTGGCATTTTCTTTGTTACGGTAACCTCTTTTATATAAGGTAATGCTTCCTCTATTCTTGTCTCAATATCGCCGCTTGGCAATCTTAACAAATTATCACCGTTCATGATACCTGAAGCGTATATTATTTCATCCGAAGAATATATACTGCTACCGACGACTTTGATGCTGTTGACCTTAAAGAATACTGTCAGCATCAACACAACCGTTACTGCCAGTACGATAATGATAGAGAGAACTGCCGCAACTATTCTGTTTCGTTTTTTGCGTTTACGGTTTTTCTTGACCGCCTCAGGCTTTTTTGTGTTGTACTCTACCTTCATCTTTTAACTCCCGTATCTTTTAATTTCGGCATTAAGACAGCCGAAAATATCCTCTATTCTTTCATAGCCTCTGTCAATAAATTCAACACCCGAAATGCTCGTATCACCGCCTGCCGCCATAGCAGCGACCGTAAGAGCGGCTCCGCCTCTGAGGTCACAAGCCTTTACATCGGCGGCGCTCAAATGTTTAACGCCTGTTATAACGGCAACACGACCGAAAGTCTTAATATCTGCACCGAAGCGCTTAAGCTCATCGATATACTGAAAACGGCTGTCAAAAATATTCTCAATAAAAACACCCGTACCCTTGCTTACGGTCGACATAGCAACAAGCATCGGTCCTGCATCGGTGGGAAACCCTGGGAAAGGCTGTGTTGATACCGTGTCGAAATTGCGTATTCTCGAATCGGCTCTTATCACAATAGAATCACCGTCAACAACAGTATCGCATCCGCAATCCTTTATAAGAGTAAGCATCGGTATTAGATGCTCATACACAACGCCGTTAAGCTTCACCTTTCCGCCGCAGGCGGCTGTAGCAAACATGCAGGTCGCCGCAACGATTCTATCGGGCATTACGCAATGTTCAACAGCCCTTAATGTGTCAACACCCTTTATCTCTACCCTATCGGTTCCCGCCCCGCTGATCTCAGCGCCTGCTTTATTCAGAAAATCGGCAAGGTCGGCGATTTCAGGCTCACGTGCAGCGTTATTTATAACCGTAACACCTCTGCCCTTTACGGCAGTAAGGATAATGTTTTCGGTCGCACCCACGCTTGGAAATTTCAAATGAAGCTCTGTGCCGACAGCCCCGTCAGGTAAAGCACATACTATCTTACCCGAGTCACAGGAAATATCTGCACCCAGTCGCTTTAAAGCGTCTATGTGAATATCAACAGGCCTCGGACCTAATTCGCACCCACCCGGCAGACTCATAACGGCACGGCCGCATCTCGAGGCAACCGCACCCATAAACACTATGGACGATCGCATCTCTCTCATAAGGCACTCAGGGATAGTACCGCAGTCAAAGCCACTTGAATCGACCGTAACAGTATTTCCGTCACGAAAACATTTACAGCCGAGACGCTTTAAAATTTCAATTGACACCGAAACATCTGACAGCCTCGGGCAGTTATGTAGAACACTGACACCATCGCATAGAACGGTAGCGGCAAGCAACGGTAAAACGCTGTTTTTAGCCCCTTGAATACTGTATTCTCCGTGTAATTTCTTTCCGCCGCTGACTTTAAGAAAGGACATAGTAAGCACCTCGGTACATACTATGCCGGAATTTATAAATTGCTAATTTTTTGCAAGGTTAATAATAATCTCAGCAATTTTGCGGTCTGCATCGGGAATAGCTGTCGACCTTGCTGCTTGGGACATTGCCAACAGGCGTTTGTCATCAGCCAGCATGGCTCTGACAGTACTGAGTAAGCGTTCACCGCTAAGTTCCTTTTCCTCTATCAGCTCGGCCGCATCAACCTTTTTAAGCGACATTGCGTTATGGAACTGATGATTTTCAGCAACATACGGTGAAGGTATAAGTATAGACGGTTTTCCGCAAACCTGCAACTCATTAACCGACATCGCACCTGCACGGCTGATAACAACATCAGCGGCCGCCATCATAACATCCATATTATCTATGTATTCCAAAACCTTAACAGTTCCGTTATCTTCGGTATAACCTATCTCTTTGATCCTGTTGTAAAACTCAACATAACCCGTTTTACCAGTTCCGTGGAAATGCAAGAACTCCTTATGTTGAAGATTCCACTTAATTACCTCAAAAACAGAATCATTTATTGCCTTAGCACCCAAGCTTCCTCCAAAGGAAAGCAAAACCTTGGCGTCCTGAGGTATGTTCAGCACTTCCCTTGCCTGCTGTTTGGAAACGGCGGTCAAGGACTGTCTGATGGGGTTACCCGTAATAACGGGAGGATTCTTGGGATTTATATTTTTAACTGCATCTTCCATTGCTATCATGACACGGTCAACTAAAGGTGCGAGCATTTTTATGGTCATGCCGGGGTACGCATTTGCCTCGTGTACTGCAGTCTTTATACCCATCTTGGCCGCTGTACGAAGTACAGGTCCGCAAACATAACCTCCTGTGCCTACAACGACATCGGGATCAAGCTTTTTAAGAAGTTTTTTCGAAGCAAAGGAGGATGTCACAGCCTTATATGCGGCGCTGATATTTCTACCGATATTTTTTAAGGTCAGCTTTCTTTGAAAGCCCGAAACATCAATGGTATAAAAGTCATAGCCCGAGAGCGGTACAAGTCGGCTTTCCATACCTTTCTTCGTTCCTATAAAGCTAATTCGGCAATCGGGATCAACCTGCCTGAGATAGCCTGCAACGGCAATAGCAGGATTAATATGACCTGCTGTGCCGCCTCCTGCAAATACAATGTGCATCACTTACACCTCTAAACGGATTTTTCTGTATTACAACTTCGTGAAATTGATAGTATAATTCCCATTTCAACCAACAGAATTATCAGTGAAGTACCTCCGTAGCTAAAAAACGGAAGACTTATGCCTGTGTTGGGGATGGTATTGGTAACAACGAGCACGTTAAGTGCCATCTGCAGACCGACCTGAAAGGTCAGACCCAAAGCCATGAGCGAGCCGAACTTATCAGGTGCTTTCATTGCGATAACAAACCCTCTCCACATCAAAAGGCAGAACAATATTATAATTATCATCGCACCGATAAAACCAAGCTCTTCGCAAACGATTGCAAAAATAAAGTCGTTATGCGGCTCGGGTACCCAAAGATATTTTTGCCTTGACTGTCCAAGTCCTCGACCGAGCCAACCGCCCGAGCCGATCGACAAAAGTGACTGTATCGTCTGATACCCTTCCCCCGTCGGAGCAGACCACGGATCCAACCAATAGGTTATTCTATCCTGCGCATACGAAATCACACCGCTCAAAACAATAACTGCACCCGTAGCAACAGCGCCAAGGCAAAAGAATACATACCTGAGCTTGACTCCGCCTACGATTATCATCACGGCACCTATCAAAAATATAAGTATGGTCGCCGAAAGATGCGGCTCCAAAAGGACAAGAACACAGACCACACCTACAACCAGTCCTAAGAAAATAATGCCGAATTTGAAAGTTTTCATCAGCTTTTGGTTGGCAGAAATAAGATGTGCCAGCATAAGAATAACTGCAAATTTCGCCAGCTCGGACGGTTGGAAATTGATAGGGCCTATAGAAAACCAACGTTTAACGCTTGTTCCTGCAACCATCGGCGGTAATATCAGCATTATTATAAGAAATACCACCATCAAAAGATAGAAAGGAATAGCAAACTTTCTGATAAAATGATAGTCGATCTTAGACACCAGCAGCATTAATATTACACCGACCACGGCAAAGGTAGCCTGCTTGGTTATAAAATAATAGCTGTTATTGTAATGCGTATCAGCATAGATATAGCTTGCAGAAAACAGCATTACAAGTCCAACGGTCAGTATTATCAACAGCAAAAATAAAAAAGTGAGGTCCATTTTGCCGCCGATAAAGATCTTAGACCAAACGCTGCCGTTATTTCTCTTTATTCTTTCTGACAAAACAGACACTCCCTAAATTTTAATTTGAAAGCCATACGGCGGCTACGCATATACCGCTGCAAAGCACTGTAATAAGTGAGAATACCACTACTATCTTTACCTCACTCCAGCCCGACTTTTCAAAATGGTGATGTATCGGACTCATTTTAAACAGGCGCTTACCTGTCTTTTTAAACCAAGCGACCTGCAGCATAACCGAAAGAGCTTCAACAAGATACACGATTCCTGCAAGCATGAGGTAAATAGGACGGTCGATACAGAATGCAAGGGCAACGACCATTCCGCCTAAGAACATCGAGCCCGTATCACCCATAAAGGCTTTGGCAGGATGCCAGTTCCAAGAAAGAAAGCCGATACAGGCACCTGCAAGCGCCGAAGCGATTATATTAGTTCCAAGTAATTCCAACCGACCTGCCATGAGCATGAAAGCTACAGCAACGACCAAGGTTACGCTTGACGCAAGTCCGTCAATACCGTCGGTCAGGTTTACGGCATTGGTAAAGCCGTAAATAAAGAAGAACGCAATAGGCCAAAAGACAATTCCAAAACCCGAGACAACGCTAACCTCACCTACAAAGGGTATCCATGTTGTTTTCAGACCTGCGAACGCAAGGCTGATAAGATAAGCCGCCGTCACAAGTGCCTGCATAACAGTCTTTTGTCCTGCTGTCAGACCAAGATTGCGTTTTTTGACAACCTTGATATAGTCATCGAAAAATCCGATAAGACCCATACCAAGTGCGAGACCAAGACCTGCAAAAAGCTTAGTAAAGCTTATATTGTGACCGAATTCTTCAGAAAGATTGCCGCCGAAGCTTGAACTGATGCTCATACCTACAGCAACTCCGACCGCAACACCAAAGGCAATAAGGATACCGCCCATTGTCGGTGTTCCCTGCTTCGATTTATGCCAATCAGGACCTTCTTCACGAATAGTTTGGCCGAATTTCAATCTCTTTAACAGCGGAATCATGGGAATTCCCAAGCCAAGGGCCGCCAAAAAAGCGACAAATGCAGTAATTGCGGGTATCAAGCCACTCATTTCAAATTCCTCCGAAAATTAAATCTCAAGCAGAGCCTCAGCAACTATTTCTCGTTCATCAAGATGTATAGTGCCTGTCTTTAAGATCTGATAAGTCTCATGACCTTTTCCTGCTAATACGATTATATCACCTTTCTCAGCAATTTGCACGGCTTTTTTTATAGCTTCAGTACGATTCTCAATAACTTCATATAAAGTGTCGCTGTCTTTCATGCCCTGAAGTATATCATTTATAATCGAGATAGGGTCTTCGGTTCTCGGATTATCGCTGGTTACGAGAATATAATCAGCCAATTTAGCGGCTATTGCGCCCATCTTAGGACGCTTTGTTCTGTCACGGTCGCCGCCGCAGCCAAACAGCACTATAAGACGGTTTTTCTCACATTCCGAAAAGGTCTTAAGTATATTTTCAAGACCATCAGGGGTATGTGCGTAGTCGATAATAACGGTAAAATCCTTATTCGTGGGCACGACCTCTGCTCTACCCTTAACACCCGACATATCGGAAAAGGCTTTGGATATTTCATCAAGTGAAAATCCAAGCTCAGCCAAGCAAACAGCGGCACACGTAGCGTTATACGGTGTAAATTTGCCGCCAATAGCCGTTTTAATGTGACTTGTCATTCCCTTGCCGCATAAATCAAACTGAGAGCCGTCGGGACGCAAATTGATGTTCTCGGCACGGTAGTCGGCTGTATTTCCTGCCGCCGAAAACGTAACGAGCTTATCCTCAAAGCCCTGCGATATTTCATCAAAATAGCTGTCATCACAGTTCATTACGGCTACCTTTGATGCCTCAAATAGCTTCTTTTTAGCCTTCATATAATTATCCATTGTAATGTGATAATCAAGATGATCCTGCGTAAGGTTGGTAAACAAGCCTGCCTCAAACTCTATTCCGTAAACACGGTCCTGATCAAGAGCGTGCGATGAGACCTCCATAACACAGTAGTCACAGCCTGCCGCCACCATCAGAGAAAACATCGATTGAAGCTCATATCCCGAGGGTGTTGTGTTCTTTGACGGCAATACTTCATCACCAATCATATTCTGAATAGTACCTACGAGTCCAACCTTATGACCGCATTTTTCAAGCACATGCTTTATCATATATGACACTGAGGTCTTGCCGTTAGTGCCTGTAACACCTATTATCTTGAGCTTGTTCTGAGGATTACCAAACCAATTTGCCGAAGCACTCGCAAATTCCTTTCTTGAATCCTCTGTAAATATTTGATTAGGAAGACCTACGTCCTTTTCGCATATAATCACAGCCGCACCGTTATCGTAAGCTGTTCTTGCGTACTTGTGGCCGTCGTCAGCCACTCCGTTTATACACACGAAAACACTGCCCTTGGTGACCTGACGTGAATCACATGTGATCCCCGTTATCTCCAAATCGGCAAACTTTCCCGCTTTTTCCTTTAATATATCTGATAACAGCATATTTGCTTCCTTTCTCTTGCCTTACTCAGCAGTCTCGGTAGTTCTGAAATATACCGTGACTATTGTGCCCTCATCGACCTCTGTACCCTCTTCGATGCTTTGCTTATAGGCAACAACGCCTGCCCCCGAAAGCGAGGTTCCTGAGAACTGAATATTAATATTATGATCTGCTGCCAGCTCATCGGCTGCACTTACCGAAAGTCCTGTAAACAAAGGTACAGTTGTTTTATTAACTGCCAGCTCCTCCTCAGTGTAGAGCATAACTACCCCGTCACTGTAAAGTGATTCGGTTGCAGTCGGAAACTGCTTGATAACGGTATTACCCTCACCTATCACCTTATATGTGAGGCCCTTTTCTTTAATAGCCTTTTTAGCATAATCTACTGTCTGGCCTGTAACAGACGGTATCTTGACCGCCATACGGTCGAGCTCCTCTTGACTGTACTGAGGCTCAAAGCCAAGATACGGTAATATCTCGGCCATTATCTGTCCGCCGACAGGTGCCGCTATAGTACCGCCGTAATACGCATCACCGTGAGGCTCGTCAAGAATAACAAGCAGTGCTATCTCGGGGTCATTAATGGGTGCAACACCGCAGAAAGACGCAATATATAAGCCCGATTCACCTGTTTCAAGAATCTTTGACACCTTTTGGGATGTACCCGTTTTACCGCCTATACGGTATCCCGAAACATAAGCGTTTTTACCGCCGCCGCCGTCGACAACGGCTTCCATAAGACTGCGGATGGTTTCGGATGTCTCGGTAGAAATAACCTGTCTTTTGACCGTAGTACCAATAGATTTTACTGTATTACCGTCTGAATCAACTATTTCGTTGACAATATGCGGTTGTACAAGGTAACCGCCGTTGACTGCCGCAGAAATAGCGGTTATCATTTGGATCGGTGTAATATTAAAGGTCTGACCGAACGAGGACGATGCAAGCTCGGTAATACCCATTTTATCAACGGTGTGATATACAGGTGTGGTCTCACCGGGGAGATCAATACCTGTTTTCTGTCCGAGTCCAAATGCCTCAAAATACTTTGAAAATGTGGTTGCACCGATCTGCTGACCAAAGGTAATAAACACAGGGTTGCATGAGTTCTGAACAGCCTGAGTCAGTGTCTCAGCACCGTGTCCCGTACGCTTGTGACAGTTGTAACGTCGGCCTGCTATAACGATATATCCATTGCAGTTATAATGATTTCCGAGAGAGGTCACATCCTCCTCCAAAGCCATCGCCGCCGTAATGATCTTAAATACAGAACCCGGCTCATACGTGTCGGAAACCACCTTATTTCGCCACTGCATATTGCGAAGCTCGGATAGCTTATTTGTTTTTTCATCACCCTCAAGAGCATCAACTATAGCCTGATCGCTTTCAGACAAGGTAAACGGACTGTTGGGGTTAAAATCACCTTTAACCGCCATAGCGAGTACCTCACCCGTGTTGACATTCATGCATATAACCGCACCTCGTTCGGTGACCTGATTATCGATTATCGCCTGCTCAAGATACTTTTCGCAAACGCTCTGTACATATGAATCGAGCGAGGTAACAAGAGAATTACCGGGCTGTGCCTCGATTTCCACCTCATAGCTTAACGGCATGTCGTTACCTGTTGCGTCCTTGGCGGCAACAACTCGACCGGGAGTACCCGTAAGCTCATCGTCGTACTGCAGCTCCAGACCTGCAAGGCCTTGATTGTCAGTACCGACAAAGCCCAACACTACCGAAGCCAGACTGTCATTTTGGTAATAACGCTTACTGCTCTCATCAAGACCGATATATTCCCCGACCTTGTATGTGCTGTTGGACATATATTCACGGATACGGTCCGCTTCGGGTTTTTCTACATTTTGCTTTATCTTTACATAGCTGGTGTTCTTGTTGGTATAATCAAGAACGGTCTGATAATCCATTCCGAGTATCGCCGAAAGGTTGGTCGCAATTTCTGACTTTATGGCATTAAGCTTCGACTCGTCGGTAATTTTCTTAAAGCTGTTGGGGGTAACATATACCGTCCACACCTGAGCACTTGTCGCCAAAAGCTCACCGTTGCGGTCGTATATTTCACCTCGTTCAGCCTTTATCTCGGTATCGTAAAGCTGCTGCTCTGCTGCTTTTTGCTGGTAGAAGTCACTCTTTACACCCATGAGATAAACAAGACGGCCGCCAACCAGACCCACTAATGTCAACGTCATAACTGCCCAAACAGTTATGATTCTCAAGATCATGCTTTTATTAGGCCCCTTAGTCAACCGTCTCACTCCCTAAAAATCTACTTTTTACATGCCTCAACGAGAGCCGGACAAAAGTCCGACTCTCGCCGTTGTTTTATGCTTTGGATACAATTATATTTTTTATTCTCTGCATTTATTCTACATTTGCGGTAAGCTGACCGTCTTCAGCGTCAGCAGTATCGATATTATTGGTCTGAATATATGTTACTTGACTTTTTTCACACTTTTGCATTCCAAGCTCTACTGCAGCGGCCTCAAGATTAGTGACCGATATCTTTCTCTCCATCTCCACCGAAAGCCTTGTCGACTCGCTCTCGAGCTCGACTATTTCATCATTAATAGCATTTATCTCGGTCTTCATGGACGATATCTCAGCTCTCAAAAAGAGACTTGCGCAGACCGAAATAACGACCAAAGCGGAAATGACAAGGTTGCGCACAAGTATAGCTCTGTCGGCTCTTTCCTGTTTTGCCTTAGACGAAGTCTTAGTATTCTCTACGGGATACTCGTGTATCTCAGCCTTTTTCTTCTGCGACGGGGCAAAAATATCATAATTATAAGCAAAGCTGTCATTGTAATACTTAAGATTATCCATTATACCCAAATTTCCCCTCTGCCTTACGGCAATTTTTCTATTACCCTTAATTTAGCACTTCTTGAACGTGCATTTTCCTTTACTTCTTTGTCGGTTGGAACTATCGGCTTGCGTGTTACCAGCCTTCCTCGAGGCTTTCTTCCGCATACACATATCGGTATTTCAGGCGGACAAATACAGCCCTTTGAAAATTCTGCGAACAGATTTTTCACCAGCCTGTCCTCTAATGAGTGGAAGGTTATAACACAAAGCCTTCCGCCAACCTTTAGCATGTCGAACGCTGCCTTTATGCCAACCGTCTCAGCCTCAAACTCCTGATTAACAGCTATGCGGATGGCCTGAAAGCTCTTTCTGGCAGGATGCCCGTCTCGGCGCACCGCCGCAGGAACCGAGCTTGCTATGATATCAGCCAACTGCAGAGTCGTTTCTATGGGAGCGTTTTCCCTTGCCCTCGCTATATTACAAGCTATTCTGTAGGCGAACTTTTCTTCGCCGTAGTCTCTTAAAATATCGGTCAGCTCCTGAACACCTAAAGTATTCACAAGCTCGGCCGCCGAGGTGCCGCTTTGGCTCATCCTCATGTCGAGCGGTGCATCCATGTGATAGGAAAAGCCTCGGTCGCCGTTATCCAACTGCCATGATGAAACACCGAGATCCAACAGCACGCCGTCGACAGCTTCTATTCCCTTTTCAGCTAAAGCAGCCTGCATATCGGCATAGTTGGTCTGAATGACCGTTGCAGGCATCCCTGCCAACCTTTCGGTAGCTGTCTTCACAGCATCAGGGTCACGGTCCAGAGCAAACAGGTGACCGTCGGTCAGCCTTTTGGCAATCTCCTTTGAGTGACCTGCACCGCCTGCAGTACCGTCTACATATATACCGTCGGGCTTAATATCAAGATTCTCGATGCATTCGTCGAGAAGTACAGATTTGTGTATAAATTCCATAGCTCTTTAGAATCCCAAAAGCTGTGCAAGCTCGGCGATAGACTCGGGAGTCTCCTCTGCCTCCTCAGCACGGAAGGCCTCGCCGTTCCAGATTTCCAGCTTCGAGGACATGCCGATAACAGCGGCTTCACCGTCAAGCTCGGCATACTCTCTTAAATTCTGAGGTATGAGCACACGGCCCTGTGCATCACAGGAAACCTGCTCAGCACCCGAATACATAAAGCGAATGAGCTTACCTGCCTGAACCGCAGGCAAGGCTTTTAATTTTTCATCGATCTTCTGCCATTCAACCATGGGATAAATGCAGAGACAACGCTTACCGTCGGGGCTACGGCTGAGCATAAACTCCTCACCAAGCTCTTCACGGTACTTTGCAGGCACGAAAACACGGCCTTTTTTATCCACGTTATGATAATGTTGTCCAAAAAACATCTCGGCCGCCCCTTTCGCACCACAATTATGGTCTTAAAGTGTGTTTTCGCACCACTTTGCACCACCGTAATTTCATTATATAGGGCAAGTCCCAATAATGCAAGGGTTTTTTTCTTAAAATTTAAACAATTTTTTCAAAGTTGTGTTGTGCAACATGCACATCCACAAAATGTTGTGATTTGTAAATTAAAAAGCACCCGATCACTTCTTAAAGAAATGTTCGGATGCTATATATATTACGTTATGTTAGTCAAAGACTTAAAAAATGCTTAATTCCAGCTCTTGGCTCAGTCTTTCAAGTGCCTTTATACCCGCCAAGCTGTTGCCCTTTCGGTCAAGGCAGGGCGAATATATTCCTATGCCGAAACGGTGAGGAACTACAGCCATAATTCCGCCTCCCACACCGCTTTTCGCAGGGATACCAACATTCAGAGCAAATTCTCCCGAGCCGTCATACATTCCGCAGGTGGTCAGCACAGCATTAATATACTTGGCATATGAACCGTTGAACAGCCTTTCGCCGTTGACCGCTTCAATGCCACCGTTGGCAAGTATAAAACCAATCCTTGCCAGCTCGGCAGCCGTTGCTTTTATCGAGCAGGCGCGAAAATAGCAGTCAAGCACCTCCTCAACATCATCGGTTATCAAGCCGTAGGCCCTTAGCATATAAGCTAACGCTCTGTTTTTGTTACCTGTTGCCTTTTCGGAGAGATACACCTGCTCATCTACAGCCAAATTAGGATTACCCGACATTTTACGTGCAAGACTAAGCAGTTTTGAAAATCTCTCGGTGTAATCCTTACCCTTTATCAATGTGCAAAGTGCAATAGCACCTGCATTTACCATGGGGTTGATATTGTCACCCTTTAAAGCTTGATCACTATAGTTAAAAGCATCAAACGGCTTGCCTGTTGCCTCTACACCTACCAAGCTACGCACTGATTGAATGCCGTTGTCGGCTAAAGCGGTTAACAAAATAATGGGTTTTACAACGCTTTGCATCGTAAATCTTGTCTGAAAATCGCCCACCGACCATTCTTTAGTTCCGTTGGTTACACAAATAGCGAAATCATTCTTATTTGCATTTTGAAGCTCGGGGATATAACTTGCAAGCCTGCCCTCTTTGGTGTAAGGACGGCAATCCTTTAATATTTTTTCTAATAATTCAGTCATACAGATTCTCATTTGCTCCCAATGTATATTCAAGCTCTTCAATAAGCTTGGCGATTGCATGCTGCCCGTTAGAAACCGTCACTCGGTCGGCAACGGCCTTGGCCTCGGGCACGGCATTTTCGACGGCATAGCCGATACCTGCCGCCTTTATCATGGATATATCATTATTATAATCCCCCACCGCAACCGTTTTAGCAATGTCAATGTTGAGCAGTTCAGCCAGCTTAATTAAAAGGTTACCTTTACTTACGCCTTTGGGCAATATCTCATAAAGCATGTGCTCCGAGCGAATGAAATCAAACTCCGATGCCCTTGGGTGGGTGCTTAACAGCTTTGCGAGCTCGGAGACACGGTCACCGTCAAGGTGTCCGAACACGACCTTTATTACCGACTCACTCACATCAGTGTAATGACAACCGATGTTCGGGAGACCTGTCATTTTACGAAAGACCTCCATTGCAGGGTTGTCCTTGTTGAAATATATCTGCTTTTCGGTGTTAAGCTGAATACCAATATCGGGCATTTTTTCATCGGCAAAGGCAACCAGTTCAATAAAGCTTTTAGGCAACGTGGTCATCCAAAGATACTTTTCCGATGAGAAGTCATACACCCCTCCGCCGTTATAGCAGCCTATGGGAGCATTGCATCTTATGATTTCATAAATATCTTTGGCTATAACGGGAGGACGACCGGTTACAAAGGTGAACCGTCCACCCTCTGCCTTGAAATATTCAATAGCGTCCAGATTTTCCTTTGAGACTATGCCATCGTTATTTAACAGCGTACCGTCAAGGTCGGTACACAACAAAAGTCCATCAAAAATACTCATTATATCACCAAACAGTAAAATTTTCTTGATTATAACACAACTGTTAAGATTTTTCAATTACATACTCTGTAATTTAAATCTGTTGGCGAAGCCACATCGTTTGTGCGAAGCACAACACTGTTTGCCGTAAGGCAACCTCGTTTTGTG
>CAYRIX010000042.1:0-14880 GCA_964424555.1 uncultured Eubacteriales bacterium
TTTAACTACAACGAAGCAAATACTACCGTTACTCTTGATGAGGTAAATGGTTCGATTATAGAATGCTCTGGCGCACCAAATTCCGAAACGAACCTTTGGGTTTGTTTCGGAATTTTTTATGTAAAAACTGTCCAAGTGTTTATGCTTTTATAAAATTCAATGTTACAAATTGAAAAATCCTTGTATTATATTGTTAATGTATGTTATTATGATATTAATTAAGGTTGATGATGGAGAAAATGATGAAGAAAAAGCAAAAACAGTGGATGAAATTCCGTCACCGTGTCATTAGAAACATAGCAAGCTGGATATTCAGACCCTTATCGTATATTAAGTACAATATAAAGATAGATCGCTTCAAACAGCAGGGAGACCGACAGTATCTGATCTTAATGAATCACCAGACCCCGTATGACCAGTTTTTTGTTGGTTTGGCTTTTAAAGGCCCTATTTATTATCTCGCCACCGAGGATATTTTTTCTAACGGCTTTGTCTCTTCGCTTTTAAGGTGGGCGGTTGCACCTATTCCTATAAAAAAGCAGACTACGGATGTTTTGGCTGCTATTAACTGCTTAAGGGTTGTTAAGGAGGGTGGCACCATTGCAATCGCTCCCGAGGGTAACCGTACATACAGCGGAAAGACCGAATACATGAGTCCTGCAATTGCAGGACTTGCACGTAAGCTGGGTCTGCCTATTGCACTTTACCGTATAGAGGGTGGCTACGGCTCTGAACCACGTTGGAGTGATAAGGTAAGAAAGGGCAAAATGCACTCATATGTTGCTAGGGTGATTGAGCCTGAAGAGTATGCCGAGCTTTCGAACGATGAGCTTATGCAGGCAATAGAGAGAGGCCTTTATGTTAACGAGGGTGTCGCTGATGGTACTTTCAAGTCAAACAAGCGTGCCGAATACCTTGAAAGAGCAATCTACGTTTGTCCTTATTGCGGTCTTTCAAAGCATCGCAGTAAAGGTAATACCGCTCAGTGTGAAACCTGTGGACGTAAGATAAGCTACGGGATTGATAAGCGGATCGAGGGAATAGGTTTTAGCTTTCCGTTTGAGTTTATGACCGAGTGGTATGAATATCAAAAAAACTTTGTTTCGTCGCTTAATGTTTTGGAATACACCCAAGCGTCGATGTTTTCGGATAATGCGTCGGTTAGCGAGGTAATAGTTTACAAGAAAAAGGTAAAGCTCAGAAAATGGGCTGAAATAAGGCTGTACGGTGACCGAATCGTGCTTGATGAGGCAAAGCAAAATGAGTTGATATTCGATTTTAACGAAACCTCAGCGGTATCGGTTTTGGGGCGTAACAAGCTTAATATCTACCACAACGGCAAGGTCTATCAGCTAAAGGGCGATAAGCATTTTAATGCTTTGAAATATGTTAACATATACTACAGACATAAAGGTATTGTTAAAGGAGAAAAAAATGGAGAATTTTTGGGACTTTAGTGTGTGGGGTACACTTAACCTCATTGCGGTCTTATTGCTTAGCCTTTTAGTGGCTAATATACTAAAAAAGACTGTTAAATTTTTGCAGGCTTCTTTGATCCCGACATCGGTACTTGGCGGTGCAATACTAATCGCTGTCGCAGGTGTGTACAAGCTTATTACCAAGGAAGTGATGTTTGATACGGCCTTTTTTGGCGGAAATGGAACGGCCAATCTCGAGCTGATAACATACCACACGCTTGCTTTGGGCTTTATTGCTTCGGCTTTTAAGAGCTCTAACGGTAAAATGACCAAAAAGCGTACCGTCGAGATATTTAACACAGGTGTTACTACCGTCGCTACATATCTGCTGCAGGCTGTGGTCGGTTTTGCCATTTCTATTATTGCCGCAAAGGCCATTGCAGGCTTCTTTGAGGCGGCTGGCGTTTTACTGCCGTTCGGTTACGGACAGGGAACAGGTCAAGCGCTCAACTACGGCAATATTTATGAGACCGAGTTTGGCTTTGAAGGCGGTAAGAGCTTTGGTCTGACCATTGCAGCTCTTGGTTTTATCAGTGCCTCGGTAGGCGGTGTTATACACCTTAACATTCTAAAAAAACGTGGAAAGATAAAGGTGCAAAACTCAGAAGAGGGGGCGATAAGATCAGAGCAAATACAGTCCGATAATGAAATCCCCATGCAGGAGAGCATGGATAAAATGACGGTGCAGATAGCTTTGATAGTTGTAGCTTATCTGTTAAGCTTTCTATTAATGTACCTTTTGGGCAAGCTGCTGCCGGGCATGAAGTCGGTCATATATGGCTTTAACTTCCTTTTAGGTGTTCTTACCGCTACATTGGTTAAATTGGTTATAGGCTTTCTTAAAAAGAGAAGGATCATTAAAAAGGAATATACCAACGATTTTCTTATGACCAGAGCCAGTAACTTTTTCTTTGATATAATGGTTGTCTCGGGAATTGCGGCGATCCGTCTGGGTGTTCTCAAGAATTATTGGGGAATTATTCTCATAATGGGTGTTGTAGGTTTGGTAATAACCTACATTTACAACTATATTATTGCAAAAACTCTGTTTAAGGATTATCCCGAGGAACAATTCTTAACCATGTACGGTATGCTTACGGGAACGGCAAGTACAGGTATCATACTGCTTCGCGAAATCGACGGAGATTTTAAAACACCTGCCGCCGATAATATGGTATATCAGAATTTCCCGGCTATAGTTTTTGGATTCCCGTTGATGCTGTTAGCAAATCTTGCACCGACCAAGCCGTATCTCACACTTGCTGTTTTGTTTATTTTCTTTATTGTAATGAATATTATCCTTTTCAGAAGCCTGATTTTTAAAAGGAAAAAGAAATGATAGGAACCGAGCTCTTTTGAAAAAGAGCTCGGTTTTTTATATTGACAAATCTATTGTGATAATATATAATATACAACAGATGTTGCGCAACGTGTGTTGCATATTATTTTATAGGGGTGATAATGTGCCGCCGAAACCGAAATATTCAAGAGAAGAGTTAATAGAGTCGGCCTACAGCCTTGTTCGTGAGAGTGGGGCAGAGGCACTTACTGCGAGGGAGCTCGCCGACCAATTGGGGACCTCTTCACGACCGATCTTTACAGCCTTTGAAAGCATGAGTGAACTGAGAAACGAGGTTGTCAGACGGTGCGAAAGGACCTATTCGGAATATGTCATTGCTGAAAAAGCAACAGGTAAATACCCTGAGTACAAAGCAATGGGTATGGCATATATCCGCCTTGCAAAGCAGGAGAAAAATATTTTCAAACTGCTTTATATGCGGGACAGGAGCGGCGAGAAAAAGAGCGATGACCGTTCGTTTGATGATGCTACTCATATAGTGAGCAACCAACTGATGTTGGACAAAAGCAATGCCGAACGTCTCCATACTGAAATATGGATATGGGTACACGGAATAGCTTCTATACTTGCAACCTCATATCTTGATTTAGAATTCGATGTCATAAGCGATATGCTGACCGATGTTTACACGGCACTTAAAAGGAGATATTCAAATGAATGAAATAATTAGGATAGACGAGCTGTGCAAATCCTTTGGCGAGGTCAAGGCTGTTCAGAATCTCAGTTTTGAGGTGCGCCGAGGTGAGCTGTTTGCTTTTCTCGGAGTCAATGGTGCAGGAAAAAGCACAACCATATCGATTATGTGCGGTCAACTGCAAAAGGATTCAGGAAAAGTGGTTATTGATGGCTGTGACCTTGACGAAAACTTAGATACGGTTAAACGGGAGTTGGGTGTAGTTTTTCAAAATTCTGCACTCGATCAGTCTTTAAGTGTTTATGATAATCTGGAATGCCGTGCGGCATTGTATGGTATTGTCGGAAAAGCGTTCAAGCAGCGTCTTGACGAGTTGTCTGAAATGCTTGAATTCAGAGACCTTTTAAAGCGCACGGTCGGTAAGCTCTCGGGCGGTCAGCGTCGAAGGATAGACATAGCCCGTGCACTTATTAATGAACCCAAGATACTTATACTTGATGAGCCGACCACGGGGCTTGACCCACAGACCAGAAGCACGCTTTGGAGGGTCATTGACGAGCTACGCAAAAAATTCGGTATGACGGTGTTTTTGACGACACATTATATGGAAGAGGCTGCCGATGCCGATTATGTTATTATTCTTGACGGTGGAAAAATAGCCGCAAAGGGTACTCCGCTAGAGCTTAAGAATCAATTTACGAGAGACTTTATAACACTCTATAATGCGAGTGAAGATGAAATAAATAGTCTTGATGTTGAGTATGAAGCTGTTAGAGATGCTGTTCGCATTTCAGTGCCTGATACTGCTGCGGCGACCGAGCTTATTATAAAGCATCCTGAGGTCTTCAAGGACTTTGAGATAACCAAGGGTAAGATGGACGATGTTTTTCTTGCTGCAACAGGCAAAACTCTTACGGGAGGGGATAATGCATGAATGAACTAAGGGTTTTAATTAAGCGTGATACAAAGCTGTTTTTTAAGGATAAAGCCATGTTCTTTACGTCCATGGTGACCCCGCTGATACTTTTGCTTTTGTATGCTACTTTTTTAGGAAAAGTATACCGTGACAGCTTTGTTTCGATATTGAGTGGATTAAATTTGAGTTTAGAAATCCCTGATAAATTGATCGACGGGTGTGTCGGTGGTCAGCTTATGTCGTCTTTATTGGCGGTTTGTTGCGTGACGGTTGCATTTTGTTCGAATATGCTTATGGTAAACGACAAGGTAAACGGCAGTATAAAAGACCTAACCATCACACCGGTGAAACCGTGGGTGATGTCGGTAGCATATTATATCGCAGCAGCTTTTTCTACTTTGATAGTGTGCTTTGTTGCGGCCGCTGTTTGTATGGTGTATCTGGCAGTTGTGGGATGGTATATGTCCTTTTCGGATATACTGCTGTTATTACTTGATGTATTTTTGCTTGTGATGTTCGGTACTGCCTTTTCCAGCATAATCAGTATTTTCCTTTCATCGCAGGGGCAGATATCAGCGGTTGGTACCATAATCAGCGCAGGTTACGGTTTTATTTGCGGAGCATATATGCCTATATCACAGTTCTCAGAGGGTTTGCAAAAGGTTATAGCCTTTCTGCCTGGAACTCACGGAACAGCATTGCTCAGAAGCCATGCAATGAACGGTGCTTTTAACGAAATGGCCGACCTTGGTGTGCCGACGGCGGTAGTGACGGATATCAAGAACTCTCTTGACGGCTCGGTAAAGCTGTTTGGCGAGTATGTGGGCGAATCCGTTATGTATGGTGTATTGGGCGGTTCGGTTGCGGTGCTGATTTTGGTGTATATATTTATTCATTATCTTCGTTCAAAAAGAAAAAGTGTGAAATAATTTGCCGATTTTGAAAATTTACTGTTGACAAACGAAATTGTCTGTGGTAATATATTCAGGTCGATGCGAGTGTGCTGGAACTGGCAGACAGGCACGTTTGAGGGGCGTGTGTCCACGACGTACGGGTTCAAGTCCCGTCACTCGCACCATCAGCTTCAAACCCGAACCTTTTACCAATCGGTGAAACGTTCGGGTTTGTTGTTTTCTTATTATATATGGTGGTTTTTTATATAGCTTTATAATTCAGCAATGTAACTTTAGGTTTGTTTCGGGATTTTTAGTTTACTTAAACTTATTAACTTGCCAAATCGATTAAGTTTCAGTATAATGGATTTATAAATCATTTCGAGGTGTTTTGTATGACTAATTTGAAACCGGAAGATATTATGCGTGTGAAGGGTATGGGCTTTTTGCGTAACCGTGGGACCGATCTGTTTTCGGGTCGTGTTGTTGCGGCGGGAACGGTGTTTAGTGCTCAGAATTTTGTCGATCTTGGGTTTATTGCCCAAAACTACGGTAACGGAAAGCTGATCTGCACAAGCCGTCAGTGCGTTGAGGTGCCGGGTATCCCGTTTAACAAGATTCCCGAGGTCGTTGAGTTTGCGTCGGCTCGTGGGCTTCGTTTCGGCGGTACGGGTAACAAGGTTCGTCCCGTTACGGCCTGCAAGGGTACTACTTGTGTTTACGGCAATTTTGATACCCAAGCTTTAGCCGAAAAGATACATAATGAATTTTATCTCGGATGGAACGGCGTTCAGCTTCCGCACAAGTTCAAGATCGGTGTCGGCGGTTGTCCAAACAGTTGTATGAAACCCAGCCTTAACGACTTTGGTATTGAGGGCCATAAGGTGCCCGTTGTCAATTCCGAGGATTGCCGCAGTTGCAAGGTCTGCAATATTGAGAAAAGCTGTCCTATGAAGGCGGCCAAGCTTATCGACAGCAAGATAGATATTGATACCAAAGTCTGCAAGACCTGCGGTGTTTGTGACGGCAAATGCCCGTTTAATGCGGTTAAAAGTGAAACTCGGATTATGTATCAGATTTTTGTCGGCGGAACTTGGGGCAAACGTACCCGTATGGGTACTCCGTTGTCACGACTTGTGAGCGAGGACGAGGTTTTGCCTATCCTAGAAAAGACCATTCTTTGGTTTAAGGAAAACGGCTATGCTAAGGAGCGACTTGGTATGGTCATCGACCGTGTGGGCATTGAAAAACTGGAGGCTGACCTGTTCTCCGATGACCTGCTTGAAAGAAAGCAGGAGATACTCCAAAGCGATGTTAAGACAAGAGGTTAAAGTGAAGAAGTTTCTTTCAATATTTTTGATTTTGGTGCTGGTTTTTGGAATTTCGGCTTGCTCAAATGTTGATGATAACACAGCATCTGATATAGACGGTGTTGCGCTCACCGATGTTGACGGTAATGCGGTTTATCTATCCAATGAGTCTCGTGTGGTGTGCTGTTATGCCTCGTTTGCTGAGTGTTGGCAGTTGTCGGGGTTAGAGCCGATCGCCGTGACCAAGGATGCCGTTGATGAGCACGGTTTGAAGTTCAAAAATGACGTTGAGATCATTGGTACGGTTAAAAATATCGACCTTGAAAAGGTTGTTTCCTGTGAGCCTGATTATGTGATGCTTTCGGCTGATCTCACGGCGCATTTGTCTCTCAAAAGCAGTTTGGAGCAGATGAACATTGAGTACGGTTATTTCAGGGTTGATGTTTTTGATGACTACAAGGCGCTGATGCGGCAGTTTTGTAATATCAGCGGCAGGGAAGACTTATTCCGAGAAAACGTGACCGACGTAGAAACGCGGATCGCCGAAATCAAGGCTAAAGTACCGCAAAACACCGAGCTTTCGGTTTTGCTTATCCGTGCGTTTTCAACGGGAATGAAGGCCAAGACCGACGATAATCTCGCAGGGCAAATATTAAAGGAATTCGGGCTCAAAAATATTGCTGATTTTGATGCTTCAATTTTAGAGGACCTGAGCATTGAGCATATAATCAACGCCGATCCCGACTGTATTTTTGCGTTTACGATGGGCGATGAGATCGGTGCAACCGAATTTTTGAAAAGATATGCCGAAAACAATCCTGCTTGGAGCGGCCTTTCGGCGGTGCAAAACGGCAATTATCATATGTTGCCTAAAGAACTTTTTCACTACAAGCCTAACAACCGATGGGATGAAAGCTATGAGTACCTTGCAAAACTCATTTGGCCAACGGTCTTTTCAGCCGAAAGCTAAAGAGAAATTTTTGCTGTTTTTTATCTTAATAGTTTTGCTTTTTGGCGCTTTTGTGGCCGCTTTATTGCTCGGGTCGACCGATCTTAGCATAAGGTCGGCCTTTTCGGCGTTGCTTGGCGGTGAAAGTAAAAGCGCTGCATACAGAATTTTGGTTTACATCCGCTTGCCGAGAGCTTTTGCATCAGTGCTGTCGGGCTGTGCGTTGGCTGTGGCAGGTGTTTTGATACAGGCTGTGCTCAACAACCCTATGGCGGCACCCAACGTTATCGGTGTCAATTCAGGTGCGGGACTTGCGGCGGTGCTGATGATAGCGGTGTTCCCGAGCGCCTTGTATATGCTACCGTTTGCAGCATTTTTCGGTGCCTTGTCGGCCTGCTTGCTGATATATCTCATATCGGTCAAAACAGGTGCAGGTCGTTTGACCGTAACGCTGGTGGGTATTGCTATCAGCAGTATTCTCAATGCCGCCATAAACGCTGTGAAAATGTTGTTCCCCGACAGTATTTACGATGCCAATGCCTTTATGATAGGCGGATTTTCGGGAGTGTCTTTTGAAAAGCTGTCACCCGCGGTTTTTATAATCATTGCAGGGCTCATTTTGGCTTTTGTTTTATCTCGTGATACCGATGTGCTGTGCTTGGGTGATGATACGGCTTTGAGCCTTGGAATGAACGTCAAAGTGCTGAGGTTTGTGCTCTTGATGATAGCAAGCGCATTGGCGGGAGCCGCTGTCAGTTTTGCAGGGCTTTTAGGATTTGTGGGTCTGCTTGTGCCGCATATAATGCGCAGATTTGTCGGTTCTAAGCACCGTTTACTCATCCCTGCAAGCGCTTTGGCAGGGTCGATTCTTGTACTTGTATGCGATCTGTTTTCAAGGGTAGTATTCGCTCCGTTTGAGATTCCCGTCGGCATCGTTTTGTCTCTTATCGGCGGTGTTTTCTTCATAGCCTTGGTGCTGATGTCAAGGAGGCGTGAACACAAATGATAGAGCTCAAAAACGTTTCCTATGGATATAACAAAAACAAAATTTTAAAGGGTATCGATATGCAGTTTGAAAGGGGTAAACTGTATGCGATAATCGGCCCTAACGGCTGCGGTAAAACAACGCTTGTTAGGCTGTTGGCCAACCTTAATCTTCCGCAAAACGGTGAAATTCTGTTGAACTCAAAGCCGTATTCAAACCACAAACGTAAAGAACTGGCCAAAAATATAGCCTTGTTGCCTCAAGGCAGGCACACACCTCAGATGCAGGTCTACGATATTGTGGCTAGCGGCAGGTATCCTTATTTGGATATCTCTCGCAGAATGACCGAGGCTGACAGAAAAGCGGTTGAGACGGCAATGCTTAAAACCGATACTCTGCAGTTCGCAAATAGAGAGGCCTTGTCGCTTTCGGGTGGTGAGCTGCAAAGGTTGTACCTTGCAATGCTTTTGGCACAGGACACGCCGTGCGTTTTGCTTGATGAGCCCACAACATATCTTGATATTTCTTGCCGATTTCAGGTTATGGAGATACTTCGTTCGATGCGAAATGACGGAAAATGCGTAATTACCGTACTTCACGATTTAGAGTTAGCTCTTAAATTTGCAGATGAGGTTATCGTTATGTCGGAGGGTACGGTGGTATCAAAAGCCACACCTGAGAAGTTAGTCAAAAGCGGTGTTATCGAATCGGTTTTCGGTGTTGAGTGTAAAACCGTTTTATGTGACAGCGGAACAGAATATATTTTCACAAAAAAATAAAACCGTTCTTCTGTGTGAAGAACGGTTTTGTCATTAGAAGTTTATTACACCAAGGCCTTCAAGCAGCATTTTGAGACCGAGCAAAATGAGTATCACACCGCCTGTAAATTCAGCTTTGGATTTGTACTTTGCGCCGAAGATACTGCCGATCTTGACACCGATTGAGGAGAGCAGGAAGGTGGTCACGCCGATAACCGAAATGGCAAAAAGCATTTCGGTAAACGAAAGCATAAATGCAAAGGTGACACCGACCGCCAAAGCATCGATACTGGTGGCAACGGCCATAACAAACATTACCTTGAAGGCTAATGATCCGCAGGCGTCGTCTTCTTCTTTTGAAAGTGCCTCTTTTATCATGTTGGCACCGATTAAGCTTAAAAGGACGAATGCTACCCAATGGTCAAACTTATTTATGTAATCGCTGAATAGTGTACCGAGGAAGTAGCCTATAAACGGCATTAATGCCTGAAAGAAACCGAACCAAAGACCGACTATCGAGCATTTTGACAAGGGAGTCTTATCCATTGCAAGACCTTTACAAATAGCTACCGCAAAAGCGTCCATCGAAAGGCCGATGCCTAAAATTATAATTTCGTAAATACTCAAAATAACACCTCATCAAACATTAGCAGGAAAACCTGTTTTTAAACTACCAAGAAACGCATCGTTGCTGTATTCCAATATGGTGAACTTGTCGTTGGAGTATTCAGCGACCGAAACCGAAGCATTGGTTGCCCATTTTGTATCCTTCATATCGGCAACAGAATTACCGTAAGCGTAATTGAAGAACGCACGAAGCACCGTGGCGTGGGTGAAAACAGCAACCGTTTTTCCTTCGTTTTCTTGGGCAATTTTTGTGATACACTTCACAACACGCTCGGACAGCTCCTTGACCGATTCGCCGTTGTCGGGGTGAGCATTGCCGATGTCGTTCAACCAAATATTGTAGGAGTCCTTAAAGCGGTTTTCCAAAACATCGAACTTGTTGTTCTCCCAATCGCCTGCAAATATCTCGCGCAGGTTTTTGTCCTTAATAGCGGTCTTGCCGCTGATCTTCAAAAACTCGCCGCAGGTGCTGTATGCCCTCAAAAGATCGCTGGAATACACAACATCGATCTTTTTGTCGGCAAGATATTTGGACGTCTGGGCCGCTTGTAGGTAGCCGAGTTCGCTCAAGTCAAGGTCGGTGTGACCCAAAAACGTGTGAGACACGTTGCCCAAGCTCTGCCCGTGACGGATTAAGTACAGTTTACAGCTCATAAATGCCCCTCTTTCAAAACTTACATAATTATACTACTTATTATGAACAAAATCAAGACCTAAAACGAATGTTAGTCCTGCTTGCGGTAATTTTTTGGCGTAATTCCGTATTTTCCCTTAAAACTGCGCAAAAAGTGTGATTTTTCTGTCGTGATATGCTATTAAATAAAAAGCCGACTTGCTGTCAGCGTGTTATTTTGTGAATATTATGTCGAAAATTACTGTTGAAGCCTTAAATATTACGTCGATTAGCGTTTTTGTGAATTAAATTTATATTTAATCGACAATATTGTGGAAAAAATTCCCAATATCGCTATTGCAATCATCGCAAATACATGGTAAAATATGGCATAGTTTCGAGAAATTAGGAGGATTAACTATGGAAAAGAAACTAATTGTACTAATTGCTGATGACACCGAGGAATTTGGTCAGAATTGTGCCAGTGTTGTCAAATCCTACGGAATGGAAGTTGCCCTTTGCTCAAAAGACGGACGAATTTTGTTGGAATGTGCAGACCGTATCAGACCGGATGTTATTCTTTCCGACCTTTTTTTGCCGAATATTGACGCTGTTGGTGTAATGAAAAAGCTGTTTGCGCAGGAGTCAAGCTCAAAGCCCATGTATTTTGTAATGTCGGGTTTTGGGAGCTCAAGACTCGAGTCAGAGGCATTATCTGCAGGAGCAGCCTACTTCTTTATTAAACCGTTTGATTTTACGGTATTGGCCGAAAGAATATTACAGATGTGTGGACGCTCTCCAAAGCCTGACGCTTTTATCAACAGCAATGCACCCGTAACCGATTCAGATCTTGAGTTTATGATTACCGAGATAATTCATCAGATAGGAGTTCCCGCACATATCAAGGGTTATAATTATTTAAGAGATGCGATCTTGATGTCGGTTAAGGAGCCTGACTGTATAAACTCCGTCACAAAGGTATTGTATCCGACCGTTGCTAAGAAGTATTCCACCACCTCGTCACGTGTTGAAAGGGCTATCCGACATGCAATAGAGGTTGCATGGGACAGGGGAGATGTTGATGTTCTCAACCTTTACTTTGGCTATACCGTACATACCAGCCGCGGTAAGCCGACCAATTCTGAGTTTATTGCAATGATAAGCGATAAGCTCCGCTTAAGATTAAGACTTGCTTCTTAAAAGAAAAAATGACACCTTTGAGGTGTCATTTTTCTTTTTTTATAACAGTTATACCGCCGTCATCCTCGGCCGTCATAATGAATACTTCGCTTATCCGCAAGCCTTTTTTATCCAAGTGCCGTCTGATATCGCCTTTAGTAATTCCAACGCTCTTCATTGCATTTTTCATCAATCTTCCGTCACTCACAATAAGACATGGCATTCCCGTCGGAGTCTCAACACCGTTAAGGTCGTTGACGCTTGCTGTCTGAAATTCAGGCTTTAAGAGTACGCTCATCTGCCCGTTGGTCTCCAATATCGCATATGCCACCTGTTCAAGGTCAAATACCTCTTGATTTCTCAGCACCTCCATGAGGTCGGGCACAGTCACTCTTAATCTTCGAAGCATTTTTTGGTCGATGACCCCGTCCTTAATTATTATGCATGAGCTTCCGTAAAACAGCTTGCGAAACCACAGCGATTTCATAGCAAGCAACGATATCAGTATTTCAAGCAGTACTAGTGTAAAGGTAGCGGTAAGCGCCGTCCATATCGGCATATCGAGATCCTGAAGCGGCATAGCGGCAATTTCCGAAATGAAGATGGTTATTACCAATTCCGATGGCTGCAGGTCGCCGATCTGACGCTTGCCCATAAGCCTGATGGCAACCGTTATTACGAAGTACATAAAGCATGTTCTTAAAAAGGTCTGGAGCATATTTCACCTCAAGATATCAGCATAATCAATGCTTTCAAATATTATGCCCAAACACAATAAAAAAACAGAGCGGAAAACCGCTCTGTTTTTGTTAATCAACTACCTGACTTATGTTGTAGCAAAGGGTCATAAGACTGTCGCTCAAATGAACATTTTCCACACATATATCGGGAAATTCGACCGAAAGGTCATAATGAGTGAAATTCCAAAAGCCCTTAACACCTAAGTTCACGAGAACCTCGGCAACGTTATGTGCCTCGCTTCGGGGAATACAAAGTATCGCCATATCGGGTTTGTTTTCACGACAGAATTCGTCAAGTCTGTCCATTCCGTGAATGGGGAGATTTTGCACCGTCTGTCCCGAAAGGGAAGGCTTTTTGTCAAAAATACCGATAAGGTTGAAGCCTTTGGTCGTCATATCAAAGTGCATTGCCAGGGCTTTACCCATATGGCCTGCACCTATCAGTATGGCTTTTTTGGAGTTGGAAAGACCCAATATTTTACCGATTTCGTTCTGCAAAAGTTCAATATTATAGCCATAGCCCTGCTGACCGAACTCACCAAAGCAGTTGAGATCCTGTCTTATCTGACTTGCGGTGAGACCCATCAGATTTGATAATTCCTTGGAAGAGATCCTGTCCAGACCTTTTGAGCGAAGATCACCTAAAAAGCGGTGGTATCTGGGCAGTCTTTTAATGACCGAGCTTGATACATTTCGACTTTTATTATTCATGATCCGGCACTCCTCTCTGTAAATTTAAAATAGAATTATTCTGCAAGCTTTTTAACGGTTTCCATTACATAATCGCCGAACTCGGTGCAGGTGCAACCGGTATCACGGCCTGTGATGGAAAGCTTCTTTTCGGTATACATGCAGATGTCGAGAGCCTTTTCCAAAAGGTCGGCCTCTGCCTGCTTACCGATGTGAGAAAGTAGCATTACTGCGGCACGGAGCATTGAACAAGGATCAGCATACTTGTCACGGCCCTCAAGCACCATTCTCGGAGCTGAACCGTGGATAGCCTCAAACATTGCGTACTTCTTACCGATGTTTGCACTGCCTGCAGTACCAACGCCACCTTGGAACTCAGCGGCCTCGTCGGTGATGATATCGCCGTAGAGGTTGGGAAGAACGAATACCTTAAAGTCTCTTCTGCGCTTCTCGTCGATAAGCTTTGCGGTGGTGATATCAATGTACCAGTCGTCGGTGATGATCTCGGGGTATTCCTCACCGATCTTCTGTGCGATCTTCAAGAACTTACCGTCGGTAGTCTTGATAACGTTAGCCTTGGTGATGATAGAAACACGTTCCTTTTTGTTCTTTCTTGCGTACTCGTAGGCAAGACGTGCGATTCTCTCGCAACCCTCGGAGGTGGCAACAACAAAGTCAACCGCCAAGTCGTCGGTTACGTGTAACCCTTGAGAACCGACAGCATAGCCACCCTCGGTATTCTCACGGAAAAAGGTCCAATCGATGCCCTGCTCGGGAACACGAACGGGACGAAGGTTAGCAAACAGGTCAAGCTCCTTACGCATTGCAACGTTGGCGCTCTCAATATTGGGCCACGGATCACCTGCTCTGGGAGTAGTGGTGGGGCCCTTTAAAATGACGTGGCACTTCTTAAGCTCGGCCAAAACGTCATCAGGGATAGCCTTGCCGACTGCGGCACGGTTCTCAATAGTAAGACCATCGATCTCGTTAAATACTATCTTGCCGGCATTTACGTCGTCAGCCAAAAGGAAGCGAAGCACACGTTCTGCCTCATGTGTGATAACGGGGCCTATACCGTCACCGCCGCAAACACCGATAATAAGCTTGTCAAGTGCGTCGTAGTCAACAAAATCCTTGTCCTGCTTGATTCTCTCGGCTCTTTCCTGCTGAGCAATGAGCAGCTTTTCAAATGAAGCAACAGCTTCGTTGATCTTTGTCATGTCCATTTTATGTACCTCTCTTTATATTATTTAGATGATTGCTTGGTGTAGCCCAACAGACCGCCTGCAAGGATAATGTCTCTCGAACGACCTGAAAGCTGAGGGATAACCTCGTATTCTTCGTTGGTAGTCTTGTTTTTGAGGACAACTGCCTTATCATTTGCGATTCTTTCACGAATCTCGGGAAGCTCAAGCTCGTCAAACTGGGTTATCTTATCATAATCCTCTGCGTTTTTAAATACGAGAGGCAGGATACCTGCATTTATAAGGTTTGCGGCATGAATACGTGCAAACGACTTGGAAACAACAGCCTTGATTCCAAGATAAAGCGGAACGAGAGCGGCATGCTCACGTGAAGAGCCCTGTCCGTAGTTCTCGCCACCGATGATAATGCCTTTTCCTTCCTTTTTGCAGTTCTCGGGGAACTGCTCGTCACAACGTGTGAAGCAGAAGTTTGCCAGATAAGGAATGTTGGAGCGGTAGGGAAGTATCTTTGCACCTGCAGGCATAATGTGGTCTGTCGTGATA
>CAYRIX010000043.1:0-14600 GCA_964424555.1 uncultured Eubacteriales bacterium
TTCACAGTATGTGGAGACACTTTGAAAAACGTCAGCATCGTCGCCGCCGTTGTTATATAAAGACGATATAGCTTTCATCTGCTTTTCTTTGGTTAACGCGAAAAAACTAAATGCTCTCTGAACATTTTTGTTCAGAGAGCATTTGTTGTAGCAATGTGCTTTTTCCCCGGTGTCAAAAATCTTTTACGCCATTTCTACTCCATTTTTACTCCATTTTCGCGGGGAGTTGTATAGAATAGTATGGAGTTATATGTTTTTCGGTTTCCCGAAAACCGCAGTATCTATGGGGTTTTATAAGCATTTGTGGATTTTTAAGGAGTTATGAAATTCGGTCGGTGTCTTACCATACCTAATTTCATTGTTTACACTCCAAATTTCTAAATATTAACTCAACTTTAATAGATTATATATTCTTTTCTCAGTAATTTCAAGGTGTAGTTAAAGAAAGTTCTAAAATTTTGCCGAAAATACGAAATTTACTCTTTTAAATCAGAGAGATTTATTATATAATAACCTGTGTATGGAATGATTTATATGAAGGAGGAGACAAATGAGTTCACCGTATTCGGTTTCATTAGCAAAGATCATTAAAAATTTTCCGCTTGAGGTTGTATCACTGCCTGCACCCCCTGAGGATATTTATATTTCCAATGTTGAGGTCAACCGCCCCGGACTTCAGCTTTGCGGATTTTACGAGTACTTCGATAACGGACGTATTCAGGTTATAGGAAAAAGTGAAGAGGGATATCTCAACGAGTTTCCCGAAGAAGAATACCGCACAAGGGTAAATGACTTTTTTGCCCACAAGCCATCAATGGTTATCATTTCGAGAGATCTGCCCGTGACTGATATTATGAAGACTGCGGCCGAGGAGCACAAGGTACCGCTTTTACGCACCTCGGATACCACCTCAGGCTTTATGGCGTCGCTGATATCTTTCCTTAACGTTGAGCTTGCACCCAGAGTCACCCGTCACGGTGTTTTGGTAGAGGTCTACGGCGAAGGTCTTCTGATTTTGGGAGAGAGCGGTGTCGGTAAAAGCGAAACGGCAATCGAGCTTGTAAAACGGGGTCACCGACTTATTGCCGACGATGCCGTTGAGGTGCGTAAGGTATCTTCAAGGTCGCTGGTTGGCTCGGCACCTGAAAATATCCGTCATTTTATCGAGCTTCGCGGAATAGGTATTATCAACGCACGGCGTATTTTCGGTGTAGGCTCGGTAAACCTGACCTCAAAGATAGACCTTGTGATCAATCTTGAGCAATGGCAACCCGATAAGGTTTATGACCGAATGGGTCTTGATGAGCAGACGGCATCCATACTTGATATAGATGTGCCATCGGTCACTATCCCCGTAAAGCCGGGTCGAAACCTTGCGGTCATCATCGAGGTTGCGGCTATGAACAACCGTCAGAAGAAGATGGGCTACAATGCGGCATATGAGTTACTTAAACGTCTTGGAATGGCTGATGATGTCCCCGAAGATGCCAATAAAGACGGCGATGTATTTTTCTAAAACATATTATCCAAATTAAAATAAAGGAGTAAAAATTATGTATTATCTTGGTATAGATCTCGGAGGAACAAATATTGCGGCGGCTGTCGTCGACGAAAATTATAAGATTATCGGTGAGGGCAAGGTCAAAACCAACTGCCCCAGACCCACCGAGGAGATCGCCGACAGCATTTATGAGGCAGGTGTGATGGCTATTAAAAATGCAGGTCTCACCCTTGATGACATTGCAGAGGTCGGCGTAGGCTGCCCCGGTAGCGTTAATCCTGCAACGGGTATCATTTGCTATTCTAACAACTTGGGCTTTGTTAATGCACCTGTCGGTCAGCTTTTGGAAGAGCGTTTTGGCCGCAAGGTATTCCTTGAAAACGATGCGAATGCTGCTGCTTTCGGTGAAAAATTAGCAGGTGCAGGTAAGGGTGCAGACCAGTTTATCGCAATCACCTTAGGTACAGGTGTCGGCGGCGGTGTTATTATCAACGACCTTATTCTGTCGGGCATGAACTCGGCAGGTGGTGAGCTTGGACACACCGTTATCGTAAAAGACGGCGAGCATTGCTCCTGCGGTCGAAACGGCTGTTGGGAGGCTTATGCTTCGGCAACGGGTCTTATCCGTCAGACCAAGGCCGCTATGGAGACCGATAAGTCCAGCAAGATGTGGGAATTGGCAGGAAGCCTCGATGCAGTCAACGGCAGAACCGCTTTTGACGGCATGAGAGCAGGCGATGAGACTGCAAAGGCTGTCGTTAAGCAGTATTGTGAGTATGTTGCTTGCGGTCTGACCAATATCATCAATATTTTCCAGCCTGATGTACTTTGTATTGGCGGCGGTATCTCCAAAGAGGGCGAGACTTTAGTAGGACCTATCCGTGAGTATGTTGAAAGAGAAAGATATTCCAAGAACGTTGAAAAGCAGACCGTTATCAAACCGGCCCAGCTTGGTAATGACGCCGGCATTATCGGTGCCGCTTTCCTTGGCAATATCTACAGATAAATTATCTGATGCGGTAAAAGCATCTCGTTTGTTTGGATTTTTAATTTATTGGCGAACACATTTCGCCTCACTAAAGGCAGGTGACAGTCGGTGGGATTGGAAAATATTATAAATAAAGCGTTAAGCTTGGGTTATTTGGTCCGTGAGAATGAACCTATGTCGGCTCATACTACATTCCGCATCGGCGGTCCTGCTGAAGTGTTTGTTGAGTGCAACGATGTAGCAAAGTTGGGACAACTGTTGCTTGAAATCAGCCAATGCGGTTGCCGACTTACCATTATCGGCAAGGGGTCAAACCTGCTTGTATCGGATAATGGTGTAAATGGCGTTGTTCTTTATATTTGCGATGATAGGGTTTCGGTCAACGGCAATGAGATCACTGCAAACGCAGGCGCTAAGCTGTCGTCGGTCTGTCTTGCCGCAAGGGAGTCGTCTTTAACGGGACTTGAATTTGCGTGGGGTATCCCAGGCTCGGTCGGCGGTGCGGTCTATATGAATGCAGGTGCCTACGGCGGCGAGATAAAGCAGTGCATAGTTTCCTGCACATCGATGACCCGTGACGGTCAAATTTTGATCCGCTCGGCCAAAGACTTAGAGCTTGGTTACCGCACAAGTGTTTTCAAAGAGAATGACGAGATAATCCTATCGGCAGTGTTTAGGCTTGAAGTCGCCGAAAAGCAGGATATCCGGACCAAAATGGATAATTTTTTGGGTCGAAGAAAGGATAAGCAACCGCTCGAATTCCCGAGCGCAGGCAGTACCTTTAAGCGTCCCGAGGGCTACTTTGCGGGTGCTTTGATAGAGCAAAGTGATCTCAAAGGCTTCTCGGTAGGAGGGGCTGAGGTCAGTGCTAAGCATGCAGGCTTTGTCATAAACAGGGACAATGCCACCTGTGAGGATGTTTTAAACCTTATAAAACACATCCAAGCCACCGTGAAAAACAATTTCGGTGTTGACTTAGAGACAGAAGTTATATACTTGGAGTAATTTATGGAATTAGTTATCGTCACCGGCATGTCCGGAGCAGGAAAATCGGTAGCGGCCAATGCCTTGGAGGATATTGGCTTTTACTGCATAGATAATATGCCTCCGTCACTGATAAATCCCGTGGCCCAGCTTTCTATGCGCGGACAGGCCGACCTCGGCAAGGTAGCTATAGTTACCGATATACGTGGTGGAAAAATGTTTGATGAGCTGATCCCAACGCTCAAACAGATGCGTGAATCACATATCGAGTACAAGCTGTTGTTTCTGGACGCAGGTGATGAGAGGCTTGTGACACGGTACAAGGAGACCCGACGCAGGCATCCTATGTCAACAAGCACAAAAATGAGCGTTGCGGAGGCGGTCAGCAAGGAACGTGAAATGTTGGCCCCTTTAAAGGAAATGGCTGACTATATAATTGATACGTCGATGACCTCGACGAGCGTGCTGAAGCAGCGCATTACGGCTCTTTTTCTTGGAGATATCAACAAAGGGTTAACTATCCAATGTATGTCGTTTGGGTTTAAATACGGTTGCGTTTCGGAGGCTGATATAGTTTTCGATGTGCGCTGTCTTAAAAATCCGTTTTATGTTGAGGGACTTCGTGCTCATACAGGTCTTGAAGCTCCCGTCCGTGATTTCGTAATGGACCTGCCCGAGACAAAGGAGCTTAAAAATCGTCTGCTGTCGCTTATTGATTATTCCGTTCCGCTTTATTGTAAGGAGGGCAAGAGCCAGCTCGTAATAGCGATAGGCTGTACGGGAGGTAAGCACCGTTCGGTTGTTTTCGCCGAGATGATATACAATCACCTGTTAAAGCAGGATTACCGTGTGGCAGTAAATCACCGTGACATAGGAAAGGAGTAAAATGTGAAAAAACTCTCCTTTTCAAGCAAACTAAAAAATGACCTTTGCAAAATCAAACCGACCGGTTGCTGCAGAATTGCCGAATGCTACGGACTGCTTCTTTTCGGGCGGTCTTTTTGCAAGGAGGATATAAGTATAAGAACCGCAAGTGTTGATGTTGCTGAGACCTACTCCTCACTTTTGAGGGTGTGCTTTTCTGTCAGAACTGCTGCGGAAGAAAAAAACGGTTGGTACATAGTGTCGGTTACGGGTGAAGCCGACCGTGAAAAAGTGATAAACTACTATACCGACGGTGAGGCTGATTGGATATTTAATCCCAAGCATATGAAACGAACCTGCTGCAGATGGTCGTTTATAAGAGGTGCGTTTCTTTCGTCGGGAAGCATGAATGACCCTGAAAAAAGTTACCACCTTGAATTTGCCGTAAAGGATCCGACGGTCAGCTTCGCTTTCTCGGCATTTCTCGAGCTGTGCGGCTATAAGTCTCATGCCTCAATGAGAAAAAGCGTTACTGCACTGTATTTTAATGACAGTAATGTTATTGAAGAATTGCTGGGTAACATGGGTGCTATGGGTGTTACGCTGGAGCTGATGGAGACCAAGATCGTTAAGGATATGAGAAATAAGCTTAATCGACAGAACAATTTTGAGACCTCCAATATCACCAAAACGGTCAATGCGGCAGTGTCGCAAAATGATGCCATTAAATTTTTAGAGGATAGTAATCTTCTCGGGCTGTTACCTGAGGAGTTATATGAGGTGGCGATGCTAAGAAGAAACAATCCCGACGCTTCGTTAAGCGACCTATGTAAGCTTTGTGACGGTGCTATCTCACGTTCGGGAATGAACCACCGATTAAAGAGGATAATAGAAATAGCCGAGGATAAAAAGCACGGAAAATAAGAAAGGGGTGAAGTGCCGTGACCGATTTTGTACATCTTCATGTTCATACGGAATACAGCCTGCTTGACGGTGCATGCCGCATAAAGGACCTTGTTAAGGCTGCCAAGGCTAAAGGTCAGACGGCACTATGCATCACCGATCACGGTGTAATGTACGGAGCGGTGGATTTCTATAAGGCGGCCAAGGCTGAGGGTATAAAGCCTATAATTGGCTGTGAGGTGTATGTTGCACCGAGAACCCGTTTTGACAAGGTTAAGGAATATGACAGTGAATACCGCCATCTTGTGCTTTTGTGCAAGAACATGACAGGCTATCGTAACCTTATTGCGATGGTCTCAAAGGGCTTTACCGAAGGCTTTTATTCTAAGCCCAGAATAGATGAGGAGCTTCTGGCAGACCATAGTGAGGGCCTTGTTGCACTGTCGGCCTGTCTTTCGGGTGAGATTCCAAAATGCCTTTTGCAAAACGACTATGAAAAGGCTAAGGAGACTGCGTTGAGATATAACTCAATGTTCGGTCAGGGAAACTATTATCTTGAAATGCAGGATCACGGCCTTAACGAGGAACAGCGTGTCAACCCACAGCTTGTCAGACTTTCCAAGGAAACGGGTATTCCGTTGGTTGCTACCAATGATGTTCATTATATCGAAAAGAGCGACCATGAGGTGCAGAAAATACTTATCTGCATAGGTACCAACCACACGGTTAATGAGGAAAATAGCTTAGAGTTTCCTACTAAGGAATTCTACCTTAAAACGGGTGACGAGATGGCTGAATTGTTTCCGTCGGAGGCCATTCAGAACACCCGAATTGTCGCCGATATGTGTGAGCTTGAATTTGAGTTCGGCCACACCAAGCTCCCGTTTTACGATATCGGCGATAAGGATCATTTTGAATATCTGAAAGAGCTAAGCTTTGACGGAGCGATGCGTATTTACGGCGAAGTTTCCGATGAGGTCAAGGAAAGATTGGACTATGAGCTCGGCGTTATCAAGCGTATGGGCTATGTTGACTATTTCCTTATAGTGTCCGATTTTGTTATGTTTGCAAAATCACAGGAGATACCCGTTGGTCCCGGTCGAGGCTCGGGTGCGGCAAGCCTTGTAGCTTATTGCATCGGTATTACGGGAATTGATCCCTTGAAATATAATCTCCTTTTTGAGCGGTTTTTGAACCCCGAGCGTGTTTCGATGCCCGACTTTGATATAGACTTTTGTTACGTCCGCCGTCAGGAGGTCATTGACTACGTTGTATCAAAATACGGCAGTGACCATGTAGCACAGATAGTGACCTTTGGTACCATGGCGGCAAGGGCGGCGGTAAGGGATGTAGGCAGAGCTATGGATATCCCGTATGCTTCTTGTGACCGTATTGCCAAAATGATACCGCAGGAGCTGAAGATCACTATTGACCAAAGCCTTATAAAGGTGCCTGAGTTAAAAAAAGAGTACGACTCGGACGAAACGGTCAAGGCTCTGATAGATATGGCACGCAAGGTCGAGGGCATGCCGAGACATGCTTCGACCCATGCGGCAGGTGTTGTTATAACCGACCGTCCCGTAGCTGAGTATGTTCCGCTCAGTATGAGTGACGATGCCGTCGTGACGCAGTATACCATGACCACCTTAGAGGAGCTTGGACTTCTCAAAATGGACTTTTTGGGACTAAGAACCCTCACGGTCATTGATGATACCGTACGAATGATAAGAAAGCATGACCCCGATTTTGACATAAACAAAATACCGCTCGACGATAAGTCAACAATGAGGATGATGAGCGCAGGTCAGACTGAGGGTGTGTTCCAATTTGAATCGGGCGGCATGCGAAGTGTTTTACAATCGTTCCGTCCCGAAAAAATTGAGGATCTTATTGCCATAATTTCGCTTTATCGACCGGGTCCTATGGATTCTATTCCGAAATATATAGAAAATCGCCATAATCCGCATAAAATAAAGTATGCGACCGAGCTTTTGAGACCTATCTTGGAGGTCACCTATGGATGTATCGTATATCAGGAGCAGGTCATGCAGGTGTTCAGAAGTCTTGCGGGCTATTCTTTGGGACGAGCTGATATTGTCCGAAGGGCTATGGCTAAGAAAAAGCACGACGTTATGGAAAAGGAGCGTTCGGCATTTATCTACGGTGAAAAGTCGGACGACGGTACCGTTTTGTGTGAGGGCTGTGTAAACAGAGGGGTCGACCCCAAGGCGGCTGAAAAGATATTCGACGAAATGTCAGCCTTTAGCTCGTATGCTTTTAACAAATCACATGCGGCTGCTTATGCGTTTGTTGCTTATCAGACTGCTTATCTCAAATGTCACCATGAAAAGGAATATATGTCGGCCTTGCTGACCAGCGTTCTGGATAACCAGTCCAAGCTTGGACGCTATATGCAGGAATGCTTAAAGAACGGTATCAGGATACTTCCACCCGATGTTAATTTGAGTGAACGTGATTTTACTCCGACCGATGACGGTATACGTTTCGGTCTCTTGGCGGTCAGAAATATCGGTACAAGCCTTGTTGAACGAATGATTCATGAACGCAAAAACGGTAGGTATGCAGATCTTTACGATATGTGCGACCGTCTTTACGGAAACGACCTTAACCGCCGTGCAGTTGAAAGCCTTATAAAAAGCGGCGCAATGGATCAATTCGGTTTTACAAGACGCACACTTTTGCAGGGCATGGAAGGGCTCATGCGTGCTGTTGAGGCCGATAAAAAATATACCATGCACGGTCAGCTTGACCTTTTCGGTAATGCCGAAGGTGAGGCTAAAAAGACTTTTGAATTGAACGTTCTGGATGAAATGCCTCAGTTTGAACTGCTTCAAGGTGAAAAAGAGGTAACGGGAATGTATATCTCGGGCCATCCGTTGCAACAGTATTCGGGCGCATTGGCACAAAAGGGCTTACTCAAGACCTTTGATCTGACCGATGCAGAGAAATCATCCAAGCTTGACGGCAAGGTAGTATCTATCGGCGCAATGGTTTCAAAAGTGAGGCGCAAGGCCACCAAAAACGATCAGACGATGGCTTTCCTTGATATAGAGGATATGTTCGGCTCGGTCAATGTACTGCTTTTCCCGAAGCTTTATGAACAGTACGGCGAAACAGTAAAGATAGGCTCGGTGTTTAAATTTACAGGTCGTGTGTCGGTCAAGGAATCGGGAGATGTTGACCTTGTTTGTGAGCGTATCGAGCCGTTGCCCAAGGGAACGTCCGTACCCAAGCGAAGTGTCGACGAACTGTCGAAGGTGAGCAATAGTTTCAAAACTCAAACACAGCAAAAATATAAAAGAGGTCTGTACCTCAGGGTGTCCTCAATGCAGAGTGACGAATATATAAAAGCACGCAGGATAATGGATGTTTTTGACGGAGCTACTCCTGTAATAATCAAAGAAACCGAAACAGGTAAGGCTTTTGTGTCACCAAAAAACACTTGGGTCATGATGAATGACACCATGCTGCGTTGTCTTGAAGAGGTCTTGGGCAGTTCAAATGTTAAATTTATTGAATGATTGTGATTTATTTGACAATTTTGCTTGACATAATTGATATTTTGGGGTAATATACACTTTGAATACTTTTGAAGTATTATGATAAAAGTCAAGTAAACAGAGCATTTTTCAGAAATGGGTGTAGATATATGTCTAATGTTACAGCTATAGGAGTTTTGACCAGCGGAGGAGACGCTCCCGGTATGAATGCTGCCGTTCGTGCAGTTGTAAGAACAGCAATATCAATGGGAATAAAGTGCTACGGTATCCGCCGTGGATATAACGGACTTATTGAGGGCGATATTCAGGAGATGACCGTTCGTGATGTCAGTGATATAATCCACCGTGGCGGTACTGTCCTTTATACCGCACGCAGCCCCATGTTCAAGACCGAAGAGGGAATGAAGATGGCAATGGACAACTGTAAAAAGTTCGGTATCAACGGAATCGTTGTTATCGGAGGCGACGGCTCTTACCGTGGCGCAAGAGACCTTTCCTTAAGGGGTATTCCTTGTGTTGGTATACCCGGTACTATTGATAACGATATTACATCTACCGATTATACCGTCGGCTTTGATACCGCAATGAATACCGCAATGCACATGGTTGATAAGCTTCGTGATACTACTCAATCGCACGAGCGTTGCTCGGTCGTTGAGGTTATGGGCAGACACGCAGGTTGGTTGGCTCTTGAAACAGGTATCGCCGTCGGTGCAACTGCAATTCTTGTTCCTGAGGTTCCTTACGATATCGATCGTGATATCGTTTCCAAGATAAACCAGACCCAGCAATCGGGCAAAAAGCACTTCATCATTGTTGTTGCAGAGGGTGTCGGTGAGGTCTCAAAGCTGGCTAAAGAGATCGAAGATAAGACAGGCATTGAGTCACGTGCCACCATTCTCGGACACGTGCAACGTGGCGGAAGCCCCACTGTCCGTGACCGTGAGATGGCAAGCTGTATGGGTAACTATGCAGTAAAGCTTTTGAGTCAGGGAATCGGCAACCGTGTTGTTTCTTATCGCAGCGGTAAGATAGTTGACTTTGATATTTTCGAGGCGCTCAACATGACTAAGGAATTTGACATTGCAAAGTTTGAGACCGCTAATACTATTTCGATTTAAAAAATTCAAGCTTTTTAACGCCGTACACCAAGCTTGGTGTACGGCGTTATTTTGTTTGTAACCTTTTGCTACTTTGTGCGTCCTATAGTTGTTACAAATATTAACATTTGACATATCATAGAAAATATAGTAAAATCAATAAGGATAGAGGGTGGTTAAGAATGAGAAGAGACGGAAAAAAGATCAAGGTCGAGAGCGTTGAATATGCACTCACTCCGCATATTATGCCTGACCGCTGTGATGCAATGAACTTCACCGAGGTCGATGTACCTTTAAAGCCTATGCAGGATTACCTTAATGCCAAGCGCAAAGAGGGAAAGAGGATAAGCCATCTTGCCCTTGTTATGGCGGCTTACACCAGAGTTATTGGTGAGTTCCCGCAGATGAATCGCTTTGTTGTAAATAAAAAAGTCTATGCCCGAAATGAGCTCGCGGTCGGTATGGTCGTGTTAAAAGCGGGTCAGATGGATAACGGAACAATGTCGAAGGTGAACTTTGACCCTGCTGATACCTTGGATGAGGTAAACGAAAAAATCTCCAAGTACATAGAGGTCAACCGCCGGGACGGAGACAATAGCACCGATAAGCTTGCGAAGACCTTGTTGAAAATCCCCGGACTTTTGAGGATCGGTGTCAGTTTCCTTAAATGGATGGACAAACACGGTTGGTTGCCGAGAGCAATCATCGATGCCAGTCCTTTCCACGCAAGTATGTCGATAACCAACCTTGCAAGTATCAGAACACAGCATGTGTATCATCACATTTATAACTTCGGTACCACAGGTGTATTCCTTGCAATGGGTAGAACACGTGAGGTGGCAAGAAGCAATGCCGACGGTGAGATCTACTTGGAAAAATGTATGCCTATCGGAATCGTTATGGATGAACGTATTTGCTCGGGAAGCTATTTTGCAGCAGGCTTCAGAAAATTCTTGAAGTACCTTGAGCATCCTGAACTGCTTGAGGTAAGGCCTGATCCTGAAAAGGTCATCCGTGAGACAAAATACAGAAAAGATAAATATCCCGAAGTTTAAAACAGATCCACGCAGCGTCAGCTACGTGGATCTTCTTTATGTTGGGGAGTGGTTTTTCTGAAACTCAGTGGGAGTGATGGAGTAGGCTTTTTTGAACAGTCGGTCAAAATAGTAAAGGTTGGAGAACCCTACAGCAAAGGCCACCTCGCTGACCGAAAGTGAGTGGTATGTGAGAAGATCGAGTGAACGTCGCAAGCGAAGCTCGTTTATATAGTGTGTGACGGTAGAGCCTGCCTGCTCACGGAAAAGCCTCATTATATACTGCTTTGAAAGTGAAAAGTGCTCGGATAAGGCTTTGAGCGTTAAATGAGAGGTATAGTTTTCTTCAATGTATCTTGTCAGCTTTAAAAAGGTTGGGGATATGTGCTTAGCTTCAAGCAACTGTTCGCCTAAAGCGGCCGCCAACGACAGCAACACCTTGAAAAACGAATTCAGCAACCTCATTCGGTCCAGCGGCGAGCTACCCTGACGAAATTCAAGACAGCGTGAGATACGGTATTGTAAAGCGCCGAAGCGTTGTTTGTGCACAAAGTTTTCGGATATGTAAAGATACTGATCGGGCTTTTGGGTGTATTCATTGTTTTTGGAGCTTACCTGATTGGTTTTTTCTTGATCCAACGCTTTGACCGTTTCATCATGTGAAACGGTCGTGATCGGCATGGTGGTCTCAAAATGTATGAAGAAATAGTCACAATCCTCCGAAACAGCGGCGGTGTAGGGAACACCTGCAGGAATAAACAGATGTGATCCTGCGGATAGTACAACCTCGTGATCGTTAAAAGTATAGTTGAAAATACCCGAACAGACAAAGATCAAAACATTACGCTTGTGGCAGTAATGCTCCGACCATCCGTTGGCATAACGTATTCGTCCTATCTTTCTGACATCGGGTAGGGAATCAATCGGTATGCGGTAGATCATAAAAACACCTCTTTTAGCTAAATTGTACTCTTAATTTAATAAGATGTCAACAGCAGTTTCATATAGTTCAAATATTTATACCTGCTGTGCATTGACCTAAATGCTTATTTGACTTATAATTTAGCTAAAAAGGGGAGCGATTTATGAAAAATCTACTTAAATTTTCGGTCAATACCGAAGGCAACCGTGTAACATGGAGCTGTGACGGCACACCGCTCAAAAACCGTGAGGAGGCTGACTTTTGGAGATTGATGGCCGACGACGGATATTATCTTGATATGCAGATCAAGTCTTCCCAGCAAAAGGGTACGGTTTCGGTCGATGGAAATGTGACTACGGTCAAATACGACAAGCTGGTTAGCGACAAAGGCAGGGAATTTGATATAACCCTTATTCTAACCGTTACCGAACTTGATGACCGATATGTTTTTGACAGTAAAATCATCAACAGTGATGAAAAGACCCGTGCCGATGAGTTGGAGTATCCGTATATCGAGCTGACCGATATCTGCGGTGAGCACAAGGCTGATGTGCTTATCCGTCCAAATGGAATGGGCGAGCATATCGACGATCCTTGGAACGCTCTTAAATCGGCTCATACAGAGTACATGGGTGCTGATTATCTTGATATCAAATCAACTCTGACCTATCCTCGTCCTGCTTCAATGAGCTGGATGGGTATTCAGTCGGGCGATAAGTTCCTTTACATCGGACGTCACGACGAGCGTACAAGGGTCTGCTCACTTCTTAACTCGTTGGCTCCGAGAGGTGCCGTCGAGGAGTACCTTGCATCCACTATCTGTCACTATCCCTTTGTAAGACCTGAGGAAGAACTCACCCTGCCGTCGGTCATCGTGTCAATGCAGGTGGGCGATTGGAGAATAGGCTCGGATATATACGGTGAGTTTGCACGTTCAACCTTCTATCATCCTATTACACCGAGAAAATGGGTTCAGAATATGACGGGTTGGCAGAGAATAATACTGCGTCACCAGTACGGAGAGATCTTCTGGAGGTTTGAGGATTTGCCGAGGCTTTACCTTGAGGGTAAGGAATCAGGTCTTGACACCCTGATGGTCTTTGGTTGGTGGAAGGGTCGCTTTGATAACGGCTATCCGCATTACGAGGTCGACCCTGAGCTTGGCGGTGAGGAAGGACTCAAAAAAGCCATTGCCGAGGTCAAGATCTTAGGTGGTAATGTGATTCTTTATAACAACGGTATACTTATCGACAAGAAATCCGATTTCTACAAGCAACACGGAGTCGAGGCCGCAAGAATTGACATCGATGGCAACGAGTATTCCGATAACTACAAGTTTGAGAATAACGGAACGGTTTTGCGTAACTATGGCTACAAAACCTTTGTCGACGCTTGTCAGGCAGCCGAAATATGGTGTGATGTGATGGTCAAAAACGCTAAACAGAAGCTGTCGTTTGACCCGAGCTCAATATTCTTTGATCAGATCGGCGGCCGATGCTATCTTTGCTTCAACCCCGAGCACCGTCACGGCTACCGCCCCGATGACGAGATCGTTTATCGCAGACAGAACTTAAGAGAGGTCAGAAAGCTTTTGGGCGAGGAGCAGGCATTGGGAACCGAGGTTACCAATGACTCGGTTTCGGGCGAGCTCGACTATATCCACGGCTCGGATTTCGGCACAAGCTATTATGTGTCGAATAGAAAATACATTCCCCAGAATCACCTGACGGCAATGTTCCGCCGAACCTTCCCCGAGATAATCCTTACCAACCGTCATGTGCATGACGATGCTGACTGCACTCTGTGGAAACCAAGTCTTAATCACGCCTTTATCAACGGCTTGCGTTTTGACGTTTCAATATACCGTGGCCGTCTCATTGGTGTAAAGGGTCTGCCGCAGTATGCCGAGTACCTTGGAAAGCTGTTGGCTTTAAAAGAGCAGTATCACGATTTCTTCTACCACGGAAGATTCGTCTGCAATACCGACCTTGAGCTCCCTGAGGGTGTGATCTATACCGAATATGAGGCAAACGGCAAGACAATGTTTGCGTTGTGTAATCAGAATGATTTTAATGTTACCGTTACGGTCGGAGACAAAACAGTTGCTCTCGAACCTAACAGTGTTGATTGTGTGGTGGCATAATGAACGGTAAAATAATCCCTGATGGCTTGACGGTAAAGGAATACAACGGTGAGGGGTATGACCGTACCCATACCTTTGCCTCGTGGCGTGTAGCATTTTTGAACTATGCCGAATGGTTTGACAAAACAGCTTATATCGAGCGCCATTTGTTGACCGACGAGGTGTTTGTCCTGCTTTGCGGCGAGGCCGAACTGCTGATCGGCGAGAAAATGGAAACGGTTAAAATGGAGCCATGCATGCTTTATAATGTTGCGGCAGGAGTTTGGCACAACATCCGTGTAAGCCGAGAAGCAAAAGTGCTGGTTATCGAAAACAGCAATACCGACAAGCAAAATACAGAGTATATATATTTATAAACAACAAGCATAAAAAACCGCCATGAGTTGTATTACTTGTACAACTCGTGGCGGTTTTAATGTACAATCGCCCTGTTCGATTCTCTTGTGGGTGAAAAATAAAAAATCAGCCGCCGCAGAAAGCGACAACTGATTTTTGGCACCCCCTGCGAGAATCGCCCACTTCGCTATCGCTCGTGGCACGCACGCAGGCGCCAAAACAGTCCACCGGACTGTTTTTATTGCTGCGCAATCGCCCTGTTCGATTCTCTTGTGGGTGAAAAATAAAAAATCAGCCGCCGCAG
>CAYRIX010000043.1:14700-14770 GCA_964424555.1 uncultured Eubacteriales bacterium
AAAGCGACAACTGATTTTTGGCACCCCCTGCGAGAATCGAACTCACAACTAACCCTTAGGAGGGGTTTAT
>CAYRIX010000044.1:0-13902 GCA_964424555.1 uncultured Eubacteriales bacterium
GAAAATAATCAGGTTTTAGATAAATCTTAATATAATTCCATACGAAAATGGAGTAGAAATGGCGTAGAGAACATACGCCATACTCCGAAAGCCCCGATAAATAAAGGATTTCTTAAAGGAGAATGATATAAAATGAAACTTGGAATAGTAGGACTTCCGAATGTCGGCAAGTCGACTCTTTTTAATGCCATTACCAATGCAGGCGCTCAGAGCGCCAACTATCCGTTCTGCACGATTGAGCCGAACGTCGGTATGGTTTCGGTTCCCGATGAGCGTCTGGACAAGCTTGCCGAAATGTACAACCCCGTAAAATTTACCCCTGCAGTTATCGAGTTTGTTGATATCGCAGGACTTGTTAAAGGCGCTTCCAAGGGCGAAGGCTTAGGCAATAAGTTTTTATCGCACATCCGTGAGGTCGATGCAATAGTGCATGTTGTCCGTTGCTTTGAAAATGACGATATCATCCACGTTGAAGGCTCGGTCGACCCTTCCCGTGATATCGAAACTATAAACCTTGAGCTTATTTTGTCCGACCTTGAGATACTTGAGCGCCGTCTTGACAAGGCCAACAAGGCACTTAAAGGCGACAAATCATATCAGGCAGAGGTTGATTTCATCAAGCGTCTGATTTCCGAGCTTGAGGCAGGCAAAACTGCACGTGCCGTTGAGGTTGATGAAAACGAGGCCGCTATTCTTTCCACCATCGAACTGCTCTCCTCCAAGCCTGTTATCTACGCCTGCAATATGAGTGAGGACGATTTTCAGGGCGGCATTGATACCAACGAGCGTTACAATGCGGTAAAAGCAATCGCCGCCGCAGAGGGTGCCGAAACACTGCCCATCTGTGCTTCGCTTGAAGCCGATATGGCCGAAATGAGTGAGGATGAGAAAAAGATGTTCCTTGAAGAACTGGGACTTGACCGTTCGGGTCTTGACCGCCTTATTCAGACCTGCTATTCCCTCTTGGGGCTTATCTCTTATCTCACTGCAGGTCAGCCCGAGGTCAGAGCCTGGACGATAAAGAAAGGCACCAAAGCTCCTCAGGCTGCAGGCAAGATCCATACCGACTTTGAAAAAGGCTTTATCCGAGCTGAGGTTGTGGCATATAAAGATCTCATTGCCTGCGGAAACGACGACAAGGCACTCATTGCCGCCAAGGAAAAGGGCTTGGTACGAAGTGAGGGTAAGGAATACGTTATGCAGGACGGCGACGTTGTTCACTTCCTGTTCAATGTATAAAATTATTAATTAACTTAAAATGTCCGATGTCAAATTTAGACATCGGACATTTTTATTCCACTGTTATGTAATCCTTAAGACTCTCATAGGTCTTCTGACCTATTCCGCTGACATTCATAATATCCTCTATCTCAATGAATACGCTTTCGGTCTCACGGTAGTTTACTATGGCCTTTGCTTTTGCAGGGCCTATGCCGGGCAACGACTCCAGCTCCTCGACCGTTGCAGTGTTTATATTTATCTTATTGCTGACCATACTGTTGTTAACCGACGTGCTTTCGTCAACCGTTGTTTGGTTAACTTTACTTGATGTCTTATATTGAAAGGAAACTGCGTCCGACGAATCGGTACCGTCCTCGACATAATTCCACTTAAACGCAAAGGTAACCACGATGCCCGCAAACACAAGAAACACTGCGAACAGTATAAGCTTTTCCACCACTGTATTGTTTTTGCTTTCTGACATTTATCTCACCGAATCCAAAGATAGGACAGACACCAACAAAAGCATCTGTCCTAAAATTACTCTAAAACATAAATTTTAACACCTTTTATGCCCCAACTGCTTCCACAGTTGCATTTTGAACCTGTTGGCATTCTAAGATCAACCACACGGCCGCTGCCGTTTTTAGCAAAACCTCCTGTATCGGCTGCTATTGCATAGCCGTAAACAGTTCCGTCGTTAGCAATTATATAGAGCTTGGTTCCGTACGGGATCTGTTCGGGATTAACTGCAACATAACCGGGACGAGCGGTATTTTTTCCGAAATAAGCTGTCGAGTTGCTGTCACAGCAACCGCAATAGGCTGACGACTTACCTGAAATAACCTTGGTATACTTGACAGGAACTCCGTTTTTATCAAGCTCAATAGGCTCAGACGGCTCAACGATAGAGATAGATTTAACATCATCGCTGGTCATAACAGCTGTTTCGGCATGAAGCTTAGTTCCAACAGTCTCAACCTGTGCAACAGGTTCTTTCGTAACGGTCTCGCTCTCCACCTCACGGCTCATTTCGATGCCGTTAACCACGGTAATGCAATACACTACCTCTTTTTCACCGTTCTGGCCCTTCGTGGTTTTGCTTTCACCCTTATAAAGCTTGTCGCTTTTCACCGTCTTGTAAGAATACTTAACGGTTTCGGTAACGGTTTCATACTTGGTTGTAATAGTAACAGGCTGGTGTGTATACTCAGCCTCTGAATTCATACCAAGCATCAGCATTGTCTCTTCGGCTTCTTCGACGACCTCATCAGTGTTCTCGTCTTCGGTTACTGCAATATCGGTCGAATCCTTGGTTTCCTCTGCCTCTCCATAGGTTGCATCAACACAGTGGATACTGTCATTAGAAACCGCAACAGCATTATCAAAACATAAGAATCCGACAGCTACACATATTACACTCACGACCGCAAAGACTGCACGCTGTATTCTTTTAGAGGTCAAAGCTTTAAGATAGCTCACGATTTTTTCTAACATGTAATTCTCCATTCGCCGCATTATTAATATAGCCTTGCCCTCTGCGGCCGACGGGCAAGCTTAGCGGTGATCCGCTTTTGTCACTTAAATTTCACAAATGAAATTGTAACAATCTTGTATTAATTTACGCCCGAATCAAGGGCAACAAAACCTATTATAAGCAAAAAAAACGAAAAGTCAACCATAGGGTGTGTATATCGTTTGTGCAATTTGACGAAAATCTCGCCAAAAAACCGTCGCATAAGTGGTTACAAGATTGTAATTTTTTCGAAAAATGAGGCTTTTCTACCGGCCCAAAGACAGAAAAAATTGTGCAAACCAACGATTTTTTGTGAACTTATTTCACATTTTAACGCTTTTTAGTTTAAATAACACCAAAAATACCCCAAAACAGCACTTTTGAAGGGGGAAATCCCATAAAACCGCCTGTTTTGAGGTAAAAAACGATTAAAAAACAGTATTTTTCATTAAATTTAACACAGTTCATACAAAGATTTTATCCGCCAAAGTGTTAACCTGCTTAAATAATATCTGCATTAAAGCTTCATCGACAAGCTTTGGCTTGGTTCCTTTTGAAAGCTGTAATGAAGCCACGGTGTCTCTCCAACTCTTGACTTCTCCAACATCAAGAGTTCCGATACACTTGGGCTCAGCCACGGCAAGCTGTGGCAACACCTCGTGAGAGAGCCACTCCTCCGATAGTTGTTCCTGCTCGTAGCCGTATATTTCATTCCAACGCTCATCTTTAAGCTGAGACCGCTCGATACCGTTGCGGTGCATCAAGGCAAACAACGGCATATCAAACTCCTTGTCCCATACTATATCGGTCAGTATATGAATAATATAGCCTCTGAGATAGCCTTCGTCGGTCTTCCCTTTGTTTTCCTTGTAAAATGAATTGGCGTTGTCGGTCCAAGCATCAAGATCGGCACATCTCAGGTGGGCAGGCCATCGCTTGAGTCTTGGTGCGTGACCGTTTATATTGACGCTGTCAGGGCTGATACTGCCGAGATACAGCTCACCGCCGAAAGAATAGCCGTGATTAATATTGTAATAATATGCCGCCTTAAGATGGGTTATCGGACCCGGCACAGACCTCACCGCCTTTTGATAATTCGTGTAATTTATTTACATTTTAGAATATTGAGTAATTTGAGAAGCCGTATTCAAAACGCATCGCTTGAACATTTCGGCGAACTCCAATCCCGACATTTCCTCTTTATCCGAAAGCCATAGCACAACGGCATTCTTAAATAACAGCGAAATAAGCTCTGCTTGAAAAGAATTTAATCTTTCGTTGTCGGAGTTGCACAATAAGTCCTTTACCAACGATTCACGGCAGTATTGAGTAAACGAATCAGTAAAACAGTTTTGACCGTTAATTTTAAAGGCCTCGAGATAAAATCCCCTATTATCATAAAGATACTGACACAGGTCAGAAAACTGCTCCCAAACACAGTCGTGTGATTTCAGCCTTTCGACCGAAACAAATTCCTTATCAAATATCCAGTTGACTAAATCATACTTGTCACGGAAATGATAATAAAAGCTTTTTCGGTTCATATCACACCCGTTACAAATATCACCCACACTTATTCGGGTAAACGGACGCTCAGACATAAGAGCTTTCATCGATGCCGCAAGAGCACGCTTGGTAATGTTGGAATCAGCCATTTTTAACTTCCTTTCAAAAAGGTCGCAAAAAAACAAAAAGACGCGACCTATCTATTTGATAAGTCTCGTCATTTAAGATGCTGCCAGGAAAAATTCCTTGCTGTTGACAGCATCGCACAAGTGCTGACTACTCCCTTATTTTTTCATTTTATCAAACATTAATACCGTTTGTCAATATTTCAGAGCAAAAATTTGGACATTTTTTTATTTATGTGTAATTTTTTGAAAAATTTAACAATTTGCCTATGTTTTATTATATAATGTATGATATAATTACAATATTATATTTTTTGCGGAGGTGTATTTATCTTGAGTTATCACGACAAAACAAAAGAAGAGGTTTTAAATTGCCTTGACACGGTTGAGGATAAAGGACTATCCTCTTCCAAGGTAAACGAGCTCAAAGTAAAGTTCGGACCAAACCGTCTTCAGGAAAAGAAGAAAAAGACAAATCTTCGGCGATTCTTAGACCAATTCAAGGATGTAATGATAATAATACTTATTATTGCAGCCCTTGTTTCCTTTGCTATTGTTGTTTACGAAAAAAATTGGGGCGAGCTTTTCGAGCCTGCTCTTATCCTACTGATCGTCGTGCTCAATGCCGTTATGGGTGTTTATCAGGAGGGTAAAGCCGAAAAGGCTCTTGACGCACTGAAAAACATGTCTGCACCCCACGCACGTGTCATCCGTGACGGTGTTGAGCAGGTTATTGATGCCGCAGAGCTGGTTCCCGGAGACATTATTCACCTCGAAGCGGGTGACTTTATTCCTGCCGACGCAAGGCTTTTGTCCTCTATCAGTTTAAAATCTGAGGAATCGGCTTTAACGGGTGAATCGGTACCGTCCGAAAAGAATTCAGAAGCCGAGGTCAAGGAAAAAGCTCCCTTGGGAGACCGCAGTAACATGGTATTTTCAGGCTGCAGTATTACTTACGGCACCGCAACCGCTGTTGTCACCGAAACGGGTATGAATACCGAAATGGGCAAGATTGCAGGACTTTTGGACGGCGAGACCGACACACAGACACCGTTACAGAAAAAGCTTGCTCAGCTTGGTAAATACCTTGGCTTTATGGCACTTGCCGCCTGTGCCATTGTTTTTGTTGTAGGACTTCTTAACGGACTTGATCCTCTTCACCTATTTATGACGGCGGTTTCCTTGGCGGTTTCAGCCATCCCCGAGGGTCTTCCCGCTATCGTTACCGTAGTGCTTTCCATCGGTGTTCAACGCATGGTCAAGAAAAATGCGCTCATACGCAGACTCCCTGCCGTCGAGACCTTGGGAAGTGCCTCAATAATCTGCTCAGATAAAACAGGAACCTTGACTCAAAACCGCATGACCTTGGTAAAGGCTTATGTAGACGGCGGAGAGGTCGTCGATATTCCGACCGATAACGATGCCGTAAACAAGCTGCTTTGCTTTGGTACGCTTTGCTGTGACGGCTCGGTCGTATTTGAGGGCGAAAAGGTTCAGCATCTTGGTGACCCAACCGAAACAGCCATCGTTTATGCCGCCCACAAGGCAGGCTTTACTAAGGATGAGCTAAACACCAAGCATCCGAGAATCACAGGTATACCTTTCGACTCCGACCGCAAATTAATGACTACCGTTAACGAGATCGGCGGAAAATATGTTGTTATAGTCAAGGGCGCTTGCGATATGATGTTGGATCGCTGTGTTAAGGGAGACCTTGAGAAAGCTCGTGAGCTGACCGAACGTTTAAGCGAAAACGCTTTAAGAGTTTTGGCTGTTGGTTTTAAAATAATCGATTCTGTTCCCGAAGAGCCCACCTCTGAGGAGCTTGAAAACGGGCTCACCTTTATGGGTCTTGTAGGTATGATCGATCCACCGAGACCCGAGGCAAAGCAAGCAGTTGCAACCTGCCGAAGAGCGGGCATCAAGCCTGTTATGATAACGGGCGACCACGTTGTCACCGCCAAGGCCATTGCAACCGAGATAGGTATTTACGAGAATGGTGATATGGCCATTACAGGTGCTGAGCTCGATGCCATGACCGAGGATGAGCTTGACGAAAAGGTTCAAAATATCTCGGTATATGCCCGAGTATCCCCCGAAAACAAGATACGTATCGTCAAGGCATGGCAACGCAAGGGTCAGGTCGTGTCTATGACGGGTGACGGTGTAAATGATGCTCCTGCTTTGAAGGCTGCCGACATCGGTTGTGCTATGGGTATTACAGGTACTGACGTCGCTAAGGGGGCGTCCGATATGACGCTGACAGACGATAATTTTGCCACTATTGTTGACGCTGTTAAGGAAGGCCGCGGAATCTATGCCAATATCAAAAAGGTCGTAGGCTTCCTTCTTGGCACCAATATCGGAGAGGTAATCACTGTATTCTTAGCCATGCTTTTGTGGCACAAGACACCTTTCCTCTCAATGCAGCTTTTGTGGATAAACCTTGTAACCGACAGTCTGCCTGCTATTGCACTTGGTATGGAGCCGGTTGAAAGTGATATTATGGACCACAAGCCGAAGCCCAAAAACGAGGGCATTTTTGCAGGCGGCTTAGGTGTCAGAGTAGTTCTTCAGGGAATTATGTTTGCCGCTCTGTCGCTCGTCGGTTTCTGGCTTGGACAGTATTGGGACAAAGGACCTCAGACCCTTATTGCCGGTCAGACAATGGCCTTTATGGTGCTTGCCATGTCTCAGGTCATTCAGTCCTTTAATATGCGTTCTGAACGTTCGCTTTTCGTAACCGGACCGTTTGGCAATAAAACACTCAACCTTGCTGCCTTGGGCTCACTTTTGATGGTTGTGTTTGTTTTGTTCACTCCCGGTGTGCACAACGCATTCGGACTTACTCTTCTGCCTTTGAAATTATACCTCATCGGCATCGGTCTGATATTTATTCCCACAGTTATTATGGAAATATCCAAGCTGTTCCACAAAAAGAATAAAGACTAGTCAAAAAAGGTCACCGTCCAAAAACGGTGACCCTTTTTATGTATTCATATTAAGTTATTTCTGCTCTGCGTTTTGGGATTGAGCGTTAGCCTGAGGAATCTGCTGACGAAGAGCTGCTCTTGTCTTTCTGATCTCGTTGAGATTAGCAGTCAGCATCTCGTCCGAACGAAGCATAAGATCATCAACAAAGTCCTGTGCGGCCTTTCTCATGTCACGGCTCTTCTTTTGAGCAGCGGCGAGCACTTCACCTGCCTTGGCCTGTGCCAATTTGGTGATCTCCTCCTGTGCAACCATTGCCTTGGCTCTTTCCTCGGCAACACGGATAATGCTGTCAGCCTCACGCTTAGCATTGTTGATAATGTCAGCACGGTCTGCAACGATGCCCTTGGCCTGCTTGACCTCGGTCGGCATGGTCATACGCATATCGTCAATTATAGCTCTGACCTTTTCAACATCGATAACGACACGCTTACCGGGCATTTTAAAGCCTGAGTCCAGCACCTCGTCCAACTGTTCCATCAAATCGTCCATATTCATAACTTCTACTTCCTTTCGGTTTGAATTCTTTTAATGATAGTATCGTGGATAACCTCGGGGACAAAATCGCTTATGTCTCCTCCCATGCGGGCAATCTCTTTAACCATACTCGAGCTCAAATACATATTCTCAGCCTGAGTGGTCAAGAAAACGGTCTCCACATCGGGGTTAAGCTTTTTATTAGTCAGCGCCATCTGAAATTCATACTCAAAGTCAGACATAGCACGAAGACCCTTAACAATAGCACCTGCCCCTACCTGCCGAGCATAATCGGCAAGCAGTCCGCCGTACTGTGTGACGGTGACATTGGGTATATCGGCAGTTGCAGTTTTTATCATCTCAATACGTTCATCAGCGGTAAAACTTGGGTGCTTGGATGAATTGGTGGCAACAACTACTATAACATGTGCGAACATATTGGCGGCACGCCTGATAATGTCAAGGTGACCGACCGTTACGGGATCGAAACTACCCGGACAAACCGCAGTTATCTGATCCATTTTATCAACCTTCCGTATTCTTTTTATAAATAGTCACATTCACAAGCTTACCGTACTTATAGGTACGGTAGACTGTAAATCCGTTAGTTCCCTCGGGCAACTCAACATCGGCAGGATGCTCGACAATTATAATGCCGTAATCGCTCATTACCGTTGACACCTTAGTTACGGCATCGCCGTATAAGCCTTCATTATACGGTGGGTCGATAAAAGCGATATCGAACGTTTCCTTGGTTCCTCTCAAAAACGATGCATAATCGGTGCGGCATATTACCGACTGTGACGTAAAGCCCGTTTTCTGAACGTTGCTCTTTACAACCTCGACCGCATTCTGCGAAGCGTCGGTGAAAATACATCTTGCAGCACCTCGGCTCAAGGCCTCGATACCAAGCTGACCCGAGCCTGCAAACAGGTCAAGCACACGGCGACCCTCTATTTCAAAATTGATGGCACTGAAAATGGCTTCCTTGACCTTTTCGGAGGTCGGTCTTACATCATTGCCCTCCAAGGTCTCAAGACGCATTCCTCTGGCCGTTCCTGTAATAACTCTCATAGGACTTCCCTTTTAGTAAAATACACGTGTATAAATTTACACACATATATTATCACACTAAAAGGGGTGTTTTGTCAACATAAATTTCTATTGTCTTACGCAAAATACGGCATTTTTATTTGGATACACCACAATTTTTCCCTTTTATGTAAACTTTTGGGTGTTAGAAGGTAAAATTAAAGTGCTGTAAAAAACTCAAAACATGTCATCCTGAGCGAAGCGAAGGATCTTAAACGGTTTCAAAATTTCTTGAATTCTCAGAATTTTAAAGCCTCTTCGGTCGCAATCGATCCGCCAAAATAACAATGCAGAGAGTTTTTTACAGCCTTTATTAAATCATATTTCAAGTTGCGATTCCAAAATAACCGTAACGCCGAGCGTTTTGGCCTTGGCTAATTTACTTCCTGCGTTTTCGCCGCAGAGAACGAAGTCGGTTTTTTTGGACACCGAGCCCGTCACCTTGGCACCCATAGACTGCAATTTCGCCGTCAGTTCATCCCGGGTGTATTTTTGGAAAGTACCCGTAATGACCACAGTTTTTTGAAAGAACATATTGTCCGTATCAGCCGCCACAGTGCCCTCTTCTTCAAACTCGAGCAAGTCTGCCACACGTTCAAACTCGGCCATATTCCCTTCGTTGGAGAACCAACGGGTTATCTCGTCGTTCATAATACTGCCAAAGCCGTCAAGCGCCGAAAAATCGTAACCCGACTTGACTGCGGTCAGAAAATCGTCTACATTTCCCAAAAAGAGCTCCGACATACATTTTGCGGCACTTTTGCCGACCAACGGAATGTTCATTGCAACAAGGAAATTGGACAGCTTGGTGTGACGGGCGGTTTCGACCGCATCAATAAGGTTGCGGTAGGACTTTTCCCCAAAGCCCTCAAGCAAGGTTATCTCGGACTCAAAGCGCTCAAGCTTGAAGATATCGGCAAGCTCGGTTATCCATTTCTTTTGGATAAACTTTTCCAATGTAGCCTCAGACAAACCGTCTATATTCATGGCCTGCTTGGAAACAAAGTGGGTGAACTTTTTGATCTGACGGCCTGCACAAGCAACGTTGCCACAAAACAGTACCTTTATTTCTCTTCCGTCAGAGTCAGTGGTTTTTATCTCAGTGTTGCCGCCGCAAACAGGGCACGTCTCGGGGAAGGTCAGCAAGTAACCCTCCCTAGACTCCTCTTCGGCGCTCAAATTGCGCTCAACGTGAGGGATTATCATATTGCGCTTGGATACCAGTATCCTGTCCCCTGCCAACAGCCTTAAATTTTCAATAAAGGTCATATTGTGCAAGGACGCTCTATTTACGTTGGTGTTATCGATCTCAACGGTATCAAACTCGGCAATCGGTGTCAGCTGACCCGTGCGCGAGATGTTCCAATTTATATCACGCAAGACGGTCTCAAAATGCGGATCGCCAAATTTATAGGCAATACCGTCCTTGAAATGGTGCGAGGTTTTACCCTGCGCCTTGGCAAAAGCAACATTGTCATAAGAAAACACAATTCCGTCGATCGGCAGACCGTTTTTTTCTGCGGAGGATTTCAGTCGGTTTATCTTATCAGTCACCGTCTCGGCGGTATCGGTCGAGGTCAGTCCCTCATGGAAATTGGTGCCGAAGCCGAAAGAAACAAGTGCTTTTAAACGCTCGGATTTAAGCGGAATTTCGTCAAGTCCGACAAGAACATTGAACGGATAAAACTTGACACCGCGTTCCTTGCAGATCCTCGAATCAAGCTGACGCACCGAGCCCGAAGCAAGGTTTCGAGGCGTAGAATACTTGTCCTCGTCGTTGTCGATGTTGTCGTTTATGGCCTCAAAGGTCGGAATGTCGATCAGCGCCTCACCCGTCACCTCAAGCCGGTCGGTGTAAGGGATTTTCAAAGGGATGTTAGCAAACACACGTGCATTGTGGGTTATGACCTCACCGACGTTTCCGTCACCGCGTGTCGAGGCTTCGGCCAAACTGCCGTTTTCGTAGCTGAGCTTTACGGTCAGACCGTCCAATTTAAGGCTCAGAAAACCGTCTGCCTGAGCCAGCATATCCATAATATCGTTGACGTCCTTTGTCTTGGCAAGGCTCAAAAGCGGTATCGGATGAACCACCTTCTGCAGTTCGCTGATAGCCTCATAACCTGCCCGCTGTGTGGGAGAATCGGCAAGAATTATGCCCGTTTCCTTCTCCAACGCCGTCAGTTCGTCGAACAGAGCATCATACTCGGCATCCGACAAAGTCGGTGCATTGAGGTTGTAATACTCATCCGCACACTTATTCAAAAATTTCACGAGATAATTTATACGTTCCTGCTGCAAATTCTGCATAACACTACCATCCCACGCGTACTTTAGAATCATTATACTTATTTTTGACGTGTTTTGCAATAGTTTAAGCTAAACATTTGTCGGCAAAACGCGCATTTATTTGTATTGAAAAATGTAATAATTTATATCGAAAAGTGAATTGACAATACCCACTTACTTTTTTATAATGAATAAAAATACATCGTATCGTTTTGGGAGGCTTATGATGAAAGCAGAAATCAGAAAACACAACGGAATTTCAACGATTTTTATTGACGGAGTGCCGCATACTTCACCTGCGGCGTTTATCCGCACCCGTACCCGTGACGAAAGCAACAACGTCACCGTACACTTTGACAAAGAATACTTTGAGTCCTTGGGTGAATCGGGTGTAAAATTATATTTTATCGAGTGCAACACCCTCTGGCTTCAGCCCGATGCCTTAAAGATCTTTGATGAGGAAGCCCGACTTTTATTGGACGCCATCCCCGATGCCTATATAATCGCCCGTTTCGGTATGCACCCCACCAATGAGTGGATACTAAGAAACCCCGATGAATGTGTTAAGTACAGTGACGGCGAAAGTCCCTCGGCGCATCTTTTTACCGAATCCTATGAAGCCGAAATGCCCCATTGGTATTCGCTTTGCTCACATAAATGGCGAGAGGATGCGGGAAAAGCCTTGGTCGAGACCTGGAAAGAGGTCATGAAGCTTCCCTACTATGACCGCATAATCTGTTGCTTCCCCACAGGCGGAAGCACCTCGGAATGGGGTTACAAGGTACCGCTTGTAGACAGCAAAAACAAGCGCTGTTTGGGTTACAGCAAGGCCTTTAAGCGTGAGTTTTCCGATTATCTTTTAAGAAAATACGGTACCGATGATGCCCTGCAAAAGGCTTGGAACGACCCCACAGCAACTATAGCCGACCCGTCAGTCCCCACCTATGAGGAGCATTATTTTTCAGGTGCGGTTGACGGTCATGCCGCCAATCCGCCGCAAAAAATGCGTGCCAATGCCGAGGTTCCGCCTGCCATAAACTACGGCACTCATTTCGGTTCGTTTATTGATTTTGAAAACCATATGAGGGTGTATGATTTTTACCGTTGCTGGCATGAAGGCACTGCAAGGTCACAGGTTTATTTTGCAAAGCTCATTAAAGAGATATCGCCCGACCGACTCGTCGGCACCTGCTACGGTGCTCAAGGCTGCAGCGATGTGGTTCGAAGCGGACGAAGCGCCGGCACACGTCTTATTATGGAAAGCGGAGCTATCGACTTTGTCGAAAATCCGAGCGTTTACGAGAACCGTTGGCCGGGCGGCTCCACGGCACAGCGTGTCGTTCAGGATTCCTATACATTGCACAATATGGTCTATATGTGTCAGGATGACACCAGAACCTTGGCCGAAAACCGATTCTTTAAGGAAAAATACCACGTTTTCGATATGGAAGACTCGATCAATATAATGAAGCGTGAGTTTGGCAAATGCGTATGCGACGATATGAAGCAATGGTGGTTTGACCAGCTTGTAGGCGGAAAACGTTACAACTACCCCGAAATATTGGCATTGCTCAAAAAGCAACACGAAATTCAGAAAGAGGCTTATTCTCTTGACCGCACAAAACAACGTGAAATTGCGTATATCTTCAGCGAGGAGTCCATTACCTCTGTCTCACATCAGACCACGAGAGATCTTATCGAGCTTTTCCGAAGCTATGAGATGAACTATGTCGGTGCATCAGGCGATCAGTATTACCACAACGATATGGCCGACCCCTTGATGCCGTCTTATAAGATGTATGTTTTCTTCAATGTTTTCGTGTTGACCGAAAAGGAACGTGAGGTTATCAAGGCCAAGCTTAAAAAGGATAACGCCGTTGCCGTTTGGGTCTACGGTTCGGGATTTATTGACCCCGAGGCTGATGTTAAAATGTCGGTTGAGCATATAAGAGACCTTACCGGTATAGACGTTGCGGTTGAGAACGACAAGTTCGATGCCGTGCTCCGTTTTAACGGTGAAAAACACCCCATTTCAAAAGAGCTTGACAGCCGTGCATTCTTTGGCACATTCAACCGCCGCCGTCCCGTGGGTCTTGGCAATCCAACGGCCGCGCATTATCACGAGACCTATCTGTATCCGCAATTTTATTCAGTGGATGAAGAAGCCAAAACAATTGCGAATTTCCTCACCACCGACCGACCTGCCGTATCGGTCAAGGAGTGTGACGGCTACACGTCAGTGTTCTACGGTTCAAAATCGCTTGATCGCACAACCGTTAGATCTTTGGCAAAATTTGCAGGCGTTCATATTTACTCGAACTCAGAAGACGTTATATATACCAGCCAAAATTATATAACCTTCCACGCAGCATCGGGTGGCAAAAAGACGCTTCGCTTCCCCGAACCCTGCGATGTTGTTGAGGTTTATGAGGAAAGACACTACGGACAAAACGTGACCGAGATCGAGTTTGATTGCCATTTCGGCGAGACCAAAATGTTCCGCATCCGCAAGCCCGAATAACAAGTAAAAACCACACCGCACCGTCAAATTTTCGGCGGTGCGGTGCTTTTTATAGCGGTTATCAAATTAAGATTTAATAATCTTATTTCATGTTGCTCTCGTAAGACTCGATCATCTTCTTAAAAGTGTGTCCCGTAGTGCAAACATTGACAATACCGTTATCAGAC
>CAYRIX010000045.1:0-13509 GCA_964424555.1 uncultured Eubacteriales bacterium
AGTTCATCTACTTTAAGGATGAAGTCGGCGGCTTCGCAGTCCACCTTGTTAAAGCCTAAAACAAATAAATAATCCTGCTTACCGACTTTGTGTGTTTACGCAAAGTCGGTTTTTTGTAGCCGAAACACTTAATTTTGTTTTGTGTCATTGATAAAACAGGCACCAATTCTTTCGATTGTGAAGTTGAAGATTAAAAATGTTAATATTATTTGTATTTAACAGAATTGAAATTAAACAGTTGCAAAATAAAATAAAGAAGCGTATAATTTTTTTGCAATACATATGGTTTGGGGATGTACAAAATGAAAAGGGTAAGGGACATGCTGATGCTGCACGTAGGCATCGTACTTTTGTCGGTCGGGGTCTACTTTTTCAAGATACCAAACGGCTTTTCTACGGGCGGTGTAACAGGTATCGGCACGATTTTAGGTGCATTAACACCTATTACGTCAGGAATGTGGATATGGATGCTTAACATCGGACTGCTTTTGGTGGGCTTCCTGTTTCTCGGACGAGGAACGGGTATCAAAACGGTATACTGTAGCATGGCCTACTCGGCGCTTATTTATGTTTTCGAGTATTTCGTGCCGCTAAGCTCCCCTTTGTCCGACCAACCGTTGCTTGAGTTGGTCTATGCAATGCTGCTCACCTCCATCGGCTCGGCTATGATCTTCAACTCAGGTGCATCCTCGGGAGGCACCGACATTGCGGCGCTCATTCTAAAAAAATATATCAGAATCGATGTTGGCAAGGCGCTTTTGTGTGTCGATTTTGTGGTTGCTGCAAGCGCATTTGTCGTTTTTGATATCAGAACGGGTCTGTTTTCGTTGCTGGGACTGTTTGCCAAAGCCTTTATCGTTGACGGCGTTATCGAAAGCATGAACACCTGCAAATATTTCATTGTTATCACAACCAAGCCGCAGGAAATCTCACAATATATAATGACTGCGCTGCACCACGGTGTGACGACCGGCAAGGCGGTGGGCGAATACACCCACGAGGAGCGCACCATGATACATACCGTCTGCAAGCGTGCCGAGGCCGTACGCCTGCGTGAGCGCATCCGTGAGATAGACCCCAAGGCATTCACTATCATCACCACCTCAAGCGAGATAATCGGCCGAGGCTTCAGAGGTGTATGATACTGATTTTATAGTTGAATTAACCGCCGCCGAGATTTTCTCGGCGGCGGTCGTTTTGTGTTATTTATTATTTGTTATTTATTATACGATGCGAGGAAGGCTTTTAAGCGCTCGGTCTTGGGATTTCCGAACACCTCATCAGGTGTGCCCTGCTCGGCGATGACACCGTTGTCCATAAAGATAACCGTGTCCGAAACATCCTTGGCAAAGCTCATTTCGTGCGTGACAACTATCATGGTCATATGTCCGTCGGCCAATGAGCGAATGACCTTTAAGACCTCTCCCGTAAGCTCGGGGTCAAGTGCCGAGGTCGGCTCGTCAAAGCAGAGGATCTCGGGATCCAAGGCCAGAGCACGGGCTATGGCAACACGCTGCTGCTGACCGCCCGAAAGCTCACACGGGTAACTGCCTGCTTTCTCGGAAAGCCCTACCTCCTCAAGCAGCTTTAGCGCCTTTTCCTTATTGCTCTCTGGAGTATCCTTTTTCAAAAGGTTGGGTGCAAGCGTTATATTCTCAAGCACTGTATACTGCGGAAATAGGTTAAACGACTGGAACACCAGTCCAAAGTGAAGTCGACGTTCACGCAACTCTGCATCCGAGCGCTTGGTCTTTCGGTCTCCGTCAAAAATAACGGTATCGTTGACCACGATTGTACCCTTGTCGGCAAACTCAAGCGAATTAAGGCATCTGAGCAGAGTCGTCTTGCCCGAACCCGAAGAACCAATGATGGACAGAACCTGACCCTTTTCCAAGGAAAAGTTTATGCCCTTCAAGACCTCGGTCTTACCAAAGGATTTGCAAATATTACTAACCTCTAAAACAGCCATTTTCCGTCACCTCATTCCTTAAAGTAGCTGAGCTTCTTCTCTATACGGCGGAACAGCAATGTTAAAACTCCGCTGAACGCTAAATAGTAAACGCCCGTAAAGAACAACGGCCATATTTGACCGTGAATTCCTCTAGAACCGGTCATAAATGCTTCACCGGCCCAAATTATCTCCTGCATCGCAATGATACGTGCAAGTGAAGTGTCCTTAACAAGAGTTATTATCTCGTTTGACATGGGAGGAACAATACGCTTTATCATTTGCAAAAGCGTGATCTTGAAGAAAATCTGACTCTTTGACAATCCAAGCACCTGACCCGCCTCTTGCTGGCCTTTGGGTACGCCTTGAATACCTCCGCGATATATTTCCGAAAAATAACACGCATAGTTAAGTATGAAGCTAACTGCCGCCGCTGCAAATCGGTTATAGTCACCGAATTCACTCCATATGTACCAATTAAAGATCATACTCGGAAAGTAGAAAATGATCATCAACTGCAGCATAAGCGGTGTTCCTCGGACGATCCACACCAAGGTCTTACAGAAAACACTCAGCGGCTTAAATTTGCTCATTGTTCCGAAAGAAATGACCAAGCCTAACGGCAACGCACCTAACAAGGTTACGGCAAATAGCAGTAGTGTCTGCACAAAGCCCTCGTTAAGCGAGTCGATAACTACCGGAAACTGCTCTTTCAACATTTCAAATGTCATTTTTGAGTACTCCTTAAACTGGGATATAAACACGTCAAAAACAGAGAGCACCTGTGTGCCCTCTGTTTTTAGGAGCGTGAAATCGATAACTTATTCGATGATTGCTTTTTGTACGCCGTATTTTTCGGCAGTCTTCATCATGCTTCCGTCTTCAATGCTCTTATCAAAGAACTTGTTGATCTCGGCAACAAGATCAGAGCCCTTGCGGAAGCCTACGCCGTACTCTTCGCTGTTAAGCGAAACTGTGGTGGTGAGATTGGGGTATCCGGTGCCCTCACCAACCATGGCGCCTGCCATCAAAGAGTCGATGATTGCAGCATCAGAGGTTCCTGCGGCAACCTCCATAACAGCATTGGCCTGCTTGGGGAACTCAGTGAACTTGAACTCATTGGCCTCAGCCTGCGACTTACCGGCAGAACCTGCCTCAACAGCAAAATTCAGTCCCTTGCAAGCATCAACAGTCTGATACTGTGCGGCCTTGTCAGCAGGAACTACAACGATCTGTGCGTTATTACAATAAGCCTGTGAAACGTCCATAGCTGCCTTTACTTCATCCGAAATGGTCATGCCATTCCAAACACAGTCGATATTCTTTGCATCCAGCTCGGAGGCTTTCTTGGACCAGGTTATCTCAACAAACTTTACTTCAACTCCAAGGCTCTCTGCAAAAGCAGTTGCCATGTCAGCATCGAAGCCGATCCAGTTACCGGCATCATCCTTGTAATCCATGGGAGCGAAATCGGTGATACCAACAACAAGAACGCCCTTTTCTTTGACGTACTCAAGGTCGGAACCGTCTTCTCCGCCGCAAGCGGCAAAGCAGAATACACACATAAGTAATGCGAGCATAAGGCTCAAAAGTTTGATTGCTTTTTTCATAAATATACCCTCTTTAAGTATTATTTTTGCGTCAAAACGCTTTAGCGTGCTAATATATTACCACGATAATACATAATTGTCAAGTCTTTTTTAGAAAACTTTAGAAATAAAAAAGCTGTGCCGTTTTTTGCGGCACAGCTTTTTGAATTAAAGCGATAATTATTGCTTTGTGAAACCGTTCTTGAGTGCATAAGCCTCAAGATCCTCGTATGTGTCGCCGGCGGTGTATCCATCATACAGGCCGAACTCTTCCATATACTCTTTGTTCTCTTGGATATCAAGATCTCGGATGGCTATAACGACCGAAACCTCATTATTGGCCAAAATGCATGAATACGAAATGTTTTCCTTTTGGCTTGCTTCGGCAAAATGCTCATCAAGTGTCTTTTTTATCTCTTTCATTTCTTCTTCGGACGAATCACCAAAAAACACTTTGTTAGTCAAGGTAAAACTAAGGATCTCGTTATCCTTATGATACACCTCGATCATAATGCTCTGTTCATCACTACTGTTTACAAACACTGTCTTTTCCTCACCAAAGCCCTCGACCTCAAAGTCAGGCATGGTGATGGTGCTGTTCAGATCAACCGAAGATGCATCATCTGTTTTGGACGCAACACTTTCGTTGTCCTTGTCGGTATCGGTATCATCCGAACCGCCGCAGGCCACAAGGCTCAACGCAAAAATAAGCGCCAGTAAAACCGATAAAAGTTTAATAATTTTTTTCATAAAAATACCCTCTTCTTTTCGGCATATTTATTAAGCCGATTACTTTATGATTACCATACTATCATCAGCAGTTGGTATTGTCAAGCAAGAAAATCTCTCATTTTTATAATATTTGTCCCTAAAAATCATTTACATTTAAAACAAAATATTGTAGAATAATAGTGTATATACATTATGTGTATCGGGAGCAACAAGATGACAGATAAAATAATAATCAAAGGTGCCAAAGAGCACAATCTTAAAAATATAGATATTGAAATCCCCAGAGACCGGCTGGTTGTGTTTACCGGTCTTTCGGGTTCGGGCAAATCGTCTTTGGCGTTCGATACACTGTATGCCGAGGGTCAGAGACGTTATGTTGAATCGCTGTCAAGCTATGCAAGGCAGTTTTTAGGACAAATGGAAAAACCCGATGTAGACAGCATCGACGGCCTTTCCCCTGCCATTTCGATAGATCAGAAGACCACCTCAAAAAACCCTCGTTCTACCGTAGGAACGGTCACCGAAATATACGACTACCTGCGTTTGCTTTATGCTCACGTGGGTGTTCCGCATTGCCCTGTTTGCGGTAGAGAGATAGTCAAGCAATCGGTTGATCAGATCGTTGACCGAATCATGGAAAACGGCGAGGGCGACAAGATACTCATAATGTCACCCATCATCCGTGCCAAAAAGGGTGAACACGTAAAGCTCTTGGAAAAGGCAAGAAAGGACGGCTATGTCCGTGTACGTATCGACGGCGAGGTTTACGATCTTTCTGAGGATATCAAGCTCGAGAAGACCAAAAAGCACACTATCGAGACCGTAATTGACCGTCTTGTGCTTAAAGAGGGTATCGGCAAGCGTCTTACCGACAGTGTTGAGACCGCTCTGAGGCTTTCGGGCGGTATTGTAACAATATCGGTCGTCGGCGGTGAGGAATACACCTTCTCGGAGAACTATGCATGCCCCGACCACGATGTAAGTATGCCCGAATTAGCACCCAGAATGTTCTCATTCAACAGTCCGTTCGGCGCCTGCCCGACCTGTACGGGTCTCGGAATTTTCATGAAGATAAACCCCCTGCTGCTTGTACCCGATGAGTCAAAATCCTTAGCAGACGGCTGTATCAGAGCCAGTGGTTGGGGTACAACGGGCTGGGGTGCCAAGGAAGAGGGCACCATCGCCCTGATGTATTATAAGGGTCTTGCCGCACACTACGGCTTTGATGTAAACACCCCTTACCGTGAGTTGTCGGATGAGGTCAAGGATATTATAATGTACGGCTCAGGTGGTGAGAAGATCAGCTTCACCCGAAATTCCGCATGGGGTGGCGGCAGCTTTTCCGTGCCGTTTGAGGGTGTTGTCAATAACCTCGAACGCCGTTATAAAGAGACCACAAGTGAGTATTCACGTACCGAAATAGAGTCGCTCATGACCGAGTGCCCCTGCCCCACCTGTTCTGGCGCACGCCTTAAATCTGAGATCTTGAGCGTTACGGTCGGCGGACTTAACATTAAAGAGCTGTGCGACCTGCAGATAGTAGATGCTTTGAAATTCTTTGACGGTCTTAAACTCAGTAAGCGTGCCGAAAGCATTGCCGCACCGATAGTTAAAGAGGTCAAGGCAAGATTGTCCTTCTTAGTCAGCGTTGGACTTGATTACCTCACGCTGTCACGTGCATCGGGCACACTTTCGGGTGGTGAAAGTCAGCGAATCCGACTTGCCACACAGATAGGCTCATCTCTTATGGGTGTTTTATATATACTTGACGAGCCAAGCATCGGACTTCATCAGCGCGATAACGAAAAGCTGCTCGCCACCCTGCAGCAGCTGCGTGACCTCGGTAACACCGTTATCGTTGTTGAGCACGACGAGGACACTATGCGTGCCGCCGATCATATTGTTGACATTGGCCCCGGAGCCGGAATACACGGCGGTCATGTTGTCTGCTCGGGTACACCCGAAGAAATATGCAGCTGCCGTGAATCGGTCACAGGTGACTACCTCTCGGGCCGCAAAAGTATACCCGTGCCCTCTGTCCGACGTAAAGGCAACGGAAAATCGATTAAAATAATCGGAGCTCGGGAAAACAACCTTAAAAATGTCGATGTCACACTTCCGTTAGGTAAGATGATAGGCGTGACGGGTGTTTCAGGCTCGGGAAAATCGTCGTTGGTCAACAGCGTTTTGTATGAGCGACTTGCATGTGAGCTGAACGGTGCTAAGCGCATTTGGGGCAAGCACAAGGATATCAAAGGTCTTGAGCATCTTGATAAGGTCATAGAGATAAGCCAGTCGCCTATTGGCAGAACTCCTCGTTCCAACCCCGCCACCTACACTGGTGTTTTCAACGATATACGTGAGCTTTTTGCCGCAACCAAGGACGCAAAGGCTAAGGGCTACAACGCAGGACGCTTCTCGTTTAATGTCAGAGGCGGCCGCTGTGAGGCTTGTGAGGGTGACGGTATAATCAAGATCGAAATGCACTTTTTGCCCGATATTTATGTGCCCTGCGACGTATGTAAGGGCAGTCGCTACAACCGTGAGACCCTGGAGGTCAAATACCGTGACAAGAGCATCTACGATGTACTTGAAATGACGGTTGAGGAGGGTATGTACTTCTTTGAAAATCACCAGAAGATATACCGCAAGCTAAAAACCCTTTACGATGTCGGTCTCGGCTATGTAAAGCTGGGCCAACCTGCCACCACCCTTTCGGGCGGTGAGGCACAGCGTGTAAAGCTTGCCACCGAGCTGTCAAAACGGCCTACGGGACGCACTGTATATATTCTCGACGAGCCGACAACGGGTCTGCACACCGCCGATGTCCACCGACTTATCGATGTATTCAACCGACTTGTCGATGCAGGCAATACCATGGTAATAATTGAGCACAACCTTGATGTCATAAAATCGGTCGACCATATCATTGACTTAGGCCCTGAGGGTGGCGACCGAGGCGGAAATATCGTTGTGACAGGCACTCCCGAGCAGGTTGCCGAGTGCAAAGAGTCCTATACAGGTCAGTTTTTAAAGAAAATGCTTTAATTACACCTTAAAATTCACAATGTATTAACTTGTTGAATTGTATTTTGTGTCACAATGTTTTAAAGAAGGCGGTGAGCAAATTGTTCGGATATATAAAGGTCTTTAAGCCCGAAATGAAGGTCAAGGAATTTGAGATATACAACGCCATATATTGCGGACTATGCCGCCATATGGGGCGCACCTACGGTGTGCTGTCAAAATTTTGCCTGAGCTACGATATGACCTTTGTGTCACTGCTCAATGCCGCTTTACAAGAGGATCAAGACGGTTTTGAACAGAAAAAATGCAGGGTCAACCCTTTGAAAAAATGCACCTATTGTAAAAACGACGGTGACATACAGGACCTTGCCGCCGCCGCAGGTGTGGTGCTGACCGATATGAAGGTGCTTGACAATATTCACGACAGCGGTTTTTTGAAATCGCTTTTGTACCGCATTTTACGCATATTCACAAAAAGGTGGAGCAAAAAGGCATACAAAAAGTATCCCGAGCTTCAAGACATAGTTCAGCAATATTCCGATGCACAGTTTTCGGCCGAGGTCAATGCCGAATGCAGTCTTGATAAGGCCGCCGAGCCGACCGCAAAAGCAGTCAGCCGAATACTTATGCTGCTAAAGACCGATGAAAAGTACAAATTTGTGCTGGAAAGAATGGGCTATTGTTTGGGCAAATGGGTATATCTTTGCGATGTAGCCGACGACCTCGAAAAAGACATAAAAAAGAAAAACTTTAATCCGCTTATTAAAGAACTGCCAAAAAACAGTGACCCATTGAGGTTTGCCGAAGAACGGCTGACCCCTATAATGAACAACTGCTTTATCGAATGTGCGACGTATTCGGAGCTGTTGGAGATAAAAAAATACAAGCCGATACTTGATAACATCCTGTATGAAGGCTTGAAGTACAGACAAAAACAAATATTCCTTAAGGAGAATTGCAAACAATGAAAGACCCCTATGAGGTATTAGGCGTCAGCCGTGACGCTACCGACGAACAGGTAAAGGCCGCCTACCGTGACAAGGCAAGAAAGTTTCATCCGGATAACTTCACCGACAATCCTGCCGCCGCCGAGATGGCTACCGAGAAAATGAAGGAGATCAACGAGGCTTACGACACCATTATCAAGCGCCGTAAATCGGGCGGATCGTCCAAAAAGAGCGGCTACGCCAACAACTGGGGCGCTAACAATACGACCGCTGATTCAAATTTCAACGATGTCCGTCAGCTTATATCCCAAGGTCGGTTTGAGGAGGCTCAGGAGATATTGGACGGTGTGCCGCCCGAGTCGAGAGATGCTGAATGGTATTTCTTAAACGGTGCTGTTTTGTACCGCAGAGGCTGGTTCGATGCCGCCTACACAAGCATGGCCACCGCCTGCAGAATGGACCCCTCAAACGCTGAATACCGTGCCGCTTTGAACCGCATGCAGCAAAGCCGTAACGGCTATTCACCCTATTCAAGAGGCGGCTACAGTACCCAACAGGCAAGCTGTACCCCTTGTGATTGCTGTATGGGTCTGATGTGCGCCGATATGTGCTGCAACTGCTTTTGACCATGAAAAATACAGTCAAAGTAACCTCATGCGGAGTTATATGTGCCTTAAGCATTGTGCTGATGTTAGGTACCAATATTCCAATAATGCTTTATACCGTACCCGCTTTGGCAGGTATACTTTTTATGGTACCTGCCATTGAGTTTAATTCTAAATGGGCATTTCTCTGCTATGTTATAACGGCCGTTTTGTCGTTTATACTACCAACCGAGCGCGAGGCGTTTGTAATGTTTGTGGGTCTGTTGGGCTACTATCCGATACTCAAAATGCTTATTGAACGCTTTCCGTCAAGACCGTTAACCTTTTTACTTAAATTTGCAGCCTTTAACATAGCCCTTGCAGGCTGTTTTCTGGTTATTGTCAAGGTCTTGGGGCTTCCCGTTTTCGAAAACGAGCATCTCGGGACTTGGGCAATGGTCGGCATTGTGTTTGTTGTAGGAAACATTGTTTTTCTGATTTACGACATTGCCCTTTCGAGACTTATCGGAATGTATTTCTTCAAATTTAGAAAAACAATACGCAAAACGCTTGGTATAAAGGGTAAATACTAAATAAACGAGGTAATCGTATGTTTAACGGGAAAATGAAGGCCGTCACCTTTAGTTACGACGACGGTGTAACACAGGATAAAAGGCTTATTGAAATATTTAATAAATACGGTCTTAAATCGACCTTTAACCTTAATTACGAATTGTTGGGTAAGCCGAACACACTTGTTAGAGGCGGTGTTACGATCGAGCATAACAAAAACCGCCCCGAAGAAGTAAGGTCAATATATAACGGACACGAGGTTGCCGCACACACCCTCACGCATCCCACCTTACCCACCGTAGCTGATGACCGAGAGGTCATCCGTCAGGTAGAGGAAGACCGACTTAAATTAAGTGAGCTTGTCGGCTATGAGGTAGTTGGAATGGCCTATCCCGGCGGCGGTGTCAACAACAACGAGCGTGTTGCCGAGCTGATAAGAAAAAACACGGGCATAAAATATGCCCGAACCATAACCTCTACATACAATTACGATCCTCAGACCAATCTTTATCGCTTTAACCCAACGGTATTTCACGTCATGGAAAACCGCAAGGAGCGTTTAATGGAATTGGGCGAGGAATTTGTGAATTTAAACCCCGAGACGCCTAAAATCTTCTATATTTGGGGCCATAGCTTTGAGTTTGATATTGCTGACACTTGGGATTATTTTGAAGAATTTTGCAAAATGATCTCGGGTCATGACGATATATTCTACGGAACTAACAGGGAGGTACTATTATGACAAACGCAAAAAGTTGGGAGATAGGTCTTAGCACAGGTTGGCAGGGAAAAGCCTGCCGTGAGACCTTTCAGTTCTATGCCGAAAACGGTCTTGAAAATATCGAGGTCTCAATGGGACACGACAATTTTCTGAAGCTTGATTGGGATGAGGTTGGCAAGAGTGCCAAGGAGTTCAATATCAATCCTTGGTCGGTGCACCTGCCCTTTATGCCGTATAAGCAGGTCAACTTCGGTGACACTGCAGGCCCTGCCCGTGAATATACCATCCAAATGGCCAAAAACGCCATCGACCGTATGGGCGAGCTGGGTATCCCCCACCTTGTCATCCATTCGGGCGTTGATATGTTCGACCCCGACCGTGAAAAATGTATGCAGGCTGCTTGTGCCTCTTTGGCTGAAATTGCCGAATACGGTGCACCTAAGGGCGTTACCATTTGTGTTGAAAACATGCCTAGAACAGGCTTGGGCAGAGACATTGAGGAAATGAAGCGCCTTGTAGCAAGTCATCCTGCTCTGCGTGTTTGCTTTGATACTAACCACCTGCTTCGCAATCGCCATGTAGATTTTATTCGTGAATTAGGCGACAAGATCGTCACTCTGCACGTTTCGGACTACGATTTCCATGACGAACGTCACGTTTTACCTTACGAGGGTGAGATAAACTGGATCGATGTAGTGACCGAGCTTGAAAAGGTCGGTTACACCGGTGTCTGGATGTATGAATGCGGCTTGGGCGAGCGTCCCTCCATCATCAGAGAGCGTCCCGTGACTGCCGCCGACCTTAAAGAAAACCACCGTTGCCTTATGAATAAAGAGGTTTGGCCGAAATTCTGTGTTTGGAACGAGGAATTCTGCAAGTCACACACCTACATCGAGGATCCGTCAGTCTACCACGGAAAGGACTACAAGAGAGGCTGATTGATATGTCCAATGCAAAAAACTGGAAATTGGGACTGTCTTGCTGTTGCCTGTCGGCCGAGAAAACCATTCCCGAAATGTTCAAGGCCTATGCCGACAACGGAATTGAGTATATGGAGTTGGGTTACGGTTATCTTGATAAATATTCCACTATCGATTGGGATGTTGTGAAAAGGTCAATGGCCGAGTACCCTCCGGTCAAGGTATGGTCGTTCCATACACCCTTCGGACACTTTGACAAAATTAACCTTGCAACCTTTGATAAAGAGCTTTTGAATAACACAGTTCAGCTCTACAAAGAGTGTATTGACCATATTTCCGAGCTTGGCATCAAGATTGCCGTAATCCATCCAAGTGGAGAACCTAACAAGCCTGAGGATAGAGATGCATTGCTCGAGATCGCTTCGGATGCATTGGCCCAGCTTGCCGCTTATGCCGAACCTAAAGGCGTAACAATAGCCGTTGAGGATATCCCAAGAACCTGCTTGGGCAACTGCTCGAGTGATATGAAGAAGCTAATTTCAAGGCACACGGCACTTCGTGTCTGCTTTGACACCAACCATCTGCTTGACCAACGTAATGTCGACTTTGTGCGTGAGCTTGGTGATAAAATCGTTACCCTGCACGTGTCAGATTACGATTTCTGCAACGAGCGCCATTGGTTGCCGTATGAGGGCAAGGTGGATTGGGTAGAACTCACTGAAGCACTTGAAGAGGTCGGCTACAACGGCGTTTGGATGTATGAGATAGGCTTTAAAGCTCCGAAAAGCATCGACCGTAGCCGCAACCTTAATTTTGACGATTTTAAAGCTAATCACAAAGCCTGTGTAACCAAACAACCGATTTCACCTATTGGTATACCCAACCATGAGGGATGTATGGCTTGGACGTATTACACCGAACCTAAAATCAACTGATATATCAAGAATTATTATTTAAAGGATAGAGTATGGGAACAACAAAATATGCGGTCTTCACCATGGACGTAGAGGTGTTCGGCGATACCGACTGTGTATATAACTCAGGTGCCAAGGTAGATATTGATGCCTTGGATGGTCTGGACGAATACATGAATATACTTGACCGACACGGGATCAAGAGTACACTGTTCACCGTCGGTAAATTGGCCCCTAAAATTGCCGACCGATTAAAAGAGTATATTGCAAAAGGACATAATCTCGCACTGCACGGCTACAAGCATGTAGCTCCGATGAATATGAGCGTGGATAAGTTCCGTGAGCATCTTACCAAAGCCAAGCAAAAGCTTAGAGAAATTTTCGATATTGATGTAAAGGGCTTCAGAGCGCCCTGCTTCAGCATGGATAACGCCCGTCTCAATGTTTTGCGTGAGCTTAATTTTACCTATGATTCGAGTCACCTTGGCTTTACCAAGGCACGTCACACGGTCGATCTCAGCATGGATGAATTTACTGAGCTGCGTGACGGTGTATTTCACAATGACGGCTTTTTCGAATTCGGCCTCACAAAGGGCAAGATATTCGGTCTGCCCTTCCCTATATCGGGCGGCGGATATGTCAGATTGGCAAATTGGCCTTTCATAAAGAGTGTTATACGTAATCATATAAAGAATAATGATTACTATGTGTTTTATCTGCATCCGTTTGAACTGACACATCAAAAGATTCCTTTTATAAGCAACCTTAAAACGTATGACAAGTATTACCTTAAAGCAGGTATCAACTCCTACGGCAAGCACATCGAGGAGATAATACAAATGCTTAAGGAGTATAACTACAGATTCGTGACATTCGAACAGCTTGCCGAAATAATGTCGGTCAACACTTGAGAAATTGATGTTTTTGTTCAAGTACGTTAATATAAAACGTTTTATCAAATCAAGCTTTAACCGAGCCGTCGCTGTCTGAAACGATAGCGGCCGCTCGGTTTTCTAATCAGTTTAAGCCATGGGAGCATAAACGGTTGAAGGATTTACCGCATTTTTATAGCCGACCCGAGCAAAGCAATTATCCACCTTTCAACACACCGTAACCGTTATTCTTAAACGGTCTTTGGATAAAAAATAACACTTGACAATCAGTCATTATAATTGTATAATGTAACCCGTGGTCAAAGTAGAAATCGGCCTTTGCCGAAAGTAAGCTCCACCTCGGACGACCTCGCCGTGTAAAATGTAGAGGTCTCTGGTAACAGCGTACTTCTTCACTGTTGCCTGTCACTTTAATATGCGGGTATGGCGGAATTGGCAGACGCGTTAGATTCAGGTACTATTGCGTGAATCAAGTCTTGCGTTTCCTAACCAATATGCCGCAAACCCTTTGAAATCAAGGCTTTCAGAGATTTTAAACTTGATTTTTAAAACTCAAAAAATCTCGAATTTTGGTCGATGTCTTCCAAATGTCTACCAAAACAACAAAACTTAATAAATACATGCGGATATGGCGGAATTGGCAGACGCGCTAGATTCAGGT
>CAYRIX010000046.1:0-12840 GCA_964424555.1 uncultured Eubacteriales bacterium
CTGTCCTGCGGACATCTCCCCATCTTATGGGGAGTACCCTCATCAGAGGGAGGCAAGGAAGGGTTTCATAGTTAATATTATATATTGTTTACATATTTCGAAAGAAATAAAAACTCCGAAAATAAAACAACAAAGAAAAAACCCGAGGAAAACCCCCGGGTTAAGATAGCATTTTACTGCTCGACAGCGTAGATGCTGACCTTCTTGCGGTCACGTCCCATGCGCTCAAACTTGACCTTACCGTCAATAAGAGCGAAGAGAGTGTCGTCAGAACCCTTGCCAACGTTTTCACCGGCATGGATGTGTGTGCCTCTCTGGCGAACGATGATGTTGCCTGCGAGAACAAACTGACCGTCTGCTCTCTTAACTCCGAGGCGCTTGGACTCACTGTCACGGCCGTTCTTTGTAGAACCAACACCCTTTTTGTGAGCAAAAAGCTGAATGTTTAACTTTAACATGGTTACACCTCCGAATAAACTTTAACGTAATTTCGATACTGGCTTGCAAGTTCACTTGCGTGGAGCAGAAGACCCTTCAAGGTCACCTGCGATTCCGAGAGCTTTGATTTTACTTTTATACACATATAACCGTCGTCGACCTCGGCAGAAATATCCGCTTTAACTATCTCCGACAATGTGTTGGCCGTCAAGTAAGCCGCTGAGGAAACTGCCGAGCAAACTATTTTGCCGTCAATATCGTCATACGAGCTTGTACTGTGACCCGAGATCTCAAATCCCGTGATCATTTTGCCGTCATTGAAAAACCTTATCTCGGTCATAATGCACCTTAGCCGATCGTATTGATCTGAACCTTGGTGTACGGCTGTCTGTGTCCCATCTTGCGAGCGGAAGACTTCTTGGGCTTGTAGGTGAAGACGGTGATCTTCTTGCCCTTTCCGTTCTTGAGAACGACACCTTCAACCTTTGCGTCAACATAAGGAGCACCTACTGTAAGTTCTCCGTTGTCGTCGCAAACTGCAATAACCTTATCGAATACTACAGTTTCTTCTGCGGCTGCATTGAGCTTTTCGACGAAGATAACGTCGCCGCTGGTTACACGGTACTGCTTACCGCCGGTTTCGATGATTGCGTACATTTTTCTGGCACCTGCCTTAATTCAAGACTCGCTACGGTGGGTGGGAAAATCCGCTTGAACCCACAATATGCGGCTCTAATACTATACTACAAACATCCATTAATGTCAAGCATTATTTTCACCGATTTTAAATTTTTTTTCTTTTACTTTGTCAGCGTGCCGCCGTCGGTTTTCAAAAGCAGTAAAATTCGCTCCTCCTCGAGATTTTGTGTGTTGACATACACAAGCAGTTCTTCCCCGTCAAGGCCTGTACAATAAAACTCGTAGCAGTGCTTCTCGGCTTTGCCGTCGGTAGGAATAATACAGCGGTTAACATCATTTATCTTCAAAGCACTTGACAGCCTCGCTCTGGCCTCGTCTACAGAATACTTCGGTGTCGAGATCGTACGTGTGTAGTGGTTGGCAATATAGCCGCCAGCCTCAACCGAAACTATCTCACCGTCATCCAAAGCCACACCTATTTTTATGAGATCGGTGTAGCATATCGTTGCACCCTCCTTGAAGGCAAAATTCACGGTACACACACCCTCATCGGCAAAATAATAGGTCGACACAAAATTCTGACCGCTGTGCGACTCAAGATATTCCTCAGCCTTTTCGACCGCTTGTTCATATTTGAGCATTTGCTCCCCTGTTTCACGGAATTTCCTCATATACATAATGTATCCGCCTTTTTTGGTGACCGAAAAGTACATTTCGCCATCGGTAAAATTATAGCACGGAACGTTACCATCGGTATCCGATTCCTTTGTAAAGGCCGACACATCCTTGCCTAAAATGTCCCCTGCTTTTTTCAGCGCTTCGTCCGAGTTTAGCTCGGTCGCTCCTTCTAATAGCTTCATACTACCGCTGAGCATGTGGTCGGAAAACGGTCCGTCATACTGCAAAGTCGGATAATCGGCCAACAGCTCCTCAAGTCCGGTAAGGTTCTCAGTAAAGCCGCCCTCAACCGAGGTCTTAATACCTGTGGCAAGCTCGTTATCCCAAACACCGTCCTTGTCATACTCAGTACGCACGGCGTTGACCGAGGATGATACTGAGTTTGCGGTCTGTGACAGTGCATGCAGATTCTCTCTGTCATCCTCCTCGATCTCTCCGCCCTGAATCACCTTGCGTGAAAGATAAAGAGTATAGTCGCCCACCTGTGACAAAAATTTGTTGACACCTGTGAGCTCTTCGCCCGAATACGGCAACTGCGACAACGCATTTTTTGCCACCGTAGACTCAGTGCAAAGCTCTACTGCCAGTGTGCTGAGCTGTGTGGCCGACGAAGCATATAGACTTTTTTGCAATGCAATACTTATATTATAGAGACTTCCGTCAAGCTCATCCAAATGCATGCTGTAGGTGTAACCGAGTTGTGTCTGATAATCGTTTATTTTTTTGTTGGTTACAAAGGTCAGGGCCACGACTGAAAACACCACTGCAACCGAAAAGCTTACAAGCCTTACAACGGCTCTCTTTCCTAATTTCATATAAAAACCCCTTTTACTTTATATATCAAGGATTATTTTGCCACAAATTTTGTTAATTATTTATTTACACAAAATATACCGAAAGTAGTAAAAAATCTATTGTATTTGACCGCAACATATAGTATAATGTAGTGGATTAGTATGCGTTACTGTGCCTATTTTGTGCAGTAGCTTTCGGAGGATTGTTTTTGGGACTTATTTATCTTGACAACAGCGCCACGACAAAGCCGTGCGACTCGGCGGTGAAGGCCGCTGAAAAAGCAATGCGTGACACTTGGGGAAATCCATCGTCTTTGCACCGCTTGGGTGTTGAAGCAGAAATAACCGTGACTGATGTCAGATGTAAAATCGCCGACATCATAAATTGCCGTGAGGATGAGATATTCTTTACAGGCAGCGGCACTGAGGCAAACAATTTAGCTATTTTAGGAGCGGCCGAAGCGCAAAAACGACGTGGCAATAAAATTATCACAACGTCCGTGGAGCATCCGTCGGTACTAAACACTTGTGAGCATCTTTCCCAAAACGGCTTTGAGGTTACATACATAAAGCCTCAAAAGGACGGTCACGTTTCGGCATCCGATATTTTGAATGCCGTTGACGATAAAACAATACTTGTAACTATGATGCTGGTCAACAATGAAACGGGCTGCATCTTCCCTGTTTCCGAAGTAGCCGACGGCTTGAAGGATATGCGCTCCAAGGCACTTTTACATACCGACTGTGTTCAGGCCTTTGGTAAAATAAACATTGATGTAGAAGAGCTTGGCACCGATCTGCTTACAGCCAGCGGGCATAAGCTCCATGGACCTAAAGGTATCGGTTTCCTTTATAAGCGTAAAGGCTTAAACAATATTAAGCCCATTATCCACGGCGGAAATCAAGAAAAAGGTCTGCGTTCGGGAACCGAGTCGGTACCGCTGATTGCGGCGTTGGGCGGTGCTTTATCTGAGCTTAGCATTGACTCTTACCTTTCAAAGCTCAAAACACTTCACGCTTATGCAGTTGAAAAATTGAGCAGCTTGGACGGTGTTGTGATAAACTCACCCACCGAAAAATTTCTGCCTTACATAATCAATATTTCGGTTTTGGGCTACCGTTCGGAAACGTTACTGCATTTTCTTGAGCAACGGGATATTTTTGTTTCAAGCGGAAGTGCCTGTTCGAAAGGAAAAGGCAGTCACGTTTTAAATGAAATGGGACTGTCCCAAAACCTTATCGACAGCGCTTTAAGGATAAGCTTTTCAAAACACAATACTTTTGAGGATATAGATGCGCTGTGTGAGGCAATCAAGGTTGCGCAAAATACACTTCGCAGAAAGCAAGGACATTAAAATGAAAGAAGTTATACTAATTAAAAACGGAGAGTTAGTATTAAAAGGACTTAACCGTTCAACATTTGAAGACGTTTTGGTCAAGAATCTCAAGTACCGTATCAAAAAGTGCGGTGCATGCGAGGTTAAAAAATCACAGTCCACCATACTTGTTGAGCCTTTGGATGACGATTTTGATTTTAAGGCAGCTTTAAAGGCTACCGAACGGGTATTCGGTATCGCCGCTTTCTCGAGAGCTGCCGCACTCCCTAAGGATATGGACGAGATAATCCGCTTGGGTGTTCCTTACCTTGAGGATGCACTTAAAAACTGCAAGACCTTTAAGGTCGAATCCAAACGCTCGGATAAAAAGTTCCCCTTGGGCTCACCCGAGATAAGCGCAACCTTCGGCGGTGCGCTGCTTAGCCGATATCATCACCTTTCGGTCAACGTTCACGAGCCGGATGCTGTTGTAGTTGTTGAGATAAGGGATAAATACGCCTTTGTCCGTTGCGGACAGATAAAGGGTGCAGGTGGAATGCCTGTCAGCACATCGGGTCGTGCAGAGATACTCATCTCGGGCGGAATTGATAGTCCCGTAGCGGCTTGGATGATGGCAAAACGAGGAATTCAGCTTGCCGCAGTTCATTTTGCAAGCCCTCCGTACACAAGCGCACGTGCTGAACAAAAGGTACACCGTTTGCTGTCGCAGGTTGCAAAATACAGCGGCCCTATCGGGCTTCACACGGTTTGCTTCACCGAAATACAGGAGCAGATTGCCGAGCACTGCAAGGAAGAATATTTCACACTTATAATGCGCCGCTTTATGATGCGTATTGCTGAAAAAATAGCAGAAAAAGAACATTGCGGTGCTCTTATAACAGGTGAAAGTGTCGGTCAGGTTGCAAGCCAGACCTTGCCTGCTTTAAATGTAACTAACAGCGTTGTTGAGATGCCTGTTCTCCGTCCGCTTATCGGCATGGACAAGGATGAGATAATCGAAATTTCAAGAAAGATCGATACCTTTGATATTTCGATAGAGCCTTTTGAGGATTGCTGTACCGTGTTTACTCCGAAGCACCCCAAGACACGGCCCGAATTGCAAAAGGTCATCGATGCGGAAAGCGCACTTGATATCGACCGATTAGTAGAGCGTGCCGTACAGGGCGCACAGTTTATGATGATAGACTGAGGTTTTTATGAAAGCAGAAATTATCGCAATCGGAACCGAGCTTTTGCTCGGCAACATACTTAACACAAATGCACAGTACCTTTCGCAGGGGCTGGCGACCTTAGGGTACGATATGTACTATCAATCGGTTGTTGGCGACAATTTCGAACGTGTTAAGGCTTGTATCACGCAGGCAGTCGACCGCAGTGATGCTGTTATCATCACGGGCGGTCTGGGTCCCACACCTGACGATCTTTCTAAAGAAGCTGCCGCCGAGGCCTTAGGACTGGAGCTGTTTGAGGATGAAGAAAGCCTAAAGGCGATCGAAGGCTATTTCAAAAGAACAGGCCGTACAATGGCCGACGCCAACCGCAAGCAGGCTTTGTTCCCAAAGGAACGCTGTGTTATCTTCCCTAACGGTAACGGTACAGCTCCGGGATGTGCTATGACAGCCCAAAACGGCTCGGTTGTGATCCTTATGCCGGGTGTTCCGTATGAGATGAAGCTGATGTTTGAATCATACGCCAAGCCTTACCTTGCGAAGAAAAGTGATAAAACACTTGTTTCTAAAAACGTGCTTGTCGCAGGTATCGGTGAATCGATGCTTACCACTCTTATACCTGAGTTTTTTGAGCAGACCGACCCTACAGTTTCCCCGTATTGCAAACCCGCTCTCGTAACATTGAGGGTGACCTCAGCCGCCAAAACCTATGAAGAGGCTAATGAAAAATGTGATAAGACCGTTCATGAGCTTTGCAATATTTTAGGCAAAAATGTCTGCGGTGTTGACTGCGGCAGTATTGAAAATGTTGTGGTGAAGCTTTTAAAAGAAAAAGGCTTGAGGCTTGCCACCGCCGAATCCTGTACCGCAGGCAAAATATCAGCCGCAATAACCTCAGTTTCAGGTGCGTCCGAGGTTTTTGATTTCGGCGCATCCACCTATTCAAACCAAATGAAGCAAAAGCTTTTGGGTGTAAAGCCCGAAACCTTGGAAAGATACGGTGCGGTAAGCGCCGAAACCGCCTGTCAGATGTCAAGGGGCATCAGAGAATTTGCAGGTGCCGATATCGGACTTTCGGTGACAGGTGTTGCAGGCCCCGGACAGAGCGAATCTAAGCCTGCAGGTTTAGTTTTCATCTCACTTTGCGACGGTCAGCATACCTGGGTCGAAAGATTGATGGTTGGCAAGGCCGAAAACGACCGTGAAAGGGTAAGAAACAGTGCGGTGACCACCGCACTCGACCTCGTCAGACGCTATCTGGAACACCTCCCGACGGTAATGACAGGATATACCGATCCCGAATCCCCCTGCACCTTAAATCCCGAAGATTTTTGTTTGGGAATGATGAACCGCATTTCCTAACCTTAGAGAACGGAGTATTATATATGAGCCACGAGAAAGATAACAAGAAAAAGAAGACCTTGTATGTCCCCGATGAGGAGGTGTTGGCCTACAGCCGTGCCAAAATAGAGTCGGAAAAGGATGCCGAGGCTATCACCGATACTTCCGAAGCCGAGCTTGATTTAGCCGAGTCCAATACCGACATTGAAGAAATCAAAGCTGATGGGCTTGAGGTCGATAATTCGGATAAAAAGCTTGACGAAAAATCCGAGGACGCTATAGCACCCAAAGGCAAAAAAGACAACCGCTTTTTGCGTATCGTCCGTAGGATAATACCGTTAAGATCCGACGACAAAAAGACTATCATTTTGAAATGCGTATCTATTATTGCAGCTCTTGCTTTGATAGTCTCGGGTACATACCTGTCTGTGTACTACATAAACGACAGCGTTGAGTACAATAAACTGCAAAACGAGCGCAACAATTACGAAAACAACCGTAACGATTATACAAAGAATGAGGATAATCAGTTTTCTAAATTCGATTATCTTAAGACACAGAACTCTGATATAGTCGGTTGGATCACCATACCCAACACAGAGGTCGATAACCCTGTTTACCAGACCATCGACAACCAGTATTATGTCAACCACGATATGTATAAAAAGGATAATGAGTACGGTGCCATTTTCCTTGACTACCGTTGTGATATCGACCCCAAATCGCTGTCGCAGAGTCAGATAATCTACGGACACAATATGCGCCGTGGCTCAATGTTCGGCACCTTGAAGGAATATCGTGAGCTTGATTTTTATAAGCAGAATCCACTAATTTATTTTGACTCTCTTTACGAGCAGCGTGTATACAAGATCTTTGCAATAATGGTTGTCAACGACGGTGAGGACAACACCTTCGGTTATACCTACACCGCCTACCGCACCACCTTTACAAGTGACGCCGATTTCAATTCATGGCTCGAGCATAGCCGTGAAAGAAGTCTTTTTGACATTCCTGTTGACGTAAACAGTCAGGATGAGATACTAGTCCTTTCAACCTGCTGCTACGACTATGACAACGCACGATTTGTGCTTCTTGCAAGACTTGTGCGTGACGGTGAGGACACAGCGGTAGACACCTCAGCCGCTGTCAAAAACAAGGACGTTATATACTCTAAGGAGTATTACAACAAGAAAAAACTCCCAATACCCGAATTGACATCATCCGAGGAAACTACATCTAAGTAAAAAAATAATCCTGAATATTAAAGAAATATAAAGATAAGGAGGATAACATGGCCAAGGACGTCAAAATAGAAGTTTTATACTACAAGACGGCTACCGATATTTCGTTAGAATTCGGTCTGCACGGGAACTATCCCCTGCGTCTTTTATCCTCCAACTGTGACGATATTGACTCTCTTTTCCGTGCGTTAAAGCGTGCGGTTTCCCGAAGCGAGATAATTATTACGGTCGGTGGATTTGATCATGAGCTTCCTCGTTTCATTGCCCGAGCAATAAAAAAGGAATGCATCGAGCCTGATTACAAAGAGCTCGGTATAATAGCTGAAACCAAATACCGTATACCTCAAGGCTCTGACCCGTTGAGCTCAAAATCTAAGCGCTTCGGCGGATTCTTGATCGAAAGCGGTCCACAGACTATTATCAGCCTTGTTGATGACCGCAAAATAAGGCTTGATATCGTCAAAGAATTTCTTGTGGACTACATCACAGAGCATCACAAGGTTTTTAACACTCCTTTCGGTATTCCTATGGGCAGAGCTTCAAGCCCTGAAGCCACCGAAGCAACCGTGCCACCAGAGACTCCCTCTTTTTCTCGAAATGAGAATAGCGTCAAGCCGTCGAATGATGAAACTGTCATTGAGCAGACTCTCCCCTCTAATGATGAGCCTTGCGATATATCGGATGAGGCTGAGACGTGCTCAGACGCTGACATTATATCTGAACAAGCTGCTGAAACACCCGATGTGTCAAACTCAACATCTTCACAGCCCGTAACCGATATTGAGGACAACGCTTCTGACCTAACGGAAGAACTGCCGCCCGTGTTGCCTGAAACCGATGACATTTTAGATGTCGAGCTTGAGCTTGATATCGAAGACGGTGACGAGACCGATAGTATTAAAATACACGAGTTTGATAGTTACAGCACCGAAAAGTATTCAAGCCGCCGCAGAAAACGTATTGTTAGACTGGTCTGCCTTGTTTTATCCTTGCTTGTGATTATCGGCATGTGTACCTGCATGCTTATATGCCCTGACAACCGTACAGTAAACGGTGATGTTGACTATTATTCATACCTTGGCAAGCTTTACAGCTCTTTCTATAACGATCCCGTTTCTGCTTTTGAAGAAATACTTAGTAAAAATAATACATTTACCGCATGGTTGGATTTTCGGGCAGCTAATGTTTATCACCCCGTCATGTCGGTGAGTAACCCGTTAAACAGCACCGATTATATGACCTCGCTTCCCGACGGCACTTCTCATGCCGCAGGCAGTTTGATAACAAAAGAGAGCTCCGGCTCATTGGTGACCTTGGATAATATCGTAATATACGGAAACGCCTCGGCAGGCGGTATTTTTGAAAGCTTGGCTCTTAGTAGCAGTAATAGTTCAGTAAACAGCACTCTCACCCTTTCTGATGACCATTATTCATCCGAGTGGACCGTGTTTTCGACCTTTACAGACGATGATAATACCGACTTTTACGGTATTTTAAACACCCTTGAAGATCCCGACAGCAAGCTTACATATATACATCAGCTTCAACAGTCCTCTTTGGTCACATCTGACATTAAGATGTCTGGCAACGAAGCCTTGCTTATTTTGGTCGGTATTAACGGAAACAAAAACCATATAGCAGCCGCATTACTTTCATCGGTCAAGGTGTTGTCGGGCTCAAAGCCTGTAACCGATACGGTATCCTCTGAGATAAGCAGCTCCGACTCGGATTCGAGCCTCGATAAAGACACAGTATCCGAAGAAGAGGACATTACAGGTGAGGCGGGACAAACACCTGACACCCCCGATATAATTCTTCCTCCTCTCCCCTCTGATGAGACCTCTTCCGATGTGAGCTCGACCGAGCCCTCTAAGGTAACCTCAACCGAAGCTACCTCGTCTAAGGTGTCATCCTCTGCCATAGCGTCGTCTACGCAGTCTCATACTTCTTCATCCTCGTCGACTGCTTCCGAGTCCTCATCTTTGATTGGCAATGTATCGAGCAATGTCTCGTCGAACACCTCGACCAATACCTCTAATACTTCGACCAACACCTCGACCGGTGTTTCCTCTGTTGTCAGCTCGTCGACCGTCACTTCCTCATCGGTATCATCTTCTGAGCCTGCTAAGCCTGCGGTCGATCCAATGTATACTTGGGATATCACGCTTTATGTCAAGGATAAAAAGACAGGCACTCTTTATGAGGGCGATGCGGTGGATATCGTTGCAATGATAATTGAGATTGAAATGAGCCCGACTATTGACCCCAAGGAAGCTGTCAAGGCTCAAGCGGTGGCCGCCTATAACTGGTTGCTTAATAACGGAGCAACCAAAGAAAGCACTGCGCCCACGGTGTCGCTCGATAAGAATACTACGGCTCAGGCCAAGCAATATGCAGCCGAGGCAAAGGGCATGCTGGTAATGTACGGCAACACCGTTGCCAAGACTAATTATTATGCTTATTCCGCAGGTATGACCGCCAACACTCAGGATATCTGGGGAGGTACTGCCTACCCTTACCTGCAAAGTGTTGATTGCTCGGTCGATAAGGAGCTTAAGGATTTTATCACAACGAAAACCTATACTTCAGATGTTATTAAGGAACTGATATTAGAAAAATGCGGAATAGATGTCAGTGAAATGCCTAAGTCCGATTGGATAAAGCCTTTAAAGTACGACCAAAACAACCTGTATTGTCTGACCGTCAGCATCGGTGGAAAGGAATATAAGGGAGCATATCTGAGATCTACATTGTTGGAATACGGCATACGCTCAACAGCATATACAGTAGCCTACAATGAGGCTGATGACAGCTTTACGTTTACAGTCAAGGGTTACGGCCACGGTGTCGGCATGAGCCAGCGAGGTGCAAAGGCCTATGCAAAGCAAGGCTGGACCTGTGAGCAAATACTGACCCACTTTTTCACAGGCACAACAGTTGTAAAATATTAGAGAGGTGTAACATGGTAGAGTCATTAATCGATTTTTTCAGCGGATTACCTGAGGAGGTTGTGATATTCATTATCTCAATGCTCCCCATAGTAGAACTCAGAGGCGGACTGATTGCTGCATCAATACTCAATGTTGAGTGGTATATTGCCTTCCCTATATGCGTTTTAGGTAATATGCTGCCGATACCCTTTATCCTACTGTTCATACGCAAAATATTTGACTTTTTGCGTGATAAGCCTGTTTTCAGACGCATTATCCCAAAATTAGAGAAAAAAGCAGGAGAAAAAGGCAGTAAGATAAATAAAGGCCGTTTCTGGGGATTGTTTACCTTTGTTGCAATACCAATACCCGGCACAGGCGCATGGATGGGTGCTTTAGCAGCAACCATGCTTGATATAAGAATGAAACGCTCACTCCCGATAATTACACTGGGTGTGGCAACTGCAGGAGTGCTGATGCTTGTAATCTCTTACTTTATCCCGGGACTGTTCGGATTCTGATACTTACATTATGTAATACATAAGCAGATACTCCCCTTGGTTTCAAGGGGAGTATTTTGTGTAATAAAACCACAGTGATATACTGTATATTGAAGATAAACAAAATATTACTGTTAAAATAAAAAAATAATATGATAATATCGTAAATAATTTGCAAAAACATCTTGAATAATTTATTTCATTGTTTTATAATGTATTCATAAAAGTATCACTATGCGCAAATCTACCCCTAGCAAAAAAATAATTTAAAAAGGAGGATACTTTTATGAAAAACACTTTTAGAAAGGCTGTCAGTGTAATACTTGCTGTCATGATGTTGGTGTCATTGTGCACAGTAGCTATTACCTCTGTTTCAGCCGAAACAACCGAAGTCCCAACATTAAAGGACTTCAACATTGTTAAAGGACAATTTGGCGATGCTGAGCCTGTTGTTGCCGATCCTGTTGTTGACGGCGGCTATGCGGTGACGTTAAATGTCACTGAAGGCGCACGTCGCGGTTACCTGCTATCTGATGGTACAGACAGTGCCGCAGATGGCGAGATTGACCCGTTCGCACCCGTTGACGCTACGTACTACACCGTAAGATTCGATTATTATATCGAATCCGCCTCAGGCACTACCAGCTTCAAGCTTTATTACGGTGCAGAGGACCCCTCCACATCCAAAACAGGTGGAGAAATCGAGACCACCTCTGACAAAGGTAGCGCAGTAAATATCTGTAATAGTGATGCCTATATAGAGTCTGTCACCGGTGACGGTGAGTGGCACACTGGTGCTATCAGCTTTAAGGCCATATCTAACAGAACAAACGGAAGCGGTGTTGAACTTCCGTATCTCTATCTTACCGCTTATGCAGGTAAAGATGAAAACGGTAACCACATGACCGGATATTTGAAGAACATTGAGATCATCACTGAAACCACTGCTGTTTCATATTCAAACAACGAGGTTTACCTCGACCACTACTTTAACGAAGACGGTACTGCCAATACCGATATGTTCCAGGCTATCGCTAACAACGGCTCGGCTTCTCCCATGACCGGCTCTTATGTTGATACTGACGGCTATGTATTCGTTCCCACCTCCGATGTGCTTGATACAGCATATACCTATGGTCAGAATATAAAAGCATCGGCTGACTACATCGAGCTTTTGGATGCCAATGGTACGACTTATAAATCTTCAAGTGATACCGGTTACACTTCCTACGCTAACAATGCTGCCCAGAACAGATTTTGCCTTGTAAAGTATAAGGTTACAAAGCTTGGAGACAGCGGTTTTGCTTGTATCGGATTTGGCCGTGCTTCAACAACTGCCGGTTCAACAATTGCTTATAGCTCAATTAAAGCGACAACCGTTTCTTCCGATTGGGCATACGCAGTATTCCATATGTGCAGTAATGCTGCAGACAAAGAACTCAGACTTTCTTTTGGCGGTATAGGCTCAGAGATAGTTATTGATTCTGTCTACTACTGCTACACAGGTCTAAACACCAATGTTATTTGCGCAACCTTTAACGACAACGGTGAGCTTAACATCCGTGCAGGCTATAAGGGCACCGACTTTGCCCCTGTTATGGGTGACGGCGCAAACGCCGAGAACCTTGCAATGGGCGAGAAGTTCATGGGTTGGTATGATACCACAAGCTTCGCTACAGCAGAGCCTGTTACCACCTTCCCCGATGCTAACGCAACACTTTATGCACGTTACCCCTCTACCATTATCGATTTTACCCATAGAACCTCTTGGAC
>CAYRIX010000047.1:0-11921 GCA_964424555.1 uncultured Eubacteriales bacterium
CCGATATAGCCAGTACCGCCGCCGATTAACGCGATCGGCTTATTGCCTGCCATCTGTAATCTCTTCATAAGGCAAAGTGCCATAAAATGTCCTACATGAAGACTGTCTGCAGTAGGGTCAAAACCTATATAAAACGTTGCCTCACCTGCATTGACCATCTTTCTTATTTCTTCTTCATTGGTAACCTGAGCAATAAGCCCACGTTCAACCAGCTCGTCATAACAAGTCATCATTAATTCCTCCTGAAACTGATTTAAATATAGTATCACAAATCGCAGTGATTTTCAATAAGTTCTTTTGCGGTTTTGTAAAGATTTTCGGTCATCTTATCGCCTGACATAATGCGTGCGATCTCATTTATACGTTCATCTCCGTCAATTTGAGTGACCTTTGTATATGTGCCGATTGCAGTAGATGATTTTTGAATCAAAAAATGACTGTCGGCTGAGGCTGCTATCTGTGCCAAATGGGTTACGCACAAAACCTGCTTGTCTCTCGACAGTGACTTCATCTGCCGTCCGACCTTATCAGCGGCTTTACCGCTGATGCCCGTATCTATTTCATCAAAAATAAGCGTTCCTGCATCGTCCAAACCGCTCATTATACTTTTAATAGCAAGCATAATTCTTGACAGCTCACCGCCTGAGGCTATTTTTGCCAGCGGACGAGCTTCCTGTCCAAGGTTAGCCGATATCAAGAATTCAATATCATCACATCCGTCAATGGTGTACATCTTTTGCTTGATATCAACAAGAAAAACGACATTAGGCATTTCGAGATATCTGAGAACATCACATACACTCTTTGCAAAAGCATCGGACGTCGCTCTTCTTACAGCGGTAAGCGCACTTCCCTTTTCGACCAGCTTGTCCTCTAACTCCTCGGACTGCTTTTCAAGCTCGATAATTAGCTCGTCAGACATAGTGATGCTTTCCAGCTCAGTCTTGGCAGTTTCAAGAAATGCCAACACCGATGCTTCATCGCCGCCGTACTTTTTATTAAGAGCATTTATCAGGTCAATCCTCTGCTCGCACTGGTCGAGCTCATTCGGGTCAAACGCTATATTGTCACAAAGGTCACGAATCTCAGCAGAAATGTCAGTTATTTCGGAAACTGCAAAGTCAAAGCGTTCAAGCAGGCTTTCGGTGTCCTTTATTATTTTAGCGACCGATGTAAATTCGTTAAGGCTCTGCGAAATCATCGTTTCTGCGCCGGAGTTATCGTCATCACCGGACAATAACGACCTGCACATTTCAAGCGACATTCTGAGCTTCTCGGAATTTCTGATCAACTCACGCTTTTCCAAAAGCTCCTTTAATTCGCCAGTTCTTATATCGGCCGCTTCGATCTCGTTTATCTGATACTTTAAAAGATCGATCCTGCGTGTCTTTTCGTCCTCGTCGGTTGTAAGGCTTTTTAGCTTTCTTCGAATAGTGCGAAGCTTTGAATAGCAACTGCGATAACCCTCTAAAACAGCACTATAATCACCGTAAGCATCGATAAACAGCAAATGAGTGTCGGGATCTAACAGTGCCTGATTATCATGCTGACCGTGAATATTAATAAGGGTCTTGCCCACATCCCTCAAGACTGCAACATTCACCGAAACACCGTTAATTTTACATAAACTTCGACCGTCGGAGCTTATTTTCCTCAACAACATAACGCTGTCATCGTTGCATTCGATACCGTATTCAGATAATTTTTCAAGAGCGCTCTCAGAAATGCCCTCAAAAACGGCCGATACAGATGCTTTATCACAGCCTGTCCTTACCAATTCCTTAGAGGTTCTCTGCCCTGTGACAGCATTAATCGAATCTATAATGATAGATTTACCCGCACCCGTTTCACCTGTCAGTACGTTGAAACCGTGGACAAAATCAATATTACATTTTTCAATGATTGCAATGTTTTCAATATTGATCGAACTAAGCATATAAATTCCTTATTTAATTATTTCCTGCAGCATTTCTGCAAGAGAGGCTGCATCCTTCTCGGTCTTGGTGATGACAAAAATCGTATCATCGCCTGCTAATGTACCTAAAACATTTTCACACTTCATCATGTCAAGTGAGGCACATGCGCCCTGAGCCATACCCGGATGACACTTTATGACAACATCATTCATGGAATAAGCAACAGAAACTGCAGAATGGGCGAACATGTCAATATACTTAATTGATCTGCCCGAATTTGCGCCGTTAACGGCATAGCGATAGACACCGTTTGAATCAAGCAGTTTGACAATACGAAGCTCCTTTATGTCACGTGAAACGGTGGCCTGAGTAACATCAAAGCCTGCGTCAAACAGTCTTTGCTGCAGCTCCTCCTGAGTTTCTATAGGATATTCGTCGATAAGATTTAGAATTTTTGACTGACGCTCTTTTTTCATAACGTCCTCCTTGAATATTGTGAAAATGTCTACATTAAAGAATTTTCATTTTATGATTACAAATTAATTATAGTTATCGGTTCTCTGAGACAAAACCTTATAAACCGAAACATCATTAAGCTTAATGAATTTTGCTTTCCTGTCAGAAATACTGATTCTTACAGTATCATTATCCGAAAGCTCAAAGCCTTTTCTTCCGTCGCACATCAAGCTAATAAGCGTATTGCCTGAACCGCTCACCGAAATACTAATAGGTGTATTTCCGTCCACTACCATTGATCTTGTGACAAGCGTGTGGGGACAAACGGGTGTGAGAATAATGCATTTCATGCTTGGATCAACAACAGGGCCGCCTGCAGACAACGAGTAGGCCGTAGAGCCTGTAGGTGTTGCAGCAATAATGCCGTCGGCTCTATATTTGATCAGATCGTTTTCTATAGTCAGCCCGATGTCTATCACATTTGATGCCATATCCTTAGATATTACTGCATCATTCAGACAATCGCAGAAATCAACGCATTGACCGTTTGTGTACTTCTCAGCCTTTAGCATACAGCGTTCCTCAACACTGTAGTCATCAATTAAAATACGTTTTATGATGTCAAGCTTACTGCAATTAACCGAAGCAAGATAACCGAGATGACCTGCATTTATACCAAGAACGGGACAGTCATATAATGCGGCTGCTTTAGCAACCTTTAGAATTGTTCCGTCTCCGCCAATAACAACGATGATATCGGTGTCTTCTGTGATATTAGGCTCATTAGATTTGCAGAATTCTTCAATATGTATATCAGTCTTAGCGTTTTTTAAGATCTCAGAAGCTCTATTTGCAACATTTGCCGCTGAGTTACTTTCTGGATTATAAATTATGAGGATATTCATTTTAACCCTCCTTTATTTGTCTAACTCCAAATGTGATTTTTCAACAACCTCTTTGGCAGTTAAAGTAGATAAATTTTGCGATGACTCGTTCTTTTCGATATAAACAAGATACTCAATATTACCTTCAGGACCCTTAACAGGAGAAAAATCAAGTCCCAATATGCTCATTTTATTTCTGATTAGCATATCCAAAGTGTTCTCTACAACCTCAACATGAACACCTTTATCTCTTACAACACCTTTTTTTCCGACCTTGTCCTTCCCTGCTTCGAACTGCGGTTTAATAAGACACACTGCCTTAGCGCCGTTCTTCATAATATTTCTCATGACAGGTACGATAATTGATAAGGAGATAAATGATACATCTACCGAGCAAAAATCTAATTCCTCAGGTATTTGTTCGTGAGTAACATAGCGAAAATTTGTTCGTTCCATATTTACAACACGCTCATCGGTGCGCAATTTCCATGCAAGCTGACCGTAACCAACATCAATGGCATAAACCTTTATGGCTCCGTTTTGAAGCATACAATCGGTAAAACCGCCGGTCGATGCGCCGATATCGGCACAAATGCAACCGTCAAGAGAAATATCAAACGACTGCATTGCCTTTTCAAGCTTTAATCCGCCTCGGCTGACGTACTTCAAAGGATTACTTCTAACCTCAATTATATCGTCATCCTTAACGGTGGTGCCTGCTTTATCGGCTTTTTGGTTGTTAACGTAAACAACGCCTGCCATAATCAAGGTTTTGGCCTTTTCTCTGCTTTCGGTAAAACCAAGCTCAAAAACGGCGGCATCAAGTCTTTTTTTATTGTTCAATACCCTTGACCTCTTTTACTTTTTTAATCATCGATGCTGAATCGAGGTTGTATTTTTCTCTTTGAGCATTAACTGAAGCTTGCTTTACGAAGCCCGTAACGGCTGTGGCTTTGTATATACCTTTGAAGCCCAAGCTTAACAGCTCAAAGCCTGTCTTTTCGGCTATACCGCCTGAAAGAATACCTTCCTCAAAGAACAGCACCTTACTGTAGTGTGTCAGCTCATTAAGAAATCCTGACGGTAAGGGATATACAGTGTCAAGCTTTATTACGGCAACTTCAACGTTTAACTGTTTGAGAATTTTTTGTGCCGATAGAGCCTCGCTAATCAATGTACCGTAGGTAACAATTGCGGTATCTCCCACTCCAAACCGTGAATAGCCCTCAAACTGTACTCTTTCACTCTGTATTGCAGGCTCGCCGCCTCTGGGGTATCTGATAGCGGCAACACCGTTTGGCCTTTGCAGGCGATTTTCAAGCATATTTTCAAGCTCTTGATAATCGGACGGTGCATATATCGTCAATTTGGGGATTGAGGAAAGGAAAGCAACATCAAAAATACCTTGATGAGTTTCACCGTCATCACCGACCAAACCTGCACGGTCAACACACAGCGTCAACGGTAGCTCTGCGATGGCGGCATCGTGTATCAGTTGGTCGTAGCCTCGCTGTAAAAAGGTCGAGTAAACTGCAAAAACAGGTTTTAATCCCGATTTTGCCAAGCCTGCGGCAAAGGTTACAGCATGCTCTTCAGCGATACCGACATCAAAGAAACGGTTTTTAAACCTTAGCGAGAACTCCTTTAACCCTGTACCGCTTGTCATTGCAGCAGTGATTGCGCATATCTTCTCATCATTTTCGGCCAATTCGCAAAGCTTATCACCAAATACCTTGGAAAAATTTGTTTTAGATTGGGGCAACTCTCCCGATGCTATATCAAAGCCTGAGACACCGTGAAATTCACCCGGATTTTCCTCTGCGGGCTTGTACCCTTTTCCCTTTACCGTTTTAGTGTGAATTATCACAGGGCGGTTAAGCTCCTTTGATATTTCAAGAATCTCACATAGCTTTTCGATATCATGACCGTCGACAGGTCCCATGTAATAAAAACCTAATGATTCAAAAATATTACTGTTGTATAGTGCATTTTTGAACATCAGCTTGATATGAAATACCGCTGAGTGTAAAAACTTTCCGATAAGCGGTATTTTCCTTAAAATTTTGTCAACTCCGGATTTAAATTTAAAATATTTTTTGCGTGTTCTGATACTGCTGAGATGCTTGGCCAAAGCACCTCTGTTTTTAGAAATAGACATCTTATTGTCGTTCAGTATGACAATAAGTTTAGTATTCTCTTTACGGACGTTATTAAGAGCCTCATACACCATACCGCCCGTTAATGCTCCGTCACCAATGACGGCGATTGAATAACCGTTCTTATTCAAAAGCTCATTGGCTATGCAGTTGCCAAAAGCGGAAGAAACCGAGGTTGAGCTGTGTCCCGTAATAAATGAGTCATGCTCACATTCCTGAGGCTTCATAAAGCCTGAAATACCGTTTTCCTTGCGTAAGGTAGAGAAACCGTCGAACCTTCCTGTTAACAGCTTATGAGGATAGCATTGATGACCAACATCAAATACTATTGTATCTCGAGGAGAGTCAAAACATCTATGCAAGGCAACGGTAAGCTCCACAGCGCCTAAATTAGACGCAAGGTGTCCCCCGTTTTCGGATACGGTCTTTATAATACAGTCGCGCATCTCGGAACAAAGCACGTTCAGTTCATCATTATTCAGTTTTCTGACATCATGCGGTGTTTCAAATTTACCGAGATAACGATATTCCATAATAAATTCCTAATTCTTTCTTCCTACCAATGATAATGCAAATGCCTTTAATGCATCGGCCTTATTTGAGAAAATGTCTAAGGCTGATATTGCATCGTTGGTAATATTTTCAACATCTATTTGTGATTTTTCCAAACCAACAAGAGAAACATAAGTAGACTTTTCTGACGAAGCATCACTTCCGATAGGTTTTCCAAGCTCCTCAGCGGTACTGATAATATCAAGTATGTCATCCCTTATCTGAAACGCAAGACCTATTTTTTCGGCGAACACCTCGGCGGCAGAGATTCTTTCTTCGTCTGCACCTGCCAAAATACAGCCTATGGTTGCAGCCGCCTTTAAAAGTGCACCTGTTTTTAACCTGTATAATTCCAAGACAGTATCAATTGCAACCGCTTTACCCTCATATTTCAGGTCGATGACCTGACCGCCGATCATGCCGTTACTTCCTGCACACTCTGAAAGCATCTTGGCGGCACGCACAACACGGTCACATGGAATGTTTTTGGTAGATAACGCCACACGAAAAGCATTGGTCAGCAAAGCGTCGCCTGCCAAAAGTGCGGTCGCTTCACTGAACGCCTTGTGACACGACGGACGGCCTCTGCGTACGTCGTCATCATCCATACACGGCAGATCGTCATGTATAAGTGAGTATGTATGTATCATTTCCAAGGCGCAGGCAAAATTCAGAGCATCAACAGGGTCTCCGCCTGAAATACGCATAAACTCCATTAAAAGCTTTGGTCTAAGTCTCTTTCCGCCTGATAACAAGCTGTAGGACATTGCATCAATTAAATGTGAATATTCACAGTCCTTGGTCGACAATATACTTTTCAGCTTATTTTCAATCAAATCTCCGTATTGGTTAAGCATAAGGACTCACTTTCCGTTATAATCAGATATTTGTTCGATTTTCTGCCGTGCGGTTTCTAACTGTTTTTTACATTCAGCAGACAGTTTCACACCCTTAGTATACAGCTCTAAGGACTCATCCAGACCGCACTCGCCCGATTCTAATTTTATTACAATAGATTCCAGATCTTTTAGATTGTTTTCAAATGAAGCGCTCATAATCAGTTCCTTTCGGTCGTTAATACTTTACATTCGGCACATCCGTCAGACAATTTTATATTTATAATGTCTTCTTCTTTTAATTCAGTTACACTTTTTACGGTTATTCCCTGCTTTTCTGCTATTGAATATCCACGCAAGAGGATTTTTGCAGGATTCATAGCATCCAGCTTGGCCGAAGCCGAAGTCAGCCTGTGTATGGCATCGGTCGATATTTCGTTAAATGAAGCATCGAGTCGTGATCTAATGTTGTCCAAACGCATCGACAACAATTCAACCGTAGCAAATTTATCCGACAAAGCACGTCTTGCGGTAAGCTCAGACAAACGGCGCTCATATAAGTCGAGATACGTTCTTACGTAGTTATGCATTCTGTCAGTTAGTCCAAATACCGAAAGGGTAACCTCGTTTATATCAGGGACAGCTAGTTCGGCTGCAGCAGAGGGTGTCGGCGCTCTCATATCGGCTACAAAGTCACATATCGTGAAATCAGTCTCATGGCCGACGGCAGAGATGACAGGTATATTTGATGCGGCTATTTGCCGTGCAAGCTGCTCATCATTAAAGCACCACAGATCCTCCTGAGAGCCGCCGCCTCGACCGATTATGATAACATCACAACCGGTATAATTATTAACGTCGCTCAAAGCATCGCACATTTGCTCTGCCGAGCCTGTGCCCTGAACCTTAACGGGACACATAACCAAGGTAGCAAGCGGCCACCGTCGACCGATCACACTTATCATATCCTGAACAGCAGCACCTGTTTCGGAGGTGATTATTGCGATTTTTTCAGGAAATTGAGGAATAGTCTTTTTTTTATTACTATCGAACAGACCTTCATTAGACAGCTTTTCCTTTAACTGCTCAAAGGCAACGGCGATACTGCCTGCGCCGTCGGGCTGCATATCAGAAACATAAAGCTGATATGCACCGTCACGCTCATAAAGAGTGACCCCCGCACGACATATTACCTTCATTCCCTCTTGCGGTAAAAACCTTAAACGGGAAGCATAAGACTTAAACATAACCGCCTTAACAGAGGCGCCGTCATCCTTTAAGGTAAAATACATGTGTCCGCTGAAGGAATTGATCTTAAGGTTAGATATTTCACCTGTTACAAAGATTAATTTAAGGTTTGGATCTCCGTCAAAAACAGATTTTACATATCTATTCAGTTGTGAAACGGTTATTAATTTTCCGTTCATTTAACACTCCTGCTATTTATTGTGAAGAATTGCTGTCATAACAGCGGTTCCGACGGCATTATCGCTTGACAACTCAGCGCTTGCAAAGTAAGCACCGTATTTATCGGTAATATGCTTTCTGATATATGAGTTCGACATAACACCGCCTGCGAAAACGAACGGGATATCACCGTATGTCTTTTTTAACTCGTATGTCATATTATCAATGGTCTCATTAAGATACGCAATGGTATAAAAGGCGATGTCTTCTTTTGAAGCACCCTTTAGCAAAAGTTCCTTGGCCTTATTTTCGAGTCCCGAGATACTACAGTCGGCACCTTTCATAGATGTGTTAATCCTCATGGGCAACGAGCCGTTTTGCGATAAAGCATCAAGCTCCTTACCAGCCGGAAATTTAAGACCAAGCATACTACCGACACGGTCCACCGCCTGACCCATTTTTAGATCAAGTGAGCGTGCCACTATAGTTGCCTTAAAAAATTCCTTTTCATCGTATTCGGTCAGTAATGCCTCGGTAGTACCACCCGAAACATGAAAGGATATAAACCTTTTTCCAATAAGCTCGAGCTTGTTTGCAGAAAAAAGGGCAGCAGCAATGTGACCTGCCTGATGTGAAAATTTGTAGAGCTTAATACCCAAAGCAGAGCTAATTGCCGATGCGGCCGAAACGCCGGCTAAAAAACACGGCATATAACTGTCGTCTAACGGCCTTGGGCGGTCAGAAACGCCGACAGCCGAAGGAGTGCCCTTGAATCCGCAAGCATTCTCAATTATATCAGGTAATGCCTTAGTGTGACGGAAAAGCACATCGCTTTGGCGAAGGCCGATATTGCCCTTTTCAACCTCAAGCAGGCGGCGTGAATTAATAAATTCATTTGATTCAGGACAGAATGTTGCACAGGAAGTGGTATAATTGCTTGTATCTATTCCAATAAAATGCTTCATCATTTTGCTCGAATGACCGAGCCGAGCACACCGTTAACAAAGGAAGCGTCGTCTGATGTTGAATATGTTTTGCACAGCTCTACAGCTTCATCAACGGATACCGCATCGGGTATATCGTCCATAAATTTAATTTCATAAATTGCAAGTCTCAAAACAGCCAAAGAGACCTTTGAAATACGGTTTATTGTCCAGCTTGCAGTAAGGTTCTGAGATATAACTCCGTCAATGTTTTCCAGTTCGTCAAAAACACCTTTAAACACATTTACAGTATATCCGTCGCCATCCTCTGAAAAATCACGGCAAGCCTTAGCGGCCTCCAATATATTTTCAACAGATTCATTGTTTATACCTTTTTCAAACACAAGCACAAAGGCTTGCTCTCTTGCTTCTTTTCTTGTCATAAAGTACACCTGCTAACTTTTGAATATTCAGTTGGTTGCATTTTTATTCACATTATATATTACACCAAATTTCCTTTAAGTTCAAGATATATTTACTGCTTTGAGGTATTATTTTTAGTAAAAATGTTGCAAATTTACAAAATAGTATGTATAATAGGACCAATAATGAAAAATGGTGGTAGAATATGAGTAAAAAATTCAGAAACAGCCTTTTTGGTTTTAACAAAGAAGATGTTTTAAGCTTTGTCGTTGAAGCTAAGGAAAATGAAGTTAAGTATAAAAAGAGCATTGATGAGCTGAATAGCAAAATAGACGAGCTTGAGCAATCAAATTCAGAGTTTTCTAAGAAGTACACAGATACAATGGACAAGCTCTCGGCCGCAGAAGAGCAGTTGAGGGATTTTGAACGGCGTGAGGCCGCACTCACACATTTGAGTGAGTCGATTGGTAGGCTTTATCTTGTCGCTCAGGCCAACGCAAACGCTATCATTACCTCAGCTAACGAAAATGTTAAATTAAGTCAAGAGGCCGTTGAGCGTAATATTTCGGTTGCCACCTCTGCTGAACAGGAATTGGCTGAAATCAGCCGAATTTTAGATGAAAGAACTAAGGAGTATTCCTTGGAAATCGCTTCTTTAAAACGTCAAATCACCGATGCTAAGGAACGTATTTCGGTAAATTGTTCAGATATCGCCGAGCGTCAATCAGAGCTTGAGGTCATAACGACAGGTGTCGAGGAATGAAAACTATTAGGATCAACACCCATGATTTTCCTAAAGCTGCTGAGGATATATATGTCGGAGATAAGATAATTCTTTCGGGAACGGTTTACACTGCAAGAGATGCGGCTCATGCACGGCTTCAGAAACTGATTAACAATAATGAAAAGCTGCCGTTTGAGCTAAAAGGTTCTGCTGTTTACTATGCAGGTCCTACTCCTACACCGAACGGCTTAGCTATTGGTAGCTGCGGACCTACAACCTCGGGCAGAATGGACTCCTTCTCCCCTCTTTTACTCGATCTTGGTTTAAGCTGTATGATTGGTAAAGGTGAACGCAACCAAGCTGTCTGCGACGCAATAATACGTAATAAAGCAGTGTACCTCTGTGCTATTGGCGGTGCAGGTGCTTTAGCCTCGCAATGTATAACCTCGTGTGAAGTTATTGCTTTTGATGACCTTGGCTGTGAATCGGTAAAAAAGCTCGAATTTAAAGATTTTCCCCTTATAGCCGCCATAGACTGTCACGGCGGCAATCTGTTTAAGGATAAGTAAAACCTCTTAAGGTGAGCCTTAAGAGGTTTTACTTTAATGTTCCATTCAGACCTGTCTAAAGAATTCAACTTCCTCACCGTCAGGACCTGTAACAAAGGCAATGTTAATAGCAATTTTTTCAGGACTTGACTCTAAAGGTACGGTTTTCGGCGGTGTCAGCGGTTCGAAACCTGCTTTGAGTGCAACTGCGTAAGCGTGCTCCACATCCTCAACGCACATAGCAAAATGTGCATACTTTCCTTTTACGGAATATTCGTCAGAGCCTCTGGCAAAAAGCTCAATGCGTCCTCCGTCACCAATGTCGACCATAACGATAAGCTTTTCTCCCTCACCCCAACTGACGATCTCTTTCATTCCTAAGGCCTTATACATTTCAAGACTCTTAGAAATATCTTTACACATCAGGGCGACATGATGGAAGCCTAAGCCTTTAATAATTTCATTAGCCATATTCAACACTCCTTTTTTAGAATTATAAACCAATTTGTAAAACAAATCAACCGAAAGAATTTAAAATTAGTTGATTTAATTATTGAAAAAGTGTTGACAAAATGAGTTTTGGTATTTATAATAACACTGTTGCGTTTGCAATCAAAGTTGATATGGAGCGATATCGAAGTGGTCATAACGGCCCTGACTCGAAACATAGTCGGGTCTGTCACACACCCATCGGTGAAACTCCGCTGTTTATCGGCGTTTACGCCACGTGCGTATGCACTTTTGAAAACTTGCATCTCGCAGTTTTCTCGCAATTTGGTATTAAGGCTCTGCCTTTACAATTTTATATGGAGACGTATCGAAGTGGTCATAACGGGGCTGACTCGAAATCAGTTAGGGAGCAATCCCCCGCGAGTTCGAATCTCGCCGTCTCCGCCAAGGACTCCTTGAAGGTGTTATCCTTCAAGGAGTTTTCTCTTTTATCCCAAAGCTGAACCTATTGCCATCGCACTTGCTTTTTTGCTTTCGCTATCAATGTGACTGTAAATGTTGGCGGTAGTGAATATCAATTATCCGCACTTATTTGGTTTATCCAAGTTGATTTTTGTTTTTCGCTTGCTTGTTTATCCACAAGTTT
>CAYRIX010000048.1:0-10002 GCA_964424555.1 uncultured Eubacteriales bacterium
TACTTAAGAATAAAGCATAATGGGAATTTTTACCACGAACTACAGTTCTAAATTTTAAATTAATTTTTAACTTAATTTGATAAATATAACTAAAAACGACAAAATTCTTTTTTACTGTTTACAACAAGAGTTAAAACTACTATAATATAAAAGGCATAGTTTGAATTTTTGATATAATAAATTTTTTATCTCTAAAATCCGTCTGCAGGACCTGACGGAGAGATCGGAGCAAGTCTCAGGTATTTAAGTCAACGCTATGCAATGCCCACAGCCGAGCTGAAAGGATTACTGACCGATGTAGGTACCGAGGAGCTTGCACACCTTGAGATGGTGGGCACTATAGTTTATCAGCTCACACGCAATCTTTCGGAGGAGGACATCAACAAAGCCGGCTTTGATGCTTACTTTGTTGACCACACCAACGGTATCTATCCTCAGGCTGCATCTGGTACACCGTTCAATGCGATGGCCATCGCTTCTAAAGGCGACCCGATAACCGATCTGCATGAATCAATGGCGGCTGAGCAAAAAGCCAGAACGACCTATGACAATATCCTCAGATACTGCGCTGATGATCCAGATGTTAGAGATGTAATACGTTTTCTACGTCAACGTGAGGTCGTACACTATCAGCGCTTCGGCGAAGGCTTGAGAAATCTTACAGACCTACTCAACGAAAAGAATTTCTACGAAATCAACCCCAGCTTTGACAAATAATAAACCAAGCTAATTTTAATAAGAGTCTTTATATGACAAAACACAATAGGTTTGTCATATAAAGACTTAATTTTTCCCTATTTAATTTTTTACATTTGACATGTTGAGGTTTTACTGTTATAATAACAAAGAAAATGGGTAGAGGAGAAGTTGTTTATGATAAGTATGAGGCGAATTGCGTTGCTGTCAATAGATGCCGTCTTGTTAACCATGGCCTATTTTGCAACATTCGTTGTTTCAAGCGTTTCAAATGTATTTACAATTTCACTTGATGTTAAGGATTATATACTGAATTTTATTGTCTTCGCAATATGTATTTTTGCTTCAAGACTGCTGTTTAAGATCTATTCAAATATTTGGAGATATGCTAATACACGTGCGTATTTGTTTATTATAGTATCCGATTTTATTGGTGCCGCTGTTGCTGTTCTTGTGACAGCTTTATTGCTGAGATCAATATATATCAGCATTTGGAACAGCCTTGTTAATGTATGTTTATTCTCTCTTGCTACCCTAATGTCAAGGTTTGTATATCAGTATTCCGCTAACATTAAGTTTTATGAAAAAGGCGGAAACGGAAAGAAAAATGTTGCTATTGTGGGAGCCGGAAAGACGGGCTCACTCTTAGTTGAGGAGCTCTTGTATAACTCTAATTCGGTATACCGCCCCATATGTTTTATTGATATTAATAAAGAACGTGTTGGAGGTTATATATGCGGAGTTAAGATACTTGATGAAAATGATGATATATTAGCTAAGATCAAAAAGCTTTGCATTAAAGAGATATTTGTTGCACTGCCAAGCCTCAGTGCAACGGAGGCTCGCCGTATCTATGATTTTTATTCTGATACGGGTTGCAAGATAAAGCTTTACGATTTCGCTACTGTCGGTAGTGGACATGACATGTCAGGCGAACGTACTCTTCGTGATTTCAGTATTGAGGATCTTCTGTTCAGAGATACACACGACATTAACAACAAGGACACTTATGAGTACTATAAAAATAAAACAGTTCTTGTTACAGGCGGCGGTGGTTCTATAGGAAGTGAGATCTGCCGTCAGATCGCCAAGGCTCAGCCTGCTAAGCTCATTGTTTTTGACATTTATGAGAACAATGTCTATGATATTCAACAGGAATTTGCCCGTACCTACGGCGATAAACTTGATTTCTGTGCTGAGATAGGCTCGGTCAGAGATATTGTTAGACTTGAAAGTGTTTTCAAAAAGCACCGTCCTGATATTGTTTTCCACGCCGCAGCCCATAAGCATGTGCCTTTGATGGAAAACAGCTGCTGTGAAGCTGTTAAAAATAACGTTTTTGGTACTCTTAATACCGTTAACTGTGCTGAAAAGTACGGCGTGCGTCGCTTTATTATGATCTCTACTGATAAGGCCGTCAATCCCACTAACGTTATGGGTGCTTCAAAGCGCTTGTGCGAGATGATAGTACAGAGTCGCTACGACAGTAAGATCACCGAGTTTGCCGCAGTTCGCTTCGGTAACGTTTTAGGCTCGAATGGTTCGGTTATTCCGCTGTTCCGTCGCCAGATTGAGAACGGCGGCCCTGTCACTGTAACGGACAAGCGTATCATCAGATATTTTATGACTATTCCCGAGGCCTCTCAGCTCGTATTACAAGCAGGCGCAATGGCAACAAACGGCGAATTGTTCGTACTTGACATGGGTAACCCCGTGCGTATACTTGATCTTGCCGAGAATATGATAAAGCTCGCAGGCTTTAAGCCTTATGAGGATATTGATATTATCGAAACAGGCCTTAGACCGGGTGAAAAGCTGTATGAAGAACTGCTTATTAAGTCTGAGGATCTTAAAAAGACCGATAATGATATGATCTTCATTGAAACAGACAAGCCATATACCCGTGACGAGATCGAGATCATGCTTGGAAAACTTTTTGACGTTATTAACGGAAGTAATGATGAAATACGTGCAGCTATTAAAAGTATCGTTCCTACGTATGAAAGTCCTGATATCGTTAATAAGGACGCGGAAAACTCTGATGAAATGAAAATGACCTATGAAGGACACAATGCCGCTGAGGTAAACGCATAATATTTTTATAATGAAAAGAGCACTTCAAATTGAAGTGCTCTTTCTTTATGCTTTATCATTTATAACAGCCATCAGACTTCTGAGACGTATCTTAACGGCTCCCGTATTTGTTATCTCATCTATCTTTATCTGTGTGTATATTTTACCGCCCGACTCAATAATTGATCTTGTTTCATCGGTAGTGACTGCGTCAACTCCGCAGCCGAAGGATACTAATTGAACAAGATTCATATTGCAATCGGTTTGCTCAGCAACATATTTTGCCGCCGCATATAATCTCGAGTGATAAGTCCATTGATTTAGTACTGTTGTACGGAAATGATTTATATTGTGGCTGACACTGTCTTCGGTGACAACAACTGCGCCGAGATTACATATGAGGTCATCAATGCCGTGGTTTATCTCAGGGTCAACATGATAAGGGCGACCTGCAAGAACAATGACAGGCATCATTTTTTCTTTTGCTATCCCAAGGAATTCTGCACCCTTGTTTTTTACGTCGTTCATATGTCGCTCATACTCGCAGTATGCGGCATCCGCAGCTTTTTTTAGCTCTGCTTTTGAAAATTTCCCAAAGTGATTTTCCAGTATTTCGCCTAATCTCAAGGGTAGATGCTTGCGGTTGTTTAGACCTACAAAATCACAGATAAATTTCGTCTTTTTGAGAGCCTTTATGTTGGCTTTGATAACCTCGGGATAATATGCAACTACAGGACAGTTAAAATGGTTATCACCCAGTCCTTCGTCGATGTTATAGCTCATGTTAGGGTAGAAGATGGCGTCAACATTTTCGTTGATTAAAGCCTCAATATGCCCGTGTACAAGCTTTGCGGGGTAACAGGCAGTATCCGAAGGGATTGTGTGTTGACCCGAGGTATAGAGCTTTCTTGTTGAAGCAGGGGACACAACTACATTAAAGCCTAAGGTCTTAAAGAATGTGTACCAGAAGGGAAGAAGCTCATACATATTTAATGCCATAGGAAGACCGATTGTGGGTCTTCCATCAAGCCGCTCGTTTAAACGGTATTTATTAAGCAACTCAGTTTTGTATTTGAACAGGTTGAATTTTTCGGCTGCTTGAGGCAGCTTTAAAGGCTTCTCACAACGGTTTCCTGCAATAAATTTGTGACCGTCCCCGAATGTGTTAACGGTCAGACGGCAGTGATTGCTACATCCCTTACATACGATCGCCTGAACACTGTGGCTAAAGCTGTTAAGACCATCGGAATTTATTAGCTTTGTTGTACGTGTGGGATGCTTTTTAGCCTTGCTTATGGCATAAAGAGCTGCTCCGTATGCACCCATAAGACCTGCTATTTGCGGTCTTATAACATCTCGTCCGATTTCCTTTTCAAAAGCACGAAGTACAGCATCATTAAGGAATGTACCTCCTTGGACGACAATGTTTTTACCTAAAAGGGAAGGGTCAGTACAGCGTATTACCTTATAAATAGCGTTTTTGACAACGCTTATCGACAGGCCGGCAGAGATATTTTCGACGGTAGCACCGTCCTTTTGTGCCTGCTTTACCGAGCTGTTCATGAAAACAGTACATCGTGAACCAAGGTCGACAGGATTTTCAGCAAGTAGGCCGAGCTTGGAAAACTCGGCAATGCTGTAGCCAAGGGCGGCGGCAAAGGTCTGCAAAAATGAGCCGCAACCCGATGAACATGCTTCGTTTAAGAAAATGTTGTCGATAGCACCGTTGTGAATTTTAAAGCATTTTATATCCTGTCCGCCGATATCTATAATAAAATCAACATCGGGACGGAATTTTTTAGCGGCAGTATAGTGGGCAATGGTCTCAACTATGCCGTAGTCTATTCCAAAGGCGCTTTTTATAATATCTTCACCGTATCCCGTAACGGCAGAGGATACAATATTGATGTCGGGAAATTCTTTGTACATTTCCTCAAGGAACTCTTTTATCATCTGAACGGCATTTCCGTTATTTGAAAGATAGCTCGTTCTTAAAATGTTGCCGTCCTCATCACAGATAACAGCCTTTACCGTAGTAGAGCCTGCATCGATTCCAAGGAACATTCTTTCCTTGGGCGAACTGATACCTGTTATATTATCAGAATCGTGCTCGTGCCGTTCTGAAAAGTCTTTATATTCATCTTCTGAACTGAACAACGGCTCGCAGGACTTATATCCACCCGATGATGAATAATGCTCGGTATCGTTTGCAAGCTGAGCTATATTGACCTTGCTTGCAGCGGATGACATAGCCGCACCTAAAGCTACAAAATAAAGCGAGTTTTCGGGAATATTACCGGTTGTTCCGAGCGATTTGTCAAAGGCTGAACGAAGCTCTGAGAAAAAGGTCAGTGGTCCGCCGAGGTAAAGTATATTTCCGTCGATCTCACGGCCTTGCGCAAGACCTGCAATTGTCTGATTGACCACTGCGTAAAAGATACTTGCGGCAATATCCTCTTTTTTCGCACCCTGATTGATGAGGGGTTGTATATCGGACTTCGCAAAAACACCGCACCGTGAGGCTATGGTATATATCTTACCGTGATCCTTAGCCAAAGTGTTTAATTCGTCAGGAGTTATGTTCATTAAGGAAGCCATTTGATCGATAAATGCACCTGTACCGCCTGCACAGGTACCGTTCATTCTGACCTCTAAACCGCCCTTTAAGAACAGTATTTTGGCATCCTCACCGCCAAGCTCAATGACAGTGTCGGTCTCAGGTAAAAGTCTTGAGACCGAAACCTTGGTGGCATATACCTCCTGAACAAAGGGGATATTGAGGTCGTTTGCCATTCCCATTCCTGCAGAGCCTGATATTGCCATCAGCATTTCGTCGGAATTAACTGCTTTGGCAACGGTATATAGTAGCTTTGAGGTACTCTCGGCTATTTTAGAAAAATGACGCTGGTAATCAGAAAAAATGATTTTTCCGTTTTCGTCAATAACAACACATTTTATGGTAGTAGAGCCGATATCTAAACCTATACGTTTCATTGCGATATCTCCTCTCTTTCAACCGAAAGCATGAGCTTGATGCGGTTTTCCTGATTTACCTTTGATGCACCTGCATCATAATCCACAGGGCATATGTTGGCATTAGGGTACAGTTCCTTTAATGTTCTGATAACGCCTTTGCCGACAATGTGGTTGGGTAGACAGCCAAACGGCTGTGCGCAGACAATGTTGTTATATCCTTTCTCAATAAGCTCGGCCATTTCTGCAGGCAGTAACCAACCTTCGCCCATCCTTACACCACGGTCAAGGACCCTGTCGGCTAACTCCTCCAATTTTTCAAATGGATACGGAGCTGTTATCTCGGGATGGTTCTTTAAAGCATCAAGCAAATATTTCTCAAGTAAGGTAATAAACCTAAATGCTATTTTCACAAAAAAGTTCTTTTTTGAACGGCCGTAATACTTATTCTCGGTATCACCGCCTGCAAAGCAATACTGTACAAACGCTAAAACACCGGGAACCATGAATTCACAACCCTCAGAGGCAAGAAAAGCCTCTAATCCGTTGTTGCCAAACTGTGAGTACTTAACGTAGATCTCACCGACTATTCCAACCTTGGTCTTCTTAGTGCGTTCAACGGGTATTGAGCAAAAATCGTCAGCCATAGCTTTGAGATTTCGCTTGACACTTTTGCCTACAAGTCCTTTGTTACGCTTGAATTGACTGATAAGCTCCTTATTCCATTTATCTACCATCAGTTTTGTCGAGCCTTCGACCTTTTCATAGGGCTGTATCTGATTGCGCAAAAGCATGATCATGTCACCGTAAAGCACAGCCATTATTCCTTTTAACAGCATAACGGGGGTTATTTTAAAACCGCTTTGCTTTTCCATTCCGCTAAAGGAAAGTGATACTACGGGAACATATTCCATATCCATGTTTTTAAGTGCTTTTCTTAAAAGCCAGATATAATTGGAGGCACGGCAGCCACCACCCGTCTGAAATTGGAGCAATGCCACCTTTTTAGTGTCATAATCTCCGCTTTTAAGTGCATATAAAAGCTGACCTACAGAGCATATTGCGGGATAACACATGTCATTATGTATGTACTGCAATCCGCAGTCGATGACCTTTTGACCCTCGTAATGCAGTACTTCGATATTGTACCCATACATACGAAAAACTTCTTTGATTAAGTCCATGTGGGTGGGGAATATATCAGGCACAAGGATCGTATAGTCCTTTTTCATTTGTTTTGTAAATTCCATGAGCTGCGATAACCTCCAAAAAGGAAAGGGTGAGTTTAGTTGGTTAACTATAACATTATAATACTAATTTCTGCATTTTGCAACATAAATGTTGGGCGGTCAACATGTTGCGGTCAAGAGTTCTCTAAAATCATTATTGATTTAATTGTGTGAACATGCTAATATATTAGTGAAATTCCAATATAGTGTCGGGGGTATATTATGTATAAAGAATATGAAGTACAGGCAGAAAAGATCATGTCGGGTATGAGTCTTAAGGAAAAGATAGGTCAGTTGAATCAGATAACAATAACCTCATTTGGAAATGACCTTGATCGACTTAAGGAGACCATCCGCAACGGTGAGGTTGGTTCTATTATCCTTGCCTCATCAGCAACTGCAGGTAATGACCCGCAGGGCCATGTTAATGTTGATCTCTACAATGAGCTTCAGCGTGTCGCTGTCGAGGAGAGTCGCACTCATATACCAATGATATACGGGCGTGACGTTATTCACGGTCACCGTACGGTTTATCCGTTGCCCTTGGCATCGGCTGCAGCTTTTAATGATGATTTGGTTGAAAAGTGTTATCGAAACATCGCTATTGAGGCCCTTTCTGACGGTATTCGCTGGACATTTTCTCCTATGCTTGATCTTTGCCATGATCCAAGATGGGGAAGAATGGTCGAGGGTCCCGGTGAAGACCCTTGTGTAGGTCAGCATCTCGCCAAGGCCTGTGTTAAGGGCTTTCAGGGTGATGATATCGGCAGTAGTGATAGTATGGTGGCCTGCGCTAAGCATTACATTGGTTACGGTGCGAGTGAGGGCGGCCGTGATTACTTTAGAACCGAAATTTCCGACACTACCCTTTATAATTATTATACACCTGCTTTTCGTGCAGCAGTAGAAGCAGGCGTGGGTACTGTTATGTCATCGTTCAATGACATAAACGGTGTTCCCGCAACAGGGAGCAAAAAATATTTAACCGATATTTTACGTGGCAAGCTTGGTTTTGAGGGCTTTGTTGTGTCTGACTGGGGTGCTGTTTCACAGCTTGAAAAGCAGGGAATAGCCGCTAACCGTGCAGAGTGTACCAAAATAGCACTTGAAGCAGGTCTTGATCTTGATATGTGTGATAAATGCTATATCGAGAACCTTGAAAAATTGGTTTTGGAAGGTACTGTGTCGGAAAGAGAAGTTGATACTGCCGTCAAACGCATACTTTGCGTTAAGCTTAAAATGGGACTTTTTGAGCATCCGTACGGTGAGCGTAGAGAGTATGACCGCACAAAGCATCTCGAGGATGCCAGACAGCTTGCTGCAGAGTCGATGGTACTGCTTAAAAATAACGGAATTCTTCCATTGAAGAAAGATACCAATATCGGACTTTTAGGCCCATTTATTACCGAGCGCCGTTCGTTACTCGGAACGTGGACGCTTGATGGCTCTGCTGATGAAACTCCGAACCTCCTTGAGGCTATGCGGCAGGCGATTAAGGGCGGAAAGCTGTTCTGCCAGGACACCTCGGGTGTATTTGATAACTCGAGCACGATTGCTCAGAAGTCCGATGTAGTGGTTATGGCCTTAGGTGAGAGCTATCTCACAACAGGTGAGGCGTATTCTGTTTCGGATATTTCGCTTTCTAATGAACAGATTGAGCTTGTAAATAAGATGCATGCAATGGGAAAGAAAATCGTCGGAGTGTTTTTCTGCGGCCGTCCTATGGCCTTAGAGGGTGTGGCTGATAAGCTTGATGCTGTGCTTTATGCTTGGCACAGCGGTTCTGAAACGGCTCATGCAGTGTGTGATATACTTTTTGGTGATGTTGTACCCAGCGGTAAAACACCTGTGACCTTCCCGAGACGTTCGGGACATATTCCTCTTTACTATAACGTTACACCCAGCGGTCGTCCAGTTGACGGATATTACGGTGTAAATCCTCAGAACAACTATACTGATAGCATTGCTTCTCCGTTGTACCCATTTGGTTACGGATTGTCATATACGGTCTTTAACTATAGTGACCTCAAAGCTGATAAAGACAGCATTTCTCTCGATGACTTAAGATCGGGAAAGAGCATTAAGGTAGCTGTTGATGTTTCAAATATCGGCGACTATAACGGCAAGGAGACCGTTCAGCTTTATATTAATGACAAGACGGCATCTATTATGCGCCCGATACGTGAATTGAAGGATTATAAGAAGCTTGAGATCAAAACCGGAGATACCGTGACAGTGGAATTCGAGTTAACATATGATAAGCTTGGCTTCTATAATGAACGAGGAGAATATCTCGTTGAAAAGGGTGAATTTGATATTTATGTTGGAGAAAATTGCTTAACAAACAATAAACTGACGTTGACGGTTGATTAAAATACAAATATCATTTTCTGCATTGAAAATAATCACATATTGAACAAAAAACCCGTACATTTGTGCGGGTTTTTTACACCTATACCTTTTTGTGTTGAAAGAGTCTGATAAATGTGTTAATATAATAAAAAAGATATTATCTCGCCTTGGTTGAGCATATTATTTTTGGGGTGAGATTATGTTTAAAAGGACTGTTATTGGTATAATTTGCACTTGTATTGTTGCTGTCGGAGGTTTTTTTGTTTCAAATGAAAGTAGCGCATTATATAAAGCGGTTTGGTCAAAGCAAATGCAAAGCGGTCAAGTGATAATTATTGACGCCGGCCACGGCGGGTTAACTAATACTATAGATTAGGTCCAAAACTGCCGTGAAAATTCAATATAAAACATCCCGAAAACCCGCTTGAATAGCGGGTTTTCAGCATTTTACGTCAAAATTCAAATTCAAAGCTCGCTTTATTAGTTGTGAACTCACATAACACTTTATTTTTATGACAAAATCGATAATATGCTTCGCAAGATGCACTTTCGTGTATGGTTCTACACATATCACCGTTTGTGGGAGCCGCAAGTGGTCGTGCGTTCTTTTTCAGCAACTTGGCAGTTAACTCAAAGTTTCCTTGCTTTACCGTAACAGTGTTTTTGTCAACTTGTTTTA
>CAYRIX010000049.1:0-9430 GCA_964424555.1 uncultured Eubacteriales bacterium
CTGCCGATTATACCTCGGACAGTGTTGTTTTGAGTGCACCAAATACACTTGGGACATATAACTATGTTTGGGATATAATATTGTCAGACGGCGGGTGTTATTTAAGGAGCCGACACAACGGTAAGTACCTATATCTTGATGATGATGGCTTGAAAACCGATTCGAGCGTAGGCACAGCAGGTACGGCTACTAACAACCAACGCATTTGGCGTGTTAGTAATATGAATGAATATGTAGAGCTGGCTGATGATTTTTCGATTGATAGATTGATAGTTAATATAGCTTCAACAAAAGCACCTACTATTAATAAAAGTCCGGCTGGCTCGCTATTCGCAAATTCATACGATTTTACATATTCCTATTTATCGGGCGTAACCGGATGTGTGACCTTCGATTCGTTGAACGGTAAAGCGATAGGGGTAAAAGCGGGGATTGCGTCATACAAAGCCACCCATAAAATCACAAATTACACATGTGTATTTGAGATATATGTGGATAGATATACTGCGGAACTGGTCGATACATTCGGATTTTTAAAAGATGTTGCGTTATTAATAAGAAGTCTGTATGATAAAGTTGATAGTAAATATACTTCGGAAAACTCAGTACAACGAGCTTGGCGATGTGCAAGATTACTATCGGAATTTGCTTATGACTACAATTTTTTGTGGGATAAAATCGCTAGTTCGGTAACAGACCCAGATAATAGAAAATCATACTTTGTTGACACTTTAGGGTACACCGAGCAACAGTACTCCGCTCTCGATAGTGCTTTGTCTCAGCAAAATACAAATGCCGAGCAAGATGGATATATCGATTTTTGCCATATGCAATATGCTTTAGCCGGTCGACTCGCATATACACTTGATTATGATGAGCCACTTGCAAATTGGGGGACAGGGCTAATTACCGGTAATATCAATTATTATTCAGATGAAGATGTTTCATATTTTGCAGGCTGGTTTGGTGATGCAGTATTAATGTTGGGGGATGCAACCACCACCTCATTTAAAAATGATGACTATACCGAAGATCTTGATGCGGAAAACATTTATCACATGATTTTGCAGGACTATCCATCTACCGCCGCAATTTCAAACTACTATGCATCATTAACAAATCTCAGTAATCGTGCGCATATTTTTACGAGTCATATAAGTTATGAAACCGTTTGTGATAAAGTGTTCTATGAACTGGTTGATGCAAAGTTGTTCTCACTGATATCGGCGGCTACTGAACAAAATGATATTGTTTTGGTAGACTATTACACGGATCTTTTGGATGATGAAGAATATCATTGGGATACTCTTAAATCCAAATATTATGATACATATAATTTTTTGAATAGTTTGCGAGATCTCCGCACCAATATAGGTGAGTATCAATAATATATGAGGTGATGATCAGTATGAATAAAGCGCAAAAGGTTTATTTGTGTATTAGTTTGACTGTTTTTGCAATCTTGTTCTTGATATTTGCCATAGATACCATAGCAACGTCAATGGAATTTTACACCTCTGCACAAGAAGGCGGAGGTTTCCGCGAAGTGTCACGTAGCATGTGGTGGAGATGGGAGATTTATGAGACTTTGGTAAGCAAAGGATTTTTCCCTTTGGTCGGATTATCGTTAGTGAAAAACGGCTATGTCTTTTTGGCGGCCAATCAAGTGATATTAAAAAAGATTTTATGCATCATTTCTTCAATATTGTCAATTTCGGTAGCGATTCTAATGTGTTCAGCTGAATGGTGGGGCAATGGTCTTAGCAACAGTGACTCGTATTTGATATTCATTGCCTGGCCGCTTGTAATTGTGTCGTTTATATTGGGCTGCTTGCCGGAGAACAAGGTCAACTGAGAGTAGCACGGGACGGTGTTCTGCAGGAACACAGGGGACGGTTCTGCGTGTTGACAATCGAGCAGGCTTGTGTAAGTGTGTTGGTAAGAAAATTGTTCTGACACAGAGAACCGTCCCCTGGTTTATGTGCTGACACACGAAATGGCTTATTTTTTAGGAGCGCCTGATCATTATCACAAAGCCGCTGTAGGAGTGGCTTGCGCAAATGAATATTGTACTGTTTGTTCTGGCTCTAAAGCGAAGCCTTTCGGGCATACATGTTTGATGGGCGAATCAAAAAACTTAGAGTACGTTTTTTGCGAAGGGTGCTTGGAAATCATCTATAATAAACGCTATAGCGATTTTTCTGTTTTGAAGTAAGTGAGGTGTGAATATGAGACATATTAAAGTCTTTTTGTGCTTGATTTTGGTTTTGTTGTTACTGTCTTCTTGCGGCACATCGGAGAGCAATGTTGACCTGACGGAATCGTCGCAAAGCGCAAATAATTTAAGCGAAAACACGATGCCTCCACCGAAAAAGGCTTTCAAAGAAAAGTTTCTCTTTGATACATTTGAACAGTTGTCAACAGAGTTTAAGCAACAAGGCGTTGACAGGTTTGTATCTAAAGCAGCCGACTGTGACCCAACCGAGCAACAGATAGAAGAGCGTAGGCAGGAAGTATCGGATGTTTTTTCTGAATTCACCTATATTCCGTATTATGACGGTAAGCAAGGAGTTATTGACTGCGGATTATATGTCGAAATTCCGTCTGATGTCATAAAATCATTTGAAGCGAATTCCTATACTGCGTTTGAATATGTGGTTGCTTTCGAAACGGCTGACGGTTTTAATAAGAACTACGCATATGTTTATGTTGCTCATGACAAAGAGCGTAAGGATCATTTGTGGAGGTCGTGGACAAACGGCGAATTTGAAGTACTGGAAGATCAAATAAAGATCGGTCAAACGGAACTGGGCGGCAAGACAATACAGTATGCGGTTGGCAATAACTTGACGTATTTCTTCGATTATGATGAGGATGTTTTGATAGTGATCTCATTCAGGCTAAAAGAAGCATTGAGCGAAGAAATTGTAAAATCACAATACCCGGATTGGGGACTCTCTGCCGAGTTAGAGGATAGGTCGTGGTTGTCAAAACTGAGCTTTCAGAAAATCGATTTTACTTCGGAATTTCAGTTGGAATATTTTTCTGACGAGGATAAGGGTTGACATAAAGGTTTGTTCGTGTACACACCAACTGTGAACACAGGGGGGAACACAGAGAACCGTCCCCTGTGTTTAAGGAGGCGAATTTTATGAAAAAATATGCAACCATTTTAGTGGTTATCGCTCTTATGTTTTCCACAGCGTGTTTTTCCAATGAAGAACCTAAAACAGGTCAGTCGTTGCTTCTGCTTGATATTACCGAAATTAATTCAGACAGTATAGATGTTTACGTAAAAACACATCAAACAACGGACGAACCTCAACAAATGGCTAAAAACTCAGTTGCTGCACATTTTAACAAAAATGCTGATGAATACGGTATTGATGTGTTAACAAGTTGTCAAGTATATGCTGATGTTCCTCTTTCCAAATCATTAAAAATATTTAGTCGCGATTTTAATGTGGAGTATAGCGGGAGTTCTATTGCTACAGATAGTCTCAAAAAGAGCGATTTTAACCGTCAACTTGACAGTTATGCATACATTGACAAAAACACTGGTGATCGTGTTGAGGTGAAATATCTTAACGAAACAAATACCGTTGGATTTGTTTATCGTTTTTCAAAGGATATCAAGGGGTGGACGCAGGATGATAAATACTTACACGACGAAGAGCTAAATATGATAGCGAGAGATTTTTTATTGTCGTTATTACCAGATGAGGAACTTGAGAAATACACTTTAATTGATATCAGTCTTCCGCAAAAAGGCAATTCAATATACTACTATGTAACATATATGAGGTACATCAACGGATATGAAACGGATGATATTCTGTCTGTTTCGATCAGCCAGAATAAAGAGATCGTAGGATACAATGGAAAAAACTACAAAAAATATTCTTCTGTTGAAAACCTGTTGACATTAGAACGCATTAATGCGGTTTCTACAGCTTTACGTGATAAGATTGATGGGTTGAACGTCGAATATGAAAGCATCTATAATTGTAAATTGGCAACGGATGTTTATGGCGGAGTATATATCGCTATGAGTATTTCATATGGTGACATGATGAGTCAACAGGACTGTATATACGCAAATATACTTACTAATTAGAAAATTTGATAGAGAAGTAAGGAGCACTGCCCTCTGAACTATGCTGTGGAAAAGTCGGAATTGGATTACTGACGCTCCCAACGCAAGAAGAAATTAAATGGGACAATTCCTTTGTGCAGAGGAGCTGAAAATACAACCGCACAAAACGGGTGGCTTGCCACCCGTTTTGTGCGGTTTATGACGTTGGATCTGAAAAGCAGAACGGTTGGGTCGTTGAGGGCCGTGTTTTTCAAAAAATTCGAAAATTTTGGAAATTGGGTATTGACTTTGTTGACAAAGAGTTGTATAATCCTATAATGCCTAATCATGGGGTCTTATGCACCTAAGTTTTAGCTAATGTCGAAATTTCGGGCAGAATCCCTCATGAATTTATGCGGTTTGACGGTGCTTTACTGTACTGTCAATACCCGTTCTTTAAATCAGATAAGGAGTGATCAAAGCCTATGGCTCAGACGGTGAATGTTAAACCCGTTAAACTCGGAAAGAACGAAAGAATGACGTTCTCGAAGATCAGTGAAGTTATTGATATGCCTAACCTCATTGAGATTCAGAAGGATTCTTATTCGTGGTTTCTCGATCAAGGCCTTAAGGAAGTATTCGAAGACATGTCTTCGATCACCGATTACACAGGTAATCTTGTGCTCGATTTCATAGACTACCGTCTTGATGACAAGCCCAAGTACACCGTTGCGGAGTGTAAGGAAAGAGATGCAACATACGCTGCACCTCTTCGTGTGCTTGCACGCTTGCAGAATATGGAGACCGGTGAAATCAAGGAGAATGAAGTGTTTATGGGCGACTTCCCGCTCATGACCGAGTCAGGTACCTTCGTCATCAACGGCGCTGAGCGTGTCGTTGTATCTCAGCTGGTACGTTCTCCCGGTGTATATTTTGACTGTGTTATAGATAAGTCGGGTCGCAAGCTCTTCTCGTCGACCGTTATCCCTAACCGTGGTGCATGGCTTGAGTATGAAACTGCTCAGGACGGCGCTTTGTATGTCCGTATCGACAAAAACCGTAAGCTTCCTCTCTCTACCTTTGTCCGTGCGCTCGGCGTACAGACCAACTTTGAGATAAGCGAGCTTGTCGGTGAGGATGAGCGCATGACCGCCACCTTCGAGAAGGATACCACCACCGATACCGACTCCGCACTTATTGAAGTGTATAAGAAGCTGCGTCCCGGTGAGCCTGCCACCGTTGAAGGTGCTCAGACCCACTTAGAGCAGTTGTTTTTTGATGATCGCCGTTACGACCTTTCCCGTGTCGGTCGCTTCAAGTACAACAAGAAGCTGGCTATTGCTGCACGTATTCAGGGCAAGGTTCTGTCCCGTCCCGTTGTCGACCCCATGACAGGTGAGATAATGGCCGAGGCAGGTGAGACCGTCAGCCGCGATATGGCTCGTGAGATGCAGAAGAAGGGTGTCAGCGAGGTCTACCTTGATGTCCTTGAAAACGAGGGCGAGCGCTCTGAGGTCAAGGTCATCTCTAACGGTGTTGTTGACATCAGAGATTTCGTTGACTTTGACGTAGCTGAGCTTGGCATCAAGGAAAACGTTGTATTCAGTGTTTTGAAGGATATTCTCGAGAATAACGATGGTGAGGATGCCATCCGTGACGCCATTTTGGACAACATGGATGCTCTTTGCCCCAAGCATATCACTCTCGATGATATTTTCGCATCGGTCAACTACTTCCTTGGACTTCCTCATGGAATTGGTGTTACCGACGATATCGACCATCTCGGCAACCGTCGTATCCGTTGCGTGGGAGAGCTTTTGCAGAATCAGTTCCGCATCGGCTTCTCCAGAATGGAAAGAGTTATCCGTGAGAAGATGACTTTGCAGGCTCAGGATATGGATGTTATCACTCCCCAGAGCCTTATCAATATAAGACCCGTTGTGGCCGCTATTAAGGAGTTCTTTGGTTCTTCTCCGCTGTCTCAGTTTATGGATCAGACCAACCCGCTTTCCGAGCTGACCCACAAGCGCCGTCTTTCGGCTCTCGGCCCCGGCGGTCTTTCCCGTGACCGTGCAGGATTCGAGGTTCGAGACGTTCACTACAGCCACTACGGACGTATGTGTCCTATTGAGACCCCTGAAGGCCCTAACATCGGACTTATTTCTTACCTTGCAACCTTTGCAAAGATAAATGAATACGGCTTTATCGAGGCTCCTTTCCGTAAGGTCGATAAGGCTACAGGCCGTGTGCTTGATGAGGTCGTTTATATGACCGCCGACGAAGAGGATGAGTTTATCGTTGCTCAGGCTAATGAGCCGTTGGATGCTGAGGGTCACTTCCTCAACGAGCGTGTTAACGGCCGTTTCAGAGATCAGTTTGTTGAGTGCAAGGGCTCTGAGATCGACTATATGGACGTTTCGCCTAAAATGGTCGTCTCGGTCGCAACTGCAATGATACCGTTCCTTGAGAACGATGATACCAACCGTGCACTCATGGGCTCTAACATGCAGAAGCAGGCTGTGCCGCTTCTCAAGACCGAGAATCCGTTTGTCGGAACAGGTATGGAGTATAAGGCTGCGGTTGACTCGGGCGTTGTTGTGCTCGCAAAGAGAGCAGGTACTGTTGTTGCCGCTTCGGCCGATATGATAAAGGTAAAGGCCGAGAACGGTGAGATCGATGAGTACGAGCTTATCAAATTCTTAAGATCCAACCACGGAACCTGTATCAATCAGAAGCCTATAGTTAATGTAGGTCAGACCGTCGAGAAGGGCGAGGTCATCGCCGACGGTCCTGCAACCGCTACAGGTGAGGTCTCCCTCGGTAAGAATGCCCTTATCGGCTTCATGACTTGGGAAGGCTACAACTACGAGGACGCTGTTCTTATTAACCAAAAGCTTGTCCGTGAGGATATGTACACCTCTATTCATATAGAGGAATATGATATTGAGGCCAGAGACACCAAGCTTGGACCTGAGGAGATCACCCGTGATATTCCCAACGTCGGTGAGGATGCCCTGAAAGACCTTGATGAGCGTGGTATCATCCGCATCGGTGCTGAAGTCAGAGCAGGTGATATTCTTGTCGGTAAGGTAACACCCAAGGGTGAGACCGAGCTTACCGCCGAAGAGAGATTGCTTCGTGCAATCTTCGGTGAAAAGGCAAGAGAAGTCCGTGATACTTCTTTGAGAGTGCCTCACGGTGAGTACGGCACCATTGTTGATGTTAAGGTGTTTGACCGTTCCAACTGCTCCGAACTCAACCCCGGTGTAAATCTTGTCGTCCGTTGCTATATTGCCCAGAAGCGTAAGATTTCTGTCGGTGATAAGATGGCAGGACGTCACGGTAATAAGGGTGTTGTTTCCCGCATTTTGCCTTCCGAGGATATGCCGTTCCTGCCGGACGGTACTCCGCTTGATATAGTCCTTAACCCCCTCGGTGTTCCTTCCCGTATGAACATCGGTCAGGTTCTCGAGGTTCACTTGGGATATGCCGCAAAGGCTCTCGGCTGGAAGGTCTGCACACCTGTATTCGACGGTGCACACGAGTCCGATATCCGTGAATTGTTCAAAAAGGCTGAGGAATTCACCAAGAGTGATGAGTATCAGGATAAGGGCTCAGCCAAGCTTGACTTCTCTAAGATTCCGTTTACCGAGGATGCTAAGACGCAGCTCTTTGACGGACGTACAGGTGAGCCGTTTGACAATAAGGTAACCGTTGGTTATATGTATTACCTTAAGCTTCATCACCTTGTTGATGATAAGATCCATGCCCGTTCCACCGGTCCGTACTCGCTTGTTACCCAGCAGCCGTTGGGTGGTAAGGCTCAGTTCGGCGGACAGCGTTTCGGTGAAATGGAGGTTTGGGCTCTTGAGGCTTACGGTGCCGCTTACACCCTGCAGGAGATCCTGACTGTCAAGTCGGACGACGTTGTAGGACGTGTTAAGACCTACGAATCCATTGTAAAGGGTCAAAATGTTCCCAAGGCAGGCGTTCCTGAGTCGTTCAAGGTTCTTATTAAGGAACTGCAGTCTCTTGGCTTGGATGTCAAGGTGCTTGATGCCAATAACGATGAGATCGACCTTAAGCAGACCTTTGATGACGATGAGGATATGGGCTTCACACCCGTTATTGCCGATGATTCCGAATTTTCTGAAGAGACCGTCGCTGACAGTCTTGAAGGCTTCGGACTTGAGGATGAAAACGGCGATGCCATAACCGATGAGTTGGAGACCGATGATTTCGGCTTTGACGATGAAGACGATAACTGATAAAGGAGAAAGACGATAATGGAAAATATTGATTTTGAATCTATAAAAATTGGTCTTGCTTCTCCTGAACAGATAAGAAGCTGGTCTCACGGCGAGGTCAAGAAGCCTGAGACTATAAACTACCGTACCTTAAAACCTGAACGTGACGGACTTTTCTGTGAGCGTATTTTTGGACCCCAAAAGGACTGGGAATGCCATTGCGGAAAGTACAAGAGAATCCGTTACAAGGGCAAGATATGCGATCGTTGCGGTGTTGAGGTAACACGTGCAAAGGTCCGCCGTGAGCGTATGGGCTCTATCGAGCTTGCCGCTCCTGTATCACACATCTGGTATTACAAGACCATACCGTCAAGAATGGGTCTCGTACTGGATGTATCCCCGAGACTTCTCGAGCAGGTCTTGTACTTCTCTCAGTACATCGTAACCGATCCTGGAAGCACTCCGCTTCAGAAGAAGCAGTTGCTCAACGAGCAGCAGTATAATGATATGCGTGAGAAGTATGAGGATGACTTTGAGGCAGGAATGGGTGCCGAGGCCATCAAAAAGCTTCTCTGTGAAATTGATATTGAAGAGACCTGCAATGAGCTTATTGCAGAGCTTGAGGATGCTACAGGACAGAAGAGAGTAAGACTTTTAAAGCGTCTTGAGGTCATGGAGGCGTTCCGTCAGTCAGGCAACCGTCCCGAGTGGATGATTCTCGATGTTATTCCTGTTATTCCGCCCGATCTCCGTCCTATGGTACAGTTGGACGGCGGACGTTTTGCTACTTCCGACCTTAATGATCTCTACCGCCGTGTTATCAACCGTAACAACCGTTTGAAGAGATTGTTGGAGCTTGGCGCTCCCGATATTATCGTCCGCAACGAAAAGCGTATGCTGCAGGAGGCTGTCGATGCTTTGATCGACAACGGCCGCCGTGGCAAGGCCGTAACAGGCCCCAGCAACAGAGCCTTGAAGTCTCTGTCCGATATGCTTAAGGGTAAGCAGGGACGTTTCCGTCAGAATCTTCTCGGTAAACGTGTTGACTACTCGGGACGTTCGGTTATCGTTGTAGGACCTGAACTTAAGATGTATCAGTGCGGTCTGC
>CAYRIX010000050.1:0-8466 GCA_964424555.1 uncultured Eubacteriales bacterium
AATTCCGCCACACCCGCATAAATAGATAAACAGAAAATATAGAAAGATAAAAATATTATTGCAAAATCAACCGCCAGCCGCGCATACGCGTGACTCTTGCGGTGCCCGACATCTGTCGTCGGCAAGGATTGCCTCGCCATCTGTCGACCGCTACGCCGCTTCGCTCTCCCTTAATCATCCGCAGGATGCGGTCGAGCTCAACGCTGCCAATTCCGCCACACCCGCATAAAAATAGATAAACTGTAACGATCACAGCCTCAACATTATAACATTTTGCACTAACTCTGTCAATGAGATTTTACAATCCTTACAATAAAATTTTTCTTTATTTTCTTATTAGAAGATGTTATAATATATTTAAAGATAAATATACATACCCTTGTGAGGTGCTTTTATGAAATCGGTTATCACTATCGGCAGGCAGTTTGGTTGCGGAGGACGTGCTATTTGCAAGCGCTTATCTGAAGAACTCAACATTCCTTTTTATGACAGGGAGCTTATTGAATATGCAGCTACCAAGAGCGGTATAAGCCCTGAGGTTTTAGAGCAGTATGATGAAAAGGCAACCAATAGTCTTTTATACTCACTTTCTATCAGTGCGTATTCATATGCGGGAACTGCAATGAATTCTCCTAATTTGCCTTTAAATGATCAGCTCTTTATTTCTCAAAGCGAGGTAATAAAGCAACTTGCCGACGAAGGCCCTTGTATCATTCTCGGTCGTTGCTCTGACTATGTTTTGCGTGACCGTGACGATGTTCTTAAGGTCTTTGTACATTGTGACATTGACACTCGTGTCGATAACGTTTCAAAGCGCTTGGGTATTTCTACCTCAAAAGCTAAGGATATTATTAAGAAGACCGAAAAGCGTCGTGCTTCCTACTATAACTACTATACACATCGCAAATGGGGTGATGTTAGCCACTTTGATCTTGCTATCAACAGTACCGGCGGTATTGAAAAGGTTGTCGAAACTATCAAAAACTTCTATTTAAACAAGTAATCATTTATAATTAACACCTCTTGAGATATCTGCGTAAGATATTTCAGGAGGTGTTTTTTTGCGCCGTAATAAAAGCGGTTTAAGATTGTTTGCGCTTTTGTCAGTATTGGTGCTGCTTATCATTGGTGTTGTAGAGACAGATAGCAGACTTAGAACACTAATAAATAACTATGCTCATTCAAAGGCGGCAATACTTTCAAACAGCGTGGTTAATTCAACAGTAAAGAACTACTTAGAGCAAATCGGAATCAGATACAGTGATCTTGTCATGATTAATACCGACAGTCAATCAAACGTAACGTCGGTTGAGTTTGATACAATCGAATTGACAAAGCTAAAAGCAGGAATAGTATCTGATATACAGTCACAAATTAATAAAAAAGGTTCGGTTGTTATGAATATTCCTTTTGGAAGCTTAACGGGTAACCAATTTTTGAATAATAAAGGCCCAAAAATGAATATTGAATTACAAATAAGTTCGGCCGTATATTCAAAAGTATCAAGTAGATTTATTTCAGCTGGAATAAATCAGACCTTGCATCAAATAACGCTAAGCATCAGCACTGACGTATATTTTGTAATGCCGTGGTATCGTTCGTCAGGCAGCTATGAAACCGAGTACATAATAGCGGAAACGGTAATAGTAGGGAAGGTGCCCGATGCTTATACAAATGTTATTGAATATCCCGGAAGCAATATCGCAGGCGAAATATTTGATTATTCGGCTGAATATTGATCATATAACAAATCCGCCGTCCACGCTTATGGTTTGACCCGTAATAAAAGAAGAACTCTCCGAGGCTAAAAATAAGGCGGTATTGGCCACATCTTCGGGTGTGCCTAAACGCATTAAAGGTGTCTCTTCGATTAAAGCTTGCAGATCTTGCTCGGTAAAACCGTTTAGCATATCTGTTTTGATTACACCGGGTGCAATGCAGTTTACACGGATGCCGCTGGGGCCTAATTCCTTAGCAAGAGACTTTGTCAACGAAATCACACCTGCTTTTGCGGCGGCATAATGGCTTTCACAGGATGCACCAATAATACCCCACATAGAGGAAACATTGATTATACTGCCAAAGTGCTGTGAGATCATTACTTTCGCAGCTTCCTGACAGCAGGTGAAACAGCCTGTCAGGTTGACTGATAGCATACTATTCCAATCATTAGACGTAATATCGGTAAGAAGCTTCTGCTGAGCAATTCCTGCATTGTTGACAAGTACGTCGATTTCCCCAAATTCTTTAACCGTGAAATCAAATAGGGAAGACACATTAGCTCTATCGGAAACATTGGTTTTGTATGAAACGGCAATTAGTCCCTCGCTATTCAGTTGCTTAACCAATTGTTCAGCAGCTTTCTCTGAAGTGTTGTAAGCAATAACAACATTATATCCTTTTCTGCATAATGCTGAGGATATAGCTCTCCCGATTCCTGTAGCTCCGCCAGTGATAATGGCTGTTTTGTTCATATTATCGACCTCTTAATTAGCTTTTTTTCTATTGTATCATACTTTTTTAAAAAAATAAATAATTAAATTGTCTGCTGATTGGTTTACATAACAACGCAAAAGCACAATCTATAGTGGTTAACATAAAGCGTTTACATAAAGTGTGGTAATTTACAAAATTAGTTGTTGACATAATTCTGTTTTTGGTGTATAAATAATATAGCGCTTGATTTAGTCGTGTATTTTGATGATTCTATCGGCTATACAAGCGCTGTATTTGACTTCGTTTTCATAAAAATTGTAATTGCATAGGTTACATAATATCGACAAAATCGTTTATCTTGTGTTTGCATTTGCGTATTTCTCTATATCTTGTACAACGCAAATAATCGGTATTAAACCGAAGCTTGTCTCATAATTATTTATTGTTACAACAATAATTGTGTGAGAGGTGTAAGTAAGCTATGCAGGTGCTTGTTGAAAGAAAACAATCTAAGGCCAAGCTTATTCTTGAAACGGTTGCCGATAATAAGTTTTATATTATTTTAGTTGCTTGCTTGTTGTTGGGCATGCTTTTTGGAGCTCTGTCTGTTAAAACCTTTGATGTCGGCACTGCTGACTTTGTTGACGGTTGGTTTAAATCGTTTTTGAGTTTTCGTCTGAACTCTGGCTTCTGGCAGATATTTTTTAAGTGCTTTTTGAGTAGCTTTATTTATTTGGTTGTCATATGCATTGCGGCATTTGGTGTCGGTGGTTTACCTATATTTCCACTGCTCATGTTTTTCAGAGGCTTTGGTACTTGTATGCTGGCAGGTCTTTTATATAAGAACTGTTCATTGCAGGGGATAGCATTTGCCGATTTAATATTATTGCCGTCTTGCTTGGTTTTTGATTTTGTTTATGTTTATCTTTCAAGCAAGGCTATGGCTTTGTCTTCTAATTGTCTGTCGATATTAAGAGGCTCAGTTCAACATGTACCTTTACTCAAAACAGGTGGTATAGATTTATTGAAAAAATGTATTCTTTGTCTGACGGTGGCATTTTTGTCATCACTAGCAGAGGCTGCATTTTCAGCATGTTTTTCAAAGTATTTTAATTTAGTATGATCATAGAAATGAGAAGTTTAAAATGAAAGCATATATCAAGGAATTTGAGATTTATTTAAAAGAGATAAAGAAAAGCTCCAGCAATACGTTGGAGTCTTATCTTCGTGATGTAACTCAGTTTTCTGTGTTTTGCGATAATCTCAAATTGCGTTCGACCTCATCTGTTAAGCAGACCCATATAACAGAGTATGTTGAAACCTTGAAAAAGGCTGGTAAATCCACTTCGACAGTTACAAGAGTATTGGCCTCCTTGCGCTGTTATTACTCGTTTTTAGTATCGCAGGGAATATGTAATGATTCGCCCGTAAACGGTGTTAAACAGACCAAAAGCGATAAAAAGTTACCCGAAATTTTGACCTCTAAAGAGATCGCTTTATTGCTATCTCAGCCTGATGTTAACGATTTAAAAGGTTGTCGTGACAAAGCAATGCTTGAACTACTTTATGCAACGGGAATCAAGGTTTCGGAGCTTATTAGTATTCAAATTACTGATATCAATCTTCAAATTGGAATTTTGCATTTGCGCTCAGGCAAAAACGAACGAGTTGTTCCCATGTATTCTGAAGCCATTAAGGCACTTTCTAATTATTGTAACGGTGTCAGGGAAGTTGTTGTGCTTAATAAATCCACGACTGAGCTTTTTACTAATATGAACGGTCAACCGCTCACACGCCAAGGCTTGTGGAAAATAATAAAGTATTATGCTGAGAAGGCTAATATTAAGAAGGATATTACACCACATACAATCAGACATTCTTTTGCGGCACACTTGCTTGAAAACGGCGCACCGTTAAAGGACATTCAAGAGATACTCGGACATTCGGATCTTTCCTCAACACAGGTTTATGCACAGCTCATGAGAAATAGATACGCACAAAGCTATAAAAAATATCACCCGATGGCCAGATAACCGTCGGGTGATATTTTTATTTTTGTATTAGTGGGGCACGGTGAGTGCCGCGCCTGCTAATTGCAAGTAGCAATTATACAAAATGAATGTTTTGTATAATAGAGGGAAGGGATTACGAGTTAAATTATTATAACAGTATTACTTGAGCTTATATAATGTCTTTTTTAATTCTATGGGTCCATATGTCCATGTACTATATTTTTTGTAATTATTTGTTAATCAAGCGCTCAGTCGAATATATTAATGTATATTCAACGCTAAATTTATACCGTATTAACTTTATTTATAAATTATTATTATGCTGTTGTGTATTAGATTCAATAAATTTTCTCTCTTTAATTTTAGCATTATATATCTGCCTTTACAGCCTCTCAGTTTTTTGAAATGAATATTGGCATCATGCCGGATTAAGCCATTTGATGATATTTATCGTTACTCACTATAATCTTTATTAATACTGCAGTTTTATCATATTTGCTCATACATTTTTATTTTAATCAAATATGATAAAACCTAAGTATATTTTTTATTGTTTATAAATTTTCACACACAATTCTTTTATTGCGGTGTTCTTATATTACCTTTTCGTATGCTTGATTTAAATACACACTTTTACTTAATTTTGTATAATCTTTGCAATGTTTTGTATAATTGCACAAATGTTCGCCTATGGTTTTGTATAATCGATGAATTGTAATTACACAAAATATTTTGTATAATTACATCATTAACATAGTTTTAATTATATAATTTCGGAGGTATTATTTTTGGACCGTAATACTCTTAACTCGACTGCTCCTATTCTACGTGATTTTCTTGTCTATAGCGAAACTATAAAAGGAAAATCTTCTAAAACTGCCGAGCAGTACTACCTCGACCTTTCCCTATTCTTTAAATATCTTAAATTACAGCGAGGACTTGTCCCCGACGGTACTGATTTTTCAGAGATCAATGTCAGAGATATTGACGAAGATATGTTAAAGAGCGTGACAATGACCGATCTGTACTCTTTTATTGTGTACTGTAAAAACGAACGATCTAATGGTGCAGCTGCAAGAGCTCGAAAGGTTTCGGCGCTTAGGGTGTTTTTTAAGTATCTTACAAATAATCTGCATCTTTTAAAGGTCAATCCTGCCGCTGAATTGGACACACCTAAGCTCAAAAAATCCCTGCCTGTTCATCTATCTTTAGAACAAAGTATTGACCTTCTGAAATCGGTAGACGGACCGAACAAAGAACGTGATTTCTGCATTTTGACACTTTTTCTTAACTGCGGAATGCGTTTGTCTGAGCTTTGTTCACTAAATTATACCGATATCCGTGAGGACGGATCGATGAAAATCACAGGTAAAGGAAATAAAGAACGTGTCATATACCTTAATGAGGCTTGTATGCTGGCTGTTAAGGCTTATATGCAGGTACGACCCAACGACGGAGTTGAGCAAAAAGATAAAAATGCCTTATTTTTAAGTTCACGCAAGAAGCGTATCAGCAACAAAACCGTTCAGCATATCGTGTACACATTCCTTGACAAAGCAGGTCTTGGCGGACAGGGCTTCTCAGCTCACAAGCTGCGGCACACAGCGGCAACCTTGATGTATCAAATGGGTGGTGTTGATATCCGTGTTTTAAAGGACCTTTTAGGTCACGAAAACCTTGGTACAACACAGATCTATACCCATGTAGCCAACCGTCAGGTTGAGGAAGCTTTTTCCAAAAATCCGCTGTCAGGTGTTAAACCGAGCATTGCAAAAAATGAAGTTAATAATAACAAAGAGGACTCTTGATGAGTCCTCTTTGTTATTTATTTCCATTAATTTATAAGTTTTACCGTCTTTTATTGTCAAGTTCACTTTTTTTACATAAGATATATAGGACAAATAAACAGTAGGTGTTATTATGCCATTTAACGCAAGAGAACTTTTGGCAAGAATCATACAATGTGAAGCCGGCGGAGAGGGATTAACGGGTCAGCAGGCCGTCGCAACGGTAGTAATGAACCGTGTACATGTTGCAGGCGGTGAGTATTTAAGAACAGGTCAGGGTAACATTCAGAATGTTATCTTTCAACCCTACCAGTTTGATTGCGCGAGAACCGAGATAGGCGGACAGTATAATTCGCAGAATATTTACAATATGTCTCCTACAAGCGAGAATTATCAGGTTGCCGATTGGGCTTTAGCAGGAAATACACTGCCCGCTGTCGGCGACTGTCTGTGGTATTTCAATCCCTTTTCGTCTGACTGTGATCAGTTTTTCCCCAGAAACGGTTCGGGCGTGTATCATACACGCATAAATCAACATTGCTTTTATCGACCAACCTCCCAATACTGGGAAACATGATTTAGGAGAATTTACATGAATTATATGGGTACAAGTAACATGAACATGACACACTCTGATAATAACGGTAGTTTTCAACCTGCAGCTCGACAGTTTACTCCTGAGCAGAGAATGTATATGAGAAATCACCCCGATACTACAGTATCTTGGGATAACAACTATCGTCACGGCTGTATGAATAACAGTTCAAATATGAATATGAATCAAACAAACGGTATGATGAATAATATGTATTCAAACGGTACAAACAGCAGCGGTATGATGACAGCTTGGCCGCAAAACAACAATATGCTGACTACTGCACCGAACGGCAATACGATCAGCTTACGTCCTGAAACTATGACCAATACTGATTTTTTACCTGCTTATTTAAAACAGTTTATCGGTCGATGGGTGCGTTGTGAATTCTTTATCGGTGATACCGTTGAGCAACGTGTCGGAGTTCTGCACGATGTTGGTGCGAGCTATATCATAATCGATGTAATCGAGCCTCAGACACTTGTTGTATGCGATATTTTCTCGTTAAGGTTTGTCACAATCGTGCTTGATGAGGAATACGGCAGACTTTTGAGGGTATAAAAAATGACCTGTTGTACAAAGCTACAACAGGTCATACATATCAAGGTTAAAATGTAGTGATCTTATGGAATACCTTTTTACCCTTTTTAATAACGATTCCGTCGCCTTCAAGCTCGGACTTTGTAAAGCGTTTTGCGGGGTCGGTTACTTTTTCGTCACCAACAGAGACACCGCCCTGCCGGATGAGACGTCTTCCCTCGCCTTTTGAAGGAACAAGTCCTGCAAGCAGCATTACATCAAGAATACCGACCTCGCCGTTCTGGAACATATCACAAGGAACAGCTGTACTCGGCATATCGGCCTTAGCACCGCCTGCAAACAAAGAACGAGCAGTATTCAGTGCTTTCTCGGCTTCTTCCTCGCCGTGTATCATCTTTGTAAGTTCGAATGCCAAACGCTCCTTAACTGCGTTAAGCTCGCTGCCCTCAAGCTTATCATACTCATATATCTCCTCAAGCGGGATAAATGTCAAAAGCTTCATACACTTGATAACGTCAGCATCATCAACATTTCTCCAATACTGGAAGAAATCGTAAGGTGAGGTCTTGTTAGCGTCAAGCCAAACAGCGCCGTTTGCAGTCTTGCCCATCTTCTTTCCCTCGGAATTAAGTAAAAGAGTGATGGTCATAGCATGAGCATCCTTACCGAGCTTCTTTCTAATAAGCTCGGTTCCACCAAGCATGTTGGACCACTGATCGTCGCCGCCGAACTGCATGTTACAGCCGTAATTTTTGAAAAGATGATAGAAGTCATAAGACTGCATAATCATATAGTTAAACTCTAAGAAAGAGAGACCCTTTTCCATACGTTGCTTATAGCACTCGGCACGGAGCATATTATTGACCGAGAAGCAGGCGCCAACTTCACGGAGAAGCTCGACATAATTAAGCCCTAATAACCAATCAGCGTTGTTGACCATCTGAGCCTTGCCCTCGCCGAATTCGATAAACTTGCTCATCTGCTGTTTAAAGCAATCACAGTTGTGCTGAATAATTTCGGGCGTCATCATGCTTCTCATATCGGTTCGACCCGACGGATCACCGATATAGCCAGTACCGCCGCCGATAAGAGCTAT
>CAYRIX010000051.1:0-7893 GCA_964424555.1 uncultured Eubacteriales bacterium
AGAACTCAATCACTTTTTCTATTCTCTCGGTCTCACATCTATTGTAAAGCTACAAGATTTTTCTTGCTTTATCTCGTTAAAGCCTTGACAAATTTTTAAAATGATATATACTAATAAGATAATAATGTAAAAATCCATTTGGAGGGTTATTATGCTTAACAAAGATAAAAATATGGACACCGTTGTTGCACTTGCTAAGGGCAGAGGCTTTGTCTACGCAGGTTCTGAGATCTACGGAGGTCTTTCCAACAGCTGGGACTACGGCCCCTTGGGTGTTGAGCTCAAAAACAACGTAAAAAAGGCTTGGTTCAAGAAGTTCGTTCAGGAGTCTCCCTACAACGTAGGTCTTGATTCTGCCATCATTATGAACCCCGAGACCTGGGTTACCAGCGGTCACGTCGGCGGTTTCTCCGATCCTTTGATGGACTGTAAGGATTGCCACGCACGTCACAGAGCTGACAAGCTTATAGAGGATGTCGGCGGCAAGGCGGAGGGTATGACCTTCGAGCAGATGGAGGATTATATCAAGGAGAACGGTATTGCCTGCCCCGAGTGCGGAAGCAAGAATTTCACCGACATCCGCAAGTTCAACCTTATGTTCAAGACCTTCATCGGTGTTACCGAGGACGCCAAAAACGAGGTTTACTTGCGTCCTGAGACTGCACAAGGTATTTTCGTAAACTTCGCTAACATTCAGCGTACCACCCGCAAGAAGCTCCCGTTCGGTGTTTGCCAGATCGGTAAATCCTTCCGTAACGAGATCACCCCCGGTAACTTCATTTTCCGTACCCGTGAGTTTGAGCAGATGGAGTGTGAGTTCTTCTGCAAGCCCGACACCGACCTTGAGTGGTTCTACTATTGGAAGGACTATTGCAAGAATTGGCTGTTGAGCCTTGGCATCAAGGAAGAAAACATCCGTATGCGTGACCACGAGAAGGAGGAGCTTTCCTTCTACTCAAAGGCTACCACCGATATTGAGTTTATGTTCCCGTTTGGTTGGGGCGAGCTTTGGGGTATTGCCGACCGCACCAACTATGACCTCGGCCGTCATCAGGAGGCCAGCGGCAAGTCGCTTGAATACTTCGACCCCGAGACCAATGAGAAGTACATTCCTTACGTAGTTGAGCCTTCCTTGGGCTGCGACCGTGTATTGCTCGCATTCCTTTGCGAGGCCTATGACGAAGAGGTTATTGATGCCGAGAAGAACGACGTTCGTGTAGTTCTCCGCTTGCATCCTGCTTTGGCACCCTTTAAGGCTGCGGTTCTTCCTCTTTCCAAGAAGCTGAGTTCTCAGGCAGGCGAGATCTATCAGAAGCTTGCTAAAGAGTTTATGGTCGATTTTGACGATGCAGGCTCTATCGGTAAGCGTTATCGCCGTCAGGATGAGATCGGTACTCCGTTCTGCATAACCTACGACTTTGAGAGTGAGACCGACGGCTGTGTCACCATCCGTGAGCGTGATTCTATGGAGCAGACCCGTGTTCCTGTTGACTCTTTGAATGAGGTTATCCGCTCTAAGTTGGAATTTTAAATTATTTCATATCCGACCCTAAAAACCTTTGTTTTCAGGGTCGGATATATTTTTAAAATTGTTGAAAACTGTCGCAAGGTGTGATAAAATCAAAAGGAAGCTAAAAGTAGGAGATGTGGGTTCATGTCCGAGCAGTATAAGAGACGTACAATAAAACATAAGGTGAACCGTTTGCTGTTGGCCTTTCTGTCATTTGTGATAGTTGTTGCCGTGGCCGTTGGTTCGGTTGTTGTGATTGAAAATTTTATTCTTAATGACAAGAATTATTCCTCGAGCCCCGATACTGAGTCTGATACCGTGTCGTTGCCTGATGAATCGCAAAACTCTGCACCGATAACCAAGGTATCGACCGCAACGGTTGCTACCGTAGGGGATTTGTTTATTCAGTCGCCTATCATAAGCAGTGCAAAGCAAAGCGACGGTACATATAACTTTGATAATATATTCACCTATCTTTCGGAATACACATCAAAGGTCGATTATGCCGTTGCCAATCTTGAAACCACACTCGGCGGTGATGAGAATGGTAACAAATACGGCGGTTCTCCGAAGTTCAACTGCCCTGACAGCATAGTTGATGCGGTCAAGACCGCAGGGTTTGACATGCTGCTGACCGCCAATAATCACTCCTATGATACCCGACTTGACGGCATGCTCCGTACTCTTGATGTAATAGATGAAAAGGGCCTTGACCGCTTAGGAGTGGTTAGAGAGGATGACGAGAAAAGATATATCATCAAGGATATCAACGGAATTAATATTGGCATGATCTGTTATACCTACGAGACCGACGATGACCCTGATGAGGTTACTCTGAATGGCATTCCGCTTAACAACGAGGCCGAAAAGCTGGTCAACACCTTTAACTATTCTGACTTGGATTTGTTTTATGAAAAAATTGAGGCTGAGATAAAGAGCATGAAGTCGGACGGTGCTGAAGGATTGGTGCTGTTCATTCATTGGGGTGACGAGTATGAGACCGAGCAGAACAGTACTCAGGAAAAGATAGCGCAGAAAATGTGTGACCTTGGGATTGACGTTATTGTCGGCAGTCATGCACATGTGGTTCAGCCTATTGAACTGCTTACCTCTGCAACCGACTCACAGCATAAGACGGTGTGTGTTTACTCATTGGGTAATGCTGTTTCAAATCAACGCAAGGAGTATATGAATCTCAAAACAGGTCATACCGAGGACGGTGCCGTGTTTGAGTTTACCTTCGCTAAGTACAGTGACGGCAAGGTTGTGCTTGAATCAGCCGATCTCTTGCCTGTTTGGGTCAACATGTTCAATTCTCAGAGAACGGGAACAAGGGTATATCAGATAATCCCGTTGGACAGCGACAAACCTGATTGGAAGACTGCATTTGACCTGACCGACACAAGCGAGGCTAAGGCAAGAGAGTCGCTTGAACGCACGCAAAAAATAGTGGGCGAGGGTCTTAAAGAGGTTCAGGATTACCTTGGAAGTGACGAGAATGCCTATCCAAGATCCGAAGCTTTTGAATCTGTGGAGGCTTCATCCGAAACAGTCGGTGAATGGTAAAAAAGCGAGCGGTTGATCCGCTCGCTTTTTATTTAAGTTGTTGGAAAAAATTACATCAAATAAACCCCAAAACACAAGCAAAAAATAATAACAAAACCTGAAAATTAAGGAGAATTAAAAATGAAATTTATGAGAACTTTCTTGTGTTTTAGTTTGGTGGCGGCGATGTGCTTGGCGTTTGCGGGCTGTAAAATGAAAAAAGAAGACGGTAAGGACATGATATCCAACGGTTCGGACAACGGTACTCAAACTGTAACCTACAAGGACGGCGAATATGAAGCGGCCGACGCAAAATATGACGATCAGGGCTACCGTAACATGGTAAAGGTCGTCATTAAGGACGGCAAGCTCTATTCGGTGGACTGTGATGCCGATTCTAAGGATGGAGGCACAAAAAAAGACCACTCCGAAAGCGGTCAGTACAATATGAAGGCGGGTGGCGCCCAGTACGATTGGCATGAGGAAATAGCTTTTTTTGAAAATCACGTAGTCAATAAAGGTCTCGAATCCATTCAACTTAAGAGCGACGGCAAGACCGACACTATCACAGGCTGTACTATTGCGGTAAAGGATTATGTCGAGCTTATAAAAGAGGCAATGGACAAGGCAAAGGAAAATTAAAATAAAAAGGCTTCATCGGAAGCCTTTTTTATTTTAAACAGATCACGGAGTCTTTGTTTTGAGCAGCAAGCTCCAACCCGTCAGTGAGGTGAAGCTGGCCGTCTGAGTCCACAAATATCAGCTCGGCACCGTACTGTTTTGCTAAAGCCGTTCCTTTTTCCACCCCAAGTATCAGACAGGCGGTCGAAAGCCCGTCGGCGAGGCTTGAGGAATCGGTCACCACGGTGACGGCGGTCAGGCCGTTGTCGGTGGGATAGCCTGTAGAAGGGTCGATAATGTGATGGTATACTTTGCCGTCCTGCTCAAAATAGCGTTGGTAAATGCCAGAGGTAACAGCCGTCTTATCAATCAGGTCAAGTGTGGCGCACAGCTCATTCTGTTTGCCGAACGGTTTTTGAATGCCCACCGAGAAGGCTTGGCCGTTTTTGTTACCAATTAGCAATGTGTTTCCACCGAGATTTATAATGGCGCTGTTTACACCGTTTTCTTTAAGATACAGCTTAAGTTTATCGGCTATAAAGCCCTTGGCGATTCCGCCCAGATCAAGCCTTGCACCGTTTTTCACCGTGACGGTGTTACCGCTGAGCAGTATGTTTTCATATCCTACGGATTTCAGCGCAGTCTCTATATCGTCAGCGTTCGGCACGGTGTCGGCATTGGTTACGTCCCACAGCTCGACCAAAGGCAGTACCGTTGGGTCAAAAGCACCGTTTGAGCTTTCGGCAATGTCAAGTGCAAGTGCCAAAAGCTCTGCAGTATCATTTTGTACGGTTACAGGCTTGCCGTCTGAATTGTTGATCTTATAAACATCACTGTCCTCAACGGTTTTACTTAAAAGCTTTTCGTAATTCTTGCAAAGCTTCATTGCACCGTTAAGAACGTCATCATCCCCATCATATATAGTTACGGTCACGACAGTGTCCATCATTAGTTGGGTAGAGGACAGGGGGTATACATTACGACTGCATGAGCATAAAAGACTCACGGTAAAAACAAGACAAAGTATTAAGGAAATGTATTTTTTCATAAGCACCTCGTTTTATTTGGTACATAAGGATTATTGACAGATACTTTTTTCATCAAACAAAGAACAACTAAATTATACACCCAATGGGTGTCTTTGCCAAGAGAAACTTGCTAAAACAATACCAAGTGTGGTATAATACATTTAATATTAGTGTGGGTGCGCTGTGCCTGCATAAGAATCAAGCAAAGGGGCGAGTTCCGTGGTTAAGAAAGGCGATATTATTTTATCCGTTTTTTGTCTGATTACGGCAGCCGTTATGCTTGCAGGTGCCCTTGTTTTCAAAACGGACGGCAAAAAAGCGGTCATCACGGTCGATGGAGAAGTGTTTGGGCAATATGCTTTAAGTGAAGATCAAACAGTCAGGCTCTCGACCGAAAGGGGCACAAATACCGTAACGATACGTGACGGTAAGGTAACGGTTACAGACGCAGATTGCCCTGACCGTTATTGCGCTGATCATGTTGCGATAGCTTCAGTGGGTGAAACCATAGTCTGCCTGCCCCACCGTGTAGTGATCGAGATAAAGGAGTGACGGCATGGCTAAAAAAACAGCTTACTACGGTTGCTTTCTCGGTCTTGCTATTATTTGCGGATATGTAGAATTTCTTATTCCGTTCGATTTTGGCATACCAGGGATCAAATTGGGACTTGCTAATATAGTTGCCGTTTTACTGCTTTACAGAAACGGATTTTGGCAGGCCTTTGCGGTAAACACCGCCCGAGTGCTTTTGTGCGGAATACTTTTCGGCAATGCGATGAGCATATTTTACTCCCTTTGCGGTGGAACCTTAGCACTTATGATAATGTTTTTGATAAAGAAAGTGCCGTTTTTTTCTGCGGTCGGTGTCAGCGTTGCAGGTGCGGTGGCACACAACATCGGCCAGCTTTTTGCGGCTACTGTTGTTATAGGCTTTACGGCGCTCACATACTATATGCCGTTTTTGATAGTAGCAGGTGTTGCTACAGGCTTTTTGGTAGGGCTTGCCGCAACGTACTTGATAAAGCGTATTGACCGTGTTGGTATCTGAGCCCTTGTATTGACTTTTATGGGATCTTTAGGTATAATAGACCCAAATATGACTTGTGCTGTGGTTTCATGGCTGTGGGAGGAATATTTTTGGACAAGACCACTTTAAGGTTACAGACCATACTGTACCATAACGAAAAAGAAAATCTTGAAAAATCCTTGGCGAGTGTAGCAAAGGCTGTGGCTGTTTCGCAGAAAAAAGGCGGATGTATAAGCCATATCGATATATGCTACGGAGATGCATCGGCCGAGCCTATTTACACCCAAGAGGAAATCGCTGCCTACAATGAAAAATACGGTGAGTATTTTACTTTGGAATACATGTTTTTCGGGTTCAACTCGGGCACCTCTAAGGGTCAGAACGTCATGTTCAAGACCTGCAAGGCGGAGTATCTGCTTGCAATGAACCCCGATGTTATTCTTTGCCCTGACTTTTTTCTTGAAATGATGGAGCCGTATCAGGCAAAATCAGGGGTAGGCATGGTCGAGGCAAGGCAGTGTCCCTTAGAGCATCCTAAAACCTTTGACCCTGTGACGGGAGAGGAGCCTTGGGGTGCAATGGCATGTGTTATAGTTCCCTCTGAGGTCTTCAAAAAGCTTGGCGGTCTGGATGAGAAAAACTTTTTCTTGTACTGTGATGATGTTGACTTTTCGTGGCGGCTCAGATTGAATGGCTATAAGGTCATTTATCAGCCGAGAGCCTTTGTGTATCACGCCAAGCGTATCGATGAAAAGGGCGGTGTTCAGCCCACAAGTGCCGAGCTTTATTATTCAGCTGAGGCATCATTACTGATGGCATATAAATATTCTGATGATGCCAGATTAAAACGGTTCCTTGAATTGTTCGAAAAGGGAAGCGAGCAGCAACAAAAGGCCGCCAAGGAGTTCTATCGCCGTGAGGAGAGCGGCCTTTTAACCGAACGTCTTGACAAGGATCATAAAATAGCGTCCTTTACCGAGTGGGGCTATTCCGAAAACCGCTACTAAAGCCGGAGGGGTAATTATGAGCAAAATAATTGATAACACCGGCAATGCGTTGGTGCGTCGGTATTATGAAAGCTTAGCCGAGACGGTCGGCAGTGAAAATCTCGAGAAATTCTTATTAGGAAAGATAGAATACAGCGAGGATTCACCGTTTTTGTCGGTCATAATGAGAACGAGGGGCAACCGTCCCGAGGCTTTGGCCGAGGTACTGCTGTGCCTTTCGGGCCAGTCTGACCTCGATTTTGAAGTACTTATAATGGGTCACAACCTTGACGATGAGGGACGTGACACCGTCAACAGGATTATTTCCGAACTGCCCGATTACATGGACGGAAAGGTGCGTCTTAATGAGGTGACGGGCGGTAATCGTACCACACCCTTGAACGAGGGCTTCAAGGCGGCTTGCGGACGGTACATCTCAATACTTGATGACGACGACCTCGTTTTTGATAATTGGGTCGAGGCTTTCCATTCACTTGAGCAAGACAATTCGGGTAAAATATTCCACTCCTATTGTGCATCACAGGATTGGAGAGTGACCAAAAACGAAAACGGCGACAATATTCTGACCTCGATTTCGGGCTTCAAAACAGTGTATTGTACTCCGTTTGAGATGTTAGAACAGCTCTCTACCAATCATTGCCCGACCTTTAGCCTCGCTTTCCCGTCATATATCTACAATGTTCTCAATATTCATTTCGATGAAACACTGACCACTACTGAGGATTGGGATTTTCTGATGAGATGCGCATTTATCTGCGGTGTTGCCGATGTACCCGAGGTCACGGGAATCTACCGTATGTGGATAAATGCCGAGAGCTCGGCAACGCTTCACTCCAAAAACGAGTGGAAAGAAAACCATGCGTATATCCAAGGTAAGTTTAAGCAAAACGCTGTGCTTATTCCCTCACATGAGGTTGGCGGTCTTATGTATAATGCCGATTCTAACGTGGGTGACAATGCCAAAATCAGAGAGGTTATGGTGTTGGCTGATGACGGCTCGGGCTTTGGTACACACAAGCCGTTCAAGACCGAGTTTGCTTGTGAAAACGGACGTTGGACCGTAAGATGCGTTAATATCTCAAGGCTCAAGGGCATCAAAGCATTGAGGCTTGATCCCGTTGCCTCAGGCACGGTAACTTTGACCGATTTCAGCGC
>CAYRIX010000052.1:0-7253 GCA_964424555.1 uncultured Eubacteriales bacterium
TTATCGTTGCAAAGCGTCACATCCATATGACCCCCGAAGATGCCGCTGAGCTGGGTGTTAAGGATTGCGATATCGTAAATGTCAAGGTCACCACCGACGGCAGAAGCCTTGTTTACGGTGACACAGTTGTACGTGTAAGTCCTAAGTACGCACTTGCTATGCACGTTGACACCGACGAAGCTAACGCAGCAGCTATCCCCGGAAGCTGCATGGCTACCATCGTTGAATAATCCAATAGGAATCTATCTGCACGTTCCGTTCTGTGACTCTAAATGCGCATATTGCGACTTTTACTCTTACAGAGCGGACTTGTGCTTTTACGAACGGTATTGTGACAAGCTGTGTGAGCACTTGAAGGTTGCAGGCAAGCAGTTAAACCGTCCTGCCGACACGCTTTATTTTGGCGGCGGTACACCCTCCCTTTTGGGTGGCGAACGCATCGCAAGGCTGGTTAAAGCCGCAAAAGCGTCGTTCGGTCACAATTTTGCCGAGATAACGGTCGAATGCAACCCCGCCGATGATTTAAAGCACGACCTCCAGCTAATGGCAGAGGTTGGTGTTAATCGCATATCATTGGGTGTTCAGTCAGGATCCGACAGCGAGCTTAAAGCATTGTCGAGACGGCACACTGTCGAGGATGTAAGAAGGACTGTAGAGTACGCAAGACAGGCCGGCATACATAATATTTCGCTTGATCTGATGATCGGAATACCGCATCAGACTGCGGAAAGCCTAAAAGCCTCTTTGGACTTCCTTTTATCGCTCGACCCGACCCACATTTCGGCATATATGCTAAAAATCGAGCCTGACACGCCGTTTGGCAAGGCCGACTTAAACTCACTCGACCTCCCAGAAGATGACACTGTCTCTGATATGTATCTGTTCACATCTGAGTATTTGGCCGAACACGGATTTGAGCATTACGAGATCTCAAACTTTGCGAAACACGGATTTCGTTCAAAGCACAACACACGTTATTGGCTGTGCGAAGAATATTTGGGACTCGGCCCTGCCGCCTATTCATACTTGAACGGCAAGCGTTTCAGCTTTGAACGCAGCTGTGAACAGTATCTCGCCTCTCCTTTCGTCATTGCAGACGGTGACGGCGGCGATTTTGAGGAGTTTTGCATGCTGAGGCTGAGACTTCGGGAAGGTATAAGCTTTCAAGAAATATCGGAGCGATTCGGCACTGAAAAGGCTGAGGCTTTGAGAAAAAAGGCGGCAAAGCTGAGTGCTACGAAGCTTATCTTGCTGACCGAAACGGCCGTAAGTCTTACCGTTCAGGGCTTTTTAGTTTCCAATGCAGTTATCGGAGAACTGCTTTTTTAAAATCAGGCAGAGCGTAAATCCGCCTGAAAAACGGATTCGGATATATCGCTCTACCCAAAAATATGAGGTGGATTAAATGAAAAAGTTTTTCGCAGATTTCAAAGCATTCATAAGCAAGGGCAATATTATTGACATGGCGGTCGGTGTTGTTGTCGGCGGTGCATTCAGCAAGATAGTTTCTTCACTGGTTGCCGATATCATCAACCCTCTCATCGGTCTTGCCACAGGTAAGGTCGCCCTTTCAGAAATGAATTACATCCTTCAGCCCGAGATAATAGACGAGACCACTTTGGAGGTCACTCAGGCCGAGATCGCTCTTAATTACGGTAACTTCCTGCAGATGATCATCGACTTCCTTATCATTGCATTTTCTATCTTTGTTGTTCTCAGAGTTATGATGAACGCACAGAAAAAGCTTGTTGCACTTTCCAAAAAAGAAGAGGAGGCTCCTGCTCCCGCAGCACCGACCACTAAGGTTTGTCCGTTCTGTAAGTCAGAGATAGCTATTGACGCTGTACGCTGTGCACACTGCACCTCTAAGCTTGACGAAGAATAATGCGCATAAAGACCTTGGGACCGATTCCAAGGTCTTTATTTTTTCACAATATACAAGCTCGATTTAATGTATAATTTCATTTACAACACACTCAAAATGTGGTACAATTCAGTTAGAAAACATATGGAGGGATACATTTGAAAAAATACATCAGACGAATAATAAGTATAACGTTAGCTCTGGCAATGCTCGTGTTTGCTTTTTCTGCCTGCGGCAGTGACTCAAACAGCGGAACCAACTCAGGCTCGGAAGCTTCAACCGGCACAGACTCGTCGGAGGTCATAGTTGTCCCGAACACACCTGAGGTAGAAAAGGATTCTAAATACGATCCCGAAACCTGGGACCCATATGCCACGATTTCGGAAAGCATAAAGGGTCAGAGTGTACGTTATGCAACATGGGGCGATCCGTACAATAACGACGGCGCTATTGCCTTTGCCAACTTTGAGGCTGACACAGGATTGAAGTGCGAGGTATATGCTGTACCTCAATCGGGATACCCTGAACACATCAAGACCAAAATAGCCATCGGCGATGCCCCTGATGTATTTATGACCAACGAGGGTAACCAGAGCTTCCCGCTAACACTTGAGATCGCCGCTCCTATCAACCTTGTGTCAACCGTTGATCTTCAGGACCCTATATGGGATCAAAGCATGATTGAGACCACAAGGCTTAACGGCAACGTCTACGGACTCAATACGATAGGCACACCTCAAACCGGCTCTAACCTTGTTTTCTTCAATCGCAGATTGTTTGAAGAAAACGGTTTTAAGACACCTGAGGAATACTATAAAGAGGGCACCTGGACTTGGGACAACATGCTCAAATGCCTTAAGGATATAAAGGCTCTTTCCACCAGCGATACCGTTTACTACGGAGCTCTGCTCGAGATGGATATTTTAGCCGGCTCAGTGGGAGCATCCTTTACTAAATACAACTTTGACACCGATACATTTTCAAGCGGAATTAACGACCCAAAGCTTTTATCAGCTTTCCAGTGGTACGCCGAGGCCAAGGAGCAGGGCTTGCTCGACGGATCGATAGACCGATTTGTTCAGGGACGTTGCGGAATCGTCATCCGTGGAACGTGGGGACTCAAAGGTACAGGCTACTTCAGAGATATGAAGCCTGAGGATGTCGGCTTTACGTATATGCCTTCGTTCGAAGAGGGTGAAGACAGCCTTGTTTCCTCAATTTACCGTGTTTACGGAATTTGCGAGGGGGCTCATCACCCCGATGCGGCAGGCTATTTCATCCGCTACTGGCTTGATCCTGCCAACTACGACCTGCAAAACACCTTCCTGACCCCCGAGGCAGGCGTGTTCTATTATGAGCTTATCAACCGCACAGCAGAGCAAAAGTATTTCAACTATGACGAAGGTCTTGCAACACTTTTGGGCGAGGATGTGGGTAAGGCATTCTATAATGCCGTAAAGAACAGCTCCTCCGCAGGTGTAAAAACCGCTATAGACTCCGTTTCAAACAAGGTTGACACTGCTGTCAATTTGGCAAATGAGCTTATCGCCAACAAGATCGAGGCCGACAAAAAGAATTATAAATAATCAAATCATACCAAGAAAAACCGTTGCATCGCACGATGCAACGGTTTTTTCAACAAAACTCTATTCCTTTTTCAGAATCCATTGAGGCAATCCGCGCCAATGACTCTACTCTGTAGCCTTTATCTCTTATCAGCTTGCCGCCGTTCTGATAGGCCTTTTCTATCACGATGCCGCAGCCTGCAACGGTGGCCTTTGCCTGCTCAACTATGTCTATAAGCCCTACAAGTGCATTACCTGTAGCAAGAAAATCATCAATGATAAGCACCCTGTCATTTTCACTGAGATACTGTTTTGAAATTATCACATCAAAGGTTCTGCCATGGGTATACGACTCAACCCTTGAAGAATAGACGTTGGCCGAAATATTGGTGCTCTTACTCTTTTTGGCAAACACAACAGGCACTCCGAAATACTGTGCTGTAAGGCAGGCAATTCCAATGCCCGAGGCTTCAATAGTAACTATTTTTGTAATACCGCTTTCTTTAAAAAGACGCTTGAACTCCTTACCGACCTCACACATAAACATAACATCTATCTGATGATTAAGGAAATTATCGACCTTTAGTATATTGCCTTCAAGCACACGTCCGTCACGGATTATTTTCTCCTCAAGCAGTTTCATCTTGGCACCTCCGAAAGTATATATTATAATTAGAATAATCCCTTTACCGCCTTTTGTCAACAGATTTCTCGAAAATATTACCTATGCAGTTTATCGCTTCAGCTATTGCAAAACTTTAGCTGTCGTGGTATAATATATTGGTTAATTCACACACCTTGTGCAATCTAACCTAACATATTTAGGAGAGATAAAAATGAAAACTGACGTAGTCATCGTAGGAGCAGGTCCTGCGGGAATCTTCACAGCTATTGAGATGCTGAAACTCGGCAGTAAAAAAAGAATTGTTATTGTTGAAAAGGGTCAATCGGTTGAAAACCGTCATTGCCCCAAGGCTAAGACTAAACAATGCGTCAACTGCAAACCGTTTTGCCACATCACCACAGGCTTTTCGGGCGCAGGCGCATTTTCCGATGGCAAGCTATCCTTGAGCTATGAGGTTGGCGGCGATCTTCCCTCTTTGATCGGAGAGGATTTCGCTCAGGAGCTTATAAACTATGCCGACAAAATATACCTCGAATTCGGTGCTGACGAGCATGTTGAAGGCTTGGGTAACACCGAGGAGGTAAAGGAGATCAGAAAGCGTGCCATTCAGGCAGGCTTGCAGCTGGTCGACTGTCCGATACGTCATATGGGCACCGAGAAAGCACAGGATATCTACCTTTCTATCGAAAAATATCTTTTGGATAACGGTGTTGAGATATACTTTGGCACCGAGTGTCTAAACCTCATTTTTGACGGTCCAAAATGTGTCGGCATAAAGGCTACCGACAGGCGGCAGGAATTTGAAATATTGGCCGACAGCACTATTGTTGCCACCGGCCGTCGAGGTGCTGACTGGCTTGAAAAGCAGTGTGCAGAGCACAATATTGCACATCAGCCCGGTACAGTTGATATCGGAGTTCGTGTCGAGGTTCGAAACGAAGTCATGGAGACCGTTAACAAGGTACTTTACGAGTCAAAGCTTATCGGTTATCCCAAGCCGTTCAAAAACAAGGTGCGTACCTTCTGCCAAAACCCAGGCGGATTCGTAAGTCAGGAGAATTACGATAACAATTTGGCCGTCGTAAACGGACATTCATATAAGGACTACAAGTCTCAGAACACCAATTTGGCCATTCTGTGCTCGCACAATTTCAGCGTACCGTTCAATCAGCCGATAGAATACGCTCAGAAGATCGGTGAGCTTACCAATATGCTTGGTGCAGGACACATTCTTGTTCAGCGCTACGGTGATATTTTAGACGGTAAGCGCACTTGGGCTAAGGAACTGGCTCACGCCAATTTAAAGCCCACCCTGCCCGATGCCGTTGCAGGCGATATAACCGCTGCAATGCCTTATCGTGCTATGACCAACATCATCAACTTTATTCAGGCTGTCGACCATGTAGTCCCCGGCTTTGCCTCGACCGAGACATTGCTTTACAGCCCTGAGCTGAAATTCTATTCCAACCGTGTCAAAATGGATGAGAATCTCACCACCAGTGTTGAAGGTCTTTACTGCTTGGGCGACTCCAGCGGATGGACAAGAGGCCTTATGATGGCATCGGTCATGGGTGTGCTCATGGGCAGAAAGTTAGCAGAAACCTAATCGAAAGGAAGAAATATTATGTCAATTCTTATTACAGGCGGTGCCGGCTATATCGGCAGCCACACACTTATTGAGCTTTCTAAAGCGGGCTATGACGTTGTTGTTATCGACAACCTGCGTAATTCCAAGGAGGAGTCCTTGAAGCGTGTTGAGAAAATCATCGGAAAACCCGTAAAATTCTACAAGGCCGATGTCAGAGACCGTGAGACACTCAGAACCATCTTCAAAGAGAACAAAATTGAAGCAGCCATTCATTTTGCCGGCTTAAAGGCTGTCGGCGAGTCGGCTAAAATACCCATGGAGTATTATAAAAACAACATTGACTCTACCTTTGTTCTCTGTGATGTTATGGAGGAATTCGGTGTTAAAAGATTAGTATTCTCTTCCTCGGCTACTGTTTACGGCGTTGCAACCGAAATGCCGCTTAACGAAACCATGCCTTTGGGTGCTATCAACCCGTATGGCAGAACAAAGCTATTTATCGAAGAGATGCTCCGTGACCTTTACACTTCGGACAACGGTTGGAGCATTGCCCTGCTTCGTTACTTCAACCCCATCGGTGCACACGAAAGCGGAACTATTGGTGAGGATCCTAAGGGAATTCCTAACAACCTCATGCCGTATATTTCTCAGGTTGCTGTTGGAAAATTGGAAAAGCTTCATGTTTTCGGCAATGACTACAACACCGTTGACGGAACAGGTGTCCGTGACTACATCCATGTTGTTGACCTTGCAAACGGTCATGTCAAGGCTGTCGATTGGGCGCTTAAAAACACAGGTTGTGAGGCTATCAATCTTGGTACAGGTAATGGTGTCAGCGTTCTGCAGTTAAAGGATGCTTTCCAAAAGGCATCGGGAATTGAGATTCCTTTCCAGATAGACCCTCGCCGTCCCGGTGATCCGGATGAGGTTTATGCCAACGCTGACAAGGCCAAGAACCTGCTGGGTTGGGAAGCCAAGAAGACCATCGAGGATATGTGTATAGATACATGGCGCTGGCAAAAAGGCAACCCCAACGGATATGGTGAATAAGTTTTACTAAATTAAAAAGCAGAGGTTTACGCTGTTTCTCATAAGGATGTTTCAGCGTAAGGCGGTGTCTTGGGAGTAGGATGGACAGTTTAGGCTGTCCGTCCTTTCCTTTTATCCCGCTTGTTCTACGGGTTGCACGGTTAGGTTGCCGATATATCGGAAATAAATTCCAATTAAATTCAATTAGTATTTGTTGCTATAATTTTAGTTAACATCGAAATTTTCGATAGTAACCTTCGAAAAGATTCGTGTTGTAAATCTTGCAAATCCCTTGACTTCTCTGTCAACGAGGAGTAAAATGTGACACAAATCAAATATTGCTAAAGGCTATGACGAAGAATGGTCAAAAGAGAAAAACAGCACAGAGAACTGATGGTTGGTGCGAATCAGTGTGTTTATTATCCTTGTCCTCTCACTTCCGAGCCGGGAACCTGAAGCGGTGAGTGTGTAGGGAACTCCGTGTATGCTACGTCAGTGCATAGAGGTTGTTTGACTTCGATTAAAGTAAAGGCGTCGATGAAGACGGAACCTGCAACGAATTTCTCAGAGAGCCGGGGATGG
>CAYRIX010000053.1:0-6822 GCA_964424555.1 uncultured Eubacteriales bacterium
TCTTCTGCTTCGGTACTAACGACCTTACTCAGATGACCTTCGGCTTCAGCCGTGATGATGCAGGTAAGTTCCTCACCGCTTACTATGACACCAAGATCTACGAGAACGATCCGTTCGCAAAGTTGGATCAGACCGGTGTTGGTAAGTTGATGGATATGGCTGTCAAGATGGGTAAGGTTACCCGTCCCGCAATCCACTGCGGTATCTGTGGTGAGCACGGCGGTGACCCTGTTTCCGTTGAGTTCTGCCATAAGATTGGCCTTGACTATGTATCCTGCTCACCCTTCCGTGTGCCCATCGCACGTTTGGCTGCTGCACAGGCTGCTATCAAAGAAAGCAAGTAATTTAATTTGCCAACTTTATAAAACAAATCAAATCCCCACTGATTGCTCGGTGGGGATTTTTGTGCAAAAATCTTCCTTTTTAAAATGGGATATGGTATAATTAAATTAAGGAGATGAAATGTATGAATGCTTTTCTTTTTGATTTTGACGGAACTTTGGTTGATTCTATGCCAACATACATATCTGCAATGCTTAGGATATTAAATGAAAATAATATTTCATATGGCAGCGATATTATAAAAATAATAACACCTCTTGGAGTGAGCGGTGCAGCAGAATATTACATAAATAATCTATGCGTCAATAAATCTAAAGAAGAACTTATAGATTTGATGAAAAGCTACATGTTAGACGCGTATTATAATACCATCCCTGCAAAAGAAAACGTTATAAATGTTTTAAAAGAACTCAAAAAAAGAGGGGCTAGTTTAAACGTATTAACAGCAAGTCCACATATTACATTAGATGCCTGTCTGAAAAGGCTGGGTATTTATGAATTATTCGACAATGTGTGGTCTTGCGATGATTTTAATACAACAAAAGCAAACCCTGAAATTTATGTTATGGCATCGGAAAGGCTTAATAAAAACATTGACGCTATTTTATTCATTGATGATAATTTAAACGCCAATAAGACTGCAAAAACGGCTGGCATGAAAGTTTGTGGAGTTTACGATGAATCATCCAAAGAATATACCGACGAAATCAAAGCGGTCGCAGATTATTATATATACAACTTTTCAGAACTGCTTTCTAAGCAAATAAGCGAAAATTAACAGAAAGAAAATTACAAGTGCTAACTTCTTGCTTAATTTCCCTCTTTCGCTGTCAGCACCACAGGTTGCAATTCATGACACGAAGTGTCAAATCATCAAAATTAAATAAAAAATCCAAGTAATTAGTATTTTCTAGGGACAGGCATCCTCAACTGTCCGCAATAAGCAATTTATCCCCTCGGAGTAATCCGAGGGGATTCCTTTTCTTAGTCTTTGACTGTCATAAAAGTAAATATCACCTGTCCAAATTTTGGGCAGGTGATATTTTTTACAGTAGTTCGTTTTAACTATTGTCAATTATGATATTTTTTCAACAATACCTTCATAACATCAGGGCCGTGGTCGTAGTAGATGCCTGAGCCTTTGGCGGTGTCCTCAGTGAAGATATCAACACCATCAGCACTCCTTTGGTTATCATACAAAAGGAAGGGGACAGGGTCACGGGCATGTGTCATGGTGATGAGAGGGGTCGGGTGGTCGGGCATTATCAGTATGCGGTACTCGCCGTACTTTTCAAGCTCGTTCAAAAGACGGCCCAAAATGTGCTTATCAATAAGCTCGATCGCTTTAACCTTATTTTCGGCTTCTCCACGGTGACCGCATTCATCGGGTGCTTCAACGTGGACATATACAATGTCGTTACGCTTAAATAGCTCGGCGGCGGCTTCGGCCTTGCCTTGGAAGTTTGTATCGATATATCCTGTTGCTCCCTCGACCTCGGCAACCTCGCACTTGGCCAATTTGCCGATACCCTTGATAAGGTCAACGGCCGAGACGACACCCATGTTCACACCATACTTATCATAGAATGACTGCATCTGAGGTTTAGTGCCCTCGCCCCAAAGCCAAATTGAGTTGGCAGGGCGCTTGCCCTCTTGGATACGGCGTTTGTTTACGGGATGCTCCTTTAATATCTCAACGCTTTTCTTCATGAGTTCTACCAGCGGTACGGCATTTTCGTGTGTACTCAAGTATTCACCAATAACACGACCACTGATATCGTGGGGAGGTGTCATATTGCCAAGGTCGGTAGTGCCGTTATTCACAACCAGACAGTGGCGATAGCTGACCCCTGCGTAAAATGAATAGATATCATTGCCTAAGGCTTGCTCAACGGATTTAATTATCTCGGCGGCATCCTCTGACGAAATATCGCCTGCCGAGTAGTCGATCATAGTTTTGTCCTCATATTTTTTCTCATCCGACAGGGTGACGAGGTTGCATCTGAGAGTAACATCAGTGCCTGAAAGGTTGATGCCGATACTTGCCGCCTCCAAAGGTGAACGGCCTGTATAACATTCAGCAGGGTCATAACCCATAACGCTTAAGTTTGCAACATCACTACCGGGCTTTAAGTGGTCAGCAACCGTTTTGGCGAGACCGACCGTAGCCGATTTTGCAAGGCGGTCCATATTGGGCTTGTTGGCCAACATCATAGGGGTCTTGTTGCCCAGACCCTCATACTTATAGTCGGCCATACCATCACAAAGTAAAACTAAGTATTTCATATGTTTTCTCCTTTTTAGAGGTTTTTGCTGTTAGAATTGTTTCGGCGAAGGCAGCTCGCCGCTATAGATAGAGTTGTTAAAACACCTTGCTGAGGATTGCGGCGATCATCGGCATTGTCAGAAGTGACAGCAAGGTTGTGACCGATACGAGCTTACTCGCATACACAGCATCTCCGTCAAACCGCTCGGCAAAAATGTTAGCCATGGCGGCCACGGGTGTTGAAGAGCTGATGACCAGCACCGTTGCGGCAGGGACAAGGATGTCTTGAGGGATAAGCCCTGTCAGCTCGACCAATTTCATCAACCCCATAACCGCCAAAGGAATGAGTATCAGACGCACTACGGTCAGTAAAGGCAGGTATTTATCCTTGAGCATAGTTTTGAAATCGCTTTCGGCAAGGCGAATGCCAATCATCATCATCGACATAGGTATTACTGTGCTTTTTAAAAGAAACAGTACATCATCCTTGATAACGGGAATGATGAAATTTTGGAATGCGGGTTGCAACGCTTCGGGGGTCGTCCACAATCCGCCTATTATAAACAAAGCGAGTCCGATATAGGTAGGTATCGTTGCAGGATTCAAAAGCATCTTTTTGGCTGATATGTATGAACGGTCCTTTGAGTACATATAGCAACCAAGCGACCAGTTGTAAACGTTAAACGATACAACATAGAAGGTGGCATATATGGCGGCCTCGGGGCTGATAAGCTCCGATATCAGTGGAATCCCCATAAAGCCGGCGTTGGTGAAGATGGTCGAATACCTTAAAATAAGCTGTTGCTTCTCAGGGGCTTTTTTAAAAAGTAGCTTTGATATGTAGAAATATCCTAAATGCAGTACCATTGAGAATCCCAATACGCATAGAGCAGTGATAAGAATGCGCTTTGAGAACGGTGCATCCAAAAAGCTGTAGATTATCATAGCAGGCTGAGTAAGGTAGACCACCACATCAGAAAAGCCTTTTGCTAACTTGCCGTCAGCCTTTTTTGTCAGTCTCAAAACAGCACCCAAGGCAATCATTACCGTAAGTAACAGTACCTTTTGTACCAACACATCCAATCCGTACATAGCTTCGCCGCCTAAGTTGATTATTTATTGTTATATAATACACCTTTTTTCTCGGATTTTCAATAGAAAGCAGATGATTTTTACTTTTCTTCATGAAAGCCGTTGAAATGATATCCAACTTTTATTTTCATTAAAAGGATATTTTTGCGGTGTTGTTGACCATTTTCTGTATGAGATATAGCCTCTGATGATCATGCTGTTCGGTTTAATATTTCATAAAAATTCAGTAATATACTGTATTTTTAAAACACTTTTATTGTTATATAATGTATTTATCAAAATATCGATGTTATAATCGATATAGAATGCTTAAAGGAGAAAACTTATGAAAAGAACCATAGCTCTTGTTGTGATGTTGTTAATGTGCTTCGGCATATTTATGGGATGCGGCAGTGACGGAGGAGATACCGCCACATCTTCGTCTCAAACAGGTGTTACCGACGGCATCTTCTCAACCGATGATATAAAATTTATCGATGAAAACGGAGAGTCGGTCTACCGTATTACCCGCCCCGATGGTGACGAGTATGCTAGCAGTAAGGCTTCCAATTTGTTTAAGCTTATGAAGTCCACATTGGGCATAAATGCCAAGAATACAGCCGATACCGTTGACGGAACCGATAAGTATGAAATACTCATAGGCAATACAAACCGTCTTGAGACTAAGCAAGCGAAAGAGTATCTTATAAAAAATATCGGTGGACGAATTAATGACTATATAGTTTGTACAGTTGGTAAAAAGATTGTTATTTTCGGCATGAGTGATGAGGCACTCGATAAGGCTTGTACATATTTCTATCAGACCTATGTGCAGCCGGAAAATATAAAAACCGACGGTATAAAGGGCGGTATCAAATATATTGTCGCCACTGAGGGCAACTTCCAAAGTGCTACGATCAACGGAACTGAGCTTGGATTCTTTGTGTTTGTCAAGCAAAGATACAATGAATCGTATATTACTCAGCAACAGATTGAAGACGCAAATAAGCTTCTGACCGAAAAAATGGGTTATAAGCTTGAGATAGTTGAGGATCATAAAGATGCAAGTGAATATGAAATCATTATTGGTAACGCCAAACGTGAAGGTGTGACCGAAGTCGCCAACAAGGACGAATATACAATTAAGATCTCGGGTAAAAAGGTCTACCTCAACGGCGGAAGTCCTGCCGCTAAAGCCATGGCTGTGTCGGAGTTTGCTAAAATGCTAACGTCGGGGGTTGTTACCGACCAGAGCAGTGTTACTGCAAGCTATTCACAGACTATTGCATCCTACGATACTTCAAAATATCTCGTTCCTACTTGGACAGATGATTTTGACGAGCCTTCCGCAAGCCATGCTACGGGTGTTGATCTTACAAAATGGGCTTGGGGTACCGATAGTGCACAGGGACATAATAACAGAACCTCGGTTCGTTCTCAGGATCCGGCCCATTTGTTTATCAGTGACGGAATGTTAAACTTCTATGCTACTTACGATGCTGATAACTATTACGGATTTAAACTGGTCACCAAGAACAAGATGACCTTCAGATACGGTGTCCTTGAGATGAGTGCAATACTGCCTCATGGTGATGCTTTCTGGATTTCACTATGGGCAAATTCCTACGACCCCGAATCATCCTCGGCATTCTTCACCGAGGTCAATGTTGTTGAGATGTTCGGCAACTCGGCATCAGAGGCCTCCAACCTCCATGGCTGGCTGAAATCCGATGCTGCGAGTAAGGCTTATTATGCGGATTATTGGGAACCGCAGGGAATAGCGACCCACTGGTCGCTGGACGGATCATTCTCGGGAGACAAGAGATATCAGTGCCCCGAGGGCAATTTTAATGACGGTCTGCATACCTTCACCTATATTTGGTCTCAGGATGAGTGTAGCTTTGCATGTGACGGTAACGTATATTTCTCACTTAACCCTAACGATAATCAGCTTTGGGCAGAGACCTTTAACCAGCCTATCTACCTTATTTTGAGTCAGGCAACCTGCTTTGCCAGCGGCTCGGGAAAGAATATGCCCGACGATGCATCTGAGTGGACGACCTCTAACAACTTCCAGATAGATTATGTACATATCTATCAGAAGAATGACGGATTTCATACACTAAATTACTTTGGATAAAATAATATTCGATTAGCAAACCACCGCCTGCATCGCAGAGGTTTTCTGTGATGCAGGCGGTATTATTACAATGTGGATAATATTATAATTATAATAATGAAGAGTGGGGTTTGTTCCTTACGCAACATCAGTGCCATCATGAGCGTAGCTAAGGTTCGCATAAATCACGAACAAAACCTATGCCGTCCGATGGTCTTTATTAACGGCCTGCTCCAAATCCAACTGCTTGTTGCAGTCGCAGGGTTGAAATAGTATATCGCACCGCCGCTGGGATCCATTCCGTTTAAAGCGTCTCTTGCGGCCGAATAAGCACTGTCGGCGATATCAACATAAAACTGTCCGTCATTTATACAGGTGAATGCATTCTTTTGATATATGACTCCTGAAATAGAGTTGGGGAAGGATGGGTGCTCTACACGGTTGAGCACCACTGCGCCTACTGCGACCTGACCTAAATACGGTTCGCCTCTTGCCTCAGCAGAGATAAGTCTTGCAAGCAACTGATAATCGGAGGATGAGTATCCGCCGTTTGTCTGCGAGGTGTCCTTGCCTGTCGGTAGGCCGATAAGCTCCAATGTGACAGGCCCACACACACCGTCGGCCGTGACGTTGTTCTTTTTCTGGAAAGCAATGACCGCTGACCGTGTTTTAGTGCCGTATATTCCGTCCACGGCGCCCTTGTAATAACCCCAGTCTTTAAGGCGCTGTTGAATGTTGCGAACTTCGTTTCCACGAGAACCGACTGTCGAATATCCGCTTGCAGAAGCTGAAACCGTAAGAATTAATAAAGTAATACACATTATAATAGAAACAGCTTTATAGAACTTCTTCATTTTGAACCATCCAAATTAAAAATATTGTTAATAACATTTTTAACAGTAAATGGTGTATTATACTCGGTGATTGGATCATAAAGTCAGAAGGCTTGAATTTTTTTGAAAAAACTTGAAAATTTCCGAAAAAAAGTGTTGACAAATGGGAAGTGTTGTGGTAATATAATCGA
>CAYRIX010000054.1:0-6625 GCA_964424555.1 uncultured Eubacteriales bacterium
GAGGATATCGACCACCGTGTTGAAACGGTTGGTTCGGCCTTCCCGGGTGTTGAGTGTAAGATAATCGATCCTGAAACGGGCGAGGAGCTTCCCGATGGTGAAAACGGTGAGTTTGTTGCCCGCGGATATAATATAATGAAGGGTTATTACAAGATGCCCAGAGCCACCGCACAGGCTATCGACAAGGATGGCTGGTTGCATTCGGGTGATATTGCCTGCAGAACGCCTGACGGTTACTATAAGATCACAGGTCGTTTGAAGGATATGATCATCCGAGGCGGCGAAAACCTGTATCCGAGAGAAATTGAGGAATTCTATCTCGGCCACGATAAGGTCAAGGATGTTCAGGTCGTCGGTGTTCCCGATAAGCGCTACGGCGAGGAGGCCTGTGCATGGATAATCCTTAATAAGGATACCGAGTCCTCCGAGGAGGAGATGCGTGAATACGGAAACAGCTTTATGGCCAGACATAAGGTTCCCAGATATTTCATTTTTGTCAAGGAATTTCCGATGAACGCTGCGGGTAAAATACTCAAGTACAAGATGCGTGAGTCATCGGTCGAAATGCTGGGTTTAGATAAATAAAGGAGATAATAATGTACCCGATAGTTGACTGTCATTGCCACATTTATCCCGATAAAATAGCCGAACGTGCCGTTAGAAGTATTGGCGAGTTTTATGATATCCCGATGCACAACGGCGGCACGGTCGCCGATATGGTGCGCTCCGAAAAAGAGGCGGGGGTAACGCACTGTATTGTTTTCTCGGTGGCAACCAAGGTCAAACAGGTCGAGTCGATCAACAACTTCATAGCTTTAGAGGTCGAAAAGTCCAACGGATTTATGACAGGCTTGGGTACTCTGCACCCCGACAGTCCCGATATAGCGGCGGATGTTGAGCATCTGCTGAGCTTGGGACTTAAGGGTGTAAAGCTGCATCCCGATATTCAAGGCTTTAAGATTGACGACTACCGTTGCCTGAAAATTTACGAGCTCTGCGAGAAAAAGGGTTTGCCCGTGTTGCTTCACACGGGCGACTACCGCTACGATTTTTCCAACCCCAACCGAGTTAAACCTATATTGGAGACATATACCGAGCTTACGGTAATAGGTGCGCATTTCGGCGGTTGGTCGATATGGGAAAAGGCCGTTGAGGAGCTGCACGGCTATAGAAATTTTTATGTTGACTGCTCATCGTCGTTTTATGGGTTAGACCCCAAAAAAGCTGAGGAACTGATTCGCACTTACGGTGCCGACCGAGTGCTGTTCGGAACCGATTACCCTATGTGGGTGCCCAAATCAGAGGTAGAGTATTTTAACGGATTAGGCTTGACCGAGCAGGAAAAAGAGCTTATACTTTACAAAAATGCCAAGAAGCTCTTTGATTTGTCAATTTAAACCGCTGAAATTTTAAAAAATGAAAAAAGGTATTGACAAACCCAAAATTAAAGTGTATAATGGCAAAAAAGAATAAAAGGCTATGACGAAGACGGAGTTTTCTTAAAGCTTCAAAGAGAGTCGGGGACGGTGTGATCCCGATAAGCGGTAGAATTCATCCTATCACTTCTGAGCCGAAGACCGAAAAATTTGAGTAGGCTCTTCCGTGACTGCTACGTTAGTGCATAGAACTTGTTGGAGTTCGAAGTGGCGTTTATAACGCAATTTGAGTGGTACCGCGGGTACTGAATTTGTTTTCAGACTCGTCTCAAAGATTTCTTTGAGACGGGTTTATTTTTTATTTTACTTTATTTTGTTTGAAAGGGGAAACCGAAATGAGTACAGAAACCACCATGTTAGAGCTGAGTGAGGTTGCCGCACGAATTAAGGAAATGCGTGAGATCATGGGTTGGACCAAGGCCCAAATGGCCGAGAAAACCGAGGTGACCGAGCAGATTTATAACGTGTATGAATCGGGCGAGGACGATATGCCGTTTTCGTTCATCTATAAATGTGCCAAGGTTTTCGACATTCAGATGACACAGCTTCTTGAGGGCAAGACCGCAAGACTGTCTTCTTACACCGTGACAAGAAAAGGCCAGGGTCAGACCACCGTTGATGAGGATGGAATCACCATCCGCAATCTGGCCCCAAAATTTAAGGATAAGATATCCGAGCCATATATGGTTCGTTATGAGTATTCTGCCGAGCTGCAGAACCGTCCTATCGATCTTACCACCCATTCAGGTCAGGAGTTTGACCTTATCTTAGAGGGTTCACTCAAGGTTCAGGTCGGTCAGCATACCGAGATACTCAATGAAGGTGACAGTATTTATTATAACTCTTCGACACCTCACGGAATGATCGCAGTAGGCGGCAAGTCGTGTACCTTCTGTGCCGTGGTTCTCCCCGGTGAGGAAACTCAGGAGGAGGTCGTCACCAAGAGTATTGCCAAGGCTCGCTCTACCCAAAGACTGGTTTGCGAAAAGTTTGTAAAGGTTGAAGAGGATGAAAACGGATGTCTTAAATCCATTGACTTCCCCAACCGAGAGACCTTCAACTTCGGCTTCGATATTGTTGACGGCATTGCCGATGCTTATCCCGAAAAGACAGCAATGATCCACATTGATAAGAATATGGTAGAGCGCCGCTTTACATTTAAGGATATCAAACGTGCATCGGCTCAGGTTGCCAACTACTTTGCATCACTCGGTATCAAAAAGGGCGACCGTGTAATGCTGGTTTTGAAGCGTCACTATCAGTTCTGGTTCAGTATGGTCGCTCTGCATAAGCTCGGTGCTATCGCAATTCCTGCAACACATCAGCTTAAAGATCACGACTTTGAGTACCGCTTCAATGCGGCAGGTGTTTCGGCTATAGTTTGTACCTGCGATGATGATGTTCATAAGATCGTCGATGCAGCTCAAGCAAAGAGCCCCACTCTTACTACCAAGATACTTGTTGGTGCATCGGCTGAGGGCTGGCACGATTTTGACAATGAATATACCCGCTTCTCGGGTAAGTTCGAGCGTGCCGAGGATGCCTCCTGCGGTGACGAGGCCGCTTTGATGTTCTTCACCTCGGGTACTACAGGTAATCCTAAGATGGCTTCTCATAAGCATACCTATGCTTTGGGTCATTTTGTTACTGCAAAGTATTGGCATTGCTGTGAGCGTGAAGGCCTGCACCTGACCATTTCCGACACAGGCTGGGGTAAATCGCTTTGGGGCAAGCTTTACGGTCAGTGGCTTTGTGAGGGTGCAGTATTTGTATACGACTTTGACCGTTTCAATGCGGCCGACATTTTACCGATGTTCGCAAAGTACAACATCACCACCTTCTGCGCACCGCCCACAATGCTCAGAATGCTCATCAAGGAAGACCTTTCCAAGTACGATCTTTCCTCCATCCATCATATGACCACCGCAGGTGAGGCTTTGAATCCTGAGGTTTACCGTCAGTTTGAGGCTGCAACGGGCTTGCAGATAATGGAGGGCTTCGGTCAGACTGAGACGACTCTGACTATTGCAAACCTTGTCGGAACTACCCCCAAGCTTGGCTCAATGGGTAAGGCTTCTCCGCAGTATGATGTCGATATCGTTGATCCCGACGGTAATTCCGTTCCTACGGGCGAAACAGGTGAGATCGTAGTACGTCTCGATAAGGGCGATCCTTGCGGACTGTTCAGAGAGTATTACCGTGACGAAGAAAAAACCAACGAGGCGGTCTACGACGGAATGTATCACACGGGCGATACTGCCTGGCGCGATGAGGACGGTTACTTCTGGTATGTCAGCCGTATCGATGATGTCATCAAGTCTTCGGGCTACCGCATCGGACCCTTCGAGATCGAAAGTGTCATAATGGAGCTTCCTTACGTTTTAGAATGTGGTGTATCTGCCGCACCCGATGATGTCAGAGGTCAGGTAGTCAAGGCAAGCATCGTGCTTACTAAGGGCACCGAACCGACCGAGGAACTCAAAAAGGAGATACAGCAGTATGTCAAAGAGCATACCGCACCGTACAAATATCCGAGAGTTGTTGTTTTCCGTGACGAGTTACCTAAGACTATCAGCGGCAAGATCCAGCGTAACAAGCTGTAATTTGACAAAAACCGCCAAATTGCAAAAAATTGAAATGCAGTCTTGACAAATTGTTACTAATTTGGTATAATCCATACATTAAAAGGCTTTGACGAAGAGGATGCCAAACGTCAAGTGTTTTCAGAGAGTCAACATTTGGTGCGAGTTGACAGCATTGTTTTGGTGTTTGTAACTTCCGAGCTGAAAGGAAGAAAGGCATTTTTGCTTAGTAGAACCTTTCCGTAACTGCTGCGTAAATGCATAGGACTTGAATATGAGTCTGAGGGGTACAAAGTAAACCTTTGTGCAATTTGAGTGGTACCGCGGGATATAAAGTGTTTTATAGCTCGTCTCAAAGGATCGTTACTTTGAGGCGGGCTTTTTTACCGCCTCCGACAAATACGAATTGACTGAGAGTTACGGTTATTCGCCTTGTCGAGAATGGGAGGAAGATATGAAAACAACCGGTCTTGAATTCAAAATTATGGAGATGGCCAAACGTATCGCAGAATTGCGAGAAATAGTAGGCCTTACTCCCGCCGAAATGGCGCTTAAGACAGGCGTTACCGAAGAAGAATACCTTGCTTGTGAAAAGGGCGAGCGTGACCTTAACTTTGCCTTTCTTTACCGCTGTGCATTGGCTTTGAAGGTTGACGTTACCGATATTATCGAGGGCTCGAGCCCCCGTCTGGCAGGCTACACTGTAACCAGAAGGGGAGAGGGTCAGCGAATCGAGGAAGCACACGGACTTCGTTATTACAACCTTGCTGCTTCCTTCAAAAACCGTATTGCCGAGCCGTTGTATGTCGTCACTGAATACAATGAGGAAGCACAGAATGCCGATATCGAGCTTACCGCTCATGACGGTCAGGAGTGCGATATCATCATTAAGGGTGCTTTGAAGGTTCAGGTCGGCGACCATATTGAGATCCTTCACGAGGGCGACAGTATTTATTACGATTCCTCGGTCCCTCATGGAATGATTGCCGTAGAGGGAAGTGAGTGTACCTTCTATGCCATAGTTCTGAATCCTCAGGGCGAGCCCATTGACCATATGGTCCACGGCGGAGTCAAGGAATTCACCTCGACCTCAAAGCGCCCTGCCGTAGCTGTTGAAATGGCTGAGGAGGAGCGCGTTTGGGAGGATTTTGTAATACCTGCCGAGAACGAAAACGGTACTATCACCAAGATTGATTTTAAAAATGAGGATAACTTCAACTTTGCTTTTGATGTTATCGACCGTTTAGGCCGCGAAAAGCCCGAAAAATTGGCTATGATACACCTTGACCGTGAGCGTAACGAACGCCGTTTCACCTTCCGTGATATGAAGCACGCCTCGTCGCAGACCGCCAACTACTTTAAGTCGCTTGGCATCGGTAAAGGCGATAAGGTAATGCTTATTTTGAAGCGCCATTATCAGTTCTGGTTCAGTATGATAGCTCTGCACAAGCTGGGCGCTATTGCTATTCCTGCAACCAATCAGCTTAAAGAGCATGATATAACCTACCGCATCAATGCCGCAGGCGTAAAGGCTATTCTCTGTACCGCTGACGGCGATGTTTCCAAAGAGGTCGATCTCGCCGCCGAAAACTGCGAGTGCCTGCAACACAAAATTATGGTTGGCGGCGCACGCGAGGGTTGGAGAAACTTCGACGAGGAATACGGCTTTTATACCCGTAAGTTTGAGCGTACCGAGGATGCACCTTGCGGTGACGATACCATGCTTATGTACTTCACCTCGGGTACAACAGGCAATCCCAAGATCGCAGTACATAATTACAAATATCCTTTAGGACATTTTATAACCGCTAAGTATTGGCACTGCGTCAACCCTGAAGGAATTCACTTCACCATTTCCGATACAGGTTGGGCAAAGGCTGCCTGGGGTAAGATATACGGTCAGTGGTTGTGTGAAACGGGCCTATTTGTTTATGACTTTGACCGTTTCGAGGCGGCCGATCTGTTGCCGATGTTTGCAAAATACAAGATAACTACCTTCTGTGCACCGCCCACAATGCTCCGTATGCTTATCAAGCAGGATATTTCAAAATATGATCTTTCCTCCATCGAGCATATGACCACCGCAGGTGAGGCTTTGAACCCCGAGGTGTTCCGCCAGTTTGAAAAGGCAACGGGATTGCAGATAATGGAAGGCTTCGGTCAGACCGAGACCACTTGTGCTTTGGCCAATCTTGTCGGCACGCGTACTAAGATCGGCTCAATGGGTAAGCCTGTTCCGCTTTACGATATCAGATTGCTTGACGGTGACGGCAAAGAGGTCGCAGTCGGTGACGTTGGTGAGATATGCATCAATGTTTCCGAAAAGGTGCCCTGCGGTCTGTTCCGCGGTTACTTTAACGATAAGGAAAAGACCGACGAGTGCTGGCACGACGGTTTCTATCACACGGGTGATACCGCTTGGCGTGATGAGGACGGCTACTTCTGGTATGTCGGCCGTGTTGATGACGTTATCAAGTCGTCGGGCTACCGTATCGGACCCTTTGAGATTGAAAATGTCATCATGGAGTTGCCTTATGTTCTTGAATGTGGTGTTTCGGCCGCACCCGATGAGGTCAGAGGTCAGGTCGTCAAGGCAAGCATCGTGCT
>CAYRIX010000055.1:0-5958 GCA_964424555.1 uncultured Eubacteriales bacterium
ACAGTTCTCAATTATTTTTTACTTTTCCAGTCTCACATCATTGACAAATCTACATATTTGCTTGATTTAAGCGATATTAACAAAGAAAATCCCACTCCATGCGGAATGGGATCAGCATTTAAATAATATCTTCAATATTAGCAACGATTCCGTAGTCAGCATAATCGAAAATCGGTGCTTGCTTGTCGGGATTTACAGCTATAACCGTACCGGCCTGCTGCATACCGACAATATGGTGAACAGCGCCCGAAATACCGGCGGCAATATAGACCTTAGGGCTGACTGTTTTACCAGTCAAGCCGACCTGCTGTTCATAAGGAGCAAAACCGATATCAACAAGTCCTCGTGATGCGGCGAGCTCTGCATTATACTTTTCAGCAAGTTCCAAAACCTTGTCATAGCTTTCACGAACTCCCTTACCTGCCGCAAGCATTATTTCTGCTACATCATTAAGAGTCGTGCGTACAGTTGCCATCTGCGGCTTGGTAACACAGCGAATTTTAGCGATAACATTGCCGCTGAACGCAGGACGGTACATAAAGAGAGCATTACCGTCGGTCTCCAAAGCGGTGCAATCTGCACAAAGACCTGTGTTAAGGAGAGCCGAAACTATCGGTGCTGTTCGGCGTGACCATATATCACTCGGCCACAGCACAACATCGGGCTTGCCCTCTGCAATCACTTTAGCAATATTCTCAGCGGTATCCTTTTCGATAACCTTAATATCATCAGAAACCGCTTCGGCCATTGCTCTCGGTGCTTCGGTGACTATCCACACATTTTTGAGCTTCTGGGCCGATGCCTCAATCTTTATAGCTTCGGGTTCTTTCAAAAGCCCTGCTTTGACAGCATCATCAAGCTCGTTGGGTGTAATAAACTTACACCTACGCTTACCGCTTTCGTTCTCAAAGCTTTTTACGACCTTGGTGGGTGAGCCCTTGAGACCGCATCTTTCTTTATCTGCACCAATATCATCGGCAGTCCACACAACAACATCTTTAACCTTTGAACGAATACTGGGTCTGCGAAGATCATTGATACGTTCAACCGTGATAAGAGCAGGTAAATCAGCCTTTTCATCACCCAAACGGGTCTTGCAGGCTATTTTGGTTTCATCCAACGAATCAATCCCCATAACATTGGAGATAACCGGAAATCCCATCATGGTTGCCAGCACTGAGCCCGTCTGAGCAGTATCACCGTCAACCGTCTGGCGGCCGCAAATGATAAGGTCGGGGTTCAGTTTTTTAGCGGCAAGACTCAAAGCATAACCCGTAGCCAGTGTGTCCGCCCCTGCAAAAGCAAGGTCAGACAAAAGCACACCGTTGACATTGCCCAATCGGGTCAACTGTTCAAGCATTCCTTTAACCGCGGTGCGCCCCATGCTGAGCAAAGTTATTTCTGCATTGGGTATCTGCAAAGCACACTCTAAAGCGCAGGCATCAAACGGATTTAATTCACCCGAAGCAACCTGCTTAACACAAACAACTATCTTCATTTGTTTCTTTCCCTGTAAATAGGTGCAAGTGCATCATGCACAGCCTTGTATGTCTTGAAAATTTCAGCATATTTAGCGGTGTTTTCAGGGTTAGGCTCAACAACTGCCTTAACCTTGATACACTTCTTAACAGCCTCAACGGCATCCTTAAATACGCCGATGGCAACACCTGCAAGCATAGCAGAACCCAGTGAAGAATCCGAGCTTTCGGTGATCTTCAAGGTGATTCCGAGCATATCGGCAGTGATCTGTCTCCAAAGAGTTCCCTTTGCACCGCCACCGATAAGGGTTGCAAAATTGTCATGAGGTATTTTGAGCTCATTGAGAGCCAGCATATTATCAAGCAAAGACAGCGAAACACCCTCCAAAACTGCACGGGTGAAATGAGCCTTGGTATGCTCGGCACGTATACCGATAAAGCTACCGCACAGCATAGGATCGGCATAAGGTGTCAACTCACCGTTGATGTACGGATGGAACATTAGACCGTCAGCACCCATGGGGCACTCTGCAGCACCTTGGTCGAGTTCTTTATAGTCACCGCCAAAGGTGTCTCTGTACCAGCGGTAGGAAGATGCTGCTGCCTTAGTTGCAGTACCTGGATACCACATTCCGTCAACAATATGAGCGTAGTTGATGAGATAAGGATGTGGAACAGCCTTGTCGGTAATAACACAAATACGTCCTGCTGTGGCAAGCTTCACGGTCATCTGTCCCTTTTCAACAGCACCTGAAGCAAAAACCTCCATAACTGTGTCAGTAGTACCGCAAATTACGGGTGTTCCAGCCATAAGACCCGTCTCGTTAGCGGCCTTTTCGGTAACCTTTCCGATAACATCGGTCGGCTTTACGATAGGCGGCATAATTGCCTTATCAATACATGCTAACTCACAAAGCTTATCGTCCCAGCGCATTTCCTCGTTATCGAAGAGCATACTTCCCTGCGCTTCGATATAATCGGTGCAATAAACATCAGTCAGCATATAGCGAAGATAGTCTTTTTCAAAGAATATCTTACCGATCTTTGCAAATACTTCAGGCTCGTTCTCTCTTACCCAAACAATCTGAGGTAAAGTCCAGATAGTACCGGGCTTTGCAAATGTCTTTTTCTCAATGTACTCCTCATCGGTTGCCTTGAGGTTATTCGCCTGCTTAACACTTCTTGTGTCGGTCCAATGAATTGCGGCACGCAAAGGCTTTGCATCCTTATCGCACAAAACAGCAGTATGGGTAGCCGAATCGATAGCAATAGCCAAAATATCAGCCGCATCTACCCCACTCTTGCCCAGCAGTTCCTTGGTATCCTCACACAATGCGGCATACCAATCAGATGGATTCTGCTCACACCATCCCGAAGACGGGTGCAAAGTAGGATATTCAACCGAATGCTCGGCAACAATAGTACCCTCAGTATTAATAAGTGTTGCTTTAGAAGCACCGCCGCCGAAATCAATTCCCAATAAATATTTCATTTGTATCTCCTTAAGTATAACCCTAATTGGTTTATCTATCCCTCAGTCACCTCAGTCTTGAGGACATCTCCCCATCTTATGGGGAGTCATCCTCATCAGAGGAAGCCGAGATTCAGAATTTAACTTCGTAGTTCTCACCTGTTACACCGGGGATAACACCACGGTCGATGAGAGCCTGATTGTCAACATGAGAAAGAATCCATTTATTCTTTCTGAACATCAGCTTGTCCTCATACTCACCCTCAAGAGGAACATTAGTGCCCTTAGGCAGAACAACAACACAGCCAAAGCCATCCTCTGATACTTGGCAAGGACAGAAGTGCAAGGTAGTTGCATAGACCTCTAAAGCCTCGCCCTTTTCAACGTAAAAAGCCTTAATCCTTGAGGAATCTATCTTGCGGTCAACGATGTCCTGAACCGAGCCAAGAAATAAAATTAGGTCGGTCGTAGCAACGTTGATCTCACTGCTTTTATGCCACTCGACAGCGTTTAATTTGCTGCTGTAACCGTAGCAATAACCTGCCTGTGCAGGCAGTTCACCATAATACTTGATCTCAACGTCCTTTGCAACGTCGAGGTCCTTGAAATAATCGGCCTCGGCAACGTACAAAGAACCTTCCTCTATGCTTTCAGCTTTCTTTGAAGCCTCAATAAAGGCATCGGCATCGATATCGTTGATACGGTAACCGAAAGGAATGAACTCAGGGTCGGATGTGCGATATATCTTCAAATGAGGGTTTTTTGCAACTATATCAGCGTACATTTATTTACCCTCCAAAGCAGTGATAACACGGGTGGCTTTGAAGGTCTTACCTGCCTCCAACGACTCGATTGCTTCTTTATGAGTAATATCATAATCGCTGTCGGTATTATCAGCCTGACCAAACCAAGGCTCAATGCAAAGGTAGGGTGCCTGAGGCTTAGTCCAAAGAACAAATCTCGGGCATCCGGGGAAATCAAGCTGAATGCCACGGCCAGTCTTACGGTTCTGCAGACGGCAGGTCTTGGATTTAAGATCCTTGAAAACAAGCGCATCGATAGCAAAATAGTTATAATCAAGAGAAATTCGGTCGCTATCCTTGATAACTGGCGTGGTATCGTGGCTCAGAAGGTTGCCAAAGAGAGTGTATGTATCCAATGTTTCCTTCTGCGGGAAGATAAGATCGTATTCCTCAATACCCTCGGGAGTTGCGAAACCGTCATGAGAGCCGATCGAGAACCACATTGTATCGTCAGAAAGGTTCTTAACACTGTAGCTTGCAGTGACCTTGCCCTCGGTGAGAATATAAGAAACTCTCAGTTCAAAATCAAACGGAAAGCCAACCTTGGTCTCCTCATTAGATTTCAAAAGAAAGGTTGCAGTATTTTCGGTCTGAGACTCTACCTCAAAATCCATATTTTTAGCAAAGCCGTGCTTAGGCATTATGTACTCTTTGCCGTTTAGGATGTACTTATCATCTCTAAAACCTCCGGTCATCGGGAAAAGGTTGGGTGTGCTTGAGGCCCAAATAGCAGGATCACCGACCCAAAGATATTCAACACCGTTGACGGTAAAGCTCTTCATCTCGGCGCCTTTTTCATTTATAGACAATACGGAATTACCGTTTTTCAAAGTAACCATATTTGTTTTCTCCTTTAAATCAATTGCAGTATAGCAAATTGCCGAAGGGGATAAAACCCCTTCGGCTGATTAAAATTTATTAGTCAACGATCCACTGATGCTCAGGGTCATTACTGCGGTTGAAGCCCTGATAGTCACCTGCCATGAGCCACAGGAAATAGGTCTCATATCCTGGTGTAGAAACAGTGGTGTGATAGCCGTACGGGAACTCAACAAGCTCGTCGTTCTTTACACGGTAAGCCTCGTCAACAGAACCGTCGGAAGTGTACAGACACTGTACGCCAAAGCCCTGCTTGGGATTGAAGAGGAAATAATAGATCTCCTCGCAAATGCACTCTTGGGGCATATTGTTCTCGTCATGCTTATGGGGAGGGAATCCTGCCCAGTTACCCTTGGTAACATAGCACTCACCGATGGTGAGAACCTTAGCATTGGAATTGCCGTCGATGAGGAAGCTGGTCTCACGCTCAAAGGGCTGTTCGCCCAACACTTTGAGAACAACGTGATCCTCACGGAGCAGCTGAGGTTCGGTCTTCTCAGTTACGGGAGTCCCCGAAACAACAATCTTGATGTGGTCAATTGCCTCAATGGTAAGATCCATCTCGATAGGCATATAGAAGCACTCTGCCTTGCGGTTTTCGAAGACAGTGTTTCTGTTACCGACATTTTCATACTTCTCGTCACCGAAATAAACATTGCAGTGACCCTCAAGCATGATAAATGCAGTTTCTTTATCACCGGTGGAATAGTCAAGCTTGTCACCGGCGTTGAGCTCGATAATACCGAACTCCAACTTTTTCAAAGAGCACTCACCTATCTTGCAGATAGGAGTGTAGCCGATGGTCGGCTTATATGCTTTCTTAAAGTTCATAACCGTTCCTCCTTAAATACTCAATGGTTGCATCAAAGCTCGGAACACTCTCACGAGCACCGACACCCATACACTTCAAAGCAGAAACGCAAGAAGAGAAATGACAGCACTGAATGGGAGTGTAGCCACGGACAACTGCCGAAGCAAATGCACCGTGGAAAACATCACCAGAGCCGTTGGAGTCAACAACATCAGCAGGATAGATGGGATACTCAGTAACGGTCTCACCATCAAAGAGCAAGCCACCGTGTTTGCCACGTGTTACAACAACAAAACTGGGATGATACAACTCATAGAGCTTTTTAGCAGCCGATGCGGCATCATTTTCGCCGGTATGACCCATTGCGAATTCCTCAGAAGGGATCATAATATCGGTCAAAGCCAAAAGTCTTTCAACACCTTCGTACAGACCGCCGCAGTCATAAAGAACCTTAGTTCCGTTCTCACGAGCGATCTTGGCCGCTTCGACAGCGGCATCCATCTCGTTACCGTCAAC
>CAYRIX010000056.1:0-5389 GCA_964424555.1 uncultured Eubacteriales bacterium
GTTCGAATCCCCGAGGATAGTAAAAAAATAGAGCAGTCACACCAAATGGTGCAACTGCTTTATTGGTGAGCTATCGGGGATAAATCCGCTTCGCGTATTTTGTGCTCGTCGACCGTTTGCTTCGCAAACAGTACCCGACTCACACTTCGTCGCTAAAAACAGTTCACTGAACTGTTTTCTTAACGCTCCTCACCCTCTCAGGGTTCGAATCCCCGAGGATAGTAAAAAATAAAGCAGTCACACCAAATGGTGCAACTGCTTTATTGGTGAGCTATCGGGGATTCGAACCCCGGACACCTTGATTAAAAGTCAAGTGCTCTACCGACTGAGCTAATAACTCATGTCACGTTTGCGACTATGGTATTATATCAACAAAAACGTAATTTGTCAACATTTATTTTCAAGAAATTTACATAATTACCGAATCACAAATATACCTGACATTCTGAGCACAAAGCGAAGAATCTAAAAAGAGATACTTCGCTTTGCTCAGCATTATATAAATTTGATTACAAGACCTTTGAAAGAAAATCACGCAGACGAGGATTTTTAGGATTTTTGAAAAACTCCTCAGGTGGAGCTTCTTCGATTATTATACCCTCATCAATAAAAACTATGTCGGTTCCTACCTCTTTGGCAAAACCCATTTCATGTGTTACAACAATCATGGTCATTCCCTCTCGGGCAAGCTCCTTCATAACCTCCAGAACCTCACCGACCATTTCAGGGTCGAGTGCCGAGGTCGGCTCGTCAAACAACAATACCTCCGGATCCATGCAAAGAGCACGAACAATCGCAATTCTTTGCTTTTGTCCTCCCGAAAGCTGTGACGGATATGCGTCGGCTCGGTCTGCAAGGCCAACACGCTTGAGAAGTGCCATTGCCTTTTCTTCGGCTTCCTCCTTCGACTTTCCAAGCAGCTTCATAGGACCAATGGTCATATTACGCAAAACGGTCATATGAGGAAACAGATTAAACTGTTGGAAAACCATACCCATCTTCTGACGGTGCAGGTTGATATTGACCTTTTTGTCAGTAATATCTACAAAATCACATTCGGAAGAATAAGGTCCGTAGTTTTGTCTGAAATAAATATGTCCGCCCGTAGGCTCTTCAAGACGGTTTAGGCAACGCAAGAAGGTAGATTTACCCGAGCCTGACGGTCCGATTACGACCATAACGTCGCCCTTTTTGATCTCAGCGTTAACGCCCTTCAAAACATTAACCTCGCCAAAGGATTTTTTAAGTCCCTCAACACGGATAAGTACATTATCAGTGCTCACTCTTCCTCAGCCTCCTCTCTAATTTACCCACAAGCCAAGTAAGAACAACAACAAGCACAAGATATACAAGTGCAACAGCAATAAGTGGCATAAAAGGCGAATAAGTGTGATTACGTATGTTGTTTCCTGCCTTGGTAAGATCCATTATACCAACATATCCTGCAACAGACGTTTCCTTTAAAAGGGCAATGAATTCATTAAGTAGTGTCGGCAGAGTATTTTTAATAGTCTGAGGAAGGATAATAAAGATCATTGTCTGCAGATAATTAAATCCAATTGAACGTCCTGCCTCAAGCTGTCCTTTATCAATAGACATAATACCGCCACGGAAAATCTCGGCAACATATGCGCCGGAATTAATACCAAACGCAAGTGTTGCAACCATAATTCCGTTATCCGATGTTGCAAATACAATAAAATACATAATAAGCAACTGAACAACAACAGGCGTACCGCGAATAACGGTAAGATAAAGCTTACATACCCAGTTAGCAATAGCGAAAAGGTAAAATCCAATACCCCTGTTCTTTTTTAAAGTTTCATAGTTGTTGTCATATGTAGTTCTTACAGCTGCAACGACAATACCGAGCACAACACCTATTACGGCAGCTAAAATTGTCAACAAAATAGTATTGAGAAAGCCTTCGAGAAGAAATTCCCAACGGTCATCATCAACAAAATTAAGAATGAATTGATCTTTAAGATCAAGGAACCATTCTTTCATAACAAATCCCCTTATTCAAAATAAAAGGGCGGTAGGAACACCGCCCTTAGTGAATAGTCTATAAATTAATCAGCCTTAATGTACTTATCGACGATCTTCTTAACAGTACCGTCAGCAATAAGCTCCTCAAGTGCTTTGTTAACCTTGTTGAGAAGATCCTTGTTATCCTTTGCGATGCAGATAGCATAGTCTTCCTCAACATAAGCACCCTCAAGAATCTTAAGACCCTCATTAGCAGCAATATAAGCCTTAGCAGGCTCGTTATCGATTATAACTGCTGTTACTTTACCTGTGAGAAGTGCCTGAACAGCGTCAGCACCGGTATTATACTGAGCAACCTTATCCTTACCGAAGCCCCAGTTTTCGGGATCGTCAGAGGAATAGATATCACCGGTAGTACCCATCTGAACACCGATCTTGATACCGTCCTTAACGCCTGTAGGATTACCCTCTTCGTCAAATCCGGTGTAGAAATCCTCGAAAGAGGTATACTGGCTGTTCTCGGGAACGATAACTGCTTGAACACCCTTAGCATAGCTTGTTGAGAAATTAACACTCTTAAGTCTATCCTCGGTAACAGTCATACCTGCCATACCGAAATCATATTTGCCCGAAGCAACACCCGACACGATAGAGTCAAACTCAACATCCTTGATCTCAAGCTCCATATTAAGCTTCTTTGCAATCTCTGCAGCGATCTCAGCGTCGATACCAACTATCTTGTCACCCTCGTAATACTCATAGGGCGGGAATGCGGCATTGGTAGCCATAACGAGTGTGTTCTCATCTTTGCCACCGCAGCCAACCATTGCGCAAATGCCGAGCACCATTACAAGAGCAAGGACTAAAGATAAAACCTTTTTCATAAATATACCCTCCTGATCATAAGATCATAATTTTATGAGTGAATTATATCATCCAATGAATAAAAATGCAAGTGATTTTGAAACATTTTGTATATTTACGCAAAAGTCAAGCAAAATCACTATACATATAAAGCACATTTAGGGTCAAAATAGCCACGGAAGTGACGATAATGAGTCTGATAAAATGCGCATTTGACTGTAAGCATCAAAATGACGGCTACTGCTGTCTTGAAACAATAGCCGTCATAAGTGACATTTCACACGGTTGTCCGTATTACAAAGGTTCAGAAAATATTTGCAATAGCCTCATGCAGATTTCTGACACCGATGATTTCGATATCGAACTTGGATTTGATCTGCTTTAGGCACGACCTCGGCACAATGCATTTTCCAAAGCCGAGTCTTGCAGCCTCCGAAATACGTGAGGATATACGTGAAACCGATCTCACCTCACCCGAAAGACCTATTTCCCCTATTGCTACAACATCATCGGGAACAGGCTTATCGGTTATACCCGAAACAAGCGCAAGAGCAATAGACAGATCAGCAGCAGGTTCATCCAACCGCAGACCTCCAACAATATTAAGATAGGTATCCATAGTGGAAAAGCGGTAGCCAAAACGCTTTTCAAGTACAGCAAGAATAAGACTCAGACGGTTAAAATCAAAGCCGGTTGACATTCTTCTTGCGTTACCGAAGCCTGAGGTACATACAAGACTCTGTACCTCTGCCAAAATAGGCCGTGAGCCCTCCATAACACAAGAAATACAGTTACCCGATACGTTTGTGTTACGTTCCGACAACAGTGCTGCAGACGGATTTTCAACCTCTAAGAGGCCAACATCATTCATTTCAAAAACGCCTATTTCGTTAGTTGAGCCAAAGCGGTTCTTAACCGCTCTGAGTATGCGGTAGGCATAATTTCGTTCACCCTCAAAATAAAGAACGGCATCAACAATATGCTCCATGACCTTTGGACCTGCAATAGCTCCGTCCTTGTTAACATGTCCGACGATAATTATTGGGATATCAAGTGATTTTCCTGTTCTTAAAAGCAGATTTGTGCATTCTCTGACCTGAGTAACGCTACCCGGCGAGGATTGAATATCGGCATGATTCATGGTCTGAATTGAGTCGATCATCACAACTTCGGGTTTATGCTGTTTTATGTATTCACACACTGCCTCAACATCGGTCTCGGTCATAATAAGCAAGCTATCGGAATTTACGTCCAAACGCTCTGCACGAAGCTTTAACTGCTTGGCAGATTCCTCTCCCGAAACGTACAAAACGGTTTTATCCTTTGAAAAAGTTCCGCAAGACTGCATTAAAAGTGTAGATTTACCGATACCGGGGTCACCCGAAAGGAGTACCACTGAGCCTTTCACAAGGCCTCCGCCCAAAACACGGTCAAGCTCTCCAATGCCTGTTTTATAACGCAGTTCATCACTTGTACTGATGTCAGACACAGGTGAAACGTTAGCAAAAGCTCGAGTTTTTGCAGCGACTGACACAGACGTACTGCTTTTTGTTTCGATCTCCTCATTCATAGTATTCCATTCTCGGCACTGTGGGCATTGGCCGGACCATTTAGGTGAGGAATATCCACAGCTTGAACACACAAATGAGGTTTTTAATTTTGCCATTTTATGACTCTCCCGTTTCTACTTCTGAATTACTGAAATTAATAATGCCGTAAGCCAACGACAAGGCCAGCTTTAACTGATAATCTTGACTCTTAAGGCACTCAAGATCATTTGGATTGCTTAAGAAACCACACTCCACGATAACCGCAGGAAGCGTCGCATGATTTAATAAGTAAATATCCTTAGAGGTCGGTTTTATAACACGCTTGTTATCGGTCTGTACATGCTCTGCAACCGAAGTCTGGATGCACGAAGCTAATTCCTTTGAACCGTTTACAGTTGAATAAAACACCTGTGCTCCGTGCGGCTGAGTGGTTGAATACTTATTCATATGGATACTCACAAAAATGCCGTCGGGATATAGGCTCATCACATTGACACGATTCTTGATGTCACTGACCTTAGCTTTTTGACCGTCATTAGGGTCATTTGTAGCAGTATCGGTCGTTCTGACCATGACCGTCTTGTAGCCCGAGGCTTGCAAAACAGCTTCAAGCTTTAAAGCAATGGAAAGATTAAGATCTTTTTCAATAGTACCGTCTGAAGCCACCGCACCTCCGTCAAACCCGCCGTGGGCTGAGTTAGCTAATACTATACTTTTTTGTTATCTTTGCATAAATTGTCGTTTTTTGACTGTGAAAAACCACTAAATTTTCCACTCAATCTTAATTTCTCTCTTGCCACCCTTTTGGAGCTTTCCGATAAAGATTTTGCTTATAAATTCATCAGCAATCTCAAATGTGAGAGTGTCAATTTTTCGGTACTTTTCGAGTACCTGAGTAGTATCCGTTTTTGTTTCGCTTCCCGTAAGGGCTACAAGCTTTGATTTCAAAATTTCGATGCGTTTTTCTGTATCTAGGGATTCCTTTT
>CAYRIX010000057.1:0-5380 GCA_964424555.1 uncultured Eubacteriales bacterium
TGTCCGTTGCCTTTTACCTTTTGAACATAACCATTTAATGCCCCTGCCATAGCGACACCGCTCTGCGCATTTTTGCTTGTTGCATCATAGGTTTGATCTATACTATCCGCTATAGCACTATCAATATCCTCTAACGCAGTCACTGCAGCCTCTGCACTTTGCGCGGCTTCTAAAGCCTTGTTTTTTGCCACTTCGGCAAGAGCGGTCACACTCTCGTAATTCTCACCGTCTTGATGCGTGCCTTCAGGTCGGTTTTTTAGTCTCAACACAGCCGGAAAACTATAAAGCTCTACCTCTGTTTCGTTATCCTCAGACAACGACGTTATTACCAAATATACGGTAATTTTACCGCCAAAGCGTGTGTGACGTTCTTCAAGCTCAAGGCTTACCGTATCATCTGTAAGTTCCACAGCATCACTCGACCATACGCCGCCCTCACCGTCATAAACATCAAATCGGTACATCGCCTTACCGTCAGCCGAAACATCGGTAATTCCGCCATACAATTCTTCTGATAAAGCAAATTTCAGTTGTATAACCCTGTGATCACCTTGCGTGCCGCCATACTGTTCGGTTGCAGGTGTAATACCTGCAATATTTACTTCATATTCAATTGTTTTAATTGCCATAATTTCTCCTTTCTAAAAGCAGAGCGCCTGCCTTATAGCAAGCGCTCTTTAATATTCAAATTAAGGTTTTAACATATCATACAAAATATCTTTTTCATCTTTATCAAATCCTTTCATTTTATTTATTGCCGCTTTAGTCTCTTTGGCGTTAAGACCGCCGCTGCCGTCGGTATCATAAACCTTATCTTCCCCGTCCTTACGGTCAAGCTCGGTTTTAGCCGCATAATATTCTGCCACGGTAATGCCGTTTGCTTCAAGGTGTTTAAACTTTGCAATCTCCAGGTCAAGAGCAATATCCTCTTTACTTATGCCGCTATCCAACAGTTTTTTACGTTCCGCTCGGTACCTATTCGAACTTTTGCCATATTTGCGACAGATTTTAAACAGATCTTCAAACTGCTTCGCCTTGCTTTTAAGTTCGCCTTTGTTAAATTTTTGTTTGTTCTCAAGATAATCTTCGACACCATCCTCAACCTTTTCTTTATCAGAATCGTCAAGACTATCATATGTCTTATTACCCTCAAGCTCACTTACTAGCCGAGCCGAACCGTCAACATCAATTTCGATACCCGGTATCCAGTCAACAGCTTCTGCAAAACCAACCAAAGCCGCTCTTTTGCTACCTTCAAGTGTATTAACACAATTTTTTTCAATCAAGCCCTTAATTGTTTTAAAAGCACCTTCAGCATCACGCCAAATATTTTTAACCGGCACTCCGGTTATTAAACTAAACGCTGTGCAAATACTTTTCAGACGGTCAAGTTCAGTCGCATTTTCATCAAACGCCTTTTCAATTGCCTGTTTCACATCCGCTATTGCGGCAATATCCATTCGCTCAACGCTATATCCTTGTAAAAGTGAAACAATATCTTTAGCGTATGGTAAATAGTTGAAAAAGTTCATATCACTTACTGCAGACTCAACAAAACTTTCAAGCCATTTTTCAAAGTATGTTTCATCTTCGTCATCATCACGCATCGCATAAACAAGACTCTTAAATGCAGCGTTTACAATAATTTGACCAATCACTACCGCAGTAGTGTTTGCCAATGCCTTTACAGCACCTTTTTTATGTGAGTTAACGTCACGCATAGCGCCCATCATCATATTGTATGTCACAGTCGGCTCACTCATAAAGGCTGTAGCCATTTTAGATAATGCACTTTTACTGCGCATTGCTTCAGACTTAACAAGTATACTATCATATACCTGTGTTTTACTTAGCGTTTCACTGCATATTTCCGCCGCTTTATTAAAGAACGATTCACTGCCAACCTGCAGTTCAGGATTTTCTTTTGCTACCATTGCCTTTGATGCGGCCCATATATGTGCCCAGGTTAATTGGTCTGCCATATTTGCTCCCCATCCGGCAATATCATCAATAAATTGTCCCACATTTCTTTTTGGTTGTAACAGATAATCACTATTGCTTGCACCAACTCCGGTATCAAAACCGCCCATTTCTTTTATAATAGCCTCTCCAACATACTGCTTCATTTGATTATAGTTACGTTCTGCAGTTTTTAGCGTTGTTTTTATAAAATACTTAGGTGGTATATACCTAAATGCTCTTACAACAGAAGTAGGCTGCTGAATAACTACCGAAAGACTCGCAAGTACTGCAACTTTTTTATATCTACCTGTCACTTTTCCAACAAGTGAATCCATATCTGAAATTCGTACACTGCCGCTCATGTCACGTATTAAATTGTTAATGTACCTAAGACCGCTCTTACCCATGGTGCGTTCGATTTCATTTTTGACCGATGTTGGTGCAGTTCCTTCGCTACCGGGTATTTGTGCGTTCAATACACGTGTTAGGTTGTCAACAGGTATTGCCATAGCGTTATACATACACATCTGCTCAATATGGTTCGCACATACTTCGCTAAAAGATGTAAGCAGTAGTGGATTATTTGCTCCGTGTGTTAAATCTTTTGTAAAACTACGGTGCTTAATAGAAGAGGTCGGCTCTACACCGGGCATTGATATAAGAAAGTTATCGGCAGAGTTATACGGTATGTAATACTTTTCGTTAAATTTTTCAATGCCAAATAACTTCATGGAAACTTCATTACCAAGCTTGGCCATATCGTTTGAAAGATACGCTACCATTTCATCGGCATATGCTTTTTGCTGCTCTGTCAAAAAGTCCGATATCTTTGCAAAGTCCGATACTCTGATTTGATGCGGCGCAACGTCTATCTGCTTATGTAGAGCTTTAACGAGTCCATCATATCTTTTTTTAGCACTGGCGTCACTTTCACCATCGTGTTTAGTAAAACCACGTATTTCACTCATAAGGCTGTTGAGTTTTTTTGTCGGGATAACAACGCCGCCAATATATGTGTGTGCCGCTTCTTGATTAAGGTTAATGTTTTCACGCTTTACTGTCGCATAAAGCAACATTGCCTGCTCAAGATTAAGCTCAATATTATCTCCTAATTTGGTCGTAAATTTAAGTGTAACGTCTTTCCACTTGTCATATCCGTACTTTTTCTTAATTTCGGTAATTTTTTCACGTGCCGCCAACATATTCTGTGCCCAGATATTTTCGCCTCTTTTAATATCAGCAAAAAGCTTTTGCATTGTCTTACTGCCTAATCTTTCAAAGAAATACACAGGCGTTGTATTCTTCATATCAAGGTCGGCATAAGAAAGGTCAAATATCTTACCTTTTTTATGCCCGAGTTCAACTCTTACGTTGTTTGCTACTGTCGCAATCTCTTCCGTTTTACCGTTAACAATCATTTCGTTAACCGTTTCAATACAGTGACTAACGTTAGCAATAATATCTTTAACCTGAGCCAGCTCGTCCGGATGCAACTCCCATATACTGCGACCGGGTAATATTTCTTCAAGCCCTTCAATAGCAATTTCAATCTGCGCATCATATCCAAACGCTTCAGATGTAGCATCTGCCCCGGCAAGTTTTCTATATTCACGCCAAAGTCGTGTTACCTTATCCCTATCTGAAGGCTTAAATGTAAACTCATCACTCTGGTTAAACAATTCCAAAAACTCACTGACCGCTTTTTTAAGTCCCTGATGCACGTGCTTTGTCGAGCTGTCGGTGGCAAGTTTTTTATAAATGCGCTCTACCTCTTTACGTATGTTTTGTACGTCTTTAGGCTTTACACGGTTTTTAAGATTACGGTTTTGCTTCTGCAGTTCATTAAGTTGCTTTTGTGTTTTGGCACGCTCGTCCGCAATACCACGGCGATATGCTTCGTTTACCCTACGCTTTTCTGCTTTAGGTCCTGTCTCGTTAAGGTTTTTGCTCAACTGCTCAGCAATATCTGTTGCAATAGCCTCATAGTCCATTTCTTCGGTCATATTATTAAGGTTATCAACAATCTCTGCAAGACGAATCGGCATATCGAGGTCACTGACGTCAGCATCAAAATAACCGGAGTATGCACTTACCCAATCACCGTTCCAGGCAGTTTCAAGCGTTGTAAGCCCTTTGGCCACTTCGCTATTCTCACTTACAAGTCTTATGCCGGTATCTTTTCTGAAATTGGTAAGTGTACCAAACTGATGTTTTATCTCTGCCTCTTGCTTTTCATTAATAACCAATGGCCGTTCTTTAAGTGCAGACAGCACTTCGTCAGCCTCGGTCGTCCTTGGTGCTTTTATACTTTCAGCAATTTCAACCGCCACTTCGTTTATAAGACGTTCTTTAAGCGTCAGTTCACCAACAAGATTCCCTTTACGGTCGTAAACCTTTTGCCTTGTTTCTTCTTGAGCCTTTTGCGATTTGTTATCCTGTGCAACAATCTGCTTTATTTTTTTAGCAACAGAGTCATTATCTGCTTTAGATTGATACTTGCGGTTAAGATGCTTTGCATACGCTTGCACGTTATATCTCATCTGCTGCATAGGCGAACCCAAAGAATATTGACCCGAAGAAGTTTCATTACTATTGTCATTACTATTGTCATTACTTTTTTCAGTATTGACATTTGCATCAGGATTGGATATACTATTGTCAGAAACAGATTCGTCACGCAGAGAGATATTGAGAAAATCTTTTTCTCCTCTGGTATTCGTACTGTTTCTTTTTTTATATACATTTTTATATTCGGAAATGTATTTATCTTCTGTAACACCGATAGCGTTTTTTAACTCCAAAGAACCATGACTTTTCGACACTGTTTCAATGATTAATATTCGACCATTTGCAATTTTTTTACTTATGCAAACACGTGTGTTTCCACTTTTGTATTTAGTTGCATATACGAGTTCATCATAATTATCGACATATTCAGGAATTTTTTCGAAATCACTTAATGATAAATCAATATCGCCTTCTTCTTTTGCTTTAGAATGTTCTTTAAATGCGTGATAGATATCATACGGAACTAACTCTAAATAAAAATTGGATATATCTATATTGTCATTAGAATAACTCGAAACATCATTAGCAAGGGCATCGTTTACTATTCCATACGCAGCAGTCGACAAATCAAATTTACCTTCGATAGATTTATTAATAAAATCTTTAATTTCCAACTCGTTTGTTAAAATAATTTTTTTACCATCATTTAATGCTTTTTGTTTATTGTTATTTTTTCGAGATCCTGCCAAAAGATATTTATTCAAATCAGCGTTTGACAAACGAATAGAATACTTCTCCTTCGCCAACTTTTTCTGCATCAGCCGCTTGCTGTCTTTCGATTGGTAAGCCCTGCGTGCCATACTCTCAAGCAGATCAATCTCATTATCAAGCTGTTCCACCAAGCTCTTAG
>CAYRIX010000058.1:0-5230 GCA_964424555.1 uncultured Eubacteriales bacterium
GGCAATGCGTGTGCGGACAATTCTGGACTGGTGGCGACCTATGGTGTTAAAGGTCAAGGTCGGGCAATTTTCATCGGTATCGATAATCTTGCCGTAAGGAACAAGACCTAATTTTATCAGTGCTTGGAATCCGTTACAGATACCTGCCATAAGACCGTCTCTTGTTTCAAGAAGGTCGGCGACCTGCTCTTTTATAGCGGCGTTACGGAAGAATGCGGTAATGAATTTACCCGAACCGTCAGGCTCGTCACCGCCTGAGAAGCCGCCGGGCAGGAACACTATCTGCGAACGCTTAATAGCGTCTGCCATTTTCTCAACCGAACGAGCAATTCCGTCCGAAGTAAGGTTGTTGATAACGATTATCTCGGCCTCTGCGCCTGCGTCATTGAATACCTTGGCACTATCAAACTCGCAGTTAGTACCGGGGAATACAGGGATGACAACATGCGGCTTTGCACACTTGATCGCAGGTGCTTTGCGCTCGGAAGTCTCAAACGAGAAAGCCTCTAAAGCGCCGTGAGCCTGCTCAATGTTGCAGGAGTAAACAGGCTCTAACTTGTCCTCATAAGCCTTGCAAAGCTCACCAAGTTCAACAACTGCATCATCCTTGGTCAACTTGCCGTCGTTCGTGGTGTGGCCAAGCAGAGTACCGCAATCGGTATCGTCAGCCAACTCAATAATGAACGAACCATAGTTGTAACCGAAGATCTCATCCAAAGCAACGGTGTCAGCAAATTCGAAGCCGATCATATTACCGAAAGCCATCTTCATAACACCCTCGGCAATACCGCCCGAGATAGGTGTCCAGACAGCGACAGCCTTTTTAGCGGTGATAAGCTCGTAAACCTTATTGTAGTTTGCAATAAGCGACTCGGTAACAGGCAGACCGTTCTTATCATAGTCAGGTTTGAGGATAATGACCTTATGACCAGCCTCTTTGAACTCACCCGAAACAACATCCTTTACATCCCCAACCGTAACTGCGAACGAAACAAGGGTCGGAGGAACATCAAGGTCCTCAAAGCTACCGCTCATAGAGTCCTTGCCACCGATAGATGCGATGCCGAGTTCCTTCTGTGCCTTAAATGCACCAAGCAGAGCAGACAGCGGCTTGCCCCAACGCTTACCGTCGGTATTGGGACGCTCAAAATACTCCTGGAAGGTCAAGTAAACTTCTTCAAAAGATGCACCTGCGGCAACCAGTTTGGAAACTGACTCTACAACTGCCAAGTAAGCACCGTGATAAGGTGACTTTTCGGTAATAAACGGGTTATAACCCCAAGCCATGAACGAGCAAGTATCGGTATGCTTCTTTTCAACCGATACCTTATTTACCATTGCCTGCGACGGAGTAAGCTGATACTTACCACCGAAAGGCATCATAACTGTACCTGCACCGATGGTAGAGTCAAAACGCTCAGAAAGTCCTCGTTTTGAGCAGATATTAAGGTCTGTTGCAAGGTCTGCCATACCCTTTTTGAAGCAACAGGGTGTTGCTTTGGTATAATCTTCGGGTGCGGCAGGGGTAATATCAATGTGCTTTTCAGCACCGTTGGAATTCAGGAATTCACGGGAAAGGTCAACTATTGTTTTGCCGTTCCAGTGCATCTTAAGTCTCGGCTCGGCTGTAACCTTGGCAACAACGGTTGCCTCAAGGTTTTCGGAAGTGGCAAGCTCACAAAACCTAGCTACATCCTTAGGCTCGACAACAACCGCCATTCTTTCCTGCGACTCGGAAATAGCTATCTCGGTACCGTCAAGTCCGTCATACTTCTTGGGAACTGCATTGAGGTCAATGGTAAGACCGTCGGCCAATTCACCGATAGCAACCGAAACACCGCCTGCACCAAAGTCGTTACATCTCTTGATAAGACGGGATGCCTCGGCGTTACGGAACAGTCTCTGCAGTTTTCTTTCTTCGGGCGCATTACCCTTCTGAACCTCTGAACCGCAGGTTTCGATAGAACTTAAAGTATGCGATTTGGAAGAACCTGTAGCACCACCACAGCCGTCACGACCCGTTCTGCCGCCCAAAAGGATAACAACATCATCGGGGTCGGGAACTTCACGGCGAACGTTTTCTGCGGGGGCAGCTGCAATAACTGCACCAATCTCAAGACGCTTTGCGGCATAGCCGGGATGATAAAGCTCGTCAACCTGACCTGTAGCAAGGCCTATCTGGTTACCGTATGACGAATAGCCTGCGGCGGCAGTAGTAACGATCTTTTTCTGAGGGAGCTTGCCCTTCATAGTCTCATTTATAGGCTTCAACGGGTCGGCCGCACCTGTAACACGCATTGCGGCATAAACGTAAGAACGTCCCGACAACGGATCACGGATAGCACCGCCGATACAGGTTGCGGCACCGCCGAAGGGCTCGATCTCGGTGGGATGGTTGTGGGTCTCATTCTTGAAGAGCAACAACCACTTTTCAATTCCCTCTTCAGTCTTAACATCAATCTTAACGGTACAGGCGTTGATCTCCTCAGACTCGTCGAGCTTGGGCAACATACCGCGCTTTTTGAGCAAACGGGTGCCGATACAAGCGATATCCATCAGGTTGATGGGCTTGGTGCGTTCGATCTCAGCACGGGCAGCTATGTATTCATCATAAGCCGACTGCAACAGCTCGTCCTCAAACTTGACACTGTCAATAGTGGTTAAAAATGTTGTATGACGGCAATGGTCAGACCAGTAGGTATCTATCATTCGAATCTCGGTAATGGTGGGGTTACGCCTTTCGCTACGGAAATAGTCACGGCAGAAACGCAGATCATCATTATCCATTGCGAGACCAAGTTTTTTAACCATATCCGAAAGACCTGCATCATCAAGGTCGATAAAACCGTCAACCGTTTCGACGGTTTCAGGGATATTGTACTTGATCTTAAGGGTCTCAGGTTTTTCCATTGAAGCCTCACGTGACTCAACGGGGTTGATAACGTACTTCTTGATCTTTTCAACATCCCCGTCAGTTAAGGCGCCCTTCATCATATAAACCCTGGCGGTTCTCACGTCGGGACGGTCGCCTGCGTTGATAAGCTGAATGCACTGCGAAGCCGAGTCGGCACGCTGGTCAAACTGACCGGGCAGAGCCTCAACAGCAAAAACAATATATCCATCGGTGTCGATGGCATCGGAAGTGATGTCCAACTGAGGCTCGGAGAAAACGGTGTCAACAGCGTAGTTAAACAGTTCTTCCTCGATGTTTTCAACGTCATAACGGTTGATAACGCGGAGCTCTTCCAAAGCCTTAACACCCAAGAATGCTCGGATATCCTGCTTCAAAGAGGATGCCTCGTGCCGGAGACCCTCTCTTTTTTCAACAAATATTCTATATACCATACGGCAAATTCCTTTCCGTTTATTGCTTATTAGTTGAGTGCTTTCAATGCACGCTGACCGATGTCGCTTCTACAACGAGCATTTTGGAACTTAACCTCTTTCACAGCATCGTAGGCGTACAAAACAGCCGTTTTAAGGTCATCGGCTACTGCGGTAACACCAAGAACACGTCCACCTGCTGTAAGCAGTTTTCCGTCCGAAAGCTTGGCACCTGCCACATAAACCTCGGCATTATGGGGTAAAGTCTCGGGGATAGTCATTTCATATCCCGTCTCATACTTTGTGGGATACCCTTCTGAGGCCATAACAACACAGCAAGCCGATCTATCACCGAATTTGACCTCAGTTTCAGCCAACGTGCCGTCGGCAGTTGCCTGCATAACGGTCAAAAGGTCACTTTCCAGCAAAGGCAGAACGACCTGAGTTTCGGGGTCACCGAAACGGCAGTTATACTCAATGACCTTGGGGCCGTTGGGTGTCAGCATAAGACCAAAGTAGAGACAGCCCTTAAAGGTTCTTCCCTCAGAATTCATTGCGTTCATTGTGGGCAGGAAAATGGTTTTCATACAAATGTCAGCAATATCCTCGGTATAGTAAGGGTTGGGAGCAATAGTGCCCATACCGCCTGTATTCAGTCCCTTATCGTTATCAAGCGCACGCTTGTGGTCCATCGAAGAAACCATCGGTTTTACAACTTTACCGTCGGTAAATGCCAAAACAGATACTTCGGGACCGGTGAGGAATTCCTCAATAACAAGATTATTACCGCTGTCACCGAAGATCTTGTCCTCCATCATAGAACGGATAGCGGCCTTGGCCTCGTCAACACTTTCGGCAATGACAACGCCCTTACCCAAAGCCAGACCGTCGGCCTTGATGACCACGGGGATCTTGGAGGTCTCAACATATTTGAGCGCCTCGTTCATATCGGTAAAGGTCTCATACTCTGCGGTGGGGATGTTGTATTTCTTCATAAGGTTTTTGGAGAAAACCTTACTTCCCTCTAATATTGCCGCTTTTTTATCGGGGCCGAAGCACTTGATACCGACTGCATTGAGTGCATCAACGCATCCCAAAACAAGCGGATCATCGGGCGCAACAACGGCAAAATCAATGCCTTCTTTAACGGCAAAATCAACAATAGCGTCGATATCCTTTGCGCCGATATTGACCAAGGTAGCGTCCTTATGCATACCGCCGTTACCGGGAACTGCAAAAATTTCGGTTATCGTTTTATTCTCTTTTAATTTGCGGATGATGGTGTGTTCACGACCGCCTCCGCCTACTACCATAACTTTCATCAGGAATCTCCTTTTTAGGGATTAGTGGTGGAACAATCTCATTCCGGTGAAGGCCATTGCCATATTATATTTGTTGCAGCAGGCAATAACAACATCGTCACGGATAGAGCCGCCCGGCTCTGCAATGTAGGAAACACCACTCTTCTTGGCACGCTCGATATTATCGTCAAACGGGAAGAAAGCATCCGAACCCAAAGCAACACCGCTGATAGTATCGAGATATGCTCTCTGCTCATCCTTGGTGAAAACTTGGGGCTGTTCGGTGAAATACTTCTGCCAGTTACCGTCGGCGCAAACATCTTCCTCGTTCTGGTTTATGTAACCGTCGATAACGTTGTCACGGTCGGGTCGGCCAAGGGTATCCTTAAAGGGCAGATTCAAAACCTTGTCGTGCTGACGAAGGAACCAGGTGTCTGCCTTACCGCCTGCAAGTCTGGTACAATGTACACGCGACTGCTGACCTGCACCAACACCGATTGCCTGACCGTCAACTGCAAAGCAGACCGAGTTGGACTGGGTGTATTTGAGAGTAATAAGCGAAATGATAAGATCGCGGATAGCGCTTTCGGGCATATCCTTCTTTG
>CAYRIX010000059.1:0-4949 GCA_964424555.1 uncultured Eubacteriales bacterium
GAAAAGATACAACTATTGCAAAACAATTACTGCGCTCTGCTACAAGTGTTGGTGCCAATATAAACGAAGCAATATATGGTAATAGCAAAGCAGATTTTATTTCTAAATTACATATTTCGCTTAAAGAAACAGGCGAAAGTATCTATTGGCTCACACTTTTAAAAAGAACTAAATTAATTGATTATAATTTTGAAGATTTGATTTCACTTGCCGAAGAAATTAAAAGAATGTTGATAGCATCATTGAACACCGCAAAGGAAAACAACAAATGATAAAAAACATTAAAGATATTTTGTGTACTGAAGAAATCTATATCATCTATTCCGCTTGTATGTTTGAGCCTACTTTCGATAAATTTAAGATTAAAGCTGAACAAATGCAAAATAATTCTTCTGTTTCTGTGTACGGATATTTTTTTAACGAAAAAATCATTGGTGTAATATCCACACAAGAAACTGATAAAACTGTAGAAATCATAGGAATAGCAGTTGATACTGAAGAAAGACATTCAGGCATTGGTACGAAACTAATAGATTATATAAAGGATAAAAGCTCAAAACCTATTATTGCCGAAACCGACATTGACGCTGTTATATTTTATAAAAAATACGGATTTAACATCAAAGAAATTATTGTTTCAAAATCCAATTTTTCGTATAGTAGATATGTTTGTACTTTAAAAGATTCCTAACTTTAAATCCTATATTAAAACATGTAGTGGTTTGAACATATAGGTCTAAAAATCACAAGGGTTCGAATTTGTGCACCCTTTCCAAAATAACAGTTCACCCTTTTGGGTGGACTGTTATTTTTTTTGTTGGTTCAAAATAGGGATTCGAACAAGGACAGTTAATCAAGCTCTGTAAACGATTGATTATTTTGAAAATCCATGGTATAATGCTTGTAATAACATATAAACAATATTGGAGGTAATTTACTTGAAAAAGCTAACATCTTGTCTTTTAGCCTTAATTTTACTCTTATCTATAGTTATCACGGGATGCGATTCTTCTGGCAACTCTACTTCAAGCAATACTTCTAATCAACAAACTGTAACCGTCAGCGAAAGTTCGTCCTCTGATACATCATCGGTCACCGTAATACCTATTGAACCGCCGAAGGTTAAGAGTGTTATAGCCGAAATCAAGGACGGCGGTACAGGTACTACGGCTACCGACTCTTTGAGCAATGCTGAGCTGGCCGTTACTCCGCCCGACTATGCGACTAACGGAGGCTTTGTCCACAATGATTTATCTGACGGCTCTACCCTGCTGACTGTCAGCAGTACCAATGAGAACGAATACAGCCTGTATCTTGAGAGTTTAAAGACAATAGGATACATAGAGGTAATGGCTGACCGAAAGATTGTCGAAACCGATAACAAAGCCTCGGTATTTACTAACGGAAAGTATCTCATCAGCACAAACTTTATACCGTCTACCGACACAGCAAAAATCGCAATAGATGAGCTTGGACTGGACTCGGTTGATAAGGTAAACAAATATCTCTCGATATTTGACAGAGATTTTTCTGCAAAGTCAAATATCACTGAGCCTCTGTTTATATCCTTGGGTCTCAGCGTTTCTGAGGATAAGAACGCTGAGGGCTATTATAACACAGGACTCAGCTATGTACTAAGGCTCAGCGACGGTAGCTTTATTATTATCGACGGCGGTGATATAACAAGTACTAACGACCACTCAGGCAGATTGTTATCGGTCTTGAAGCACTACGCACCTGACCCTGACAATATACGTATTGCAGCTTGGATCATTACCCATCCTCACAGTGACCATGCCAAAGCCTTTACCGAATTTTACGGCAATTACATTAACAACTCAACCGATGTTACTTTAGAAAAAATTATTGCTAACATCCCAAACTATGATACTGCCGTTGCGGCAACATCTGAGGGTCAAATCTTGTTAAACAGCACCTTAAGAAGCATTTTTAAGCAATCTAAGGCCAATGGTACTGATATGTATAAAGCACACACAGGTCAGGTCTATAATCTTTGCGGTGTTACCGTTGAAATGCTTTACACATATGATGTCACTATACCTAAAAAGATGGTAAAGGGCATGGACAACACATTTTCTCTCTGCTTTAACATATATTTTGAGGGAAAAACCATCCAGATAACCGGTGACGGAACATACGTCAACATTGAAGCACTTAACTCAATGTATTCAGAAAATCTAAAGTGCGATATCGTACAGGTGACCCACCACGGCACAATATCTAATTTTAAATCATCGTCGGACCCCGACAAACAAGCGCACAATTTTGAACAGTTGACTAAATACTACACCGATTACACCAAGCCCGAATACGCAATATGGCCCTCAACCAAACGAGGACTTGATTATTACCTCGGTCTTGATGCCACGGAAAATCCAAATGCTATTCTTAAAACAATACTCTCAACCGACAGTATCTATGCCAACGGCCATAATGTCAAGGAATTTAAATTTACCGACGGCAAGCTAACTGTTAAGGAGTATGAATACTCCAGTCTTGGTTACTCTAAATAAACAAAACCGTCCGAAGATTTAGTTCTTCGGACGGTTTTGTTTTAATAAGCTATATAAGCATCATAAACACTGTTAATACAAACAGGAAGCCAAAGTTAAACGCTGAAAACATTCCTACATATGATAATGTTTTAGTTGGGTTGTGCTTGGTATATTCACGAAAGGTTATAAGGCTTGCTAAGGATGCAATCAATGTTCCTGCACCGCCGATATTTACGCCAACGAGTAGGTTTTGATAGTCTGTTGTGAACTGTGACAGTAGTATAGCCGAAGGAACGTTACTTATACACTGACACGATGCCACGCTGAACAACAGGGTATTTTTATCGAGCAGATAAGAGAAAAACTCACGTACCTCCCCTATTCTTGCCATATTTCCCGAAAAGACAAAAAAGAACACAAAGGTCAAAAGCAATGGATAATCAACCTTTTTAAGAGCATCACGGTCAACAAAGAACAGCACCGTGGGGATAATAGCAAGCCCGATCCAATAAGGAATCCCTCTAAAAACTATGGCAATAGACAGCACAAACAAGACCAAATAAAACGTAGTCTTCTTTATATCAAAATTCAACTGCTTATCCTTTACCTCAAGCGGTTCAGGCTTGACAAACATACAGCAAACCGTTATCAGTATTATTGAAACAATAAAAGGCGGAGCCATTATCGACATAAACTCCAAATTAGGAATGTTAAATTTGGAATAAAGATAAAGGTTTTGAGGGTTGCCGAACGGTGTCAGCATTCCGCCAAGGTTTGCGGCAATATTCTGCATAATAAAAGTGAATGCCATATACTGTTCCTTGTGCCCTGTAGTCAGTACATAGTAGCCTAACGGCAAAAAAGTTAACAAAGCCATGTCATTTGCGATAAGCATTGAACCGATAAAAGTTATGTACACAAGTGCCAAAATGCACATGCGAGCATTTTTGAAGCATTTTACGACCTTTCTGGCCAGCAAATAAAAGAAGCTTATATTCTTAAGTGCACATACAACCGCCAGAACACAAAACAAACAGGTCAAGGTTTTGAAATCAAAATAGCCGATATACTCAGAATCAATCGGGACAAAGACACAGGTTATTACTGCCGCAATGAAAGCTACGCACATAACAACATTTTGCTTTAAAAACGGAATTACCGACGGCACACGATGATGTCGGTGATTTTTTACAGATATCACTTTAATTCCTCTTTCGGTTTTATTCTCGAAAAATACCTATAATGTTTTAATACTTTTCTAAGTGAAATGCAAGGATTATTTTTAATATTTTCCGAATTTCATCACAATGTATAATTAATAAATATCAAATCAAGTCGGCTTGATAAAAAACAACAAAAACCTCCGCAAAAACGGAGGTTTAATGCTTACTTAAGAATGTTGGTTGTAATAAAATCAAAGTTTCTTATCGGCGAGATATGCTGCTATTTTAGCAATACCGACACGCATGTATTCATCAAGCTCGGGTGGATAGGTCTTATTAATGTGACACTCCAAGGAGAGTACACCGTCAAAATTTATCTCCTTTAACGCCGTCTTAAACGACTCCCAATCGCATTTACCGTCATACGGCATGGTATGAGCATCACAGCGGGTATCATTGTCATGAACGTGTAAAACCTTAAGATAACCGCCGCAGACACGCACAGCATCACCTAAATTATCCTTAAAAACATTTGCGTGACCTGTATCAAGACATATACCCAAATTAGGTATATCAAGCCGCTTAACAAATTCAGCAATCTTTTCAATCCTCGAAATGCGCTGAGCAGTAAATGGCATGTTCTCAAGGCAAATAGTCACACCGTAGGGTGCAGCATATTCGCAAAGCTCTTTAAAGAACTCCTCATTCATTGCCTCGGCTGCATCATGATCCTGTTCACCTCTCCAACCGAACGGCATTACGGGGTGCATAACAAGATACTTTGAGCCCAAGGCAGCAGTTCCTTTTACGGCTTTTTTACAGAATTCCCACTTTTCAGCTCTCGACTCAGGGGTTTTATCATCGGTCGGCCAAGGTCCGTGAACCTGCCAAGCTTCAATACCGCCCTTTCTCATCTCCTCGCCTTCAGCCTTTAAAAAAGCGATAAACTCATCCTCAGGCATAGAATAAAGCTCATCCTTCGTGTCGCACAAGCGTCCGTAATCAATGCAATCATAGCCGTGCCTTTTTAACCATTTAGTATCAACGGTTTTAGTACCTTCAAAATAATAATGACATGCTTCAACGCCAATTTTCATAAAGATCAGTCCTTTCTCGGTAAATTCTAACACATTATTTTATACCCGTCAATTGAAATATAGAAAATATTTAACATATATTTAACCTTTCCGGAAACGACAATTTTAGAGAAGAGAGAAGAACGAAAAGAGAAAAGTGAAGAGAACAAAAAGAAACGACAACTTTCTTGTCG
>CAYRIX010000060.1:0-4868 GCA_964424555.1 uncultured Eubacteriales bacterium
TGACCTATCGGTCAAATGATGTTTGCGGTTTCACCGCAAAACGATGTTGTGTCCTTGCGGACACAAACACAAAAAGAAACACTTCCCAAAAGGAAGTGTTTCTTTTTGGTGCCGCTGACCGGGGTCGAACCGGTACGGTATCGCTACCGAGGGATTTTAAGTCCCTTGTGTCTGCCTATTCCACCACAGCGGCAAATATTTTTTCGTACTCACATATTATATATTCTTAAAGCTTTATTGTCAACAGTTTTTTGATACTCTACCTACAACAAATCACAAAATAAAACCGTCGGCAGTATTCAGTCGACGGTTTTATTATCAATCTATATTCTCAACACCCGTGATATTTGTTATCTTACGTATGGCTATATTAGGTTCACACGAACCTTCATTCAAAATAAAATAGAACATTTCGTTTTCTTCCATTATGGCCTCGAAGCTCATGTGACCGTCCTCTGCCTCCTCAAACGACGGCACTCTGATACGGCGGTCACCGCAATATACCGAAAACTTACCTATAGCCTCAGCATTAAAGTAAATATCGACTGCGTAAGCACCTTTTCTCGGGATTTTTAAGGCCACGGCAGAAGCGGTGTTTTCGCCCGCAAGCATCACCCCTGAAGAATGCTCTATCCTTGCGTTGTTTTCACCAAGCCAGTTGTAATCATTCTGTACGGCTGTATCCAATTCACATTCTGTCAAGCTATCGGTTTTATAAACACCGTACTCGTTCTTATCGCCATAGAGGTAATACCATCCATGCGCGCCCTGATAAGCAGGAGCACCTGTATAATACACATCACCGAATCCAAAAGCTACATCGTTATCAATGTGCATCTGAACATAAGAAGTGTTAAGCTCGACTGTGAGACTGACACCGTAAACACGGTCGTTTTTAGCGTTGGATAAAGGATCTACAATAAAATACATGTATTCGTTCTTTTTAAGTGATACATTTATTTCAAAGCTATAGCTCTGCTGAAAGCGGTCAGAAAAGCTGTTGGCGTAAACCTCGTCCCTGCCTGCGTATACCGATAATTTCACCCCATCACCGTAACTGTTTGAGGGGTCGGTGTTTCCGAGGCTGATATTTGACACATCCAGCCGATAGGTGCCGTCCTGAGGTGCTTTAAAGCCAACAACCGAGCAAAAGCTTATAACACTTGTATCGATCCCCATGCAGGTTCCGTAGATCTTGCTATCAGTACCAACGGCAGGAATTACTCTTTCGCCTATAACAGCTACTTGTTTTCCGTTTATTTTTGCGTCCCAAGAATATTTGTTGTAATTATAAAAGCACTCATAAAATGATGAAATGTCATAATTTGAGCCCAGACTTGTGCTAGTTGAATACATGCAGTAAAAATTATTGTTGCCCTGACCTGTTTGTCCGTATTTAGGAGAACCTATGTACGAATTCCCAAATTTCCATTCATATCCAGTATCATATTCCAAGGTCTCACCTTTGAGATTATAAATATCATTAATCAGATCAAACTCCATCTGTACCCTACCGCAGGCGGAAACACAAAAAAGTATTGCCAACACACAAACGGTCGTCAAAATTCTTCTAACAAATATTTTACGGCTTAAATTTGTCATTGCAATGCTCCTTTGCGAGTGTGGTTTATATTCTATAATCTTATAATAACAACTCACGTGCCCCGTGTCAACCGAAACCTCGAAATTGTAATCATTTGTAACCGTAAAAAAGACCGCTAGGCTAAAGCCCAACGGTCTTTGGTTTAATTAAGAATTACTGATGGAGATCAGGCTCAAAGTCATAACCGAAAACAGTCTTGGTGTTAGCAGTCACAGAGAACTCACCAACATAGAACTCACGGTTAAAGAACTTCTGTACAAAATCAGAAGCCTCAGCATCGGTGAAGTAAGAGCCGATTGCACTTGCCTTAAAGGTAGAAAGTGCGGTATTAACATCGTACTGCTTTTTAGAGGTGTAATCCATACTGCTTATGATGATACCGACATAATCGCCCTCAGGAATATCCTCAAGAGTGTAGTTACCTGTATCGCCGGTCTTAGCAATGTAGTAACCGTTAACAGCAACAGCACATGAGCCGTCCGAAGCCTTTTCACCTGCCTCAAGGTTGACTGCCTTGCTCATATCAGCACCCGACAAGCCCTTGGGAAGTACAACAATGTAAGCATCCGAGTCATCAGGTCTCTCAACTGCACCCCAACGCTTGTTGGTGATACCGCCGACATTGGTGTCGTCATCACGGCCTACGATAGTGCCGATGCCTGCTACAACAAGCTTGCAGGTTGCGGTAACCTTGCCGTCAGCCGAAGCAACAGTAACGGTAACCTCGCCCGACTTAGCGCCGAAGAACTCGCCGTTGGTTGCAGAGTAGACCTCAGCAACGCTCTCGTCAGAGCAAGAGAACTTAACAGTAGCACCTGCAGGAGTAACGGTGATCTTCTCTTTAAGAGTTATGTACTCACCGACCTCTACAGTGTAGCTTTCAGCATCAAAAGTGATAGCAGTTGCCTCACCTGTTGCATCTGCTTGGGAACCAGAGTTGGTATCGCCGTCGCTGTCCGAACCGCAGGCAGCAAAAGCAAACAAAACAAGAACAGCCATCAAAAGACAAAGTAACTTTTTCATTTTTATATCTCCTTTTCACAAAGTTTATATAATATTAACATAAATATTTTTGAGTGTCAACCACATTAAACCAAATTTAACAATTAGTATATAAAAAGTATTTGATTCCTATTAGCAAAAGGTACTGACTCGTTTGAGACAGTACCTATTTCATTTAGAACAAACCTGTAATCTTGCCGTTTTCGTCAACATCAATGTTGACGGCGGCAGGAACCTTGGGGAGACCGGGCATAGTCATAATATCGCCGGTAAGAACCACAACAAATCCTGCACCTGCGGAGACCTTGACATTCTTGATAGTGACCTCAAAGCCTTCGGGAGCGCCGAGTTTGGTCGGGTCATCCGAGAAGCTGTACTGTGTCTTGGCAACGCAGATGGGACACTTATCAAAGCCGAGAGCGGTCAGTTGAGCGATCTGCTTCTTTGCGGCAGGCAGAACATTGATACCAACACCACCGTAGACCTTCTGAACTATTGCGGTTATCTTATCCTCAATAGTGCCGTCAAGGTCGTAAGAATATGTAAAGTCACCCTTCTCCTCCTCGCAAAGGCGAACGACCTCTTTTGCCAACTCTTCTCCGCCCTTGCCACCTTCTGCCCAAACATTGGACAGAACGACATTTACGCCGAGTTCCTTGCATTTTTTGATGATAAGGTCGACCTCAGCATCGGTATCGGTCGGGAAACGGTTAATTGCGACAACAGAAGGCAGTTTATAAACATTCTTGATGTTGGAAACGTGTTTAAGAAGGTTGGGAATACCTTTTTCGAGAGCTTCAAGGTTCTCAGATCCAAGCTCGGTCTTGGCAAGACCGCCGTGCATTTTAAGTGCACGGATGGTGGCAACAACGACAACGGCCGACGGAGTGAGATCTGCCATACGGCACTTGATATCGAGGAATTTCTCAGCGCCAAGATCAGCACCGAAGCCTGCCTCGGTAATAGCGTAATCGCCAAGCTTCATAGCAAGACGTGTAGCCATAACAGAGTTACAGCCGTGTGCGATATTGGCAAACGGGCCGCCGTGAACAAATGCGGGAGTTCCCTCAAGAGTCTGAACAAGGTTCGGCTTGATAGCATCTTTAAGCAAAGCCGCCATAGCGCCGACGGCACCGATATCACCCGCAGTAACAGGCTTTTCGTCATAGGTGTAGCCGACTATAATTTTGGAAAGTCTTTCCTTAAGGTCGGCAATCGACGAAGACAGGCAGAAAACTGCCATAATCTCTGAAGCGACGGTAATGTCATAACCGTCCTCACGGGGGACACCGTTGACACGGCCGCCCAAACCGTCGGTAACGAACCTCAACTGTCTGTCGTTCATATCGACGCAACGCTTCCAAGTGATTCTGCGAGGGTCAATATTCAGAGCGTTGCCCTGATAGATGTGGTTATCGAGCATTGCGGCAAGCAGGTTGTTTGCCGCACCGATAGCGTGGAAGTCGCCCGTGAAATGCAGGTTGATATCCTCCATAGGAACAACCTGAGCATATCCGCCGCCTGCGGCACCGCCCTTGATACCGAAAACGGGACCGAGAGAAGGCTCACGCAAAGCTACCATAACATTCTTACCGATACGGCGCATACCGTCAGCAAGACCGATTGTAGTGGTGGTCTTACCCTCACCTGCAGGTGTGGGAGTGATAGCTGTCACAAGGATCAGCTTACCGTCCTTTTTATCGCTGTCGTTAAGCAAGGAAAGGTCGACCTTTGCCTTATATTTGCCGTACTGCTCAAGGTATTTGTCATCAATACCAGCTGTTTTGGCAATTTCGGTTATGGGTTTCATTTCGACCGACTGAGCAATTTCAATATCAGTTTTCATTTGTGTTCACCCTTCTATTATTTGAAATATTTCACTGCAGAACGGAACATTCCGATCTCGTAGTTGCCGAGTACATTATTGTAAAGGCCGTTGCCGATACGCTCGCTGTGACCCATCTTACCGAATACACGGCCGTCAGGTGAAGTGATACCCTCGATAGCAAATGCCGAGTTATTGGGGTTGAAACGAACGTCTGCGGTAACATTTCCGTCAAGGTCAACGTACTGCGTTGCGATCTGTCCGTTTTTTGCAAGCTCACGGATAAGCTCCTCGCTTGCTAAGAAACGGCCCTCACCGTGAGAAATCGGCACATTATAAATGTCACCGACATTAGTTTCACTGAGCCACGGAGACTTGTTGGAGGCAATGCGTGTGCGGACAATTCTGGACTGGTGGCGACCTATGGTGTTAAAGGTC
>CAYRIX010000061.1:0-4195 GCA_964424555.1 uncultured Eubacteriales bacterium
CCGACCCTCTGCTTAGAAGGCAGATGCTCTATCCAACTGAGCTATCAGCGCATATTAAGTTTCATAAAAAACGCCCATAAACCGAAGACTGTTGCCAACGGCCGGGCATTTTTGGAGCGGGTGATGGGAATCGAACCCACGTAACCAGCTTGGAAGGCTGGAATTCTACCATTGAACTACACCCGCATCTTTGCGACGCAGTATATAATACCATAAACTGCGTCGCTCGTCAAGAGAAATTTTAAATTTTTGTGTAAGAAATTTTAACTGTTTCGTCAAACTCTGCCGTAACGGTCTTAAACTCCACATCCGGATTATCGATCATGAGACCGATAATCTTATCCTCAACCTCTTTGCGTATCATCTTACGCAATTCACGGGCGCCCGATCTGCCGTCACACCTATTTGCAAAATATGTGCACAGCTTATTATCGTAGCTAAATTCTATATTTCGCTCATTGAGTAACGGCTTAAGCTCATCAAGGATGAGAGAAGATATTTTTTCAAGCGATTCGGTCTCTAACGGTGCAAAGGCGATAATTTCATCAACACGGCCCAAAAATTCAGGACGTAAAAAGTCCTTCAAGGCTTTCATTGCTTTATCCCTTGAGCCCTGAGCAACCGTCTTGTTGAAACCTAACAGAGTACCGTTGTTATCACTGCCTGCGTTGGAGGTCATAACCAGAACAGTATTCTCAAAATTAACAGTTCTGCCCTGAGAATCGGTTATTCTGCCATCGTCTAAAATCTGCAAAAGAATATTCAGAATGTCGGGATGGGCCTTTTCAATCTCATCAAAAAGTATTACCGAATAGGGCTTTCTTCTGACCTTTTCAGTAAGCTGACCTGCCTCGTCATAGCCCACATATCCCGGAGGCGCTCCGATAAGCTTGGAAACAGCATGCTTTTCCATAAACTCAGACATGTCAAGTCTTATCAACGCATCGGGAGTGTTAAACATCTCCTTGGCAAGCACCTTTACAAGCTCGGTTTTTCCAACACCTGTTGGGCCGACAAATATAAACGATGCAGGCCGACGGTGGCTCGAGATCTGCACGCTTGAGCGTCGTACTCCCAATACCACGGCCTCAACAGCCTCATCCTGACCGATTATGTGCTTCTTGATGTTATCCTCCAAGGATGAAAGCTTTTCAAGATTATTCTGCTTGACTTTAGCAGCAGGAACACCCGTCCAAAGCTCAATAACCTTAGCAAGGTCATCGGGCGTGACCTTGTTTTTAGAAGCCTTTGGAGTTGCTTTTTCGACCGCTCCCTTGCTCTTTTCAAGCTCATACTTTACGTTTGCAATCTTTTCGTAATCAGGATTTTCCACCTCAGCCTCAAGCAGAGCCAATTCTTCGGTCAGCTCCTTTGTGCGCTTTTCGGCCAAAAACAGCTCATCTATAGCCTTATTTCTGAGACAAGCACATGCACAGGCCTCATCAAGCAGGTCGATGGCCTTATCAGGGAGAAAACGGTCGTTGATATATCTTTCAGACAGTAAAACCGCACCCCTTACTATATCCTCGCTGACCTTAACATTGTGGAAGCTCTCATAATATCCCTTAATGCCGCTGAGCATTTTGACCGATTCTTCTATAGACGGCTCCTCAACCGTAACAGGCTGGAAACGGCGTTCCAAGGCCGCATCCTTTTCTATATATTTGCGGTATTCCTTAAAGGTAGTGGCACCGATAACCTGAATCTCACCTCGTGACAACGCAGGCTTTAAAATGTTGCCCGCACTCATCGAGCCCTCAGAGTCCCCTGCACCGACAAGGTTATGGACCTCGTCAATAAACAGAATGATATTGCCCTCGGATTTGACCTCATCAATAAGTCCCTTGATGCGGCTTTCAAACTGACCTCTGAACTGAGTACCTGCAACAAGACCCGTGAGATCAAGTAGCATTATTTCCTTGTCGAGCAGCTTTGCAGGCGCATCCTTTGCGGCAATCTTTAACGCTAATCCCTCGGCAATGGCGGTTTTACCAACACCCGGCTCACCAATAAGGCAAGGGTTATTTTTAGTGCGACGTGAAAGTATCTGTATTGTCCTGTAAAGCTCAGCATCACGACCGATAATGACGTCTAATTCACCGTTACGGGCCTTAGCAGTAAGATCGGTACAAAACTGTGAAAGGAACTTGCGCTTTTTGTTCTTTTTCTTATCCTTTTTCTTGTCGCTATCCGACTCTTTTTCAGCAGAATCGGGTTCACCTGCTTTATTCATATTTCCGAATATGCCGTCTAAAAACGGGAATGTCTGAGCACCGCCTAAAGAAAAAGCGTTATCCTCGTCATCAGGATCAAGTCCCATTTCCTCAGGATTCATCATGCCCATAAACTGCTCACTCATGGCCTCTATCTCCTCATCAGAGATATTCATGTTCTTGAGCATATCATTTATAGGCTGAATACCTGCCTCCTTGGCACATATAAGGCAAAGGCCTGTACCCTTGCCCACCTTGTCGCCGTTTTGACTCATACCCTGAATAAAAACAACTGCAGGTCTTTTTTTACATTTGTAGCAAAGCTGATTCATAATTTCTCCTTTAAAAGCCTAAATACAAAAAACAAAATCACAGGCTTCATATTTTCAAAAATCCCGAGATCCACTTAAAAATATACGACGCTTCTGCCGTGCTTCGGTCTATTTTCAAAAATCCATCGGGATGATACCTCAAAACCAAATTAAAAGCATAGCATATAATGACTGCCGCTATCACACCTCTTAACACACCGATAACAAAGCCCAATATCTTATTGGCACCTTGAATCACAGGCAATCGGGCAACAATGTTCAGTGCACGGCCGATAAGATCGATAATCAGCTTTATCACAATGAACAGTATCAAAAATAGTATTACCCTGATGATGGGAATAAGCATAGGCCGTGCGATTTTTAAACTGACAGCTTCACTGACCGATGCCGCTGTGTCCTGTGCAGTATCACCGATGTTTTCATTTACCACATTTTCAATATCTATACCAAATGTGTCGGCGGCATCCAAATATTTTTGCGGTATAGACGAAACGATACTATCGGTATCGTTCTCCACCTGAGCCAAAACCGACTCACTGACCGTGTCACGCACGCTTTTGTCGACAAAGCTATCGTAAATGAAGCTTGAGCCTATATCAGAAATAAGAAGTGCTGCAATAAAAGCGGCAACAACACCGACAAGGCTAATGATCTCCTTGATGAAGCCTCGTTTCATGCCTATCAGCGCAAACAGTAATACGACCGCTATCAATATTATGTCAATAATAATTGCCATAATCACTACACTCCCGTTAATTTAATCTGCTGAGCTTGGAATTATCAAGAACAATTATCCCACCGTCATCCGACAAGCCCACAAAATTAGCCTTAGTGGACGAGGTAAGCTTATTATTTAATCCGCCCTTTAAACTATATATATATATATCACTGTCGGAAAGTATGGCAATACTTGTTTCTGAAATGCATACATCCGTAACATTTGCGTTGAACTCAAAACTTGCTGTAATACTGCCCGTTTCACCGATAACAGTCACGGTATTAACCTGACCGTTATCCTCTCGGCCGCTGATTATACACGCACGGCCTTGGACCTCGTTGTCATAACAGCGCACAACTCCGGAAACAGTAAGATCGGTTACAGCACCGCCGTTCCAAGGAATGGTATAAGCACGGTCAAAGCCGTTGGCTAAAATATAATTTTCACCGCACGAGGTAAGAGACGAAACGACGTCAGTAAAGGAAAAGCTATACACAGGGTTGGCGCTGTCAAAACCTAAAATATATACATACGATTCAAACATACCGCCCTTAAGATTTACCATGCAAACGGCAACTGAATCTCCGTCATCTGCTACGGCGACATCGGTAACATAGTAGTTAGCAGAGTTCCATGTATAGACCGATTCGTTATCCTTATCAAAAACCTGTACACTGTTCTGATATGTATCGGAGTCGGTAACCACAGCAAAGCTTCCGTCACGTCCGATATCGGCCGCAAATACGGTGTTTTCAAATTCCAAAGAATGTATCTCGTCACCGTAATTGTATACTACCGCAGAATAACGGTCACGGTCATACACAAGATAACGTGCTTCGGACACCTCTAACTGAGGATTAGACATTCCGTGAGAGGCCGCCTGCACAAGCTTACCCTGATCGTTATACAGTTCAAAGAACGAATCGTTGATC
>CAYRIX010000062.1:0-3412 GCA_964424555.1 uncultured Eubacteriales bacterium
TCTACAAGTTTGTAGCAATCCTCGAACGCATAAGAGCCGATGCTTGTGACGCTATCCGGAATGGTGATGCTCGTAAGGCTTGTGCAATAATAGAACGCATAAGAGCCGATGCTTGTTACGCTTTCGCCAATTGTTACGCTCGTAAGTCCGCTACAACCTTTGAACGCGGAAGAACCAATACTCGTCACACAATTAGGAACTACAATTTGAGTAACCGACTTATCTTTTATTCCGGTAATAGAGCATGTAGTTGCGGTAGAGGTAAAAATAAAGTTTTGCATTTCAGGAACAATTTCAAATCTTGCTATGATATTTCGGTCGATATTGAAAGTATATTCAATATCACTGGTTATAAATTCACCCTCTGAGTACCAACCTACAAACCGATATCCTAATTTTGTCACAGTGGCAGACACGGTTATCGACTTATCATAAGCATAGTTCCCGCTACCGCCAACGGAACCGACTGAAGTATCAGAAGAAGTCACACTATAAGTATTTCTGGTATAGTAAACCTTAAGAACGAGGCTACCGTTTCCATTGATATTGCCACTCAGTGTACTCATATACGAATTGAGCGTAAAATGCTCGAAGGTTTTCTGCTCGGCATAAGCAGTCGTATCTGTAGCACCAGAGAGGTTTTCTTCTTCCAATGTCACCGGGTCATATCCGGTTTTATCAAGATTTTGCAGATAGTATTCTACCTTGTACGGAGTATCACCATTTGCGTTCCAATTAGCGTTGATAGTAATATTCGAAGTTATAGGACTACTAAAATCATAATCCCAAGAAACGAAGGTATAACCAACACGGCTTGTTGTAGGCTCTTCAGCCAAATATCCTTCCTCTACATATTGTGTAGAAACGCTTGTTCCACCGGTTGCATTAAAACTAACGGTATAAAGGTGATTTCTATATATGTCGACCGTATAAGTCGAAACGGTTTGATCAGGATTGGTTATGTGAATATAGAATATGTTATTGCCTTCGTTAAGAGGAACAATTTTGGTAGTCACTGTTTGCATACCGTAAGAATCTGTGCTAACAACCCAAGGTGAATTGTTTGTAACGATAATATCGTTCGCAAAGTTGAAGATTTCTGTGGCATAAGAAAAGCTACCACTTATGTTTCTGCCGTCAAGAGAAAGCGCAGTGGTTGTCAGCGTGGTTTTTGACGGCAGCATGGGTATTACATCCTGTGCAACAAGAACAATACCACAAACACTACAGTGCGAACCTTCGGTTAGTCCGGTAGACGTGAACGTAGGCTCTACGCGAGAATCGGTTACGGGTGTATGTATGGTAAGTTTATCAATAGAGGCAGTTTCAAGAACCTCTTCGCACTCGGTACATTCCTTGTGCTTGGAGCCTGCTTCCTTGCAGGTAGCATCCTTGTCGATGATCCATTCAGAAGAGGTGTGAGGCTTCTTCTCGACGATCTTCGCTTCGGTAGAAAGTTTTTCATTACATACCGAGCAATAGATAACAAGATTATACGAACCCTCGGTTGCACAATCCGAGTCAACGAAGTTCTCGGTCACTGCTTCGCCGGGAGTATGTGTAGTGAGCTTGTCGATAGATGCAGTTTCAAGAACCTCTTCGCACTCGGTACATTCCTTATGCTTTGATCCAGTTTCCTTGCAGGTTGCATCCTTGTCGATGATCCAGTTGGATGCAACGTGCTGACACGTAGTAGGAGCGTCGACTTCATTATTGCCACCACCGTTATTACTTCCTGTTTGGTCAGTGACACCGTTACTTGGAGGTGTATCTCCGCTATCGCAAGCGGAAAGCACGAACACACACATTAACAACAAGACTAACGTAATCCATATTGTTCTTTTCATTTGACTTATCACCCTTCTTTGTTGTTTGAATTATTTATCTTGATTAGAGTTCTTTTTAGCAAAACTATCTAATTTTAGCAATAAATCATATAGTTTTTGGGGCTCTTTCAATTTTGTCGTATATACGCCTTCTTCTGAAATTATTCCCACGATGGTATTGAGGTCGTTCAAAAACTTAACAAGCTCTTGTTCTTCGGGATTGAGAGAATCAAGTTGTTGCATACACAACAACTTACTATATTCCGAAATTTTGGATTCGTTTTCGCTTTTATAAGCATCAACTGTTTTTAGTGCAGAAGTAATTGTTTTCCCATTTAAACAAACCTGGCCACATTTCAAACAAATTTCGGAATTCAAAACAATCTTAAATGGTTCTCCGCATATATCACATTCTGTCCATTTTCCTAAAAAGTCCATAACATTTTCCTCCTTAAAAACAAAAAAGGCGCTAACCGAAGTTAACGCCTAAAAACGCAAACTCAGATTTGTCGCCAAACAAAATTGTATAGGATAAGTACGAACCAATTATGTAAGATACCTCATCCGTGGAATTTGCATTTTTTATCAAATTCTATAATGAAGTATACAGGAACGCAAAAAGAGTATAATACGCCCTTTGTAAAAAAGAGTTCGTCTTATACTAAAAATATACAATTTTGTTTGGCTCTTTCATTATACTGCTTTTTTTAAATAAAAGTCAAGGGGATTCAGTAAATTATTCCTTAGATTATTCCTTAGATTAGTTTAGTTAGATTCGTATATAAAGTGGCAGACCGAGCAGAGAGATGATGCTGAATAAAAAAGCGCGAGAGCCTACCACACTCCCTGCTCGTGTAAAGGGGCTTTCTCGGTATAAAACGCCGTTGAAAAATTATTATAATGTGCTAATAGAAAAAGCAAGGCAATTAACCCTGCTTCAACTTGTTTTCTATTGTAATGCACGATGCCGTGAGCATTCTTTTAATTCTTCCGCAAAGATTTCGATGGGACTTAAATGTTTGTTCATCAATTACGCCCGATGCGAAAATAAGTTTGAGCCAGCTTTCTGTTTCGGCACATTCTTTACGTGCGATTTCAAACTTTGAATGCATATCCGCAAGGCTTTGTGGGTATTGCGCTTCTGTGATGTTCGCGAATACACTTGACGAGGATTTTTTGATTTGAAAAACGATGTTAGCGTCGATTTTATATTCGGTGCAAAGTTTGACAATTTTAACTGCCAATTCTTAGCTATACACAAAAAGCAAAATTCGTTTAATATTCATTCTCTCCCTATCCGTCCTAAATCATTCCACAGGAATGTATGGAATCCGCAACTTGTTGCGGTATGGAATCTCGCTTCGGCGAGTATGGAATCAAGACCGAAGGAAAGGGAGATACACGGCAAGCCGTGATGCCATACGCCCGATGGGCAATTCCATACAATTCGCTCTGCGAATTGATGCCATACACAAGCCCTTCGGTCTTGAATAAAAACAACCTAAACCGAAAAATCGATTTAGGTTGTTTTTGGTGACTCGTACGGGAATCGAACCCATGTTACAGCCGTGAAAGGGCCGTGTCTT
>CAYRIX010000063.1:0-3255 GCA_964424555.1 uncultured Eubacteriales bacterium
ACCTGTGACCCTCTGCTTGTAAGGCAGATGCTCTCCCAGCTGAGCTATGCTCCCATCTACGCAGGTTACTGTACCACCGGCGACGAATGATATATTACCACAACGGAATTGATTTGTCAACACTTATTTTTAATTTTTTTCAACTTTTTTTAAAATTATTTTCTCAAGATCATTTTTAGTGAAAACATACCTCTTATCACAAAAATGGCAGCATACCTCGGTATCCTTTTGGTCGTTGGCCATTTCCTCCAGATCCTCGGTGCCGATGCAAAGCAATGCCGCCTCGGTACGCTCACGGCTACATTTACATTTATACTCTATCTCCTGTTCATACAGAACCTCGACCTCAAAATTCTTCAAGCACAGGCGCAGTATATCCTCAGGGGTCTTGCCATCGGACAGCATCTTTGTTATAGACTCGATATCCTTTACCGAATCCTCTAATTTATCTATATCGGCATTTGTGTATCCCGGTAAAAGCTGAATAATAAATCCACCCGCCACATTGACGGTGAGATCAGGATTGACCAATACTCCTAATGCACATATTGTAGGTATCTGCTCACTCACTGCGTAGTAAGATGTAATATCCTCTGCGATCTCGCCCGTAGTCAACGGTATCTGACCGACATAAGGGTCCTTCATGCCGAGGTCTTTAATAACATACAGTGTACCTGCGCCGACTGCGCCACCGACATCGAGCTTTCCCTTGGCATTTAACGGTATCTCAACTATTGGGTTAGTGACATAGCCTCTGACGTTGCCCTCAAAATCGCTTGCGGCAACAAGGCTACCTATCTGACCCTCGCCCATTATGCGAAGCGTAATTGAATGATCCTCGGATTTAAGCATATTACCCATCATTGAGGTTGCCGTAAGCAATCGGCCCAAAGCAGCAGTGACGACAGCCGAGGTCTTATGATACCTCTCTGCAATTGCTACTATGTCCGTAGTATCCACACAGGTAGCCATAACGGCTCCTTCACTTGTGATGCATCTGATAAGTTTACCCATTGTTTACCCTTCTTGTAACGTAAATAATGCGCTCCTCAGCAATTTCAGGAGCGTCAAAGCTCATATCCCCAAGCACGGCGACCGTCTCAAGTCCCGCATTGGCGATGCAATTTTCAATAAAATCTGCACTATAGGCTCTTTCCGAAAAATCCTCGGATGTTCGCTCGTACGTCCCATCAACAGTTTCATGGAAAAAGTCCAATGAAATATCCACGATTCCATCCTCGTCGCATTCTGAATTCTGCCAAACACAGAACACCTCGTCGCTCTCTACCGCAAAGGTTGCCCCTGACAGCACCTGTCGATGCTTATATTCAGTATTAACATCGAAAACGAAAAGTCTCTCAGGCTCTAAAAAAAGAGCTATCCTATCCAGCGAGCGCTCGAATTCTTGCTCGTCAATAATATGATTAAGGCTATCAAGACAACATATCGCTCCGTCCACGGTGCCATAAAGATCAAGTTCCTCAGCAGATTGGCACAGCAAAAGCGCCTCAACACCCGCCTTTGAAAGCTTTTCCTTCGCAACTCCCAGCATTTCGGGCGATGGATCAGCGCCGATAACATCAATGCCTTTTTCGGCAAACTGTAAAGTAAAACCGCCTGTTCCGCACGCAACATCAAGCAAAAGTGTGGGCAGACGGTCATATTTTTTGAAAAGCTCCGTCAAATATTCGGTTCTTGCACCGTAGTCTACATTTTCTTGCAGACCGTCATAAACTGCCGCAAAATTCTCGTAGCTCATTTATTTTCAATGCGCTCAAAAGCGGTTCTGTAAGCGTCGTTACCATAGTTAAGTGATCGGTTGACACGGCTGATCGTAGCGGTAGACGCACCTGTTTCGGCAACAATATCGCTGTATACCTTTCCTTCGGTAAGCATCTGAGCAACAGTAACACGCTGGGCTATTGACTGTATTTCCTTTATCGTGCATATATCCTCAAAAAAAGCATAGCATTCTTCTATATTTTCGAGAGTAAGAATAGCTTTGAACAGCAGATCGGTGCTCTCGTTATGCAGTTTATTCATAGGAAAGACACATCCTTTCATTAATTATGCGGCTCGTTGTCACGCACTAACATTTTAACACGATAAATCGTGAAAGTCAAGGAGTAAAATAAAAAACCTTCCGTCACAAAATGCAACGGAAGGCTTAAATCAACTTAAAGCTGTATTAACTTTAAATTAGCCGTTGATAGCGGTAACAACGCCCGAACCAACAGTACGTCCACCCTCACGGATAGCGAAGCGGAGACCCTCTTCGATAGCGATAGGAGTGATGAGCTCAACGTCCATCTCTACGTTATCACCGGGCATGCACATCTCAACACCGGCGGGAAGAGTGATGATACCGGTAACGTCGGTAGTTCTGAAGTAGAACTGGGGACGATAGTTGTTCATGAAGGGAGTATGACGGCCGCCCTCTTCCTTCTTAAGAACGTAAACGTTGCCATGGAACTTGGTGTGGGGGTTGATGGAGCCGGGTTTGCAGAGAACCTGTCCACGCTCAACCTCTTCACGGCCTACGCCACGGAGAAGTGCGCCAACGTTATCGCCGGCCTCACAGTAATCAAGAGTCTTACGGAACATTTCCATAGAGGTAACAACAGTCTTCTTGCGCTCCTCGGTAAGACCGATGATCTCAACTTCGTCACCTGCGTTCAACTGACCACGCTCAACACGGCCGGTAACAACAGTACCACGGCCGGAAATGGTCATAACGTCTTCGATAGGCATAATGAAGGGGAGGTCAGCCTTGCGCTCGGGAGTAGGAATGTAGCTGTCAACAGCGTCCATAAGCTCTGCGATAGGTGCGTAAGCAGCATCAGAAGAGTCATTGGGAGCCTCAAGAGCCTTAAGAGCAGAACCCTTGATGATAGGAGTATCATCGCCGGGGAACTCGTACTTGTCGAGAGTCTCACGGATCTCCATCTCAACGAGATCGAGAAGCTCGGGGTCGTCAACCTGATCAACCTTGTTCATGAAAACAACGATGTAGGGAACGCCAACCTGACGAGCAAGGAGAAGGTGCTCCTTGGTCTGAGCCATAGGGCCGTCGGTAGAAGCGATAACAAGGATAGCACCGTCCATCTGAGCAGCACCGGTGATCATGTTCTTAACATAGTCAGCGTGTCCGGGGCAGTCAACGTGAGCATAGTGACGAACGTCGGTCTCGTACTCAACGTGTGCGGTATTGATTGTAATACCACGCTCTCTCTCTTCGGGAGCCTTATCGATGTT
>CAYRIX010000064.1:0-2627 GCA_964424555.1 uncultured Eubacteriales bacterium
AAGGGCAATACCGTCAGCAAAATCAAAAGTGACAGTATTACACTGACTGTTTTTAAAATTGTTTTGCGTTTCGACTTTGGATGTCACTTCCTTTTGATATATTCAGACTATCGTCTGTAGATATAGTATACCATATTTTTCCAGTATCGTAAATTGACATATTTCATGAAAACATAAATCTCAGTTTATTCATATAAGAGAATTATTGTAAAACCTTAAAATCCGTCCTTGTAAAACAGCAGTATTTTTAGTATAATTAGTGAAAGTATATGCCTTTTGCAAAGGAATGGATATTATGACAGTCAGAGAAATGCAGGATGAGATCATCCGTTTGAAAAAACAAAAAGACGTGTGCATTTTAGCACATGCCTATCAATCACGTGAGATAATCGAGATCGCCGATTTTATGGGAGACTCGTTCGGCTTAAGCGTTGAGGCCGCCAAGGCACCGCAAAGCACCGTTATAATGTGCGGTGTGAGATTTATGGCCGAGACCGTAAAGATCCTTTCACCCGATAAGACCGTATACCTTTCAGCCTCGGGCGCAGGCTGTCCCATGGCCGAACAAATGACACGTGAATCGATAATCGAGCTTAAGGAGAAATACCCTAATGCCGCCGTGGTTGCATACATAAATACCACCGCCGAGCTCAAGACAGTTTGTGATGTCTGTGTCACCTCGGCATCGGCATTGAAGATAGTTGAAAAACTGCCTCAGAAGGATATCATTTTCATCCCCGATATAAACTTAGGGTCTTACATTGCCTCGAAGCTACCCGAAAAGAACATCATAACCGTTCAGGGCGGATGTCCTTACCATGCCTCTGTTACCGAGAACGAGGCTGTCACCGCTAAGGAATTACATCCTAAAGCCGAGCTTCTCGTCCATCCCGAGTGCAAGGCCGAGGTTGTAAAGCATGCCGATTTTGTGGGCAGCACGACCGCCATAATAAACCATGCCAAAAACAGCGATAAAAAAGAGTTCATAATAGGCACCGAAAACAGCATTGTTGAGTATATGCAGTACGAGTGCCCCGACAAGCTGTTTTATCCGTTATCTGCAAAGCTCATCTGTCAGGATATGAAGCTCACCACATTGCCCGAAATATACAATATTTTAAGAGGCCTCGGCGGTGAGGAAGTAAGCCTTGATGAGGCTGTGCGGCTAAAGGCTAAGCACAGCATTGACGAAATGCTGAGGTTGGGATGAGTAAGGTATTAGTAGCATTAAGCGGCGGAGTCGACTCATCCGTTGCGGCGCATCTGCTTATGAAGCAAGGCTATGAGTGTGTCGGCGCAACGATGCAATTATTGGATGCTGCCGAACAGCAGATAGCTGATGCAAAATCAGTAGCCGACCGATTGGGCATTCCTTTTCACTCCTTTGATATGCGAAAAGAGTTTTGTGAGCTGGTCATTGATGAATTTATACGGTCATACGAAAGCGGCGATACTCCAAATCCTTGTGTTGTATGCAACAGGCAGTTGAAATTCGGACTTTTGCTTGACAAGGCAATTGAATTGGGCTGTGAATATATTGCTACAGGGCATTATGCTCGAATCGGGCAAGCTGACGGTCGGTTTATATTAAAAAAAGCCGAAACGCCGGAAAAGGATCAATCATACTTTCTGTATTCACTTTCCCAGCATCAGCTTCAGCACACACTGTTCCCGTTAGGCGGTTACTCCAAAGCTCAAATACGTGATATTGCCGAGGAGCTGGGATTAGTCACCGCCAAAAAGAAAGACAGTCAGGATATTTGCTTTGTGCCCGATGGGGATTATATTAAGGTAATTGAGGAATACACAAACAAGGTATACCCCCACGGTAGCTTTGTTGATACGAACGGTAATATACTGGGTCGGCACCGTGGACTCATACGTTACACAACAGGTCAGCGGAAGGGCCTTGGCATTGCCTTCGGCAAGCCGATGTATGTCGGCGGTAAAAATGCTTCGACCAATGAGGTCACCCTATGCTCGGACGCTGAGCTATATTCCGACACCGTCCGTTCGAGGGATTTTAACTGGGTGGCCTTGCCCACTCCTCCCAAAAATCTTCGTTGTAGCGCACGAATACGCTACCGCCATATCGAACAGCCTGCCACCGTTACGGTCAACGGCGATACGGTCGAGATCAAATTTGACCAACCCCAGCGAGCCGCAACAAGCGGTCAGTCGGTAGTTTTGTATGACGGAGATATCGTGCTCGGCGGAGGAATCATAATCTGATAAAAACCTGCTGATTTGACTCACAAATCAGCAGGTTTTTTGTTATTACTTTCCTATGTGTGTTATCTTCCAGATCAGTGTTCTGAATTTACGGTAGCACGAGGTCAACCAACGTTTGCCAAGATACTTAAGCACAGGCCAACGGAAGAATTTTTCGGGGACATCATAAAGGATTTCAAACGAAAGCTCCGCCAACATAAGGTCGGACTGCTTTTCAAGATCTATCCTTATCTGAGGATCGTCGCCCATAAACACAACCTTGTTTTTCCAGAATACACCGTTGGTGCGACGTTTGTGCACCCTATAGGCAACCGCCTCTCCCCTGTCGTTCAACAGCTTGGCGCTGAAATCGGTCAAAGTTACCGTGCCTGAGGCAACGGGATCAAGCCTCAATG
>CAYRIX010000065.1:0-2622 GCA_964424555.1 uncultured Eubacteriales bacterium
CGCATTTGCCCTCGAAGGCATCACTTTTGTCTACGCTGTCCATTATGCACTTTTTGACTTGCTCTGGTGTCATATTAGGACAAACGCTCATTATGAGAGCTGCGGCGCCGGCTACGTGGGGAGCGGCAGCAGATGTTCCGCCAAACAAACCATTCCAATAATTGTAATTTTCGGGATTCGGATTGTATGGGATGGTAGTAATTATATTATTCCCAGGCGCAAACAAATCTACGGAGTTAGCTCCATAATTCGTGCCTTCATTGTCATTTTTGCGATAAATTGTATCCAATGTATCAGAAGCTGCTACCGAGATAACATTATTCAAGGTAGTAGAATAATTTGATGGATAAAAAGGTGTGACGTCATTGTCATTATTTATATTTCCTGCAGAAGTTACAAAAAGTCCGGGATAATTCACTAGTGCCTGCGCGACGTCAGGCATAGCAAATGTTTCACCGCCGCTAAAATTCAATATGTGAATTCCATTGTTTATGGCATCTTTAATAGCATCTTCAATATCTGATGCGTACGCTTCAACATCACCATCAGAATCATAATCTTTAAAGACCTTTAAGGAAACCATCGAAATGTTCCAGCAAATACCATTGACAAGCACATCATTGCCGCCAACAGCACCAATAATACCGGCAACCTTCGTGCCGTGACCATCCGTGTCGTTCGTTGCAGAGCCGCCTACATAGCTGATACCGGATATCACATTTGCATTTAGATCCGGATGGTCAGCAATCCCCGAATCAATTACACCCACCTTAATACTGTGCGTCCCGTTAGATATGTTCCACGCAGCATTGGCATTTGTATAATTTTCGTTTAATGACCACTGTACATTTGTTAGATCCCGTAACGGATCCGACAAATCTGTTGTGCTAGAAAACGCCCCGATTATGTAATTCGGACCAGCATATTTGATGCCTTCAATTTTTTCCAATTCTTTGATAACTTTTAAAACGTTTTCTTTACTGTGCACTGAAAGTTCAATCTTAAGAATTTGTCTAAATGTATCGATGTTCAGTTTAAATAACGAATCACCCACAGTATCAACTGTGGTGTTATCTGTAGAATCTTTCGGCAATGTGCTTTCGCTACTTATCTCTTTAGATGTTATAACAGTCAAGTCTTTAACCGAAATCGCCCCAATATCTCCAAAAAAACTAACCTCATGTTGCTTATTGATTCCACCAGAAATGTTGTCCATTATAACGATAACACTATTATCATCGAAATCTTGATCTATTGTTGCATTACAGATAATCTTTTCATCACGAATTCTGTTTACAATCACTGATGATTCATTTGAACTTGTAAAGCCACTAAATGAAACAAAGAACAAATTGAACGCAAGTACTAAACTTAATGTACGGATAAGTCTATTCATTTTTGCCTCCTTTTTTGTATCGATATGCTAAAAAACTAATTAACTAACAGATTTTTCATATATTTTTGCAATATCTTTGTCCGTTAATATGCCAAGTTCATACGCTTCTAATAGTCGATGGAACTCTCCCTCATACCAGACGGTAATTGAATCTCCACTATCCGAGTATATAAAAGTAACACCCGCAACCTTTTCTTCTGATATTGCAGTAGCGTACACAAGCTCACTGTGCCTTATGTTTACAACTACCGCGCCATTGTAAGTACCGTAGTATGTAACCGTACTTTTTTGGGGATCGATATTCTCCATTGTCCTGTACTTTGCTTGCATTATCTCCAGCTCAACGTCGTCGCGCAGACCGTTTCCGTTCGTGTCCTTAGACGACGAGCCGAAGGCAGGTCCCGTACACCCCATAAACGCTGCGGCTATCATAGATACCGTCAAAAGCAAAATAATATTTTTTTTCATAATTAACACCTTCCTTTCAAGGTTCAAGGTTTGAGTACCGAATCAAAAAAGCACATATGCCCCCTATGCGGCTTATGTGCTTTTTATATTATTTTCCGAGTAATTTGCCCCAAAAAACTCCGCGGAAGCGCATTACTCAAAGCGCATTTCACCGCTTTCGGTACAAGTCGTTACGAGAAATTATATTATCCTCGTTAATAGTATATCACATTATGCGCATAAATGCAATAGCAAATTAACAAATTTTATTAAAACCGCGCAAAGCATATCACCGCAGCTTTTCAGATATAGAATAAACGAATACGTCCTCGCCGTCCTTACCGTAGCTTTTAAGAACGCCCTCGCGGAAATCCGCGAGGGCTTCGTTTATTTATCAGTTGTTAAAGTACGGTGATTCGTAATATATATTGCTGTAAGCTCCCGCGCTGAAAGAACCGCTTGCAGCTGCTGCATAGGTTATAAACCCAACGTTTCCCATACCCGATCCGCTTCTGTATTTAACTATAAAATCCATTCTGCCGTCGCCCGTAGCATCGGCAAGGAAGAAGCAAGACGGCAGTTCGGGCAGATCAAGCGTATCGCTCATATTATATTTCGCACCCGTTCCATACGTTGCGCTTGACGTTCCCTTATATACAAGCAGATTTCTCTGATTATAGGTGTTCGCCCATTGAACGAGCATATCACCGTATCCGTCGCCGTCAATATCACCGACGAATACTTGGTCGCCCGGGATATAGTTATTTGACGTAGCAGCC
>CAYRIX010000066.1:0-2621 GCA_964424555.1 uncultured Eubacteriales bacterium
GCACATCCTTTGGCTTTATATCGGGGAACCTTTCAAAGTACCGCATCAGCTTAGGCAGCTCATACCCCTGCTCGCCATTTTCAAGCATACCGATCGTTTGCTTCAGACCATCTTTACCGACCAAGCGGTAATACTCATTGAACACAGTTGCCGAACTGTGGCCGTCGGTGTTGCGGTAGCCCCACCACTCAAACATAACGTCGTGGTTCCACTGCCAAACGACCCCGAGCTTTATTTCCTGCTTGGTCATTCCCAGCATTTTTGAAGGCTTTTGCTCTTGCCAATTACCAAAGCGGAACTCTATAGCATTTCTCGTCATCCAGCCGCAGTTCCTGTTGGTAGATACCCTGTCGTTAATTTCGGTTACAACGGCCTTGCCCCAACCGGCTTTTAAAAGGTTTTCTATGTTTTTGTGTGCCTGCCAACATCTCAGATACACCGCAGGCCAATTACCCTCGGATTGTATGTATTCCACAATGCCGGTCTTTTCACCTGTCGTACCGGTAAGGTCGGGAATATCCGGCCAACAAAAACCACCTATCTTGCTGCTGCAAGCACTCGGCCAATCATAATACTTCGATTGAAAACTGTCCTCAAACTTTGACCTATAACTCCACTCGGATAATTGTACCTGTACTGAGCCCATATATTTGCGAGCATGACAGAACCTTTTGAGCTTTCCCTTTTCGTCAATGACTAATGCGTCCCTTGGCTTGACCTCTGTTGTCCAATATCCGTATTCATTTATCCTACGAGATACCAACCAAAATACGAGAGCGGTGAACTGTTCGATTACTTCAACCGAGCACACCTGCACCTGGTATGTACGTCCGTGACGAAGCTCAGATTTGCGTGTAAGCTCTACGATCTCTCCGCAGCAGGGACATAGGAAAGTTTCACCTTCAACAATGATCATTTCATTCACTGGCGAATTACCGTCGGTATACCCTTCATAAAGCAATCCGTCGTCACCCTGAATTAATATAATCCCGTTGCCGTGCTTCACTCCGGGACGTGACACATACCCTGCATCGTATTCCTCACCGCAGCACGTACATTTGACGTTAGCACCCCATACACTTTTTATCTTGCTCTCTGCTTCTTCAACCTGCTCGGGTGTCATAATCATACGCATATCGGCATAATAGTCCTCATAAAGCCTTATTGGCTCTCGGCTAAAGATCGCAAACTCAGGGCCAAGCTCACCGTTGCAGTTTTCTTTAACGTACTCAAGCATGCCCTGCCTAGGGTGTTCGGGCAATAAATGCCGTATTCTTTCAACATCCATAGCACACCTCACAAAAATGCCGTAAGATCTATAACCTTCGAGCCTGCCTGCTCTGCAGGTCGTGTCGCACTGTCGTCCAATCCAGGCAACCCATAGAACTCTCTAAGTATTCTGTCTGCCTCTTTTGGCGGTACAAATCCGCAATTACCCTTGCGGTGGTTGTCCGCATATGCCTTGATCTTGTTCTCAGCCTTCATGATCGACATATCCTCTACATCAAGGTCCTTGTCTAACAGCTCGGCAATAGCCGTGTTCGACCTCGCCATGTCCTTGAGCTGTTCTCCGACACAAAAGGCGGCCTCATTTTGACATTTTTCCTGCTGTGCCTCTATCTTGGATATTACGCTATTTAATACATCTGACATAATGATCACCCTTTAAAATATATTTTTTCTATGGGGTATTCAGCAGGCTTAAACTCGGTATACCTGCTCTGCAGTTGACCGTAGTACAAGCGCTGACCTTTAACGCCGGAAGGCCTCATCACGATACCGACGACCCTTTCGTATTCGATAGCGCCCTGCAGCGTATATGCTACTACGGCACACTGCCTGTCCATTGCCTCATTGAGCTCATCCACCGTCATTTTCTGTCACCTCAATCACTGTTTCTTTTTTCTTGCACCCAAACTCGGCATCGAGCACCAATCGGATGCAAAGGAACGAATCATCCTTAATAATTCCGTTCCTGACCAATCCATCAAGCAGCATCTTACCCGAATAGTTGTCGGGATCTCGGCGAATATTGTCGGGGAAATGGTATGTAATCGAGACGATAGCCTTACTTAACGGCTTCGGCGGCCGTGGTCGGCAATACGCCCAAAGCATTTCACACCACATCTTTTTATCCTTCTGATACTGATGTATGTTTGACCGCCCGATATACTCATTGTTGCTCTTCGGAATGTCGGGTATTATGTATTTCATAATCCGTTTTTCTCCTTCCAACGCTTATATTCAGCGTCCTCATATGCTGACAGCGTCGTGATGCTTCTCTCAAGGAATTTCTGATATATTCCTTCAAGATATTTAACATTACAAGCATTTTTAGCAGAGGAAATCTCAAATGCCTTTGTAAGCAGCCCCACAAAATCGCTGTCAACCACCAACGGCAGGTTTTTCGATAAATAAAACCCATTTATCATTTTGAAAACCGCAAAGAATTCTGAATCATTGATTTCCCTGCTCCAATATCGCCATGATAGCTGCTCAACCAACTCTGTAAATTGAGACTGTACAATTTTCGGTAAAGTAGTGAATACCTGTTCGTATATCAGAATTTCCGAAGCATCCTCAATCATTTCGTCGAGCGTTACACCATCATCATATATTTC
>CAYRIX010000067.1:0-2602 GCA_964424555.1 uncultured Eubacteriales bacterium
GAGACCGTTCTTGACGGCATTGACCTCGATGTTCACAAAGGCGAAGTCGTTGTGGTACTGGGGCCTTCAGGATGCGGAAAAAGCACGCTACTACGATGTATGAACGGTTTGGAGTCTCCCAGTGCCGGCAACATATTTTTAGACGGTGAAGAGATAACCTCTGACGGTAAAACCATCACACAGCTTCGTCAGAAGATCGGCATGGTTTTTCAAAGCTATGATTTATTTCCACATAAAAATATTATGGATAATATTACCTTAGCTCCCGTTAAAGTTCAAAAACGGTCTAAAAAGCAAGTTGAGAGCCAAGCCGAAAAGCTACTCAAACGAGTCGGCCTTTGGGAAAAGCGCAAAGCCTACCCAAGAGAGCTCTCGGGCGGTCAGAAACAGCGTGTAGCAATTATCCGCGCCCTTTGTATGAACCCCGAGGTAATGCTTTTTGACGAAGTAACTGCCGCACTGGATCCTGAAATGGTACGAGAAGTTCTGGATGTGATGCTGGAACTTGCCGATCAGGGTATGACAATGGTAATCGTCACCCACGAAATGCAGTTTGCCCGTGCAATTGCAGACCGCATCATTTTCTTGGATAGCGGCAACATTGTCGAGGATTCCAAACCGGATGAATTTTTTACAAATCCAAAAACTGCACGGGCAAAGGAATTCCTGCAGACCTTCGCCTTTGATAAACGCAGGACAAATACAGACTAAAACGGCAAAATGCCGCAAAATATTGAAAGAAGGAATTTCTCATGAAACGTAACAATCTTTTTATTAAATTACTCTCTTTAACCGTAGTCGCTCTGCTCCTGGTAGTTGGACTTACAGCTTGCGGCGGCAACAATGACGACACAGCAGCATCCTTCCGCACTCTTGATGAGATCAAGGAAAGCGGCAAGATCGTAATCGGTGTGTTCAGCGACAAGGCTCCTTTCGGCTATGTAGATGAGAACGGCGAGTATCAGGGCTATGATGTTTACTTTGCAGAACGCATTGCAAAAGACCTCGGTGTCGAGGTTGAATATGTTTCCACCGATCCTGCAAGCCGTGTGGAATATGCTGCAACCGGTAAAGTAGATATCATCCTTGCAAACTTTACTGTAACCGAAGAACGTGCCCAGCAGGTTGACTTCGCACTGCCCTATATGAAGGTAAAGCTCGGTGTGGTTTCTCCCGATAACGCACTTATCACTGATGTGGAACAGTTAAACGGCAAGAACCTCATCGTTGTTAAGGGCACCACTGCTGAAACATATTTTGAGAAGAATTATCCCGATGTAAATCTCCAGAAATATGATGAATACGCTGATGCCTATAACGCACTGCTTGACGGACGCGGCGATGCCTTCTCTACCGACAACACAGAGGTTCTCGCTTGGGCAATTCAGAATCCCGGCTTTACGGTAGGTATTGATGCACTCGGCAATGCAGACACCATTGCTCCCGCCGTTCAAAAAGGTAATACAACTCTGCTCCAGTGGCTCAATGATGAAATCGAAGCACTGGGCGAAGAAAACTTCTTCCACGCCGATTATGAAGCAACCCTTGCAGACGTGTACGGTGATGCTGCAAACCCCGACAATCTTGTTGTTGAAGGCGGCAAAGTAGACTAACCATTGGAGGCTAATTATTATGGCTAATATTTATACATCCGCTGATCAGCTGATCGGCAAAACACCCCTTCTTGAACTTACACATATTGAAAATGCCTTGAGATTGAAAGCAAAGGTCGTCGCTAAACTGGAATACTTCAATCCGGCAGGTTCTGTTAAAGACCGTATTGCAAAGGAAATGATCGACGAGGCCGAGGCAAGCGGAAAGCTAAAGCCCGGTTCTGTTATCATCGAGCCCACCTCCGGTAATACCGGTATCGGTCTTGCGGCGGTTGCCGCGGCACGTGGCTACAGAATCATTATCGTAATGCCCGAAACAATGTCGGTAGAGCGCCGAAGCCTAATGAAAGCATACGGTGCCGAGCTTGTACTGACCGAAGGTGCTAAAGGTATGAAAGGTGCTATTGCAAAGGCGGAAGAACTCGCCGCCCAGACACCGAACAGCTTTATTCCCGGACAGTTCGTGAACCCTGCTAACCCCAAGGCTCACAGAGAAAATACAGGTCCCGAAATTTATGAGGATACCGAGGGCAATGTGGATATCTTTGTTGCAGGCGTAGGCACAGGCGGTACGGTTACAGGTGTAGGCGAATATCTGAAATCCAAAAATCCTAACATCAAGGTCGTAGCGGTCGAGCCTGCTGCTTCTGCAGTGCTCTCTACCGGTGTTGCCGGACCTCATAAGATTCAGGGTATCGGCGCAGGCTTTGTTCCCGATGTACTTAATACAAAAATCTACGATGAGATTATCCCTGTTTCCAACGAAGATGCATTTGCAACAGGAAAGCTGATCGGTAAGAGTGAAGGTGTTCTTGTCGGCATTTCCTCCGGCGCTGCTGCCTTTGCCGCTATTGAACTCGCAAAGCGCCCCGAAAACGAAGGAAAAACCATTGTCGTGCTTCTGCCCGATACCGGCGACAGATATCTTTCGACACCGCTATTTGCAGAATAATGAAAAGCGCCGGTGCCTCATGTTTTGGGCACCGGTC
>CAYRIX010000068.1:0-2555 GCA_964424555.1 uncultured Eubacteriales bacterium
GTCAGCTCTCAGGGTGCAACCGTTATGCTTGACACACCTGCGACCTCGGTGCGAGCAGTTATTTCGGGCGGTGCGTACTGTATCGCAGGTATCATACCTACCGTCGACGGTGACGACCTCACGGCACTTTCAGACTTCTCGGCTCTTGAGATAGTTCCTCACGGCTCGTACGCTGAGATAGGCGCAATCTATGACATTGTATACACCGTTGAAGGAAATGTGCTGTCTTGGGTCGGCAGTTGGACGTATTCCGACGACAGTTGGGGTGATGAGGCCACAGAGGTCTCGGGCTCGTACACCTTAAGCTCCTCGGGCCAGCAGATAACAGGCTTTTATCAGGTGTATGCACTGGATGAGACCAATCCGCATTATGTCGAGAGCGACACGGAGTATATGGATATCAATGCCGAAATCAGTTTGTACGAGGGCAAGGCCGTTGTCGTGACAGTCCAAGGTAAAAACTATTTTGATGTTTCGAAGGTTGTTTCGTCATCAAATATTACAAAAGCAGGCGTTATAAATGATGGCAATGGTACGCTTACTATCACTACTAAGAGTGCAACCAGTGTAACGGCAGGGGAACCATACACCCTTAGGGATTATGCACCCGACCTTAAGGTGGGAGAAACATATACCCTTTCGGCTGTTTCGCCATTACCTGAAGGTATGACTTCATCATATACAAGCAACTATATTTATTTAACGGTTTATGAAAACTCGTGGAAATTCGGAGAATCTAAAAAAATAACTGAAACAATGTTGGATTCTCAGGTGCTTTGGTACGTTTGGGGCAAGAATAACGCCATAACAACCGTAAGCAATATCCAGATAGAAAAAGGCTCAACAGCTACCGAGTACGAGCCGTACAAAGAGCCTGTCACCTACAAAGCCAATTCTGACGGCACGGTCGAGGGTGTCGAGTCAATATATCCCTCAATGGCGCTGACGACCGATACCGAGGGCGCCGAGCTTGAGGTGGAGTATAACCGAGATATAAACAAGGCCTTTGCCGAGCTGCAGGCGGCAATAGTTTCAATGGGAGGTAACGTATAATGTTCAATTTTAAAAATTTTGTAAAGCAGGGACTTATAAAAGCGGTCGGAAATATGGCCGATTATAGGATTATTCTTAATGCGGCAGGCTGGTTCGACAAGGGTGTGTTGGAGGAAAGCGACCTTGCCGATATTCAGCAGTGCTTAGACAAACAACATGAGGAGGTGACAGAGAATGCTTAAAACCTATGAAAAGGGCAAGGCAGTGAAGCTGAGCGAGAATTTCAAGTCGACCGAGTTTGACTGTCACGGCTTTGGATGCTGTAACAAGACTACGGTAGATACCGAGCTTGTCAGCGTTCTGCAGAAGATACGAGAGCATTTCGGAAAGAGTGTGACGATTAATTCAGGCTACCGTTGTAAAACCCACAACAAATCGGTCGGCGGTGCGTCAAAGTCAAAGCACATGGAGGGCACAGCGGCCGATATCCGTGTCAGCGGAATCGAGCCTGAGGAGGTGGCCAAGTTTGCCGAGAGCATCGGGGTCAAGGGAATCGGGCTTTATACATGGGGCTGTCATATCGACACACGTGACCAAAAGGCCTTTTGGTACTCGGACAAGCAGGAATACCGTTCGACCTTCGGCGGTGCTCCCGAGGTCAAGATAAGTGTTTGGGATTGGCAGAAGGCAGCCATAAAGGACGGCTTCAGCTTCCCGAAGTACGGCGCTGACGGCGAGTGGGGTACCGAGTGTGAGACAGTCGCTAAAAAGGCGATATGCAAAAAGAGGGCACTTAGCTTTAAGTACCCGAATCTCACAAAGCTTGTGCAGACTGTGGTAGGAGTCACGGCTGACGGTAAGTTCGGTGCTGATACCAAGGCGGCGGTCAAGGCTTGGCAAAAGGCAAACGGACTGACCGCAGACGGCGAGGTCGGGCTTAACACATGGAAAAGAATGCTGGGGGTGTAGGCGGTGTATATTTCAGTCGGTACCGTCATAACGGCGGCAAGCCTTCTTACAGCGATAGGCGTTATAGTCGGAGTGCTTTTCAAGGCTCACCGTTGGTATCTTAAGCAGGAGCATCAGGACGTTGAGATAAAGGAACTCGAAGTTCACCATAACGAGGACGTGAGCCGTTTAAAGGAAGAAAACACATTAATATGCTATGCGTTGTCGGCGTGTCTTGACGGTCTGCAGCAGCTTGGTGCGAACCACACTGTACCTGATGCAAAAAACAAGCTTGACAAATACCTCAACCAACAGGCGCATAAATAAAGGAGAATCGGTATGAAAAAGATAATTGAAGTAGCGATCTGAGACTAAGATAACAATTGGACGAGAGGAGGGATAGCATGAAGAAGTGGCTAAAGAAGCACAAGCAGTGGTTCAAGGCGGCAGGGGTCCGAGCGGTTAAAACGGTTGCGCAGACGGCCGTTGCCATGATACCTGTGGGTGTCGGCATCCAAGAGGTCGGTTGGCTGACCGTCACAGGCACCGCCGTTCTGGCCGGTGTCGTGTCTCTGCTGACATCCGTCGCAGGCCTGCCGGAGGTTAAGGAGTAA
>CAYRIX010000069.1:0-2443 GCA_964424555.1 uncultured Eubacteriales bacterium
GTAAATTCTCCAGCGTATCACAGCTTGATATGATGCGTGCCAATATCAGCGATGCTCTCGATTGCCTGAACTATATTATCTGGCTTATCATCTTTTTCTCGGCAGCCCTTGCTTTCATCGTAATATTTAACCTTACGAACATCAATATTGCCGAGCGTAGCCGTGAAATTGCTACCATTCAGGTGCTCGGCTTCTATCCAAAGGAAACCGAAAGCTACGTGTTAAAGGAAAATCTTGTGTTATCCGTGATTGCAAGTATTCTCGGACTGCCGCTTGGAAAACTGTTTCATACTACCGTAATGAGTATGGTAAAGATTGATATTATAAATTTTAATAACTGTATTTCACCAATGAGTTATTTGCTGGCATTTGTTTGCACGGTTCTGTTTGCTGTCATCGTCAACCATTTTATGAAACGCAGGATTGACAGGATCAATATGGCAGAATCACTGAAAGCGGTTGAATAAATTTCAACAATTGTTGAGGTTGAATTGAGAAACAGTTGAAATAGCATTTGTATAATAACTGTAATTCGAGATATTGGAGGAACTGAAATTGACACCTTACACAGAAAAAACAAGCGAGCTTTTGATGAAGCTTTCCACGGACAGAGAGAGAGGACTTAACTCAGTCGAGGTTAAAAACCGTCTTGACAAATACGGGCCCAACAAGCTCCGTGAAAAGAAAAAGAAAACGACCATGCAGCGTTTCCTTGACCAGTTCAAGGATGCGATGATCCTTATTCTGATTGCCGCTGCCATAATTTCCTTTGTGGTTGTCTGTGTGGAACAGAACTGGGGCGAGCTTTTTGAACCTGCGCTTATCGTTCTTATAGTAATCCTTAACGCAGTAATGGGCGTATATCAGGAAGGCAAGGCTGAAAAAGCACTTGATGCTCTTAAGAATATGTCGGCACCTCATGCAAGAGTAATCCGTGACGGTGAAGAAAAGGTTATAGATGCCGCAGAGCTTGTTCCCGGCGATATTATCCGCTTGGAAGCGGGTGATTTTGTACCTGCCGATGCAAGACTTTTACACAGCGCAGGACTAAAATCCGAAGAATCTGCACTTACTGGTGAGTCCGTTCCTTCCGAAAAGGACTACCTTGCCGAAGTAAAAGAGGGCGCGCCTCTCGGAGACAGACATAATATGGTATACTCCGGCTGTTCCATCACCTACGGAACTGCGATTGCTGTTGTTACAGCAACGGGTATGGATACCGAAATGGGTAAAATTGCAAATCTTCTCGATAATGAAGAGGAAGGTCAGACACCTTTGCAGCAAAAGCTTGCACAGCTCGGCAAATATCTTGGTTTTGTGGCACTTGCCGCCTGCGGTATTATATTTGTCGTAGGTCTTGTAAACGGTATTCCCGTGCTTGAGATATTCATGACCGCCGTTTCTCTTGCTGTGTCCGCAATTCCCGAGGGACTTCCCGCAATCGTTACTATTGTACTTTCTATCGGCGTTCAGAGAATGGTTAAGAAGAATGCACTTATCAGAAAGCTTCCTGCCGTTGAAACTCTCGGCGGTGCATCTGTTATTTGTTCCGATAAAACAGGTACGCTTACCCAAAACCGTATGACTCTCACAAAGGCATATGCCGACGGCTACCTTGACCCCGAAAATATCTCGAACAACAATACCGACAATATTAAAAAACTCCTTATGTACGGCACACTCTGTTGTGACGGCTCGGTGGTTTTCCACGGTACAGAGGAACAGCATATCGGCGACCCCACAGAAACAGCAATCGTCCTTGCCGCACATAAGAACGGTATGCCAAAGGATGACCTTAATAAAAAGTACCCAAGACTTGCGGAAATTCCTTTTGACTCGGACAGAAAGCTTATGTCGACCGTAAATCAGATCGACGGAAAAAATATTGTTATTGTCAAGGGTGCATTTGATATGATGGCACCTCGCTGTGTTGCTGGTGACATTGAAACTGCAAGAAAAGTTACAGAAGCCATGAGCGAAAACGCTCTTCGTGTCCTTGCGGTTGCTTATAAGGAAATTGACACCATTCCCGAAAATCCCACCTCTGAGGAACTGGAAAACGGTCTTACCTTTATGGGGCTTGTCGGTATGATCGACCCGCCGAGACCCGAAGCAAAAGAAGCTGTTGCCGTTTGCCGCAGAGCCGGTATTAAGCCCGTTATGATTACCGGCGACCACGTTGTTACCGCTTCTGCTATTGCAAAGGAACTCGGTATCCTGCTTGAAGGCGACCGTGCTATCACGGGCGCCGAACTGGATGCCATGGCCGACAGCGAGCTGGATGCACAGGTTGAAAACATCAGCGTATATGCCCGTGTATCGCCCGAAAATAAGATCCGCATTGTTAAGGCTTGGCAGCGCAAAGGTCAGGTCGTGTCTATGACGGGTGACGGTGTAAACGATGCACCTGCCCTTAAAGCCGCCGACATCGGCTGTGCTATGG
>CAYRIX010000070.1:0-2423 GCA_964424555.1 uncultured Eubacteriales bacterium
TTCATCAAGAAACTGTGCGAAACGGATATTCGTTTCATCTGGATGCTGGATGAAGGTTTTGCGCTTTATTTCCTTCCGTCTATCATTGCTCTTGCAAAGAGAAACAGAAGAACTAAGGTTATCCTCTTCAACATTTTCCTTGGATGGACTGTTGTTATGTGGATCATAAGCCTTGTCTGGGCTTGCAAGCGTGAAGAGCCTGAGGTTCCTCAGTATCCCCAGCCGCCTTATTACGGTTAATACATAAAAAACAGCTCTTCTTGAGCTGTTTTTTTATTGAAATAATATTTTATCTGTGCTATCATTAATATGTAATAAAGCTGGGGTGATAAAATTGATAATAAACGAAATTATTGAAACCAAAGTTACCAGTGAATGCGATGTGCTTGTAGCAGGAGGCGGATTTGCGGGAATTTCTGCTGCATTGGCCGCTGCACGTCAGGGCAAGAAGGTAATTCTTTTGGAAAAGGAGTACATCCTCGGCGGACTTGGTACTGCAGGTATCGTTACTATTTATCTTCCGCTTTGTGATGGTTATGGTCATCAAGTATCTTACGGTATTGCTGAAGAGCTATTCCGTTTGTCAATTTCTATGGGCGCAGAGGCCCGTTATCCCGAAAATTGGCTTGACTCCGATGATATATCAAAACGCACTGCGAACGATAAACGCTTTGAGGTGCAGTATAATCCAAGTCTTTTTGCTATGCTTGTTGAGCAGCTTCTTGTAAAAGAGGGTGTTGAAATACTTTACGGTACGTATGCTGTTGCTGTTAGCAAGGAAGACGATAAGATTAATGCAGTAGTAATCGAAAATAAATCAGGCCGTCAGGCTATTGCTGTAAAATCTGTTGTTGATGCTACGGGTGATGCGGATATCGTGAAATTTTCGGGCGCTCCGACTGAAAACTTTAAGCAAGGCAATGTGCTTGCCGCTTGGTACTATCATCTCGGCGCAGAGGGGTATAAGCTGAGTATGTTAGGCTTTTCAGACGTGCCCGATGAGGAAAAAGAGGATGGTAATGAGGTACCGACACTTATTGACCGCAGATTTACTGGACTTGACGGGAATGAGCTGTCTGAACAGACGGTGCTGTCGCACACCTCAACGCTTAACGACATAAAAAAGAGAAGAAAAGACGATCCATCATTAGTTCCGACAATGATTGCGACTATTCCGCAGATTAGAATGACCCGCCGTATTGACGGTGAGTATGTACTTGATGACAGCGAATCTTATAAACAATTTGACGATTCTGTTGGAATCATTGCTCATTGGTATAAGAGAGGCCCTGTTTTTGAGGTGCCGTTCAGAACGCTTTATTCAAGCAAGGTTAAAAACCTTATTTGCGCAGGACGTTGCACTTCGGCGACCGATGCAATGTGGAATTTGATGCGTGTTATCCCTTGCTGTGCCGTTACTGGTGAGGCTGCGGGTGTTGCCGCAGCTATGACCGACGATTTTTCTACATTGGATGTCAAGGAGCTTCAAAATCGCCTTGTTGAAAAGGGTGTAAAGCTACACCTTGAGGATATCGGACTTTAAGCTCTTATATGGTTATGTTTTTAGAGAAAAGGGCATAATTTACTTTATACTTAAGTATCAAATAACCGTGTTAAGGTGATTTATGAACAAGACAACAAAGATAAAATTATTAACTTCACTTGCGGTGCTTTTGCTTAATTGTATTTGCACTGCTTGTGTGTATTTTGTGCCAATTGAATCGACAAAATTAAAAATTACAGGCTCGTTTTTATCAATTGTTTTGGTAAGCGTTGCTGTTTGGTTCTTTCCCGTAAGGTTTTATGTCAGAACTTTGATTTTTGTCTTTTTTGCTTCGTCCTTGGGTTCGTGCTTAAACCTTTACAGACACTTGGATTTTTATGATCTATTTGTGCATTTTTTAAGCGGAATTCTGCTTTTTGAAGGCGGCAGGATCATTATTGAATATATCGGCCTTAAAAGAAATATGCCGAAAGACAACGTGAATATCGGTCTGTTTTCGCTGTTCTTTTCGTGCTCGTGTGCCGCTTTTTGGGAGATTTTCGAATATCTGTGCGATGTTTTGATTAATGCAGATATGCAGGGAACTAAAAGTAATACGATGGGGGATATTATTGCCGGTGTGTTGGGTGCATTTGTAGGTGCGGCAGTAATGCTTTTTCTAAAAAATAAATTAAGAAAAAGCAGTTGAATTGTAAGAGAATATTACTAAAATAAAGCAGTATGCGATAATAGCGTAGCGTTTGCTGGATAAAACAATAAAATTTTATTAAATTTGAAAAAAACACTTGATTTTAGCCGAGTGTTACTGTATAATACATTGGTACTTGAGCCGGAATGATGGAATTGGCAGACGTGCTGGACTCAAAATCCAGTGGTAGCGATACCGTGCGGGTTCGACCCCCGCTTCCGGCACCAAAAA
>CAYRIX010000071.1:0-2418 GCA_964424555.1 uncultured Eubacteriales bacterium
ACATTGCCGCTGTGGACTATGACCCCGGCGCAAGTGAGGTTAATCAGCTGAACCGCATCAAACTAATGCTCTCAGCAGCCCAAAAAGCTCTTGAAACAGAGCAGAAAGGATTCGCAACATAAAAAGCACACGCAATCTATTGATAGGTTATCAACTTAATTTTGCATCACTTGACGGGCATCAATAATCTCAACGCATTCCTTCCGTTTGAGGTGGCATTGATCCTGATCGTAATTAGTGTGATTCTGACACTGTTTGCAGGTATCATTCCTTCAAGGAGCGCAGCGAAAAAAGATCCCGTTGTGGCACTCAGAAGTGAGTAATGCTTTTTCCAAGCCCGAAGGTGAGCTTTCACCTTCGGGTATTCGGACAATAAGGATGTAGATAAATGAGAAAAAAAGAAAAACCAATATTTATATACATTGCCTTTGCGGTTGGACTATTGGTTCTCGTGACACAATTAGAGTTTGTTGTTCGCTTATTGGGCTATGTTTCTGATCTTTTTAAGCCGATAATCGTCGGATTGATTATTGCATTTGTTCTCAATGTTCCGGTAACAGGTTTTGAAAAACTGTTCAGACGCATTTTCAAAAAGCGGAAACGCAAACCGAACGAGAAAACAATACACATAGCAAGTATATTTCTTAGTATTATTTGCGTTCTTCTTGTAATTGCCATTCTTTGCCTGCTGGTTATTCCAGAACTCGTAAAAACAGTAAAAAGTATTGTTGAACTGATCGCAAAGCAGTGGCCAAGTTGGCTTGCAACTTTGGAAAGCTATAATATCAATACTGCATGGATAGAGAAGCAGCTTGAAAGTATCGACTGGATGAACACTGTCAGCAACCTATCTAATTATGCCGGATCTGTCATAGGGTCCGTGGCAAGCATCGCATCGTCAACAGTGTCGGTAATCTTGCTTTCTGCCACCGGCATTATTATTGCGCTCTATACGCTGGCAGATCGCAATAAACTGGCAAATCAAGCGAAGCGTATCTTGTATGCTTATACAAAAGATACTTTTGCGGACAAGCTTTTATATGTATGTAACCTGATTAAAAACGCATATACAAAATTTTTGACCGGACAATGTGTAGAAGCTCTGTTACTCGGTGTGCTTATATGTATAGCATTTACTATTTTTCGTCTGCCCTATGCCATGCTTATTGGTGCAGTTACGGCGATATGTGCTTTGATTCCGTATATCGGAGCATATATTTCCGGTACATTCGGCGTACTTCTTTCATTTATGGTAAGTCCTCAAAAAGCACTTATGTGTCTTATTGTATATTTAGTGGTGCAGTTCATCGAAACTCAGTTTATTTATCCTCGCGTTGTCGGTAAAACGGTAGGATTGCCCCCTTTGTGGACGCTTATAGCTGTGCTGATAGGCGGCAAACTATTTGGATTTGTGGGTATGATCTTCTTTATTCCTCTTTTGTCTGCCCTCTATATTCTGGTAAAAGAGGATGTTGCCAAAAGATTGGAGAAGAAAGAAAGGAAAGGAACTTATGCAAATTCTGATCCTAAGTTGTAACACCGGTGAAGGACATAATTCCTGTGCGAAGGCGCTCAAAGAGGTCTTTGACAGTAATGGTCATTATTGTGTGATCGAAGATGCGCTTTCGTTCATATCGAAATCTGTTTCAAAGGTTTTGTCGAAGGGTCATACCATTGTTTACAGACACTTTCCTGGACTTTTTCGTTGGGGCTACCGTTATGCAGAAACACACGCAAGTGTGTATCGTGAAGGTTCTGTTTTATATAACTACTTTTGTTCAGGCAAGCAAAGACTTGCGGATTATATTGATGCCGGTGACTATGATGCGGTTATTTGCACTCACGTTTTTGCCGGCGTTATACTGACAGATGCGGAAAAAATATGTAAGACGAGATTCTATACCGCTTTTGTAGGCACAGATTACACGTGCAGTCCCACTACCGAGGCAAGTGACCTGGATGTTTATTTCGTTCCTGATGATACTGTCAAAAAAGAGTATGCTGAATATGGAATACCGGAATTCAAACTGGTATCTAGTGGCATTCCGGTAAGGCAAATGTTCTATGACAAGAAAGATAAGGAAACGGCAAAAAAAGTCGAAGGAATTGCAGACGAGCACACCCATCTTTTAGTCATGAGCGGAAGCATGGGTTGTGGTCCGATTGACCTGCTTGTAAGGCATATTGCCGAAATGCTTCATAATGATGAAGAAATGACGGTTGTATGCGGAACCAACAAACACCTGATGAAAACGCTCGATAAGAGATATTGTAATAAGCCCAACATTCATATTCGGGGCTATGTTAAAAACATTTCATCCCTAATGGACAGCGCCGATCTTTACCTGACAAAGCCGGGCGGTATCAGCGTGACGGAGGCAAAGACAAAACGACTTCCTATGGTTTTTGTAGATGCTG
>CAYRIX010000072.1:0-2418 GCA_964424555.1 uncultured Eubacteriales bacterium
GAGGTTATTGTGACCTATGATTCTTATGACAAGGTGCTCTTCTCGGCTGACGGCTTCGGGAAATTCGGAGCTTTGGATGTAGAGGAGGATTGGGCCTGTGAAGCAAGACGTTACTACATCGGCATTGTCGGAAAATACGGTGCACAGGTGCAAAGCCTGCTTAAAAAAGCGGCAGGACTCGACATCAAGACCATCTGCCCGTTGCATGGCCCTGTTTTAAAGGAAAACCTCGGTTATTACCTCAACCTTTACAACACTTGGTCGAGCTACAGCGTGGAGGAAGAGGGTATTGTGATCGCTTACACCTCGGTATACGGCAACACCAAAAAGGCAGTAATGCAGCTTAAGGAAAAGCTTATTGCCAACGGTTGCCCCAAGGTAGTCGTCAACGACCTTGCACGTTGCGATATGGCTGAGGCGGTCGAGGATGCGTTCAGATATTCAAAGCTCGTCCTTGCAACCACGACCTATAATGCCGAAATTTTCCCCTTTATGCATGAGTTTATCACCCACTTGACCGAGCGCAACTTCCAGAACCGTACCGTTGCATTCATCGAAAACGGTAGCTGGGCGCCCTTGGCCGCCAAGGTCATGAGGGGTATGTTTGAAAAGAGCAAGAATCTTCAGTTTGCCGAGAATACCGTCACAATTCTTTCGGCCTTGAATGATGAAAGCTCTCAAAAGCTTAATGCCTTGGCCGATGAGCTTTGCCGTGATTACCTCGCCTTGTCGGAGGATACACCCAACAAGAACGACATGACGGCACTTTTTAAAATAGGCTACGGACTTTATGTTGTAACCTCTAACGACGGCAAAAAGGATAACGGACTTATCGTTAACACGGTCACACAGGTCACCAATACCCCCAACCGTATTGCGGTTACCATAAATAAGGATAACTATTCGCACCATGTTATCAAACAGACAGGCAGGATGAATATCAACTGCCTCACGGTCGACGCTCCGTTCAAGGTCTTTGAGCAGTTCGGCTTTAAGAGCGGACGTAACGTTGATAAGTTTGCCGAGTGCGAGCCTCTTCGTTCAGACAACGGCCTTGTGGTTCTGCCGAGATACACAAATGCGTTTATGTCCTTGAAGGTAGAGCAGTATGTTGACCTCGATACCCACGGAATGTTTATCTGCTCAGTCAGCGAGGCAAGGGTGATTTCCGACCGTGAGACTATGACCTATAGCTACTATTTTGAGAATGTCAAGCCCAAGCCCGAAACCCAAGGCAAAAAGGGGTATGTCTGCAAAATCTGCGGATATGTGTACGAGGGCGATACACTACCCGAAGATTTCATTTGCCCGTTGTGTAAGCACGGTGCAAGTGATTTTGAAGAAATAAAGTAAATTAAAAGGAGAAAGCTTATGAATAAGAAGGTACATGAATTACTCAATCAACAGATAAACAAAGAATTTTATTCTGCATATTTGTATCTGGATTTCGCAAACTATTTTAAGGCAAAGGGTCTCGACGGCTTTGCTAACTGGTATATGATTCAGGCACAGGAGGAAAGAGATCATGCAATGCTCTTTTACACCTACCTGCAGAACGAGAATCAGACCGTAACCCTTGACGCTATTGCCAAGCCTGACAAGGTGTTTAACGACAACATGGATGTTTTGAAGGCAGGCCTTGAGCATGAGATATATGTAACCTCACTCATTAACGACATCTACGGCGCCGCTTATGATGTTAAGGATTTCCGCACCATGCAGTTCCTTGATTGGTTTGTTAAGGAGCAGGGCGAGGAAGAGACCAATGCCAACGACCTTATCTCCAAGATGGAGCTGTTCGGCTCGGATCCAAAGAGCCTTTATATGCTCAATCAGGAGCTTGGAGCACGTGTTTACAGCGCACCGTCTTTGGTACTGTAATATAAACAATCAATTAAATTTCTGGAGGAATCAGTTATGAAAAAGTATGTCTGTGACGCTTGCGGCTGGGTTTATGACGAGGCCCAAGGATACCCCGAGGGCGGAATTGCACCGGGAACCAAGTTCGAGGACCTCCCCGATGATTTCGAGTGCCCTCTTTGCGGAGTAGGCAAGGATATGTTCAGCGAGGAAGAATAAACTAAATCGATATAATAAACACAACCGCCCGAGGGTGTCCAAAGACACCCTCGGGCGGTTTTATTAACCCAATGCAACATAATTATATCACAAAAAACAGCCATGTCACAAGTCATTTTTTTGATATACTTCGGAAAATCTCTTATATTTACAAAGCCGGTTGCAGGGAATTGTACAATATGACAATTTACACAACTGTCAAAATATGGTACAATTTATCTACAGACGATAGTCTGAATATATTAAAAGGAAGTGACATCTTATGTCAAAACGTAAAACAATTGTAAAAACAGTCAGTGTAATACTGTCACTTTTGATTTTGCTGACGGTATTGCCCTT
>CAYRIX010000073.1:0-2008 GCA_964424555.1 uncultured Eubacteriales bacterium
CTCACGAAAACAGCGGCGGTGTGTCCGTCTGATACGGGAACACGGAGGCACTGTGCGGTGAAGTGAGGTTTGTCGGCATTGACGATAACACCGTTTTCGACTTTACCCCAGATCTTCAGAGGCTCCTGCTCACTCTTTTCCTCCTCACCGCCGATGAAGGGGATGATGTTGTCAACGATCTCAGGAAAGGTTTCAAAAGTCTTACCGGCGCCTGAAATAGCCTGATATGTACAAACCAAAACATCCTCAACACCAAATTCAGCATCCAAAGGATAGAGTGCAGGGACATAGCTTTGCAATGAGCAGTTGGATTTAACCGCAATAAATCCACGCTTAGTTCCAAGTCTCTTTCTCTGTGCTTCAATTACATTGATGTGGTCAGCATTAAGCTCAGGAATAACCATCGGTACGTCAGGAGTATGTCTGTGAGCGCTGTTGTTGGAGATAACAGGGCATTCGTGCTTGGCATAAGCCTCTTCTAAAGCTTTGATTTCATCCTTTTTCATATTAACTGCACAGAAAACAAAATCGACCGATGAGGCGATTTTTTCAATGTCTTCCTCAGCATTCATAATAACCATACTCTTTAAAGCCTCGGGAATGGGGGTCTTCATTGCCCAACGTGTGCCGACACATTCCTCATATGTCTTACCGGCACTGCGTCCGCTTGCGGCAAGAACCTTGACATTAAACCAAGGATGGTTTTCAAGTAAGGTTGCAAAACGCTGACCGACCATACCCGTAGCGCCAATAATTCCTACATTGTACTTTTTCATTATGTATCACCCTAAAATAAATTTTGCCGAAATGTGTTGATTATTTTGCTTTTGTGCAATATAATAACATTTAGCATAAAATCCTTAAAGTATATTTATACAATACTTTATTATAAGATTATACATCTCTGTCAGATGTTTGTCAAACATATTTTATGCTTAAATTTGTATTTTGTGCATTACGGAGAGTAAAATGAAAAAATCCGACTTTTATTATGAACTTCCACAAAATTTAATAGCTCAAACACCGGTTGAACCACGTACTTCATCACGTCTTTTAGTCGTCAACCGAGATAGTGGTAAAACCGAGGATAAGCAATTTGTTGATCTTATTGATTACCTAAAGGCCGGCGACTGCCTCATATTAAACGACACAAGAGTGCTTCCTGCACGTATTTTCGGTACTCGTAGGGACACGGGCTCGGTAGTCGAGTTCGTTCTGCTTAAGGAATTGGGCAACTGCGTATGGGAATGCCTTGCGGGTCCGGGTAAAAAAGCTAAGCCGGGAAAAATATTCGACTTTGGCACCGAGCTCTCATGTGAGGTTATTGATGTAACCGACGGCGGTAACAGAATCGTTAAATTCACCTGTGACGGCATTTTTTACGATGTACTTGACCGTGTGGGTCAGATGCCTTTGCCGCCTTATATAACCGAAAATTTGGACGATAAAGAACGTTATCAGACTGTGTATTCCAAGGAACTGGGCTCAGCCGCTGCACCTACGGCAGGACTGCATTTTACTAATGATTATCTTAATAAGATAAGACAAAAAGGAGTAAACGTAGGTTTTGTTACCTTGCATGTTGGTTTAGGTACATTCAGACCTGTTAAAGCTGATGACATAACCGATCATAAAATGCACTCAGAGCATTATTTTATCCCGCAAGCAACTGCTGATTTGATAAACGAGACCAAGCGTAAAGGCGGAAGGGTAATATGTGTTGGTACGACCTCTTGCAGAACACTTGAAAGTGTCGCTTCAAAGGGTGAAATAACCGAGTGTTCGGATGATACTGAAATCTTTATTTTCCCGGGTTATAAATTCAAGTGTATGGATGCTCTTATAACAAATTTCCATTTGCCTGAGAGCACTTTAATAATGTTGGTCAGCGCATTTGCTGGTTATGATCTCACAATGTCAGCTTATAAGCACGCAGTTGCTGAAAAATACCGCTTTTTCTCCTTCGGTGATTGTATGCTCATTCTGTGACCGATAAATCCAGTTACCA
>CAYRIX010000074.1:0-1993 GCA_964424555.1 uncultured Eubacteriales bacterium
GCTGAAGGAAACCGTAGTCGGAGGATGCCAGCGTATTGTGGAAGATCACACCGTCAGTAATGGTTGCAAAGCTGCCCAGCTCATTGAGCGTGCGGAGAACGTCGAGGTAGGTAGAAGCCCAGGTATCGCCACCACCGCCTGCGTCGCCCGATTCTGTTACCCACATCTGACCGCCCGGAACATACTTATCTCTGAGCGGTGCATACGCTTTTGCATTCTCGGGAGCAACCGCTAAATACGCATCGGTGTGTGCTTCGTTGCCACTCCAATGACCGGCAGGCATCATAGAAGCAAGTCGCTCTGAAATGCCGTTATAATAGTGGTAACTGAATACGTCAAGAGGAACCTTGGTTCCATTCATCAAGTCGTCTGTGGTACACATCTGCATCATAATACCGATACCTGCACCGACATCCTTCGTATCCGTATTGCCCATTGCGCCGTCACCCAGCGAGCAGGGGCCGACGATAAGGCAGTCAGGGTAGTTTTCACGTACCCAAGCGTTAAAGATATCCTGGTCTCTTGCATAGTCTGCAGCGGTGTATCCTTTGGGAGCGCCCGACATAGCAAGCATATTCGGCTCGTTCATAAACTCGGCGGCAGCGATATCCACGCCGTATTCGTGACTGAGAGTAAATATCTTTTTGGTTTGTGTTAGGTCGAGAGGGCCGCCGTTTGGATGGTCTCCCGTACAGTTACTTACCGAGATAAGCAGCCTTCCGTTTACAGCCTTTACAAAATCAAGAACACCAATCCATTGCTCTTTTGTAAGAACACTCGCATAGCCATCAGGCGCTTTGCCTCCCGTCGTTCCGTCAAAATCGTAATAGGTTTTTGTTGCCCAGGAACCGGACACACGTATCCACGCAGAACCAAGTTTCTTTGCACGCACCCTCAGTTTTTCGTCATACAGATTTATGGGCGGATAATACTGCATAAGGTCTGCCATAGAGGTAAAGTCTTCAAGCGTGCTTGACACCTTAAATTCTTCGGTTCCCGCAATTTGTCCGGGCGTATAGGCTTTCCAGAAGGTGCCGCCTGTGATCTCGGTCATTTCTACGTTATAGGACATGAGCCGTTCATCGACGGTGCGTATCTTTTTCAGTTTATTTGGTGTAAGTTTGACGTGCTGTGCCATGGTATAATCTCCTTTAAAATGCTTTTAAAAGTTTTCGATGTACTCAATTAGTTTATCAAAATCTCCGTTCGGATAAACAGAGATGTCAGTATTTTGCTTGTTGATCAGGCACTTCGTAAGCAAAAACACTTTCATACCGAGCTGCTCTGCGACCATATCCTCAGCCACATCATTGCCCACCATCAGACATTCCTCTGGTGCTACCTGCAACTGATTTAACATTTCTTTATAGTAATTTAGATTGGGTTTACAATATCGAGAGGCTTCGTATGTAGTATATAACTCAAAATCCTCCGGCTGAAGACCTGCCCAACGGATACGGCTTTCAGTCGCAACTGCAGGGAATAAAGGATTAGTCGCAAGTGCAACACGGAATCCTTTTTCCTTGATACGCTTTATAAGCGCCGCTGCCTTTGGCTCAAACCCGCAGACTTCTTCTATCTTTTGGAAGTCGGTAGCATAGAATTCATCAAACACGTGGATATCGTTACGAACGGATTCACCGTAGGTTCTTTCAAGAGTATCCCAAAAGACTTCTTCATTTGTTTTCTCTCCGTTATTTTTTACCATAGCGGCGGTGCCAGCCATAATAGCGGCCCCAAGAATCATCGAACTGTAACCTGCAGGTTCTGCAGCAATGGTCAAGCCCTTCACATAAGCTCCCGCAAACTTATCCTGATCCATTGGCAGAAGCGTGCCATCCAAATCAAACAAAATTGTTGTAATACTCATGTATTTAACCTTCCTTCATTTTCTTTTCACGCTTGTCGGTCGCTTCTTTTACCAGCACATAGGCAGTAGATGCAATCGGTACGGAGAGCAGCATACCGACTGGACCTGCAATACCACCGCCTA
>CAYRIX010000075.1:0-1694 GCA_964424555.1 uncultured Eubacteriales bacterium
AATGGCATCATCAAGGTACGCCGCCAGGTGGCGAGAGTGGACGGGCAGATCGTGGAAGCACCGCTGAAAACCAAAAACTCCTACCGGGCAGTCAGCATCTCGCCCCAGGCAATTGAAGTCCTGCGGCAGCAGAAAGCCAAGGCCAATGACTCCTATGTGTTCCCGTCCCCCAACGGCGGTCCCATCTCGCCGGACAGCGTAAACAATATGCTCAAACGCGTCCTCGAAAAGGCAGGTATCCCGAAGGTCAGATTTCATGATCTCCGCCACACCTTCGCAACGATTGCCCTCCAGAACGGTGTGGATATCAAGACCGTGTCCGGCATGCTGGGTCACTTCTCCGCAGGCTTCACCCTGGATACCTATGCCCATGTCACCACCTCGGCACAGAAAGAAGCAGCTCAGACCATGGGAAACATCCTGAGCCTGTAAATTCGGCTTTGTAGCCGACAGAAAAGCCGTGAACGACCAACACATCGTTCACGGCTTCGCTGTCAGATTTTAGTCCCAATTTCCCTACTCTAGAGCCGGGAGAATGAATCATCTACAAGGAGGTTTTAATGAAAAAGATACCCTAGAAGAAGCGAAAGGTAACCGAACTGTATTTCAACGAATACGACGGAACCGCCGAAATCTATACCTATAATACCAAGCTCAAAAAGCGCCTGACCGCCTATGCCGCCACATATCCTGACCTCTGTCAGCTAACCGAAGATGACGAAAACGGCGGCCTGCGGTTTGAGATCGATAAGCACAGAGTCAGCATCCGGCTAACGGCACCATATAGTGAAGAACGAAAAGCAGCCGCCAGTCAACAAGCCAAGTATATCGGTGTCCTTCCCAATCTGTACAGGCCATAAACCACGCTGAAAATTGCATATAAAAAACGACTTATTTTCTCACAATAAAAGGCTTGACAACAGAAAATTTATGTGGTATATATTATTTTGTAAAAAGAGTTCGTTTTGTACGACATAGATAGAGGTAAAACAATGATCATTACAAAATAAGGTAGCAACTGATAGTATTATCTGCCTACCAAGAGAGTGAATTTCATGGCTAAGGCAGTGCGACTATGTTGCAATACCTTTATTTTGTGCGCCCATATTATGCCCATGCCATGATATCACTCGAGAAGGGAGTGTTTATCATGGTTGTTTTATTTTGAGGGGGATAATACTCGTCGGCAATGAGAACGAGCAAATCATACCTCATACAAAAAGATTTTTCATTGAATTTATTCTAAAGAAATGAGAGGGATTTGCAATGAATAATCTGAAGAACATTTTGATCGGATTGTGGGTAAACGTGAAAAGCTATATGGGGCAAGCCGCAGCGTTTATCACAAATCATTCCGAAGCCGTTAGCAGCTTGCTTAGTAGGACAAAAGCAAATGACTGCCTGCGCAGAACACGGAATGCTTACCAAGCATTGACCTGTTACCCCGTTAAGGATCTGGTAACACCTCATGCTTTAGACAGTCTCGTCCGAAACAGTCGTTCCTATTCTGAGCTTTGTGAAAACATTGAAAAATCCGGAGCTCGAGGGGATGAACTCTACTGTTACTTATTACTTTTCGCAATTGCTGAGGTCTATAGATCGTCAACACCACCAGTGATTGAGGGATCTTTTAGCCCCAAGTTGCTAAAATAGATTAGCAATCGGTTTGCCTCGTTAATCGGGCAAACCGATTC
>CAYRIX010000076.1:0-1573 GCA_964424555.1 uncultured Eubacteriales bacterium
AAAGAGATTTTACATAGAGGCAAGAAAAATTAAATAACTCAAAACACAGAGCTTTTGCCGAGTGTCCTTTAGGCCACTCGGCAGCGATATTGATTTCTTACGAAATCAGCGATATTACTGCGTAGCGATATTGTGCTTTGCACAGCGATATTCCCTTCGGGAGTTAATCAATATCATATCGTTGCGAAGCAATATCGCTCGAACGAATGTGAGAATATCGCTAAAATATGCCAACCATAATGGTTGGCATATTTTACTTGTATAACAAAGAAACCCTCTGTGTTTTTTATTGTTTTTTTATTCAGGGTGTGCTATAATGAATTCAACGAAGTTTAATTCAGCGATATAAATTCCGTCAGGAATTTATATCATAGCATGGAAATGCGTATCAAAGAGTGTGATACAGTTTTCTTTTTAGATTATCCTACCGATGTTTGTGTAGAGGGGATTGAATCAAGGAAAGGGAAACCACGTTCTGATATGCCTTGGATTAATAATGATGGCACAGACAAAGATTTTATTACTTTTGTAAAAAATTACAACTTTGAAAGTAGACAGAAAGTTATTAACTTGCTGGAAAGGTATTCTTCAAAGAATATTATAATAGTTCAAACAAGGACAGAGGCGGATAAATATTTATCACTACTAAAAAACAAAGGCAAAAGTAAACAGAAAGGAAAATGCAATATGGCAAAAAATAATCAAATAGAGGTAAAAGGAATAGATATTAGATTTAAAAAGATAAATCAGGACGAATACATATCTCTTACTGATATTGCCAAATATAAAAATCCTACTGATCCAAGGTTCACAGTATATAATTGGTTGAGAAATAAAGAAACTCTAAGGTTTTTATGTGTATGGGAGGAATTAAACAATCCCAATTTTAACCGTATCGAATTCGATACGGTTACAAAAGATGCCGGAACAAATGCTTTTATGATTACACCAAGCCAATGGATTGAGAAGCTAAATGGCATTAGTCTTACAGTTTCTGCAGGAAGATATAACAGCGGTGTATATGCACATCAGGATATAGCTTTTGAATTTGCAAGTTGGATTTCAGCAGAATTTAAACTCTATATTATCAAAGAATTACAAAGATTAAAGGCTGTTGAACAGAAAGAGCTTGAATGGAGTGCAAAAAGAGAACTTGCTAAAGTTAATTATCGCATACATACAGATGCTATAAAAGAGAATATTGTTCCTAGTTTAAGTGAAAAACAGCTTGCTTTTGTTTATGCCAATGAGGCAGATGTTTTAAATATGGCATTGTTTGGAAAGACAGCGAAAGAGTGGAGAACAGAAAATCCTGATAAGAAAGGGAACATAAGAGATTATGCTACAATAGAGCAGCTTTTGGTAATTGCTAATATGGAAAGCTTTAATGCAATACTTATAGAACAAGGTGTACCCCAAAGGGAAAGACTTATTCAACTTAACGCTATGGCAAAATCACAGTTAAGGGTTCTTGAAAACCAAAACACACTAAAACTATTGAAAGAATAATTTTAATTTGAACGGGGCAAAAAACCTCGTGTCAAGTCTATAAAATTTAATACATTAGTCTGCC